>CAVRIM010000007.1:0-183386 GCA_963721255.1 uncultured Actinomycetes bacterium
CCGCAGGCGAGGCGGCGTCGCCTGCGTGCCACAGGCATGCGCGCCGTGATCGGTATCTCGAGGCTGTTTTCCTCGCCGGCAATCGGGTATCGATGCTCCTTCCGAACGAGGGACTGGTGACTCGATGGGACGATTGATCGTCTCGAAGGTCAGAGGCGTTCGATTCGGGCGTCACGCTCCTTCGGGTACGCGCCGGTCTCCTGACGTGCCGGCGGAAGCCGGCGTCACCGGAACCCGAGGCGGGATCTAAGCTGCCTTCATCCGTCAGCTGACCGAGCCAGTGAGCCGGGGGATGCCATGAGCGAGTATGGCGATCAGGCCACCTCGGTACCGCGACGTGGGATGCGTTCGCCGACCTGGCCGAGAAACTACCGACGCAAAGGCGTCGCAGCCGTCGCGCTTCGTGGCGCCCTCGACCTGATCGCGAAGGCGGGCGGTGGCGTGGTCGAGGCGTATCCGCAGGACACGATGGGCAAGAGGACGTCGGGCTCCTTCCTCTACAACGGCACGCGCAGCCTTTTCGAGCAGGCCGGCTTCAGCTACGAGCGGTCCAAGGGAAGAACCATTGCGTAATGCGGAGGACGGTTTCACCCGTCGAAGCGCCTTGACGTAGCGCGAGGTTGATCGCCGGCCCCAGCCCAAGAGCCAAGACAGTCGAGGGCGTGCTTCAACGTGCCAGTGGCCCGTGCGACGCGCGCTGGCCCGCGCTCGGCGGCTGGTCGCTCTCGATCGACGCATCATTCGTAACGGAGCGCGTCGGCGGTGCGGATTCGGGTGGCCAGCCGGGCCGGGAGGCTGGTCGCGGCGACGACGACGAGCACGGTTCCGATCGGAATCAGCGCGAGCGACCACCATGGTGCGACGACGGCGCCCTCGGTCGTGCCGCTGGCGATCCCGTACAGGGCGAGGTAGAGCCCGATGCCGAGCGGGATGGCGAGGAGGGACGCGACGACCGCGAGGGCGGCGTGGGCGCTGACGAGGGTGGACGGTGATCTGCGTGGGCGTGAGGCCGATCGCCTTGAGCACGCCGTAGTCGCGGATCCGCTCGCGGACCGAGAGCAGGGCGACCGCGACGAGCGTGGTGGCGGTGATCACCAGCAACGTGGCGTCGAGCGTGTAGATGAGGAGCGGCAGCTCATCCGGGACGTCGCTGGTCTTGCCGGCAGGTTGCGCGTCGAGCGAGGCGTCGACCGAGAGCGCGATGACCACCACCGCGCCGGACAACGCGATCGCGGCCGCGAGGAGAAGCGCCCTCCGTCCTCGTGCAAGCAGGTCTTTGAGCCCGAGCCCGATCGTCAAGGGCATGACGGATGGGGCGGCGGCGCGCGCAAGGCGTGAATTCGGCGGGGACGAGCTGCCCGCATGTATCGCCTCGAGCACGGTGAAGCGGGTGCTGCGGCGGGTTGACGTCAAGGCTCCGGCTACGAGCACGGGAAGGACGAAACAGCTCGCAACGAGGACGTGCCAGGGATTCGCCGCGATCGTTGGTGAGCCGAGCAGCGTTTCGGCGCTGGGCGCGGCAAGCCGGGGTGCAAGGATCGTCGCCGAGCGCGAAGCCGAGGGCCGCCGCGACGAGACCGAGCGCGGCGGACTCGAGGGCGAAGACGGCTCCGACCTGGCGCGGCGTGAAGCCGGCCGCCTTGAGCAACCCGATCTCCCGGTGTTGAGCGCCGACGCGGGCACCGACGAGGATCCCGACGACGACGAAGGCGACGATCAGGAGCAGGATGGTGAACATCGTCACGATCACCTGCGTG
The DNA here is from genome assembly GCA_963721255.1 of uncultured Actinomycetes bacterium. GTDB lineage: Bacteria > Actinomycetota > Thermoleophilia > Solirubrobacterales > Solirubrobacteraceae > F1-60-MAGs163. The sequence goes on from CAVRIM010000007.1 coordinate 1,758, forward strand.
GTCCGTGCATCGCCGAGCGCGTTGTCGCGTTGGTCTTGCCACGTCTCGAAGGAGATGTCCGGAGAGCCTGCTGCCGCCTGCCCGGTGAAGGCCGCAGCCGCTGCGGGATTCGCCAGTCGAAGCGCCTCTGTCCAGCGCCAGTAGGTGCGATCCGGCTCGACCCGCCCGAGCGTGGCGCGGGTGACCCAGGCCAGGCCGGGATTGCTGCGAGGGTAGCGCGCCTGGCTCGGGACGACCGCAGTCCCGAGAACCGGCAGCTCGACCGAGCGGCGCCGGTCGTCCGAGCCGCGCCAGCTCGTGAGCTCCAGCGTGGCGCCGACCTCGATGCCGAGTGCGCGGGCGAAGCTGCGTTCGAGCACGATGCCGCCCTCGCGCAACGGCGAGCCAGTCGTCAGCACCGGCGTGTTCACGGCCGGGCGACCACTCAGGCCGGCGAGGAACACTCGGTCGCTACTTCCACGCGGCCCTACCGTTGCCGTCGCGACAGGCACGGGCGCGCCGCGCTCGGCCACGCCAGGGAGCTCTCGCGATCGCGCGCGCGTCGGCCTGCGAGGGGACGAGCGGCGAGCACGTGTGCGCCGTTGGCCGCATCGAACGTCCGCTGCCAGGGATCGAGCCCGCTCGAGCGCACCTCCAGCGCGAGCACGATCGTCGCGGCCGCCGCCGCCGCGATCGCAATCGTGAGCGCGCTCGCGAGCAGCCGTGAGCGGATGCCCGCGAACGCCAGCCTGAACAGCATGCGCCGTCATGGCCCCTCCAGCTCGAGCAGGGGAGCGACCTGGCGGGCGGCCCGCAGCTCGGTCTCGTCGGCAACCAGCCCGTCGCGGAGCGTGATCACCCGGTCCGCCGCGGACGCGACGCTCGCGTCGTGCGTGACGAGCAGGAGCGTCTGCCCGCGTCCCCGAGCCTCGCGAAAGAGCCCGAGCACGTCGCGAGCCGACGCCGAGTCGAGATTGCCGGTCGGCTCGTCGGCGAGGACGACGTCAGGGCTGTTCGCCAGCGCGCGCGCGAGCGCGACCCGCTGCTGCTGCCCGCCCGACAGCTCGACCGGAGCGGCTCCCTGCCTCTCGGCAATGCCCAGATCGCTCAGCAGCTCGTTCGCGGATCGTCGAGCCTCTCTGCGCCGCCGGCCGACGAGGAGCAGCGGCAGCTCGACGTTCTCGATCGCAGACAGCGTCGGCACCAGGTTGAAGAACTGGAACACGAAGCCGACCTTGCGCCGACGCAGACGTGCGAGATCGGTCTCGCTCAACCCGTCGATCCGCTTGCCGTCGAGCCAGACCTCACCCGCGGTCGGCCGATCGAGCCCGGCGAGCAGATTGAGGAGCGTCGACTTCCCGCATCCGCTCGGGCCCATGATCGCCACGAACTCGCCGCGCTCGATCGAGAGGTCGACACCGCGAAGACCCAGCACCTTCGCGCCGCCGGTCTCGTACGTCTTGGCGAGATTCCTCGCCTCCAGTACCGGTGTCATCGGACTTCCTCCTTCGGCGCGAGTCGCTGCTCGATCAGCTCGAGCCACTCCAGGTCGGCCTTCAGATGCAGGATCGCCCCCTCGACAAGAAGCTCGGCCGCGGGCGCCTTCCCGTTCGCGTCGAGCAGCGCGTTCAGGTCGCGCAGCGACTGCAGGTACTCGCGTCGCTGCCCGTCGATCAGCTGCTTCGGCTCCGCCAGTCGGGCTCCGGCGACGACGACGAGCTTCATGAAGAACTCGTCCTTGAGTCGCCTGCCCGAGATGGGCAGCTCGATCCAGGCCGCGAGCGCAGCCCGGCCGGCATCCGTCAGTTCGTACACGCGCTTGCCACGGCCGTCCCCAGGCACCGCCTGACCGACGACGAGACCGTCCCGTTCGAGCCGCGCAAGCGTCGTATAGATCTGGCCGGCGTTCAGTGCCGGCAGCAAGTCGCCGAACTCGTGTTCCAACGACTGCTTCAGCTCGTAGCCATGAGCACGCTCGTCGCTGAGCAGAGCGAGGAAGAGCTCCCTCATAGATAGCGAGTATATATTCTCACTATCTATCGATCAAGTGCAGATGTCTTCGATGATCTCGATGAGCTCGTCGAGGCGGTTAGGCCGTGGTGGCCGAACGTCCACTGGGCCCCGACCGACGCGCGGAACTCCAGCAGCGTGTGGTGGTCGTCGGTCGCGATCGTGGCGATCCGGGTGTACGCCACGGCGACCTTCGGGTAGAACGCAGCGAGACTCCTCCCGAGAGCCGGTTGCCGCCGAACGGCTGGCGGCCCACCATCGCGCCCGTGACCGCGCGGTTCACGTACAGGTTCCCGACGGGGGAGCGGCGCACGACGTGCTCGACGGTGCGCGGGTTGCGGCAGTAGAGCCCGCCGGTGAGCGCGAACGGCAGCTCGTCCACGCGGTCGCAGGCGGCGTCGACGTCGCGCACGGCCTCGACGGCGAGCACCGGACCGAAGATCTCCTCGTGCAGCAGCGGCGAGTCGCCGGGCAGCCCGGTGGCGATCACGGGGGCGCAGAACCAGCCCTCCGGCGGCACCGCGGCCGCCGCCGAGACGATCCGGCCGGTGCCGTGCGGCCAGCTCGGTGTAGCGCCGGACGCGGTCGCGCGCGCTCTCCTCGATCACCGGCGGGACGGTGGTGCCGAAGGTCTGCGCCTGGCCGGTCACGAGCACGTCGGCGGCGCCCGGCGAGGCGCTGGATCAGCGTGTCGGCGATCGCCTCGTGGACGAGGACCCGCGATGCCGCCGAGCACTTCTGGCCGCCGTAGGCGAACGCGGAGTCGATGATCCCCGGCACGACGTCGTCGAGGTCCGCGTCGCTGTCGACGATGACGCAGTTCTTCCCGCCGAGCTCGGCGATGACCCGCGGGAGGTGGCGGGCGCCGGCGCTCGGCGCGGCGGCGGCCGCCGCGAGGATGTCGAGGCCGACCGGGCACGGAGCCGGTGAAGGCGATCGTCTGGACGCCCGGGTGCCGCGTGAGCGCCGCTCCGACGTCGCCGGCGCCGGGCAGCAGGGCGAGCGCCTCGGCGGGAACGCCGCCGTCGCGCAGCGCCCGCACGAGCTCGCAGCGCGCATCCGGGGGACTGCTCGGCGGGCTTGAGCAGCACGGCGTTCCCGGTCGCGAGCGCGGCGGCGGTCATCCCGAGCGCGATCGCGAGCGGGAAGTTCCACGGCGCGATCACCGCGCAGACGCCGCGCGGGCGGTAGGCCATCGTGTTGCGCTCGCCCGGCGATCTGGAGCAGCGACGGGCGCGAGCTCCTCGAGCTCGATCGCGGCGCGGGCGTAGTACTCGAGGAAGTCGATCGCCTCGCAGACGTCGGCGTCGGCCTGGTCCCAGGGCTTCGCGCACTCGCGCAGCGCCAGCGCGGTCAGCGCCGGGCGCCGCTCGCGCAGGATCTGCGCGGTGCGCAGCAGCACGCGCCGCGCGGTCGCTCGCCGGAGCGGGCGGACCAGGCGCGAAACCCCTCGCGCGCGACCTCCACGGCGCTCGCGACCTCGGCGGCGGTCGCGCTCGCGGCGATCGCGACCGTCCGCGACGGGTCCCCGGGATCGGTCGACGTGAAGTCCTCGCCGTCGCGGCGGCCGGCCCCGATCCAGACGGGGACGCGCAGCGGCAGGGCGGCGTCGAGCGCCGTCGAGCGCGTCGAGCAGGCGCGGTGCGCTGCAGGCGCCCGCCGCAGCTCCGCCAGCGGCTCGTTCGCGAACGGCGGAAGGCCGGTCATGGCGCCCGCAGCAGCTCCTCGATCGGCACGCCGGTGACCTGGTCGTGCAGGAAGCTCTCGTTGCTCGTGTTCTCGAGCAGCCGGCGCACGAGGTACGCCATGCCCGCGACGAGGTCGCCGACCGGGCAGTAGGTGCGCACGCGGTGCCCGGTCGTCGAGAGCGCGTGCTGCAGGTCGTCGCCGAGGCCGCGCAGGACCTGGATCTCGACGTCCTGCGGGCGCGCCGCCGAGCGCGCGTTCGCCGCCAGCGCGTGGGCGACCGAGCGCAGGTTGTGCGAGGCGATCGCGACCCGCACCGGGGCGCCCGCCGAGCGCGCCTCGAGCAGGTCGCGGGTGAGCGTCTCGAACGTGCGGTCGCTGTCGGACTTCAGCTCGAACACGGGCGCCGTCCAGCCGTGCTGCCGCGCCTCGATGATCTCGTGGTCCCAGTAGGCGCCCTTGACGAGCCGGATCGTCAGCGGGGTGCGCGCGCGCCTGCGCGGAGCACCAGTCGAGCAGTCGCGTCGCCAGCGCCGGCGCGTCGCGCAGGTACGCCTGGAGGACGACGCCCGCCGACGGGCCCGTCGCGGAACTCGTCCTCGGCGAGCAGGCTGAGCACGAGGTCGGTGACCGCCTCGCGCGAGTCGAGGCTCTCCATGTCGACGTGCAGGTGCGCGCCGCGCGTCGCGCGCGCGGCGCAGCAGCGGCCGCAGGCGCTCGGCGGCGTCGCGCCGCCCGAGGTCGGGCGCGTCGGGCCGCAGCAGCGGCGTGAGCGCCGAGGTCTTCACCGAGAGGTTGACGCGGGGCGTGGGGCCGGCGGCGTCGCGCTCCAGCAGCGGCGCGGGCGCGAGCCCGTCGTAGACGCCCGCCAGATCGTCGAGCGCGGACGCGCAGCGCGCGGCGTAGCGGTCCGCCTCGTCCGCGGTGACCGTCGCCTCGCCCAGCAGGTCGACGGACGACGCGACGCCCTCCCGCCAGAGCCCGCGCAGCACGCCGCGGGCACCGCTCACGTCCTCGCCGACGATGAACCGGTGCGCCATGCGCTTCACGCCGACGGCGGCGGCGGCGCCCAGCGCCGCGCGGCCCACGCGGGTCGAGCCCATCCGCATCGCGGCCTCGATCGACGGCGGCGGGTCGTCGACGTCCTCCAGGAAGCCGGTCAGGTGGCGCGCGAGGTCGTCGACGGAGTGGCATGCGGGGACGACGTCGACGAAGCGAAAGAGCGCCGCGCGCAGCTCGTCATCGGACGAGGCGAACTCCATCGCCCGGTCGTCCAGGACGCGCAGCGGCCCGCGGCCGCCGTGCGGGCAGCGCGTCCGCCAGTTCACGGCCGACCTCCTGCACCTGCGGCTCCAGCGCGGCGCCGTCCACGTTGCTGACACTACCCGCAGCGCCCGTGCGGCCAACCGCCGCCGGCCTCCCCGGCGTGGGCGGGCGCTGGCTGCGAGAGGTAGATTGCGCCCGGATGGACGCTGACGGGCAGGACCCGCATCAGGTGCACTGGGAGATCGTCCGCCAGGACGCCGGCCCGCGCCCGGCGTCGCGGCATCCGGTGATCGCCGCGGGCGACGCGGTTCTCGGCGCCGCCGCCGGAGCGACGCGGGTCGGCCTGCGCGTCGCCGCCGCCGGAGCCGGTCTCGGGCTCGAGATCGCGCGCATCGGGCGCCCGGCTTCCCGGAGCCCGCGCCGTGTCCGGCGCCGCGCTCGGACGCGCTGCGGCCGCTCTCCGAGGACGGCCGCCGCGTCCGCGGTGAGACCGCCGCGCTCGCCGCCGGCGAGGGGCAGCGGCTGATCGAGGCCGTCGCGCCCGCCGTCGTCGGAGCGCTCGACATCAACGCCGTGGTCGGGGAGATCGACATCGACGCGGTGGTCGGGGAGATCGACATCGATGCGCTGGTCTCGCGGATCGCGATCGACCGGGTCGTGAGCGAGATCGACATCGACACGCTCGTCTCGCGGATCGACATCGACGCGCTCGTGTCGCGGATCGACATCGACACGCTCGTGTCGCGGATCGCGATCGACCGCGTCGTGAGCGAGATCGAGATCGACACGCTCGTGTCGCGGATCGACATCGACACGCTCGTGTCGCGGATCGCGATCGACCGGGTCGTCAGCGACATCGAGATCGACAAGCTCGTGTCGCGGATCGACATCGACACGCTGGTGTCGCGGATCGCGATCGACCGGCTCGTCTCGCGGATCGACATCGACACGCTGGTGTCGCGGATCGCGATCGACCGCGTGGTCAGCGAGATCGACATCGACCGGCTCGTCCGCCGGATCGAGATCGACGCGCTCGTGCGGCGGATCGACATGGACCACCTCGTGGGCGGGATCGACATCGACGCGATCGTCGACCGGATCGACATCGGGGCGATCGTCGACCGCGTCGACGTCAACGAGGTCGTGCAGCGCGTCGACGTGGACGCCGTCGTGGAGCAGACCGAGCTGGGCACGATCGTCGCGCGCTCGACGAGCGGGTTCGCGAGCGAGGCGCTCGACGCCGCGCGGACGCAGGCGGTCGACGTCGACGACGTCGTCACGCGCGTCGTCAACCGCGTGATGCGCCGCCGCCAGGAGGACCTCCCGCTCGGGCCGCGCCCGCCTCGTCGAGCAGCCGGACGAGGGAGGCCCGGAGACGTGACGCCCGCGGGCCGCGACTCCGACCGGGCGCTCGCGCACCAGGGCCACTACGCGGGCCCCGTCTCGCGGCTGCTGGCGTTCCTCGCCGACGCGGCGTTCGTGTCGATCATCTACACGGCGACGGTCGCGCTGATCGCGGCGGCGGTGGACGTGACGACACCCTGGACGCTCGACTTCTCGAAGGACAGCTGGATCACGCTGCTGCTCTACTTCGGCTGGTGGGGGATCTACCTGGGCAACGGCTGGCTGCTGCGCTCGAAGTCGCCCGGGATGGCGCTGCTGGGCCTGCGGATCGTCCGCGCGGACGGCTCCGAGCTCGACCAGCGGCACGCGGTGATCCGCCTGATCGCCTTCCCGCTGGGCTTCCTGACGCTCGGCGCCGGGTTCCTCGGCATCATCTTCGGCAAGACACCGCAAGGCGATCTACGACCGGATCGCCGACACGGCGGTCGTCTACCAGTGGGATGCGGAGTCGGCCAAGATCCGCGAGCTCGCGCGCGTGCGGCAGGAGAGCCGCCGCCGAGCAGCCGGCCGAGGTGCCGGTTCAGTCGCCCGGCTGAACGAGGCTCTCGAAGCGCACGACGCCGCCGTCGCCCTCGACCTCGGCGACGAGCCCGTCGTTCAGCAGCAGGTCGACGTGCCCGAGCACCTCGCTCAGCGTCAGGTACGCCTGCGTGACGGCGACGTTGCCCCACATCGTCTGCGCGATGTCGAACGCGGTGCGCGGCCGCTCGGCGATCAGCTTGTGGATCCGGCGCGCGCGCCGCGCGTGCAGGCGGGTGCGCTCGTCGATCAGCGGGACGTGCTCGGTGACCGCCTGCCCGTGGCCGGGGAGGACGAGGCGCACGTCGTCCATCGCGCGCGTCGCCGCGAGCGAGTCGAGGTAGATCCGCAGCGACTGCGGGCGGGCGAGGCCGGCGGCGACGTCCGCGTCGTCCAGCGGCGCGTCGAGCGGCCGGGCGATCAGCGGGTTCGACGAGATGTGCTTGATCAGGTGGTCGGCGGCGAGCAGCGTGCCGCGGGCCGCGTCGTGGAAGACGGTGTCCGACGGGCGAGTGGCCGGGGCGGTGGTGGACGCGGAGCGTGCGGTCGCGCAGGACGATCTCGTCGCCCTCGGCGAGCGGCCGCGTCACCGTCGCCTTCGCGCCCCAGCCGCGGAAGGCGTGCGACACGGCCCGCAGCGCGAGGCGCGTCTCGTCGGGGATGCCGTTGCGGGCCATCACGGCGCCGGAGAACGCGTCGTCGGCGTCCTGGAACTCGCCGTAGCGGGCGAGCCACGGCGCGAGCAGGTCGAGCGCCGCGACCTCGGCGCCGGAGCGCCGGGCGAGGATGTCGACGAGGCCCACGTGGTCCATGTGCTGGTGGCTCACGAGGATCAGCTCGAGATCCTCGACGCGATGCCCGAGCGCCGCGAGGCCCTGCTCGAGCTCGTCGAGCGCGCGGCCCGAGTTCGGCCCGGCGTCGAGCAGCGTGAGCGGGTCGTCCTCGAGCAGGTAGACGTTGACCCGGCCGACGGCGAAGGGCGTCGGGATCGGGATGCAGCGGATGCCCTGCGCGACCGTCTCGCGCGCCGGCTCGCTCTCCGGATCCCAGAGCGAGATGGCGGCCGCGCCGGCGGCCTCGCCGGTCACGAGCGGATCAGCTCGAGGACCTCGTCGCGCGCGGCGCTCCATGTCCTCGACGGAGACGAGCGACTCGAGGCACAGCCGCAGCAGCGGCTCGGTGTTCGACGAGCGCACGTTGAAGTGCCAGTCCTCGAAGTCGATGCTGACGCCGTCGAGGTGGCCGATCTCGGCGCCCTGCGCGGCGTACTGCGCGGCGATGTCCGCCATCTTGGCCTCGGCGTCGTCGACGGTCGAGTTGATCTCGCCGGAGATGAAGTAGGTCGAGCGGTAGGGCTCGAGCAGCTCGCTGAGGCGCTTGCCGCTCGTCGACAGCAGCTCGAGCATCAGCAGCGCCGGGATCGTGCCCGAGTCCGCGCAGTAGAAGTCGCGGAAGTAGTAGTGGCCGCTGACCTCGCCGCCGAAGACCGCGTCCTCCTCGCGCATGCGCGTCTTGAAGAACGCGTGCCCGACGCGGTTGGGCAGCGCGCGGCCGCCGAGGCGCTCGACGGTGCGCGGCACGCCCCAGGAGGCGCGCACGTCGTAGAGGATCGTCGACTGCGGGAGCTTCGCCATCAGCGACTCGGCGAGCAGCGCGGTCAGGAAGTCGCCGTCGACGAACGCGCCCGTGTCGTCGATGAAGAAGCAGCGGTCGGCGTCGCCGTCCCAGGCGATCCCGAGGTCCGCGCCCTCCTCGACGACCTTGTCCATGATGAACTGGCGGTTCTCGGGCAGCAGCGGGTTCGGCTCGTGGCCGGGGAAGTTGCCGTCCGGCGTGAAGTAGGTCTCGACGAGGTCGAGCTTCAGGTGGCGCAGCAGCGGCCCGACCATCGGGCCCGGCCATCCCGTTGCCGCCGTCGACGACGACCTTCAGCGGCTTGATCGACCGACGGGATCGATGAACGCGAGCGCGGCGTTCTGGAACTTCGACCAGATGTCGACGCGCTCGCTCGTGCCGCCGCCCGGGGCCTTCGGCATGCCGGCCTCGATCTCGCGGCGGATGTCCTGGATGCCGGCGTCGCCGGAGAGCGGGATCGCGCCCTTCTTGACGAGCTTGGCGCCCGTGTAGGCCTTCGGGTTGTGCGAGGCGGTGCACATCAGGCCGCCGTCGAGCTCGCGTGAGCCGACGAGCCAGTAGAGCATCTCGGTGCCGACCATCCCGGCGTCGATGACGTGGACGCCCTCGGCCATCAGCCCGGCCTTGTAGCGGTCGCTCAGCTCCGGGGCCTGCAGGCGCATGTCGCGGCCCAGGCCGACGCCGAGCTCGTTGGTCGGGCGCCCGGCGAGCGAGCCCAGGAACCGTGCGAACGCGCGCCCGATCTGCTCGGCGAGGTCGCCGTCGATCTGGTCGCCGTAGAGGCCACGGATGTCGTAGGCCTTGAAGATCTCCGCCGGAACGCTCATATGCGCGCCGATCCTAGCCCGCGTCCATCTGCGAGCATCACCGGCCGCATGGCGCGCCCGCACGAGACACCCGTCGCGATCCTCTGCGGCGGTCGCGGCACCCGGCTCCAGGAGCAGACGCACGCGATTCCCAAGGCGCTCGTCGAGATCGGCGGCCGGCCGATCGTCTGGCACGTGATCCAGCTGTACCTCACGCAGGGGTTCCGCGACGTGCTGCTGCTGACGGGGTACCTCGGCGACCAGGTCGAGGCGTTCGTCGCCGCGCAGAGCCTGGCCCGACGGCGCGCGCGTGACGTGCCTCGACACCGGCGACGCGACGCCCACGGGCGGCCGGGTCGCGCGCGCCGCCGAGCGCCTGCGCGGCGGCGACGTGCTGCGTCACGTACGCCGACGGCGTCGCCGACATCGACCTCACGGCGCTGCTCGACGGCCACACCGCGGCGGGGCTCGCGGCCACGATGACCGTCGTGCGGCCCGAGCTGCAGTTCGGCGTCGCCGAGCTCGCGGCCGACGGGCGCGATCACGGGCTTTCGCGAGAAGCCGCGCTCCGAGGACTGGGTCAACGGCGGCTTCCTCTGCCTGGAGCCCGCGGCGCTCGACCGCATCGGGCCGGAGGACGTGCTGGAGCAGGGCCCGCTGACCGTCGCTCGCGGCCGACGGGCGAGCTGCGCGCACACCGCCACGAGGGATTCTGGGACTGCATGGACACCTACAAGGACGCGGTGCTGCTGAACGACCTGTGCGAGCGCGGGGAGGCCCCATGGCGCCGCTGGTGAGCGCTCCCTACGGCGTCGCCTTCGCCGGCCGCCGCGTGTTCGTCACCGGCGCGTACGGCCTGCTCGGCGCCTGGCTCGTGCGCGCGCGCTGCTCGAGCGCGGCGCCGCCGTCATCGTCCTGCGCCGCGACGAGCGGCCGGGCAGCGCGCTGACGCTGGACGGGACGGAGGCGCGCTGCACCGTCGTCCACGGCGACCTGCTCGACGCCGAGCTGATCGAGCGCGCGGTCGGCGAGCACGAGGCCGACACCGTCTTCCACCTCGCCGCGCAGACGATCGTCGGCACCGCGAACCGCTCCCCGCGATCGACGTTCGAGTCGAACGTGCGCGGCACCTGGAACGTGCTCGAGGCGTGCCGCGCTGCACGGGGTGGAGCGGACGATCGTCGCCGCGTCCGACAAGGCCTACGGCGAGAGCGACGTGCTGCCGTACACCGAGGACCTGCCGCTGCGCGCCGCGGCATCCCTACGACGCGTCGAAGGCCGCGGCGGACGTGATCGCGCGCTCCTACTGGCACACCTACGGCCTGCCGGTCGCGGTCACCCGGTTCGCGAACATCTACGGCGGCGGCGACCAGAACCGCTCGCGGCTGATCCCCGAGGCGGTCGCGGCCGTGCTCGAGGGCCGCGCCGCCGGTCGTGCGCTCGGACGGCTCCCCGGAGCGCGACTTCCTCTACGTCGAGGACGCGGTCGACGCCTACCTCGCGATCGCGGACCTGCTCGACGCGGGCGCGGCCGGGGGAGAGGCGTTCAACGGCGGCTCCGGCGTCCCGCGCCGCGTGCTGGACGTCGATCACGCGGTGTGCGCGGCGGCGGGCGTGGACGTCGCGCCGGACGTGCGCGGCACCGGCACCCCGGCCGGGCGAGATCGACCGCCAGTGGGTCGACCCGTCGAAGCTCACCGGTCTCAGCGGCTGGCGGCCGCAGGTCGAGCTCGACGACGGTCTGCGGCGGACGATCGACTGGTACCGCGCGAACCCGCGCTGCCTCGCGGGCGCCTGAGCGCGCGCCCTCCCGGAGTCCCGTTCCTGCGGCTACGCTTGGCCGCATGGCCGGGCATTCCAAGTGGGCGGGGATCAAGCACAAGAAGGCGATCGTCGACGCGCGCAGGGGCAAGCTCTTCACGAAGCTCGCGCGCGCCATCACCGTCGCGGCGAAGGAGGGCGGCGGTGACATCGAGGGCAACCCGACGCTCGCGCTCGCCGTGCAGAAGGCCAAGGACGCCTCGATGCCCAAGGACAACATCGAGCGCGCGATCCAGCGCGGGACCGGCGCCGGCGCCGACGCCGAGAGCTACGAGGCGGTGCTGTACGAGGGCTACGGCCCCGGCGGCGTCGCCGTGCTCGTCGAGGCGCTGACCGACAACCGCAACCGCACCGGCAGCGACGTGCGCCACGCGTTCACGAAGGCCGGCGGCAACCTCGGCGAGCCGGGCTCGGTCGCCTACCTGTTCGAGAAGAAGGGCGTCGTCGTCGTCGACGCGAGCCGCTACACCGAGGACGACCTGATCGTCGCGATCGACGCCGGCGCCGAGGACATCGCCGTCGACGAGGACGTCTTCGAGGTCGTGAGCGACCCGTCGGACCTCAGCGCCGTGCGCGCCGCGCTCGAGGACGCCGGGATCGAGTTCCAGTCCGCGGACGTCACCTTCCTGCCGTCGACGCGCGTCGAGATCGACGAGCCGACGGTGGCGAAGGTCATGCGCCTGATCGACGCGCTCGAGGACAACGACGACGTCGGTGACGTGCACGCGAACTTCGACGCCGACGCCGCGGTGCTCGAGCGGGTCGCGGCAGCCGGGTAGCTCGGCGCGATGCGCATCGCGCTGCCCGAGGTGCTCCGCGAGGAGCCGCGCTACCGGCTGCTCTTCGCCGGGCAGATCCTGTCGCTGATCGGCGACCGGATCACGTTCATCGCGCTGCCGTTCGCCGTCCTGGCGATCGGCGACCTGAGCGATCTCGCGCTCGTCGAGGCGGCGCTGTCGATCCCGTTCCTGTTCGTCGCGATCCCCGGCGGGACGGTCGCCGACCGCTTCGGGCGGCGCGAGACGATGCTCGTCGCCGACGTCGGCGCGCGCCGTGGTCCAGGCGACGATGGCCGCGCTGCTGCTGACCGGCACGGCCGAGATCTGGATGCTCGCCGTGCTCGCCGGCCTCTTCGGGATCGCCGAGGCGTTCTTCGGCCCGGCGATGGTCGGCCTGCTGCCGCAGACCGTGGAGACGGCGCGCCTGCAGCAGGCCAACGCGCTGTTCGGCCTGGTGCAGAACGCGGGGATGGTCATCGGCCCGGCGCTCGCCGGGGTGCTGATCGCGCTGACCGGCCCCGGCGACGCCATCGCGATCGACTCGGCTGACGTTCGTCGTGAGCGCGCTCTTCCTCGCGCGGCTGCGCCCGTCGGAGGTGACGTCCGGCGACCCCGGGGAGGCCGGTCCGCACGGGCTCCTCGAGGGCCTGCGCGAAGGGTGGGCGATCGTCCGCGGCGCCGGCTGGCTGCTGCCGGGCATCGGCGCGCTCGTCGCCTACACCGTGTTCGTCCTGCCGTCGATCTTCGTCCTCGGTCCGGCGCTGGCCGAGCGCGACCTGGGCGGGGCGACCGCCTGGGCGGCGATCGCGACGGCGTTCGGCGTCGGCGCGGTGATCGGCAGCGTCGTCGCCTACCGCGTGCGGTTCGAGCGGACGCTCGTCGCGTGCTTCGCGCGCGATGCTCGTGGCCTGCTCGCAGGGCGTGATCATCTCGTCCGGACTGAGCGTGCCCGTCATCGCCGTGCTGGAGGCCGCCTCGGGCATCGGCGTCTCGCTCTTCTTCACGCTCTGGGACGTCACGGTCCAGCAGCAGGTGCCGCCCGAGGCGACGGCGCGCGTCAGCGCGTACGACTGGGCGGCCGCCGCCGGGCTGATGCCGATCGGCCTGGCGCTCTCCGCCCCGATCGCCGCGGCGATCGGGCTCGAGACGACGATGCGGGCCGGAACGGCGATCGGCGTCGCCGCGGCGCTCGCCTGTCTCGCGGTGCCGGCGGTCCGGCGCGTCCGCCGGCCCGCGGACCCGGAGCCGGACTACGCCGCGCCGGCCTCGGCCGCGGCCTCGTAGCCGAGCGCCCGCGCGCGGTGCACCGGGACGGTCCCCTGCACGCCGCGGATGCGCCGGGGGCCCGCCGCCGACCAGTGGAAGTCGTCGCTCAGCGCGTCGCGGACGTCGGACGTCACGAGCACGCTGCCGCCGCGCGCGATCGCCGTCAGGCGGCTGGCGAGGTTGACGGGGCGCCCGTACCAGTCGCCGCCGCGCGTCATCGCCTGACCGGACGCGATCCCGATGCGCAGCTGCGGGAAGCCCTGGCCCTCGGCGTCGGCGAGCTCGGACAGGTGCAGCATCGCCTCGACGAGCGGGCCGGGCTGGCGGTGAGACGAGCATCACCGCATCCCCGATCGACTTGACCAGGCGCACCGGGGGACCGGTGACGCTCTGCGCCAGCTCGGTCAGCCGCGCCGCGACGCGCTCCAGCCCGGCCGGCGGCAGCTCCTCGCCCAGACGGGTGAACCCGACGAGGTCGGCGAACGCGACCGTGACCTCGCGCCCGGCGGCAAGGCCCCCGCGCGCCGTCTGCTCGGCCGCCGCGATCGCGGCGTCGCGCACGGCGTCGCGGAAGTGGACGCGCAGGCCGTTCGCGAGCAGCTCGTCGATCAGCGGCTGGAACGCCGTCGACCTGCGTCGCGAAGCGCTCCGCGAGCGCCGCCTCGTCGAGGTTCGGGTCGTACGCCAGCTCGAAGACGATCTCGCTGAACTGGTCGGCGACCTGGCGCAGCGCGTGCCCCAGCACGCGGGCCGTCTCGAGCACCTGCTCCGCGGTGACCCCGGCGTCGGTCGCCGCCTTCGTCAGCCCGCCGATCGCGAGGTCGGCCTCGCTCAGCGCGGGCGCGTCCGGATCGGTCACCGCCACGCCGTTCGCGCGCCGCACGTCGAGCACGAAACCGAGGTCCAGGCCCGCGGCCGCCGCGCTCTCGCGCGCCGTGAAGCGGGCGGGCCCGCCGAGCTCCAGCAGCGTCGGCAGCGCCGTCAGCGTCCCGTCCGCCGCCGCGGTGCGCAGCTCGTCCATCTGGAACCCGTCGGCGATCAGCCGCTCGAGCAGCGTGACCCGCCCGGCACGCCGTTCCGGCGTCACGCCGTCGAGCAGTCCTTCGCGTTCCCAGTCGGCTTCGGCGGTTGCCATGGCCGAACCCTATGCGCCGACGCCTATCCTGCGAGAGCATGAGCGAGATGCCCGACCGTCCGCGCCGCCGCCTCAGCGCCGCCGAGCGCCGCGACGAGTTGCTGGCCGCGGCGAGCGAGGTCTTCGCGCGCGCCGGGTACCACGGCGCGTCGCTCGAGGAGATCGCGCAGACCGCCGGCGTGTCGAAGGCGCTGATCTACGAGCACTTCGCCTCCAAGCGCGAGCTGCACGCCGAGCTCGTCGACGCGCACGCGACGGAGATCTTCCGCCGGCTCCAGGCGAACGCCGAGACCGGCGCGACGGGGGAGGAGCGGCTGCGCGGCGGCATCGACGCCTTCCTCTCGTTCGTCGAGGAGCACCGCGACGCGTGGCGCGCCCTCTTCCGCGACGCCTCCGACCCCGAGGTCGCCGAGGCGATCGCCGGAGTGCAGCAGCAGGCCGTCGGCGTGATCGCCGAGCTGATGGCGTCCGACCCCGACGTGCGCGACAACCCCGAAGGCGACCCGGGTGCGCGGGCACTCGCGCTCGAGGCATACGCGCAGCTGCTCGCCGGGGCGATCCAGGCGCTCGGCAACTGGTGGCACGACCATCAGCACGTTCCGCGCGAGGCGGTCCTCGACCGCGCCATGGAGTTCTGCTGGCTTGGCATGGATCGCGTGAGTGACGGGGTGCGGCTGACCCGCCGTTCTCCGCGCGCCGCCTAGCCTGGTCGCGGATCTCGCGGCGCCTGAGGCGCCGTGTGGACCGGGGCCGTACATGCGTACTGGCCCCGATCCACCCGCCACCTCATGCATCCACGATCTCTCGCTCCGCTGAGCGGCCGACGGTGTCCTCGGATGGCCGGTGGCGGGCTGACGTTGGCGGTGTCCCCGAGTGTCGCGCCGGCGTGGTGGTCGTCCGCCGTGCATCGGTGAGGGTTCGCGGGCTCGGCCCGCCGCTGGAGCGCGCCCTCCGAAGAGCTGGTGGGGGAGCCGGTCGGCAGGGCCGACCGGCTCGACCTCCGGGAACGGCCCCCTGGCAGGACAGAACGCGCCGAAGGCGCGTTCTGATGGGCATCCGCCGGACGGACCGGGAGGCATCCGACCTCGGCGCGCAGAATCCACCCGTGTGGTGGTCCTCGGCATCGATCCCGGCTTGGCGAACTGCGGCTTCGGCGTGGTCCGGCGCCGCGGTGGCCGCGTCGTCGCGCTCGACGGCGGCGTCCTCACGACGCGCGCGGGCGTCGCACCCGAGCGCCGCCTGGCCGAGCTCTTCACCGGCATCGACGACCTGCTGCTGCGCCACGAGCCGGACGCGGTCGCGCTCGAGGCCCTCTACTTCGGCCAGAACGTCCGCAGCGGCGTTCGCCGTCGGCCAGGCTCGCGGGGTCGTGCTCTGCGCCGCCGGCCGGCGCGGCATCCCCTGCGCCGACTACACGCCCCAGCAGGTCAAGGGCGCGGTCTGCGGGAACGGCCGCGCCGACAAGGAGCAGGTGACGCGGATGGTGCAGGCGCTGCTCTCACTGGAATCCCCGCCGACGCCCGACCACGCGGCCGACGCGCTGGCGGTCGGCATCTGCCACGTCAACCATGCGCCGCTGCGCGCGGGCGCCGCGGCCGCCGACCTGGCGGGCAGCCGGTGATCGCGCTCGTCGCCGGTGAGGTCGCCGTGCGCCGCGGCGACCACGTCGTCGTGGAGACGGCGGGCGGCGTCGGCTACCGGCTCGCCGTGTCGTCCGAGACGCTGCGCCAGGTCCCGGCGGTCGGACGGCCCGTCTCGCTGCACACGCACCTCGTGGTGCGCGACGACACGATGTCGCTCTACGGCTTCGCGACCGAGGAGGAGCGCGACCTCTTCCTGATGCTGCTCGTCGTCCAGGGCGTCGGCCCGAAGGTCGCGCTCGCGATCCTCAGCGGCGGCACCCCGCGCGAGCTGGCCGGCGCGCTCGCCGCCGGCGACGCGGCCCGCTTCCAGGCCGTGCCCGGGATCGGCAAGCGCACCGCGGAGCGGATCATCGTCGAGCTGCGCGAGAAGGTCGCGCCGGTCGACGGCTCCGAGCCGGCGATCCTCGTCACGCGCGGCGACGATCCGCGGCGGCTCGCCCGCGACGGCCTGCTCGAGCTCGGGTTCCCGCCGGCCGAGGTCGACGCGCTGCTCGCCGTCGCCGAGGGCGACAGCCCGGAGGCGCTGCTCCAGAGCGCGCTGAAGGCCGCGAGGCGCTGACGTGGACGACTTCGCGCGAGGCGCGCATCCAGACGCCCGGGGCGCTCGGCGGGGAGGACGACCTCGACCGCTCGCTGCGCCCGAAGACGCTCGACGACTTCGTCGGGCAGGAGGGCGTCCGCGAGCAGCTGCGCGTCTCGCTCGAGGCGGCGTCCGCGCGCGGCGAGGCGCTCGACCACGTGCTGCTCGCCGGCCCGCCCGGCCTCGGCAAGACCTCGCTCGCGCAGATCATCGCCGACCGAGCTCGACGCGCCGTTCGTCATGACCGCCGGGCCCGGCGCTCGAGCGCAAGGGCGACATCGCCGCGCTGCTCACCGCGCTCGAGCCGCGCGCCGTCTTCTTCGTCGACGAGATCCACCGGCTGAACCGCGCGCTGGAGGAGACCTTCTACCCCGCGATGGAGGACGCGCGGCTGCCGATCACGATCGGACAGGGCGCGGGCGCGCGCGTCGTCACGCTCGACCTCCCGGCGTTCACGCTCGTCGGGCGCGACGACGCGCGCCGGGCTGCTGTCGACGCCGCTGCGCGACCGCTTCGGCATCCAGCACCGGCTCGAGGCCTACGCGCCCGCCGATCTCGCGCGCATCGTCCACCGCTCGGCCGAGATCCTCGACGTGCGGATCGACGAGGCCGGCGCGCTCGCGATCGCCGCCCGCAGCCGCGGCACGCCGCGCGTCGCCAACCGGCTGCTGCGCCGCGTCCGCGACTGGGCGGAGGTCCGCGGGACCGGCGTCGTGACCGACGCCGCCGCCGACGAGGCGCTCGCGCTGCTCGAGGTCGACCACGAGGGCCTCGACCGGCTCGACCGCGACATCCTCGCCGCGCTCTGCACGACCTTCTCGGGCGCCCCCGTCGGGCTGTCCACGCTCGCGATCGCCGTCGGCGAGGAGGCCGACACGATCGAGGACGTCTACGAGCCGTACCTGCTCCAGCGCGGGCTGCTGCGCCGCACGCCGCGCGGCCGCGCGGCGACCGCCCGCGCCTACGAGCACCTGGGCCTCGAGCCCCGAGGGAGCAGCCGCTGTTCTGACCCGCCGGGCGGGTCGCGGCGTCGGCGCATGCCGTGCGCGCGACCCCTACCCTTCCCGCGGGGAGTCCCATGGCCCACCACTTCATCTGTCCCAGCTGCGGGAACCGCTCCGCGGCAACCGATCGGACCGCCGGCTTTCGCACGGCTCCGAAAGGCTGCTCGAAGTGCGGCTTCGGCTTCCTGATCGAGTTGCTCGACGACTACTACCCGGCGCCCGACGCCGCGTTCTTCGTCTGCGACCAGCAGGGCCGCGTGATCGCCTGCGGCCGCGGCGCCTTCGAGCTGACCGGCCTCGATGACGAGCGCGTCATCGGCCGGCCGGTGCGCGAGGTGCTCGGGCTCGTGTTCGACGACGGGGAGGACCCCGTCGACACCGTGCTGGAGTGGGGCGTGCGCAAGCTCGCCAAGCCGGTCGCGGTGCACGCCGAGGGCGACCTTCCCGCCCGCGCGACCGCCGACCTGTTTCCCGCCTACGACGACGACGGCGGCCTGCTGCTCGTCCTGACACCACAGAAGTGAGAGCTCTCGCCGCATGACCGATCGTCGCCGCAACCTGCTGATCCTGCTCTTCATCGCGGGGCTGATCGCCGCGTCGGCGGTGATCGTCGCCACGAAGCCGACGAAGCTCGGCCTCGACCTCAAGGGCGGGACGTCGCTCGTCTTCCAGGCCAAGCCGACGAAGCAGTCGAAGGTCACGAGCGAGTCGATCCAGCGGACGATCGACATCATGCGCGATCGCGTCGACAAGTTCGGCGTCTCCGAGCCGGAGATCCAGCGCACCGGCTCCGACCAGATCGACGTGTCGCTCCCGGGCGTCAAGAACGCCGACCAGGCCAAGAACCAGGTCGGCAAGACCGCCCAGCTGTACTTCTACGACTGGGAGCCCAACGTCCTGGGGCCCGGCTGCAAGCCGGATCCGGCGCAACCAGTCGGTCACCGGCGGGCCGTCCGCGGGCAGCGGCACCGGCGCGCTCACGCAGTACGACGCGGTCCGTCGTGCGTCCACGTGCAAGCCGACGAACACGGGCAAGGAGACCACGAACGGGGCCTACTACCTCGTCGACACGAAGACCAAGACGGTCCTCGCCGGCCCGCAGGAGTCGCGCGCCGATCTCGCAGGGCGAGATCAAGGACAGCAACAACCCGAAGGTCGCCGAAGGCCCGAACACCGAGGTCGTGAAGATCCCGCAGGGCACCGTCGTCGTCGCGGCGGAGTCCACCAAGGGCAAGCCGAGCAACCTCTACTACGTCCTCAAGGACCAGCCGGCGCTCAGCGGCCTGGACATCAAGAACCCCAAGCAGAACTTCGACAACGGCGCGGGCGGCACGGGCGGGCCGACCGTCACGTTCGACTTCACCGACAAGGGCAAGAAGGCCTGGCAGAAGACGACGCGCGCGATCGCCCAGCGCGGCCAGGAGAACTTCTTCGGCGGCAGCGCCAACAACGCGTTCCAGCACTTCGCGATCGTGCTGGACGACGAGATCATCTCCGCGCCGTACATCGACTTCCAGCAGAACCCGGACGGCATCGACGCGGCCAACGGCTCGGAGATCTCCGGCGGCTTCACGATCCAGACGGCGCAGAACCTCGCGAACCTGCTGAAGACCGGCGCCCTGCCGATCAAGCTCGAGCTGATCTCCTCGAGCCAGGTCTCGGCGACGCTCGGCAAGCAGGCGCTGCACCAGGGCCTGATCGCCGGGCTCACCGGCCTGCTGCTCGTCTCGCTCTTCCTGCTCGTGTTCTACCGCGTCCTCGGCGTGGTCGCGGTCGGCGCGCTCGGCGTCTACTCGCTGTTCATGTTCGCGATGGTCAAGCTGATCCCGATCACGCTGACGCTGCCGGGCATCGCCGGCCTGATCCTCACGATCGGCGTCGCGGCGGACGCGAACATCGTCATCTTCGAACGCGTCAAGGAGGAGATACGCGCGCGGCAGATCGGTGCCGGTCGCGATCAGCCAGGGCTACCGCAAGGGCCTGACGGCGATCATCGACGCGAACGTCGTCACGTTCATGGTGGCGTTCATCCTCTTCATCCTCGCCACCGCCGGGGTGAAGGGCTTCGCGTTCGCGCTCGGCGTCGGCACGCTCGTCTCGTTCCTGACCGCGGTGCTGCTCACGCAGGCCGTCCTCGGGGCGCTCGGGCGGTCGCGGATCATCACCCACCCGGCGGCGCTCGGCGCGCAGTCCACCCGCCAGCGCTTCCGCTGGGACTACATGGGCAAGTCGAAGTACTTCTTCGCGCTGTCCGGCGTGATCCTGCTGATCGGCGCGCTGTCGATCGGCGGCAAGGGCCTGAACCTCGGCATCGACTTCACCTCCGGCTCGCGCGTCGTCGCCGAGCTGAACCAGAAGGCGAGCGAGCAGGGCATCCGCGACGCGCTCACGCCGCTCGGCCTGGGCAAGGCGAAGATCCAGCGGATCAGCGGCAAGGAGTTCAAGAGCAGCGAGGCGTTCCAGATCTCGACCGACACGCTGACGCCGGCCAAGCGGACGCAGGTCGAGCAGACGCTGAACAAGGAGTTCGGCGGCGGGACCTACAGCTTCCAGACGATCGGGCCGACGTTCGGCAACACGGTCGCGAAGGGCGCGATCATCGCGATCATCGCCTCGCTGATCGTGATCAGCAGCTACATCGCGCTCAGATTCGAATGGAAATACGCGGTGCCGGTGCTGATCGCACTGATGCACGACCTGCTCATCACGGCCGGCGTCTACGCGCTGTCGGGATTCGAGGTGACGACCGCAACGGTCGCCGCCCTGCTCACGATCCTGGGCTATTCGCTCTACGACACCATAATTGTGTTCGACCGCGTTCGAGAGAACGTGCCGCGAATGCCGCGCGCTGCGTTCTCGCAGATCCTCAACCGGTCGATGAGCGAGGTGCTGATGCGGTCGCTGGCGACCTCGTTCTGCACCCTGCTGCCGATCCTCGCGCTGCTGTTCTTCGGCGGCGAGACGCTGAAGGACTTCGCGTTCGCGCTGGCGATCGGCGTGCTGTCGGGCACCTACTCGTCGATCTTCATCGCCACCCCGGTGCTCATGCACTGGAAGGAGGCCGAGGGGACGTGGCGCAAGCGCCGCTCCCGCGTCGAGCTTGCGAACGGCGGGCTCGTGCCGGCCTACGCGACGGCCGCCGCCGGCGCGTCGACCGAGGTCGAGCCGGAGGGCCCAAGCGGCCCAGCCGCCGCCTGACCGCGCCGGACGATCCGAACATGCAGGTCGGCACGGAGGAGTTCCAGGAGCTCGTCAGCGACCTGGGCCTCGAGGAGCAGTCCAAGAAGTCGGCGACCGCCACGGCGGACGACGACGAGCCGCTGCCCGGCAGCGGCGCCGACCTGACCCCCGAGGATCTCGTCCTCAAGGACGAGCCGAAGACCCCGAAGTCGAAGCGGCCGCGCAATCGCCGCCACGGGAGGTAGCAGCGCAATGGCCGTACTTGCCTGGCTCATGATGGGCATCGCGATCTGGCATTTCGCGATCTTCCTTCCCGACCGCTACTGGGGCGGGATCGTCGGCAGCTTCGTGTTCGCGGGGGTCGGCGCCGTGCGTCTTCGGCTTCGCGCTCGCGGGCTTCACGATCACCGCGCAGGACGACATCCACGTCCTGACGGCGCTCGAGGGGATCCCGGGCGCGCTGATCGGCCTCGCCATCGCGTACGGCATCGGCGTGCGCGAGGGCAACGAGCCGCTCCACCTCTAGCGCAGCCGGTTCCGTCGGCCTCTGCGCCTACGGTGCAGCGGTGGACGACGTCCGATTCGACATCACCCCTGCGCCGCTTCGCGGCGCAGATCGCGCTCGAGCAGCAGCTCGGCGCTGAGCGGTCGCCGTCGCGCAGGTGCTCAGCCGCCGCGGCCTCAGCGACCCGGACGAGGCGCGGGCGTTCCTCGAGGCGGCCGACCGCCACGACCCGTCCGCGTTCGCCGGCATCGACGTCGCGGTGGCGACGATCCTCGGCCACGTCCGCGGCCGCTCGCCGATCGTCGTCCACGGCGACTACGACTGCGACGGCGTCAGCTCGACGGCGATCCTCGTTCGCACGCTGCGCGAGCTGGACGCCGAGGTCTCGTGGTTCCTGCCGAGCCGCACCGAGGACGGCTACGGCCTCAGCTGCGCGACGGTCGAGCGGCTCGCCGCCGAGGGCGCCGCGCTGCTGATCACGGTCGACTGCGGCGTGACCGCCGTCGACGAGGTCGCCCGCGCGCGCGAGCTCGGGCTCGACGTCGTGGTGACCGACCACCACCAGCCGCGCGCCGACGGCGTGCTTCCCGACGCGCCGCTCGTCCATCCGCTGCTCTGCGGCTACCCGTGCCCGGATCTCTGCGCCGCCGGCGTCGCCTACAAGCTCGCCGGCGCGCTGCTCAGCGGGGCGGGACGCGATCCCGGCGCTCGCCGACCGCGATCTCGACGTCGTCGCGCTCGCGACGATCGCCGACTGCGTCCCGCTGCGCGGCGAGAACCGCCGGCTCGTGCGCGAGGGCCTCGTCGCGCTCTCGCGCACGCGCCGCGAAGGCCTGCGCGCGCTGATGCGCGTCAGCCAGTCCGATCCCGCGGGGCTCGACGAGCAGACCGTCGGGTTCCGGCTCGCGCCGCGGATCAACGCCGCCGGGCGGATGAACCGCGCGGACGCCGGCGTCGAGCTGCTGCTGACCGACGACGAGGCGCGCGCGACGGAGATCGCCGGCGAGCTCGACGACGCCAACGTGACGCGCCGGCACGTCGAGACGCGGATCCTCTTCGAGGCCGAGGCGCAGGTCGCCGCCGCCGGTGAGCAGCCCGCGTACGTGCTGGCCGGGCGAGGACTGGCATCCGGGCGTGATCGGCATCGTCGCCTCGCGCCTGGCCGAGCGCCACAACCGGCCGGTGCTGATGGTCGCGCTCGACGGCGACCGCGGGACCGGCTCGGGCCGCTCGATCCCGTCCTTCGACCTGCTCGCGGGCCTCGACGCCTGCGCGGAGCAGCTCGTCCGCCACGGCGGCCACCGCGCCGCCGCGGGCTGCACGGTCGAGGCCGCGAACGTGGACGCGCTGCGCGCCGCGTTCACCGCCCACGCCGCCGCGACCCTGCGTCCGCAGGACCTGGTTCCCGTCCCAGCGCGTCGATGCGTCGTCTCGATCGAGGAGACGGGCCTCGCGCTCGCCGAGGAGCTCGGGCGGCTCGCGCCGTTCGGGATCGGCAACCCGCGGCCCGTGCTGCTCGTCCCGGGTGCGCGCATGGCTGACGCGCGGACGATGGGCGAGGGCAAGCACGTGCGCTTCACCGTCGCGTCCGGCGCGGGGCGCGCCAGCGCCGTCGCGTTCGGCCGCGCGCGGCTCCCGGACGGCCACGAGGACGGCCTCGACGCCGCGTTCTCGCTCGAGGTCAACCACTGGAACGGCGCGGAGGAGGCACGGCTCGTGCTGCTCGCCGCCGCACCGCCGCAGGCCGCGCCCGCTCGTGCGCTGGGGCGCCGCCCGGGACGGCTGGCTCGGCGAGGCCCTCGGCGAGCTGCACGGCGCCGCTGCAGCCGGACGCGCCGGGCCAGCCGGACGGGGCTCCGGCGCTCGTGCGCGACCGCCGCGGTGCGGAATCGCGGCCACCGTCACCGCGCTCGTCGCGAGCGGCGAGCCGGTGCTGGTCGTCACCGCCTGCGCCCAGCGTCGTGCCCGGCACCTGCAGGGCCGGCTCGGCGGGTTCGCGCTCTGTTCCTGGGACGAACTGGAGCGCGAGGCCGATCGCGCCGATGAATTCGCTCATGTCGTGGCGCTCGATCCGCCGGTCCTCGCAGCGCACGAGCGCGCGCTCGACGTCGCCGCACGCGGGCGGACAGCCCACCTGGCGTGGGGATCCCCTGAGCTACGCTTCACCGAGGATGTTCTCGCGCACGACATCGTCTCCCGGCAGGCGCTCACCGCGCTCTACGCGGCGCTGCGCGACGCGCCCGGAGCGCCGCTCGAGCAGGTCCTGCGCGGGCCGGCGACCGCTGAGCGCACCGCCGTCCACGCCGGCCGGCTGCTGCGCGTGCTCGTCGAGCTCGGACTGGTCGAGCTCGACGCCGCGACGGCGGACTGGCGGCTTCCGGCGAGCGAGCACACCGAGCTCGAGCGCTCGCCCGCGTACCGGGCGTACGGCGACCGCCTCCAGGAGGCACGGACATGGCTGAGCCGCGCGAGCGCGCGGGCGGCCTGACCGCCGACCCGGCCGCTCCCGCGGCGCTCGTCGAGCCGCGCGCTCCGGTCGGCACCGGCGGTCCCGACGGCGCCGGCCCCGCCGTCGGCGGGGCCGACCTCACCGCCACCGAGCAGCGACTGCTCTCCGATCTGTTCGCGATCGTCGAGGAGCACGCCGACGAGACCGCGATGCCCGTCGACCGCGACCGCGTCGTCGAGGCGTTCCTCTTCTCCTGTCGCCATCACGCCGACCAGCGGCGCAAGTCGGGCGAGGAGTTCATCGTCCATCCCGGTCGGGGTCGCGAAGATCTGCGCGGGTCTGCGGCTCGACACCGAGACGCTCTGCGCCGCGCTGCTGCACGACACCGTCGAGGACACGACCGCCGAGCTGACCGAGGTGCGCGAGCGCTTCGGCGACGAGGTCGCGACGCTCGTCGACGGCGTCACGAAGCTCGAGGGCATCACCTTCACCTCGCGCGACGAGGCGCAGGCGGAGAACTACCGCAAGATGATGGTCGCGATGGCCACGGACATCCGGGTCATCCTGATCAAGCTCGCCGACCGCCTGCACAACATGCGCACGATCGGCGCGCTCGCCAAGCAGAAGCAGATCGAGAAGGCGAAGGAGACCCTCGAGATCTACGCCCCGATCGCGCACCGGCTCGGCATCCACGCGATCAAGTGGGAGCTCGAGGACCTCGCGTTCGCGTCGCTGCACCCGCGCAAGTACCAGGAGATCAAGGGCCTGGTGAACCAGCAGCGCGACGAGCGCGAGGACTACGTCGCCCACGCGGGCGCGACGCTGTCCGGCGAGCTCGAGGCGCTCGGCATCGGCGCGGAGATCTCCGGCCGGGCCAAGCACTTCTACTCGATCTACTCGAAGATGACCCGCAAGGACCGCGAGTTCAACGAGATCTACGACCTCACCGCGATGCGCGTGACGGTCGAGTCGGTGAAGGACTGCTACGGCGCGGTCGGCGTCATCCACTCGCTGTGGAAGCCGCTGCCCGGGCGCTTCAAGGACTTCATCGCGATGCCGAAGTTCAACATGTACCAGTCGCTGCACACGACGGTGATCGGGCCCGAGGGACTGCCGCTCGAGATCCAGATCCGCACGCGTGAGATGCACGACATGGCGGAGTTCGGCGTCGCCGCGCACTGGATGTACAAGGCCGCGCCCGGCGGCAAGCGGATCAAGGCGCCCGAGGGCGAGGCGAAGAACCGCTGGCTGCGCTCGATGCTCGACTGGCAGCAGGAGCTGAGCGACCCGAAGGAGTTCGTCGAGAACCTCAAGGTCGACCTGTTCGACGAAGAGGTCTTCGTCTTCACGCCGAAGGGCGAGGTCAAGTCGCTCGCCGCCGGCGCGACGCCGCTCGACTTCGCCTACGAGATCCACACCGAGCTCGGGCACCGCTGCGTCGGCGCGAAGGTCAACGGCAAGATCGTCCCGCTGAACTACCAGCTGAAGTCGGGCGATCGCGTCGAGGTGCTCACGAGCAAGCGCGAGCGCGGCCCCTCACGCGACTGGCTCGCCGTCGTCAAGACGACGCGCGCGCGCAACAAGATCAAGCAGTTCTTCAAGGCCGAGGGCCGGCAGGACGCCGAGCACACCGGCCGCGAGCTGCTCCAGGAGCACCTGCGCAAGGCCGGGCTGCCCGCGCAGAAGATCACCGGCTCGCCGCTGCTCGCCGACGTGATCCGCGAGATGGGCTTCCGCAAGGGCGAGGACTTCTACATCGCGCTCGGCGGCGCGAAGATCAGCCCGAAGGTCGTCGTCAACAAGGTCCTGCAGCGGCTGAAGCAGGGCGAGGCCGCGGAGGAGGAGAGCGGCGTCGCCGAGACGCTCGTCTCCGACCGCCGGCGCCGGCGCCTGCCGACCGGCTCCTCCGGCGCCTACGGCATCCGCGTCGAGGGCGTCGACGACGTGATGCTGCGCCTGGCCAAGTGCTGTCACCCGGTGCCCGGCGATCCGATCGTCGGCTACGTGTCACTCGGCCGCGGGATCACGATCCACCGCGACGACTGCCCGAACGTCGCGGCGCTGCGCAAGGACCCCGAGCGCTTCGTGCCCGTGCACTGGGAGGGCGAGCACGAGAACGCCTTCAAGGTCGAGATCCAGGTCGACGCCTACGACCGCCACCGGCTGCTCGAGGACCTCACCCGCACGCTCTCCGAGGCCGGCATCAACATCGTCGAGGCGCGCTGCATGGTCAACCGCCCGATGACGAGCAATCGCTTCGTCGTCGAGGTCGGGGACACGCAGGTGCTGAAGGCGACGGTGACGCGGCTGCGGAACGTGGATGGCGTCTTCGACGCCTACCGCGTCACCCCGAGCGCGTAGACGGTCGCGGATCTCGTGGCGCCTGGGGCGCCGTGTGGACCGGGGCCGTACATGCGTACTGGCCCCGGTCCACCCGCCACGCCATGCATCCACGATCTCTCGCTCCGCGTCTGGCCGGCGACGTCCTCGGTAGCCGCTGGCGGGCTCGTTGCGGTCTCGGCGTGCTGGCCGTCGGTGCCGAGCCTGATTCGGCCGTCCGCGGCGCGATCGGCAGACGGTCGTCTCGCCGGTCCGCCGAGCCCGGCTGCAGCGCGCCCTCCGAAGAGCTGGCGGGGGAGCCGGTCGGCGAGGCCGACCGGCTCGGCCTCCAGGAACGGCCCCCTGGCAGGACAGAACGCGCCGAAGGCGCGTTCTGATGGGCATCGACGTCCCGCCAGCACCGTCAGCGCGCCCGGCAGCACGTCGAACTGCGCGACGGGCGCGGGCTCGAGTGCCTCGCCGTCGACCTGGACGACGACCGGGGTGCCGTCGGCGCGGCGGATCGTGAGCTCGCGCAGGCCCTCGAGCGCGGTCGGCGTGGCGGTGGCCGGTGACGTCGAGCCCCTGGAACCAGAGCCGCGCGCCCATCGTCGGCAGGTCGAGCGGGCCGGTCCGGCGCATGATCGCCGCCGAGACGGTCCCGGAGTCCAGCTGCACGTCGCGGCAGACCTCGATCGGCCGCGATCCGGCGAACGTGTACTGCGGCGCGTTCTGGACGAGCGCGGTGACGCCCTCGATCGGCTCGTGCCCGGGCGCCTCGACGATCAGCCGCGGCGCGCGCACGAGGTAGTCGCGCAGGAAGACGCGTCGTGGCCGCCTGCACGTAGGCCAGTTCGCGCCAGCGCGCCTTGCGCGCGGGATTCGCGTCGACGCGGGCGACGACGTCGGCGTCGAGGCCGGCCCCGGCGGAGAACGTGAAGAGGCGGCCGTTGACGCGGCCCGGCGTCGACGTGCGCGCGGCGCCCAGCGGTCGGCGAGCGCCGAGCAGGTGC
This sequence comes from uncultured Actinomycetes bacterium, assembly GCA_963721255.1. Taxonomy (GTDB): domain Bacteria; phylum Actinomycetota; class Thermoleophilia; order Solirubrobacterales; family Solirubrobacteraceae; genus F1-60-MAGs163. The sequence goes on from CAVRIM010000007.1 coordinate 28,757, forward strand.
TCGGCGGCGTCGACGAGGTCGGACGGGATGCCGAGCAGCTTCGCGTAGACGTTCTGCGAGCCGCCGGGGAGGGGATAGAGCGGCACGCCGGTGCCCGAGCAGCCCGTTGGCGGCCTCGTTGACCGTCCCGTCCCCGCCGAGCGTGACGACGACGTCGGCGCCGCCGCGCGCCGCGGCGCCGGCCAGCCCGGTCGCGTGCCCCGGGGCGTCGGTGTCCACGGCCTCGACGTCGAACCGGCTCGCGAGCGCCGCGACCACGAGCCGCCGCAGACGCGGGTCGACGCTCGACGCGAACGGGTTGACGATCACGACCATGCGCCGCGTCTGCACGGGCTGCTCGAGCACCTCGCGGCCCACGCGGGCAACGGATCCGCGGGCACGGCCACGCTCACCGCGTCAGAGCAGCCCGCGACGGCGGAAGCCGGCGACCATCGCGCCGAGCACGACGACCATCGCGACGACCACGATCCAGAATCCGCTGATCGAGCCCTGTCCGGGCACGCGCACGTTCATGCCGAAGATGCTCGCGATCAGCGTCAGCGGCAGCAGGATGACGCTGAAGACGGTGAGGACGCGCAGCACGCGGTTGAGCTCGTGCGAGAGCACCGACTCGTTCGTGCTCTCGAGCGCCTCGACGACCTCCTTGTCGTTCTCGAGCATGTCCCACACGCGCTCGGAGGCGTCGTTGATGTCGTCGAAGTAGACGTCGAGGTCCTCCTCGACGTAGCGCTTGGTCGTGCGCTCGAGGTCGGCGAGCGCGGAGCGCATCGGCCGCACGACGCGGCGGAAGTTGATGATCTCCTGCTTGACGTTGAAGATGTCGCGCACGACCTCGCTCGAGCGGCCCTCGAAGACGTCGTCCTCCAGGCGCTCGAGCTTGTTGCCCATCTTGCGCAGCATCGGGAACGAGGCGTCGACCGCGTCGTCGACGATCCGGTAGAGCAGGTAGCCGGCGCCCTTGCCGAAGAGCTGCTCGCGCAGCTCCTCGTTGTTCTGGCAGCGCTCGAACAGGTAGTCGAGCGAGCGCAGCGGCTGGTTGGGGACCGTGACGACGTAGTCGGGGCCGAGGAAGACGTCGACCTCGGCCGCGCTCAGGCGCCCGAGCTGCTTGTCGTAGCGCGGGAACTGGAGCACGATGAACAGGTAGTCGTCGTACTCGTCGACCTTCGGCCGCTGGTTGCGCGACGAGAGGTCCTCGTAGTCCAGCGGATGGAAGTCGAAGTGCTCCTGCGAGCCAGTCGCGCTCGGGCGCGCGAATGCCGTCGACGTTGACCCAGCGCAGGTCGCGGCCCTCGGGGCCGCCTTCCACGATCTGGACGCGGGGAGCCTGGTGCTCAGGCGCAGGTGCGACGACGGCGCCGCGCGACCGCGCAGCCCGGCGCAGGCGGGGCTTGGGCAGGCTGGGCATGACTTCGGGGCTCGTCGGTCATCGGTCGTCGCCTTCACTCGGGGCTTTCGCCCTCGCAGCCCAGTGTACCTGGGCAGCGCGCGGCGTTCTGGGGCGCCGTCGTGCAGCCTGGCGTGACGCCGGCGGGCCGGTCTGCTAGCTTGACCGGCGGACACATCCAGAGGGGTGGAGGGACTGGCCCGATGAAACCCCGGCAACCGCCTGAAAAGGAACGGTGCCAAATCCTGTAGATGTGGTCGGAGATTCCAGAGACCTCCGCCACGTGTCACGGTGGAGGTTTTTTCATGGGAGCTACGAATCTTGGGTGCCGCGAATGCGGCGCCGCCTACGAACTGGACGCGAGCTACGTCTGCTCGCGCTGCTTCGGCCCGCTCGAGGTCGTCTACGACCACTCGGGCCTGACGAGCGACGTCGCCGAGCTGCGCCGCCGGATCCAGGGCGGACCGCAGAACATCTGGCGCTACTCCGACTTCCTGCCGGTCGTCGACGGCCAGCCGGGACCGTCGGGCCGTGCCTCGTCGCGCGCCGGGCTGCCGGCCGGCTGCACGCCGCTGATCCGCGCCGACCGGCTCGCCGAGCGGCTGGGCCTGGGTGAGGTGTGGGTCAAGAACGACGCCGCCAACCCGACGCACTCGTTCAAGGACCGCGTCGTCAGCGTCGCGGCGGCCCGCGCGCGGGAGCTCGGCTTCGAGGTGCTCGCCTGCGCCTCGACGGGCAACCTCGCCAACTCGGTCGCGGCGAACGCCGCCGCGCTGGGCCTGGAGAGCTACGTGTTCATCCCGGCGGACCTCGAGGAGCAGAAGATCCTCGCGACCGGCGTCTACGGCACGAACCTCGTGAAGGTCCGCGGCAACTACGACGACGTCAACCGCCTCTGCACCGAGCTCTCGGGCGAGCGCGACTGGGCGTTCGTCAACGTCAACCTGCGCCCGTACTACGCCGAGGGCTCCAAGACGCTCGCGTACGAGATCGCCGAGCAGCTCGGCTGGGAGACCCCCGACCGGATCGTCGCGCCGGTCGCCTCGGGCTCGCTCTACACGAAGATCGCCAAGGGCTTCCGCGAGTGGCTCGACCTCGGCCTGATCACCGGCGAGGTGCCGGCGATGCACGGGGCGCAGGCGCAGGGCTGCTCGCCGGTCGCGCAGGCGTGGGACGGCGGGCACGACGTGTGCCGCCCGGTCAAGCCCGACACGATCGCCAAGTCGCTGGCGATCGGCAACCCCGCCGACGGCCCGTACGCGCTCGAGCTCGCCCGCAGCAGCGGCGGCTCGATCGAGGCGGTCACCGACGACGAGGTGCGCGACGGCATCCGCCTGCTCGCCGAGACGACCGGCGTCTTCACCGAGACCGCCGGCGGCGTCACCACCGCGACGCTCGCCAAGCTCGCCGCGCAGGGCGCGATCGGCCGCGACGACCGCGTCGTGCTCGTGATCACCGGCGAGGGCCTGAAGACGCTCGACGCCGTGCGCGGCACGTTCGAGTCGTTCGAGATCGACGCGTCGTTCGACGCGTTCGAGACCGAGGTCGAGCCCGTCGCGTCGGCCCTGCGGGTCGCATGAGCGTCGTCGTCAAGATCCCGACGCAGCTGCGGGCCTCGGCGGGCGGGGAGGCGTCGGTCGACGTCTCCGGCGCCGACCGTCGCCGAGGTGCTCGACGCGCTGTTCGAGCGTCACGCCGAGCTGCGCGAGCGGCTCTGCGACGAGAGCGGCGACCTGCGGCGGTTCGTGAACGTGTACGTCGGCGGCGAGGACATCCGCTTCGGCGACGCGCTCGCAGACGCCGGTCGCCGACGGCGCCGAGGTGCAGATCCTGCCGGCGGTCGCGGGCGGCTAGCGCGGCAGCGGCCCGCGCGGCCGGTACGGTCACGCTCGTGGCCGACCCGCTGCGGGACTATCGGAAGAAGCGGCCGGGCGACACGCCCGAGCCGGCGGGGCGCGGCCGCGCCCACGCCGCGGCGCGCCGCGCTTCGTCGTGCAGGAGCACGACGCGACGCGTCTGCACTGGGACCTGCGGCTCGAGCACGACGGCGTCCTGAAGTCGTGGGCGCTGCCGCGGTTCTTCCCCGGCAGCGCCGGCGACAACCGGCTCGCGGTGCGCACCGAGGACCATCCGGTCGAGTACCTCGACTTCCACGGCGACATCCCGGCGGGCCAGTACGGCGCCGGGACGGATGCGGATCTACGACCGCGGGACCTTCGAGCTGCTCGTCTGGGAGGAGCGCAAGGTCGAGGTCGAGCTTCACGGCGAGCACCTGACCGGCCGCTGGGCGCTCTTCCCGATCGGCCGCGAGGGCAAGGACGAGCGCAACTGGATGATCCACCGGATGGGCGAGCCGCTGGACCCGGACGCGGAGCCGATGCCCGAGACGCTCCCGCCGATGCTCGCCCGCGCCGGGGAGCCTGCCGGCCGGCGAGGGCTGGTCGTACGAGGTCAAGTGGGACGGGGTCCGCGCGCTCTGCCACTCCGAGCCCGGCCGGCTGTCGCTGCGCTCGCGCAACGGGTCGGACATCACCGCGGGCTACCCGGAGCTCGCGCGGCTCGGGCGCGCGCTGCACGAGCACAGCGCGATCCTCGACGGCGAGATCGTCGCGTTCGACGACACCGACCACGCCGCCGCGGCCGAGCTTCCAGGCACTCCAGCGGCGGATGCACGTCCGCGACGAGCGCCGGGTGCAGCCGGCTCGCCGCCGAGGTGCCGGTGACCTACCTGATCTTCGACCTGCTGTGGCTCGACGGCCGCTCGCTGACGCGACTCTCCTACGCGCGAGCGGCGTGAGCTGCTGCTCGCGCTCGAGCCTCGACGGGCGCGCGCTGGCAGGTCCCGGACGCGCACGAGGGGCCGGACGCCGGGCGCGCGCTGCTCGCCGCGACGCGCGAGCTCGGGCTCGAGGGCGTCGTCGCCAAGCGGCTGGACAGCACCTACGAGCCGGGCCGGCGCAGCGCCTCGTGGGTGAAGGTCGCGCGGCGCGAGACGGCCGAGCTGCGTGATCGGCGGCTGGTCCGGGGGCGAGGGCGGGCGCAGCGGCGCGATCGGCGCGCTGCTGCTGGGCGAGCACGACGAGGACGGCGCGCTGCAGTACCGGGGCCGCGTCGGCTCCGGGTTCTCGGGCCGCGAGCTCGAGCGACCTGACCGCAGCGGCATGGCCGCGCTCGCGCGCGACGACAGCCCGTTCGTCCCCGGGGCCGGCCGCCCGCCGAAGGACGCGCACTGGGTCGAGCCGGTCCTGCTCGCGCACGTCGCGTACGCCGAGCGCTCGGCCGGCGGCCTCCTGCGCCAGCCGGTCTGGCTCGGGCCTGCGCGACGACGTGCCGAGCCCGCTGACCTTCCGCGACGAGCGCACGACCGCGTCGCAAGGGCCGCACCGCGACGGCGCTCGTCGACGGCCGCGAGCTCGCGGTCACGAACCTCGACAAGGTGCTCTTCCCGGACGGCACGACCAAGCGCGAGGTCATCGACGTACGCGGCCGCCGATCGCGCCCGTGCTCGTGCCGCATCTGCAGGGCCGTGCGATGACGCTCGTCCGCTGCCCGAACGGCGTCGGCGGGCAGACGTTCTTCGAGAAGCGCGCGCCGTCGCACCGGCCGGACTGGGTCGCAGACGGCGACCGTGAGCTACGGCCGCGAGACGATCGAGCACCTGCTCGTCGGCGAGCGGGCGACGCTCGTCTGGCTCGCCCAGCTCGCGGCGCTCGAGCTGCACCCGTCGCTCGCGCTCGCCCACGCGCCCGGACACGCCGACGGCGGTCGTGTTCGACCTCGACCCGGGCGCGCCGGCGACGATCGTGGAGTGCTGCGACGTCGCGCTGCTGCTGCGCGCGATGCTCGACGGCATCGGCCTGCGCGCGTTCCCCAAGAGCTCGGGCTCCAAGGGCATGCAGGTCTACGTGCCGCTGAACCGGCCCGACGTGACGTTCGACGACACGAAGGCCTTCGCCAAGACCGTCGCGGAGGTGCTCGCGGACGGGCCGCCCGGACCTCGTCGTCGCGCGCCAGGCGAAGGACGCTGCGCACGGGCAAGGTGCTCGTCGACTGGTACCAGAACGACCGCGCGAAGACGACCGTCGGGGTGTACTCGCTGCGTGCGCGCGAGCAGCCGACCGTCTCCGCGCCGGTCTCCTGGGAGGAGGTCGAGGCCTGCGGCGGCGGCGCGTGACGGCGGGCCGCTCGTGATCACGGCGCGTGAGCTCCCGGCCCGTGTCGACGCGCTCGGCGACCTCTTCGCCGAGCTGCTCAGCACCACGCAGCGCCTGCCCGCAGACGGGCTGAAACGGGCTCGCTGGACGGATGTCCGAGGCCGCGCCGGCCGGGCGGCCGGACTCATCTTCGGGTCCAGACCCCATCAAGTCCTGCGCTCAACACCCGATATCGAGCGTGTGAAGGTGGATCTCCCACGCAGTCGCCGCTTGCCACGCCCCGGCTCCGCTCGTCGCGCGAACCTGTCCGCTGAGCGCGGATCGATTCTGTTCGAGGCGCTCGTCTCGATGGTCCTGCTCGTGATCTTCTCGCTCGGCTTCCTGGGCGCGGTCGACACGTCGTCGAACATCAGCGGCGACAACGAGGCCCGGACCGCCGCGTCGGCGCTCGCGCAGGAGGACATCGAGCGCGTCAAGGCGCTGAAGATCCGCGACCTCGCGAACATGAACGTCACGCGCACGGTGCCGGTCGGCGGCGTGAACTACAGCGTCACGACGACCACGCAGTGGGTCGACGACTCGACCGGCACGACGACCTGCCCGTCCGGCGCGACGCGGACCGACTACCTGAAGGCGATCTCGGTCGTCACCTGGCCGTCGATGGGCAGGATCCCGCCGGTCAAGAACCAGACGCTGATCGCCGTGCCGCTCGGCACGTTCGACGATGCGACGGGCGGCCTGATCGCGAAGTTCATCGACCGCGCGGGCAACGGCGTCCCGGGCATCTCCGTCTCGCTGACGGGGCCGACGACGAGCAGCGGCTCGAGCGACGCCGACGGCTGCGCGTTCTGGAGCGGCCTGCCCGAGGGCGGCTACTACGTCAACGTCGCGCAGCCGGGCTACGTGGATCCGGACGGGAACAACACGATCCACCAGAGCGGCACCGTCTCCGGCGGAGCGACGAACTCCTTCATCTTCTCCTACGACCGCGCGTCGACCGTCTCGGCGACCTTCCAGACCTCCGTCGGCGGCGTGCCCCAGGCCGACAAGGCGACCGACATCATGGTCGCCAACAGCGGCCTGCAGTCACCGGGCACGAAGACCTTCAGCGTCGGCGCCACGCCGGCGACGACGATCTCCTCGGGCGCGACGCTCTACCCGTTCAGCGACGGCTACGTCGTCTGGGCCGGGACATGCGCGAGCGCCGACCCGCGGACGTACTCGCAGCCCGTCTCCTCGGTCAGCGTCACGCCCGGCGGCGACCTCGTCCGTGGTGATCCGCGAGCCCGCGCTCAACATCCTCGTCAAGCGCGGCACCGCCGCCGCGCGCCACGCCCTACGGCGGGGCGACGGTGCGCATCACGCCGATGACGGCGGGCTGCGGCTCGACCTTCGGCGGGAGCCGACCTGCTGAACACCTCCGGCGCGGCCACCGGGACGCTCATCAACCCGGGGATGCCGTACGGCGACTACCAGGTGTGCGTGAGCGACGGCTCGAGGAAGGTCGTCTCCTCGACGATCCAGGACCGCGTCGCCGCCGGCACCGCCGTCCAGACGCTCACGATCGTGAACAGCGGCTCGGGCCCGAGCCCGTCGGGAACCTGTCCATGACCGCCCGGCTCAAGGGAGCAGTGCGCCGTGTCGCGCGCGAGGACGGCGGCTTCACGCTGATCGAGCTGCTGGTCGGCACGTCGATCGGCCTGCTCGTGCTCTTCGGCGGGATCTCGGTGCTGGACTCCACCGTGCGCATCTCCCGCAAGACGCAGGCGCGCGTCGACACCTCGCAGCGCGCGCGCACCGCGATGGAGATCTTCACCCGCGACCTGCGCTCGCAGGTCTGCCTGAGCGCGACGGCGCCGTCGCTCACGACCGCGACGACCACCGAACGTCATCTACTACGCGAACCTCGGCGTCGTCGACTCGAACCCCGAGCGGCACGAGATCTCGCTGGAGAACGGCGACATCGTCATGCGCCGCTGGGTCGGCACCGGCACGCCGCCGACGATGACCTGGCCCGGGACGCCGACGAGCACGCGCACCGTGCTCGAGAACGTCGCGACCATCTCGGGCACTCCCGTTCCTGCGCTACTACGCGTGGCAGAGCGGCAACCCGGTGCTGCCGACCACGCTGCTGCCCGCACCGCTGTCGACCGCGAACCTCGCGCTGCCGGTCAAGATCGCCCTGTCCTTCAGGACGTATCCGGCGCGCGACTTCCGCAACAACAGCGGATTCACCGACATGCAGGACGCGCTGTTCGTGCGCGCGGCCGACCCGATCGACACGACGAAGGGACCACGATGCTGACGCGTGCCCGCAACCTGCTGGCGACGATGCGCTCAGAGACCGGCATCGCGCTGCCGGCGATGATGTCGATCATGCTCATCCTGGGCATGCTGACGGCCGGAGTGCTCGTCACCGCCCAGGCGGACACGCCGACCGCCCGGCGCGACCAGGACCGCAAGCTCGCCTACGGCGCCGCCGAGGCCGGCATCCAGAACTACCTCTTCCGCCTCCAGCACGACCTCGACCTGTGGACGCAGTGCGACCAGATCTCGGGGACGAAGTTCGTCAACCCGACATGGAACGGCAGCGGCGCCGATCCGCGCGTCTTCCGCACGCTGCCCGGCACCGAGGCGCAGTACACCGTCGAGCTGCTGCCGGCGACCGGCTACACGCAGTGCAGCACGTCGAACCCGTCGGTGTCGCTCGTGCAGAACGGCCTGATCCGGATCCGCTCGACCGGCCGGGTGCGCGGGATCAAGCGCAGCCTGATCGCGAAGTTCCGGCGCCGCAGCTTCCTCGACTTCCTCTACTTCACCGACATCGAGTCGCTCGACCCCGCGTGGTACACGCGCTACGTCAGCGGCGCGCCGACGATCCCGGACATCACGCAGTGGGCGTCGGACAACTGCGGCTGGTACCGCGACGGGCGCTCGAGCAAGACCTACAGCGGCAAGTGGTACGACGCCGGCAACGTCGGCCACAGCTTCACCCAGAAGTGCGGCGAGATCCAGTTCGCGGCGGGCGACGCGCTGAACGGTCCCGTCCACACGAACGACGAGTTCCTGGTCTGCGGGCACCCGATCTTCGGCCGCACGATCGACGACTCGATCGAGGTGTCGGCGTCGAGCCCGGGCTGGCGCTCAGCCTGCTCGAGCTCGAGCCCGACCTTCCGCGGAACGTACAACGCGTCGGCGCCGATCCTCACGATGCCGCCGACGAACACCCAGCTCCGCGACACGACCGACCCGAGCTACATCTTCACCGGGCAAGACCACGATCGTGCTGAACCCCACCAACATGACGGTGAACGGCACGACGATGGCCTACCCGGCCAACGGGCAGATCTACGTCCAGAACGGCACCTGCGGGCAGAGCCTGAAGACGTACGACCCGTACAACTCGCCCGCCGGCTGCGCGGACGTCTACGTCAGCGGGAACTACGGCGCCTCGCTGACGATCGCGAGCCAGAAGGACATCATCATCAACGGCAACATCACGAACTCCAACGACTCGCTCGTGGCGCTGATCGCCGACCAGTTCATCCGCATCTACCACCCGATCACGAACCTCGACACGAACAACGACACGTGCAACAACGCGACCGGCTCGCTGAACGAACCCAACGATCGTGGCCTCGCTCTTCGCCCTGAACCACTCGTTCATGGTCGACAACTACTTCTGCGGCAACCCGCTCGGCACGCTGACCGTCACCGGCACGATCGTGCAGAAGTACCGCGGTCCGGTGGGCACGGGCGGCAGCAGCGGCGCGTCGACCGGCTACGTCAAGAGCTACAACTACGACGACCGGTTCCACTTCCGCGAGCCGCCCGCCGTCGTCGACCCGATCCAGTCGTCCTGGCGGGTGCTGACGCAGACGGAGCAGGTCACTGCGCGCTGAGCCACCGCGCCGGCACCTCATCAAGCATCGTCGCGACGTCCGCGTCGCTGACCCCGAGCTCGCCGAGCGCCGGGATGATCTCCTCGAAGATGTGGGTGAAGTTCCACTTCGGCGCGAGCTGAGCGATCATCTCCTCCGGGAACCAGTCGATCGTCGCGCAGGCGTCCTGGCTGATCACCATGCGGTCTGCGTAGCCGCGCTCGCAGAGCGCCGCGAGCGTGGTGTTGCGCGCCGCGTCGGGCAGGAAGATCTCGGTGCCGTAGCGGTCCATGCCGATGAACGGCCCGAGCGCGAGCAGCTCCTCGATGTAGTCCAGGTCGTCGGTGTCGCCGGTGTGGGCGATCATCACCCTGCCCGCGGGGACGCCCTCCTCGAGGAAGATCCGCATCTGCTCGAGGCCGGTCCGGCTGGCCGGCCGTGAGTGGGCCATGATCGGGCGGCCGGTGCGGTTCGACGCGCGCGCCGCCGCGCGGTGGACCTTCTCGACGTCGGGCGTGATGCCCGGCTCGTCGGCCGCGGTCTTGAGGAACGCCGCCTTCACCGGCGTGCCCTGGATGCCGACCTCGATGTCGTGGACGAAGACGTCCGCGAGGTAGTCCTCGTCACGGGTCTGGAAGTGCTGGGGGATGAACGTGTAGTGCTGCCCGTAGATGCCGGTGGCCATCACGAGCTGGATCCCGGTCTCGTCGGCGACGCGCATGGCGAGCCGCGCGTCGCGCGCGAGGTCCATGCAGGCCGGGTCGACGATGGTCTTCACGCCATGGGCCATCGCGGCGCGGACCTGCGCGAGCGCGCGCTCGAGCTCACGCTCGTGGTCGACGAGGTGGGGGTACTGCATGCGGATCGGCTCGCTCGCCGTGAGCAGGTGCTCGTGACAGAGCGTGCGCCCGAGGGCGCCTGCGTCGATCGGGCCGGCGGTCGTCTCGATGGTCGTCATGAGCGCTGCTCCTTGAGGATGTCGCGGATTTCTTCCAGCAGGGTGGCCTCGTCGCTGCGCCCGTCCTCCGGCTTCTCGATCCCCATGCGCCGCTGGATCGCGTCGACCGGGCGCACGACGAAGAAGAAGACGGCGGCCGCGATCGACACGAAGGCGATCAGCGCGTTGAGGAACGAGCCGTAGCGGAAGACCGAGTCGTTGATCGTGAACGTGAGGTTCGAGAAGTCCGGCTTGCCGATGATCGCCGCGACGATGGGCGTGAGCAGGTTCGCGACGAGCGACGTGACCAGTGCGCCGAATGCGGCGCCGATGACGACGGCGACCGCCAGTTCGATGATGTTGCCGCGCAGCATGAATGCGCGGAACTCCTTGAGCATGTTGCGGCTCCTCCTCGTGGACGACCGCATCCTCGCGCAGCGGGCGACTCGCTGCACGGCTCCTGGCCCGGCGGCGCTCAGATCAGCCAGCGCAGCAGGCGCGTGATCGCGGCGTAGAGGCTGTAGCTCCAGACGTTCATCTCAGGAGCGTCTATCGGCGGGAGCGCCGGGCGGCATGAGTTGTGCGCCGGGTGGCTCAACCTTCAGGCGCCGTCCGGCGTGAGGGGACCCGACGCCGGTTTCGTTGCAAAGTCGTCACAAACTCGTGCCGTCACATCTGCCCGGTCTCGATGTCGCAGCGGATAGGGGCAAGGACGGTCCCCCGTCGCCACAGTCCCACCCGACCGGCGTCGGTCGCCCCTGGCTGGACAGAGCGGGCACGGATTCCTCCCGGCGTCAGCGTCCCCCCGGTGGCGCCGGGACAGCCCGCTCTGCCGGCGAAGTGTGACGCGACTGTCACGCAACTGTCACCCCCGAGCGCCCCGGCAGGCACGAGAATGAGGGCGCTGCGGAACGGTTCCGGCGCCAGCCTCGGTCCCCCCGACTGGTGCCGGGACCGGACCCGCACACCAGGGCGCACCTCAGCTCCGCGTTCGAAGAGGAGCGGAGGCGACGGAGGCCCGCAAAATCCGACCCTTGCGGGCTTTCGTCTTGGATGGCGGCCCCAGACCAACCTGGCCGGGGGGCGTGACCGAGCGGTCTGGGGCCTGTTCCTGCCTCTCGTCGTGCGTCCTTGCCCGTCTAGGACACCCGGCCGGGCCGAAGGTCACGAAACCTGCTCAAGGCTCGACCTTGACTTGAACCTCTGCGCGCGGGGCGTTCGGGACGCGCCCGGCAGGATTCGAACCTGCGACCTCTCGCTCCGGAGGCGAGCGCTCTATCCACTGAGCTACGGGCGCGAGCAGGGCCGCACGGGCGGCCCGGGTCCGGAGAGTATCGCCCGGCTGCGCAACGCTACGCTCGCCGTCGATGGACGAGCTCGAGCTGTTCTTCGCCGGTACCGGCGCCTCGGTTCCGGCCGCCCGTCGCGGGCTGCCGGCGCTGCTCGCACGGCTCGACGGGGATCGCATCCTGTTCGACTGCGGTGAGGGAACGCAGCGTCAGCTCCTGCGCAGCGTCGGGCTGCCGGACCTCGACGCGATCTTCCTCACCCATCACCACGCCGACCACTGGCTCGGCCTGCCCGGGATGCTGAAGACGTTCGACCTGCGCGGCCGCGAGAAGCCGCTCGACGTCTTCGGGCCGCCCGGCACCCAGCGGCTGCTCTCCTCGCTCTCCGGGGTCTGGGGGCGCGTCGCCTACGACCTGCAGTTCGCGGACATCGACACCGGTGACGCGATCGAGTTCGACGGCTACGAGGTCGAGGCGTTCAACGTCCGGCACCGCGGCCGCTCGTTCGGCTACGCGCTCGTGGAGCACGAGCGGCCCGGGCGCTTCGACCCCGAGCGCGCCGAGGCGCTCGGCGTGGAGCCGGGCCCGGCGTTCGGGCGCCTTCAGGCGGGGGAGACCGTCGACGGCGTCAGCCCGGAGCAGGTGATCGGGGAGGCCCGCCGCGGCCGCCGCGTCGTCCTGTCGGGCGACACCGCGCCCTGCGACATGGTCCGCGAGTCGGCGCGAGGGGCCGACGTGCTCGTCCACGAGGCGACGTTCCTGGAGGAGGACGCCGGCCGCGCCGCGGAGACCGATCACAGCACCGCAAGCCAGGCCGGCGCGGTGGCGCGCGAGGCGGGCGTCGGCCTGCTCGTGCTCACGCACCTCTCGAGCCGCTACCCGCCCAGGCTCGTGCGCGAGGAGGCCGAGGCGGCCTTCCAGCCGGTGCACGTCGCCCGCGACTTCGACGCCGTCGAGGTCCCGCAGACCGAGAAGGGTCCACCGCGTGTCGTGCCGTGGGATCGCGCTGCTAGATTCCCAACGGACGGCCCATCACCGGCCGCAGAGCTCCTTTAACCCGGTCCTGAGAGGCCAGGAAGGACGGACACGACGTGAACGACGACGGCGGCAAGGTCGTCCTCGACGGGGACGACATGCGGCGCACGCTGGTGCGGATCGCACACGAGATCGTCGAGCAGCACGAGGGGCCCGAGGACCTCGCGATCGTCGGGATCCAGCGCCGCGGAGCGGTGCTCGCGGAGCGCCTGCACGCGATCCTCTGCGACCTGCTCGAGCACGAGGTCCCGCTCGGCCTCGTGGACATCAGCTTCTACCGCGACGACCTCTCGATGCGCAGCGACACGCCCGAGGTCCACGCGACGCAGATCGGCTTCCCGGTCGACGGCGCGACCGTCGTGATCGTCGACGACGTCCTCTACACCGGCCGGACGGTCCGCGCGGCGATCGAGGCGCTGTTCTCCTTCGGACGGCCCGCGAAGGTGCGGCTGGCGGTGCTCGCCGACCGCGGCCATCGCGAACTGCCGATCCGCCCGGACTACGTCGGCAAGAACCTTCCGACCTCACGCGACGAGCGCGTCAACGTGCGCGTCGTCGAGATCGACGACGTCGACGAGGTCACGATCTCCTCACGAACCGGGGTGGCGTCATGACAGCGCGTCATTGCTCGACGGTCGCCGCCGTGCAACCGAGAAGGGAGCCCTCGCGATGAGGCACCTGCTGTCGATCGAGGACCTGGACCGCACGGCGATCGAGCGGATCTGCGACCGCGCCGCCGCCTTCGAGGAGGTGGGCGAGCGCGACATCAAGAAGGTCCCCGCGCTGCGCGGGCGGACCGTCCTGAACCTCTTCTACGAGGCCAGCACCCGGACGCGCAGCTCGTTCGAGCTCGCCGCAAAGCGCCTGAGCGCGGACGTGGTGAACTTCGTCGCCTCCGGCTCGTCGGTCGAGAAGGGCGAGTCGCTGAAGGACACGGTGCTCACGCTGAGCGCCCACCGGCCCGACGCGATCGTGATCCGCTGCCCCTGGGCCGGCGCCCCCGCGCTGCTCCCGCGCTGGACCGACGCGGCGATCGTGAACGCCGGCGACGGCAAGCACGAGCACCCGACCCAGGCGCTGCTGGACGTCTACACGCTGCGCCGGCGACTCGGCTCGCTCGCGGGCGCGAACATCTGGATCGTCGGCGACGTCATGCACTCGCGCGTGGCGCGCTCGAACATCCTCGCCTTCCAGGAGATGGGGGCGAAGGTGACGGTCGCGGGCCCGCCGACGCTGCTGCCGCGGGACGTCGGCGCGCTCGGCGTCGAGGTGCGCACGACGCTCGACGATCTGCGCGAGGCGGACGTCGTCTACGCGCTGCGGATGCAGCGCGAGCGCATGGGGGAGTCGTACGTGCCCTCGCTGCGCGAGTACGCGGCCGCCTACCAGATCGACGGACGGCGCCTCGGCGCCCGCCAGCTCCTGATGCACCCGGGACCCGTCGAACCGCGGGGTCGAGCTGTCCGGGGACGTCGTCGACTCCCCGCAGTCGCTCGTGCTCGAACAGGTCGCCGCCGGGGTCGTGGTCCGGATGGCCGTGCTCTACGAGGTGCTCGCCTCCACGCGCGCCGGTGAGCCCGTCACGGAGTCGCAGCCCGCATGACAGCGCGCCATTGCTCGACGGTCGTCGCCGTGAACCCGACCGGGAGCCCTCGCGATGACAGCCGAACTGCTTCCCGACGCGCTCGTCCGCGCGCCCGCTCCGCCCGCCGAGCTGCTGGTGCGCGCGGCGCACGTGCTCGACCCGCGGACCGGCCTCGACGGCCCGCACGACGTGCTCGTCCGCGACGGGCGGATCGCCGAGATCGGCGCGCCCCGAACGCTCGAGGCACCCGTCGACGCCGAGATCGTCGAAGGGGAGGGGCGGCGGCTGTTCCCGGGCTTCGTGGACCCGCACGTGCACCTGCGCACCCCCGGCCAGGAGCACAAGGAGGATCTCGAGACCGGCACGCGCGCGGCGGCCGCGGGCGGCTTCTGCCAGGTCATCGCGATGCCGAACACCGACCCGGTCGTGGACTCGCCGCTCGATCCTCGGCGCGCTGCGCGAGACCGCCGCGCGCGACGCGCGCATTCCCGTCGGCTTCATGGGCTCGATCACGCGCGGGCTGCGCGGCGAGGAGCTCACCGAGATGAACGGGCTGCGCGAGGCCGGCGCGCTCGGGTTCACCGACGACGGCAAGCCGGTGGTGAGCGCCGGGATGCTGCGCCGCGCGCTCCAGTACCAGCGCCTGTGCGGCGGCGTGCTCGCGCTGCACGAGGAGGATCCCCAGCTCTCGGGGCCGGGCGTCATGCACGAGGGCATGATCAGCACGCTGCTCGGCGTCGCCGGCATCCCCAGCATCAGCGAGTCGACGTTCGTCGCCCGCGACGCCGAGATCGCCGGCTACGAGGGCGGCGCGGTGCACATGCAGCACCTGAGCTGCGTGGCCTCGGTCCGGGCGGTCGCGCTGGCCAAGGAGCTCGGCTACCGCGTCTCCTGCGAGGCGAGCCCGCATCACCTCTGCCTCACCGTCGAGGCCGTCCGCACGCTCGACACGAGCATGAAGATGAACCCGCCGCTGCGCGACGAGGCCGACCGCCAGGCGCTGATCGAGGGGCTGCGCAGCGGCGTCATCGACTGCGTCGCGACCGATCACGCCCCGCACGCGCGCGACGAGAAGGAGGTTCCGTTCGAGCAGGCGCCGATGGGCACGACGGGCCTTGAGACCTCGTTCGCCGCGCTCTACACCGAGCTCGTGCGGCCCGGCGTGCTCGGCCTCGAGCTGATCGTCGACCGGATGACGAGCGGCGGGGCCCTGTTCGGCCTCACGGTCCCGCGGATCGCGGTCGACGAGCCGGCGAATCTCTGCCTCGTCGACCTCGACGCGACGTGGATCGTCGGCGAGGACGGGTACGAGAGCCGCTCGGAGAACTCCTGCTTCGCCGGCCGCGAGCTGTACGGGCGCGTGCTGCTGACCGTCGCCGCCGGATCGGTCGCCTACCGCGAACGCGCCTTCGCCGTGGCCGCCGCGCCGGAGCCGGGGGAGGGCGGCCCATGAGCGCGAGCCTGCTGGATCGCCGGCGCGCGGTGCTCGTCGTGATCGACGTGCAGGAGGCGTTCCGCAAGGCGGTCGCCGGCTTCGACGACGTCGCCGCGCGCACCGCGATCCTCGTCCAGGGCGCCGGCGCGCTGGGCATCCCGGTGCTCGTCACCGAGCAGTACCCGCGGGGTCTCGGCGACACCGTGGCCGAGGTCACCGAGCACCTCGGCGACACGCCGCGCCTGCCGAAGACCGTGTTCTCGGCCGCGCGCGCGGAGGGCTTCGACCTGGGCGGACGCGACCAGGCGCTCGTCTGCGGCGTCGAGGCGCACGTCTGCGTGGCGCAGACCGTCCTCGACCTGCTCGCCGACGACGTCACGGTGCAGGTCGCGCGTGACGCGACCGCCTCGCGCACCGGCGCCGACCGCGACACCGCCCTGCACCGGCTCGAGCAGGCGGGCGCGACGCTCACGAGCGTCGAGGCCGCCCTGTTCGAGCTGCTCGGCGAGGCCGGCACGCCAGAGTTCAAGACCGTCCAGGAGCTGATCAGGTGACCGAGACCCCGCACACCGGCTATCTGCTGCTGGAGGACGGAACCCGCTTCGACGGGATCCTCTGCGGCGCCGAGACCGACGGTGTCGGCGAGGTCGTCTTCACGACCGGGATGAGCGGCTACCAGGAGTCCGTGACCGACCCCTCGTTCGCCCGCCAGGTGATCGTCTTCACCTACCCGCACATCGGCAACTACGGCGTCAGCGGGTCGGCGATGGAGTCCGATCGCGTCCACGCGCGCGCCGTCGTGATGCGCGCCGCCGTCAACCGCGAGGACGCCCCGACCGCCGAGCGCGGCTGGCTCGACTGGCTGCGCGACTGCGGCGTCCCGGCGATCAGCGGCGTCGACACCCGCGCCCTCGTGCGGCACATCCGCACCGCCGGCGCGATGCGCGGCGGCCTGTTCCCCGCCGGCGTCCCGCAGGCGGCCGCGCTCGACACGGTGATGGCCGAGCCGTCGATGCGCGGGCTGGACCTGGCGCGCGAGGTCACTCCGCAGGCCGTCACCCGCCACGGCGAGAGCAACGACGGGCCGCTGATCGCGGCGATCGACACCGGCATCAAGCTCTCGATCGTGCGCAGCCTCGTCGAGCGCGGCGCCCGGCTCGAGCTGCATCCCTGCACCGCGACGCCGGAGGAGCTGCTCGCGCTCGAGCCCCGATGCCGTCTTCCTGGCCAACGGCCCGGGTGACCCGGCCGCCCTGGGCTACGTCGTCGACACCGTGCGCGCCGTCATCGGGAAGCAGCCCACCTTCGGCATCTGCCTCGGCCACCAGCTGCTGTGCCGGGCCGTCGGCCTCGAGACCTTCAAGCTCCAGTTCGGCCACCGCGGGGCCAACCACCCCGTGAAGGACCTGCGCACCGGCCGGATCGAGATCACCTCGCAGAACCACGGCTTCGCGGTCGCCGCTCCCGACGGCGGCCTGCGCGTCGAGCGCGACGAGCCCGTCCGCTGGGAGACCGAGGTCGGCGCCGCCGAGCTCTCGCACGTGAACCTCTACGACCGCACGGTCGAGGGCCTCACGCTGCTCGACACCCCCGGCGCCACGGTGCAGTACCACCCGGAGGCAGGGCCGGGACCCAACGACTCGCTGTACCTCTTCGACCGCTTCCTCGACCAGGTGAGGGCCCACGCCTGATGCCGCGCCGCGACGACCTTCACAAGATCCTCATCGTGGGCTCCGGCCCGATCGTGATCGGGCAGGCCGCCGAGTTCGACTACTCCGGCGTGCAGGCCTGCAAGGTGCTGCGCGAGGAGGGCTACGAGGTCGTCCTCGTCAACTCGAACCCGGCGACGATCATGACCGACCCGGAGTTCGCCGACGCGACCTATGTCGAGCCGCTGCTGCCCGGCCCGGTCGCCCAGATCATCGAGAAGGAGCGCCCCGACGCGCTGCTGCCGACGCTCGGCGGGCAGACCGCGCTGAACCTCGCCAAGGCGCTCGCCGAGGACGGGACGCTCGAGCGGTTCGGCGTGGAGCTGATCGGGGCCGACTACGAGGCGATCGACCGTGCCGAGGATCGCGACCGCTTCCGCGAGACGATGGCCGCGGCCGGTCTGCGGATGCCGAAGAGCGCGATCGCGACGTCGGTCCCCGAGGCGCTGTCGCACATGGTGGAGATCGGGCTGCCCGCGATCGTGCGGCCGGCGTTCACGCTCGGCGGCCGCGGCGGCGGCATCGCCCGCGACGAGGCGCAGTTCCGCGAGATCTGCGCCCGCGGGCTCGACGCCTCGCCGATCGGCCAGATCCTGATCGACCAGTCCGTGATCGGGTGGGGCGAGTTCGAGCTCGAGGTGATGCGCGACCGCAACGACAACTGCGTGATCGTCTGCTCGATCGAGAACATCGACCCGATGGGCGTCCACACCGGCGACAGCGTCACCGTGGCGCCGCAGCAGACGCTGCCCGACCGCCTCTATCAGCAGCTCCGCGACCAGGCGATGACGGTGATCCGCGCCGTCGGCGTCGAGACGGGCGGCTCGAACGTCCAGTTCGCGGTCAACCCGCACACCGACGAGATCCTGATCATCGAGATGAACCCGCGGGTCTCGCGCTCGTCGGCGCTCGCCTCGAAGGCCACGGGCTTCCCGATCGCGAAGATCGCCGCGCGCCTCGCCGTCGGCTACACGCTGGAGGAGATCCCGAACGACATCACCAAGCTCACGCCGGCGAGCTTCGAGCCGACGATCGACTACGTGGTCGTCAAGTGCCCGCGGTTCGCGTTCGAGAAGTTCCGCGGCGCCGACCCCGTGCTCTCCACGCACATGAAGAGCGTGGGCGAGGTGATGGCGATCGGCCGCACCTTCCAGCAGGCGTTCGCCAAGGCGATGCGCAGCCGTGAGCTCGACTCGACGCCGGACGTCGCGAGCCTGTCGCCCGAGGAGCTGCTCACGACGCTCGAGCAGCCCGCCGCCGACCGCTACGACCACATGCTCGAGGCCTTCCGGCGCGGCGCGTCGGTCGAGGACGTCTTCGCGCGCTGCGGCGTCGACCACTGGTTCCTGCACGAGCTGCGCGAGCTCGCGCTCGACCCGGACGCCCCGTTCGCAGGGTCACCGCTCGTTCAGGGCGGTCGACACCTGCGCCGCCGAGTTCGCGGCGCGCACGCCCTACTTCTACTCCGGCTGGGAGTCCGTCCGCGACGACGAGGTGACCTTCTCCGAGCCGCGCCGGCCGTCGGTCGTGATCCTCGGCGCCGGGCCGAACCGGATCGGCCAGGGCATCGAGTTCGACTACTGCTGCGTGCACGCGGCGATGACGGTCCGCGAGTCCGGCCGCGACGCGGTGATGGTCAACTGCAACCCCGAGACCGTCTCGACCGACTACGACACCTCCGACCGGCTCTACTTCGAGCCGCTGACGCTCGAGGACGTGCTCGGGGTCTGTCGAGATCGAGCAGCCGGAGGGCCTGATCGTGCAGTTCGGCGGCCAGACGCCGCTGAAGCTCGCCGCCGGCCTCGTCGAGGCGGGGGTCCCGCTGCTCGGCACGAGCGTCGACGCGATCGACCTCGCGGAGGACCGCGGGCGCTTCGGCGGCCTGCTCGAGCGGCTCGGGTACGAGGCGCCGCCGTACGCCGAGGCGCACTCGGTCGACCAGGCGCTCGAGGTGGCGGGGCACGTCGGCTTCCCGCTGCTCGTGCGCCCCAGCTACGTGCTCGGCGGCCGGGCGATGGAGATCGTCTACTCCGAGGACGGGCTGCGCGAGTACCTCGAGCGCAACGTCCGCGACGACGGGCGCGCGATCTTCCTGGACCGCTTCCTCGAGGACGCCATCGAGGTCGACGTCGACGCGCTCTGCGACGGCGAGGAGGCCTGGGTCGGCGGGATCATGCAGCACGTCGAGGAGGCCGGGATCCACTCGGGCGACAGCGCCTGCGTGCTGCCGCCGCACTCGCTCGGGCCGGAGATGCTGACGAAGATCCGCGAGCAGGCCACCGGCATCGCCCTGGGGCTCGGCGTCGTGGGCCTGATGAACGTGCAGTTCGCGGTCCACGCCGGCAGCCTCTACGTGATCGAGGCCAACCCGCGCGCGTCGCGGACGGTGCCGTTCGTGAGCAAGGCGATCGGGATCCCGCTGGCGAAGCTGGCCTGCCGGATCATGCTCGGGGAGCGCCTGGCGGATCTGGACCTGCCCGAGGATCCGATGGCCGCCGACCATGTCTCCGTCAAGGAGGCGGTGCTGCCGTTCGACCGCTTCGACGGCGCCGACGTGATCCTCGGCCCCGAGATGCGCTCGACCGGCGAGGTGATGGGCGTCGCGCGCGACTTCCCGACCGCGTTCGCCAAGGCGCAGGCCGCCGCGGGCTCGCCGCTGCCGAGCGGCGGCACGGTCTTCATCACGGTGACCGACCGCGACAAGCCGGGCGCGGTCGCCGTCGCCCAGACGCTGCACGACCTGGGCTTCAGCATCGTCGCGACCGAGGGCACGAAGTCCGCGCTCGAGCGCATGGGAATCCCCGCCGGCCTGCTCCAGAAGGTCGGGGAGGGCTCACCGAACGTCGTCGACTGCATCGAGAGCGGGGAGGTCTCGCTCGTCGTCAACACCCCGACCGGCTCCGGCGCCCGCGCCGACGGCTGGCAGATCCGCCGCGCCGCGGTCGCGCGCGGCGTGCCGTGCCTGACCACGCTGTCGGGTGCGCTTGCCGCCGCGCGGGCGATCGCCTCGGCGCGCCAGGGCCAGGCGGAGGTGCTGTCGCTCCAGGAGATCCACCGGCCGTCGCGGGCGGCGCGGGCGACGGCGTGAGGCTGCCCGCCGGCGAGCGCGTGGGCGTCCAGGCGCCGCTCGGCCGCCGGCTGGTGCACGTCGTCGAACGCCGCGAGCACGGCGCCTACGTCGTCCTCGCCGCCGCCGACCCGGACGGCCCGGTGCCGCTGCCCGGCCAGTTCTACATGCTGACCGCGCAGGAGCGGTGGGGTGGGGGCGACGACGAGCGCCCGCTGCTGCCGCGGGCCTTCTCGGTCCTGCGGACGTCCGGGGCCTCGCGGCCGGTGCTCGAGTTCATGCTCGAGGACGTCGGCCCGGGAACGAGCCGGCTCTGCGAGCTGCAGGCCGGAGACGGGCTGCAGCTGCTCGGGCCGCTGGGGCTCGGGTTCACGGCCCCGCGGGACGGGCGCCGAGCCGCTGCTGTGCGGAGGCGGCGTGGGGACGGCGCCGCTCGCGATCCTGCAGGACGTGCTGCTCGCCGACGGGGTTCCGCAGGCCGCGCTGCTCGGGTTTCGCGACGCACCGCATGCCGCGGGCGCGGAGCTGCTCGCCGGCGCCCAGGTCGCGACCGACGACGGCAGCGTCGGGGAATCGGGGCTCGTGACGCACCTGCTCGCGGCGGAGCTCGACGCGGACCCGCAGGCCGAGGTCTACGCCTGCGGCCCTCCGCCGATGCTCGAGGCGGTCCGCGCGCTGTGCGCGGCGCGCGGCGTCCCCGCCCAGCTCGCCCTGGAATCCGGCATGGCCTGCGGGTTCGGCGCCTGCTTCGGCTGCGTCGTCCCGGTCCGCGACGGCGGCTACCTGCGGCTCTGCGTCGACGGGCCGGTGCTCGACGCGGCCCGGCTCGACACGTGCCTGGCACCCGGCCACGGGAGCGGCTGATGAGCGGCGTGGTCGACTTCTGCGGGCTCGAGCTCGCGCACCCGCTCGTCAACGGCTCGGGCACGTTCGACGCGATCGCCGCGAGGCGCGTCTTCGGGGACGCGATCGCGAGCGGCTTCCCGTTCTCGGCGTTCGTGTCGAAGACGATCACGCTCGAGCCGCGCGACGGCAACCCGCCGCCGCGGCTGTTCGAGGCGTCGGGCGGCCTGATCAACTCGATCGGGCTGCCGAACAAGGGCCTGCGCGGCTATCTCGAGCAGGACCTGCCGGCCCTGGACTGGCTGCCGGTGCCGCTGATCACGAACGTGATGGGCTCGACGGCCGCGGAGGTCTCGGCGCTCGTCGAGGCGGTGCAGGCGCGCGGCGAGGTCGCGGCGATCGAGCTGAACGTGTCGTGCCCGAACGTGCGGACCGGCCTGGACATCGGCGCCGACCCGGCGGAGCTCGCGCGACTGCTCGACGAGGTGCGCCCGCTGACGTCGAAGCCGCTGATCGTCAAGCTCACGCCGAACACCGCCGACGTCGCGCTCGTCGCGCAGGCGGCGGAGGCGTCCGGCGCGGACGCCGTCTCGCTGATCAACACGCTGCGCGCCTTCGCCCCGCACCCCGACGGCTCGGGGGTCGCGTGGCTCGGCGGCGGGACGGGCGGGCTCTCGGGTCCCGCCGTCCGAACGGTCGCGCTGGCGCAGGTCCGGGCGGTCGCCGCGCGCGTCAGCGTCCCGATCGTCGGCATGGGAGGGGTCGCGAGCGGTCGCCACGCGCAGGATCTGCTCGAGGCCGGCGCGACGCTCGTGGCGGTCGGCACGGAGAGCTTCCGCGATCCGCTCGCCGCACGCAGGATCGCCGCGGAGTTGCAGGAAATCGCCGCAAACGGGCAGGTTTCGGCGCAATGACGTTCGGAACCTTTCCAACCCCCGGCTGCGGGAAAACCGCTGGAAATCGGCCTGAAACCGTCAACTACAGTGAAGAACGCTCAACCTCAGGTGGAGGTCCACGCGAATTCGGGTACCGGACCTTGCCCGCAAACAGTGAATGTGTATGCTCGCCGCCAAGTGCCGCCGGCCATCGACATCGACGCAGCGAAGCAGGTCGCGGCCCCCGAGAGGTCCCACATCCAGCGGATGGAGGCCCTCCAGCGCGCCAACCAGATCCGCACCCAGCGCGCCCAGCTGAAGCGCGATCTGCGGGCCGGGAAGACGTCGATCGACCGGCTTCTGGTGTCGCCTCCGGAGTACCTCGAGACCGCCAAGGTCTTCGACATGCTGCTGGCCACGCCGAAGTTCGGGCGCGTCAAGGCCAACAAGATCCTTCAGCAGTGCCGGATCTCGCCGAGCAAGACGGTCGGCGGGCTCTCCGAGCGGCAGCGGACCGAACTGGTCGACCTGCTGCGCCGCCGCACCGCTCGCTGAGCCGGTCCTGAGGGCTCACGCCGGGTCGGGCGCGTGTGGGATGCTCGCCCGCATGTCTGAGATGTGGGACAGCGTCGCCGGCGCCTGGGAGCGCAACGCGGAGGTCGTCGACGTCGCAGCTGGCGCCGGCCACGGCGGCGATGCTGGACGCGGCGGGGATCGGTGCCGGGGATGCGGTGCTGGACGTCGCCACCGGCCCTGGCGGCGCCGGGATCGCCGCCGCGGCGCGCGTGGGCGAGTCCGGACGCGTCGTGCTCGCCGACGTCGCGCCCGGCGATGGTGCAGGCCGCGGCGCGCCGGGCTGCGGCGCTCCCGCAGGTCACGACGCTGGTCTGCGACGAGCTGCAGCTCGAGGCGGCCGACGAGAGCTTCGACGCGGTCCTCTGCCGTCACGGCCTGATGTTCGTGGACGATCCGGCCGACGCGGTCCGCGAGGCGCGCCGGGTGCTGCGACCGGGCGGCCGGTACGTCGCGATGACCTGGGATGCGCGCGAGGCGAACCCGTGGCTCGGCCTGATCCTGGACGCCGTCGGCGAGCAGTTCGGCGTCCCGTTCCCGCCCCCGCAGCATCCCCGGGCCGTTCTCCCTGGGTGATCCCGAGCGGCTCGCAGGCGCGCTGCGGTTCGGGGGGCCTGGAGGACGTGCAGGTCCTGACCCTGGCCACCCCGATGCGACGAGCGTCGCTCGAGGCGTGGTGGGACCTCGTGCCGCAGCTCGCGGGCCCGCTCGCGCTCGCCATGGCCGGCATGGAGGACGAGGTCCGCGACGCGATCCGCGCGCGGTCGCTCGAGTACGGCGCCGCCGTCGCGCGCTCCGGCGACGACGGCATCGAGACTGGACGGCTCGGTGCTCGTCGCCTCCGGGCGGCGGTGACGGCTCAGGTGGCGGCCTGCCAGGCGTCCGTGTCCGTGTAGCGCAGGGAGCCGGGGGTCGTCAGCAGCTCGCCGGTCTCCAGCAGCGTCTTGAGGCCGGAGAGGATCATCGGCCAGCCGCCGTACAGCTCGCCGTTGCGCGCCCTCGCGCAGCTCGTCGTGGGTGACGGTCAGCCGGCAGGAGTCGCCGACCGGCTCGATCTCCCAGGTGATCCGCGAGCGCGCCCTCGCTCCTGACCTCGTCGCTCCACAGGGCCGTGAAGCTCTGGACGAGCCGGCGCGGCGGGTCGACCTCGAGGTTCTCGCCCTCCATCAGCGCGCGCAGGTGCGCCCGGGCGAGACGCCCTCGTAGCTCGAGCCGGGCGTCCAGTCGGTGTTGATGCGGACGCCGAAGTTGTACTTCGCCCGCAGCTCGGGCTCGGTGATCGCCTCCCAGAGCCGCTCCGGGGTCGTCTTGATGTAGATCTCGTAGACCTTCTCCATCGTCTTCTCCAATCGGTGCTTGAGCTCGCTGAGGGCTGCGACCCGCGGCTCGGCGTACTTGCTCACCCATCTGTCGTGGACGAGCCGGATCGGGACGGGGTTCAGGAAGTGCAGCTTCTCGCGGCCACGCCTCTTCGTGACCACGAGGCCGGCCTCCTCGAGCACCCGCAGGTGCTTCATCACGCCGAAGCGCGTCATCGGAAGCCGCTGCTCGAGCGCGCTGAGACTCTGCCCGTCGTGCTCGAACAGCGCGTCGAGCAGGCTGCGGCGAGTCGGATCCGCGAGTGCCCTGAACACATCGTCCACGACGCCGGACCATACGTGACCATTTAGTCACATGTCAAGCGGGGAGAGCGCGAACGCTCGTTCGACCGGCGGCACGCGTACGATCCCGGCCCGCGTGTCCAGAGTCGTCGTCATCACGGGCCCTTCCGGGGTCGGCAAGGGCACGCTGATCCGGCTGCTGCGCGAGCAGCTCCCCGAGCTGGGGCTGAGCATCTCCGCGACGACGCGCGGCGCGCGGCCCGGGGAGGAGGACGGGGTCGCACTACCACTTCCTCAGCGACGCGGACTTCGATCGCCTGGTCGCGGAGGGCGCCTTCGTCGAGCACGCCGAATACGCGGGCCGCCGGTACGGGACGCTGCGCTCGGAGCTCGAGCGCCGCACGGGCGCCGGTGAGCCCGTCGTCCTCGAGATCGAGGTCCAGGGTGCGCGGCAGATCCGCGACGCGATCCCGGCCGCGCTGCTCGTCTTCATCGCGCCGCCCTCACGTGAGGCGCTGCGCGAGCGGCTGGTCGGACGCGGCACCGACGCAGCCGACGTCGTCGAGCGCCGGCTGCGCGTCGCGGAGGAGGAGCTCGCCGCCCAGCACGAGTTCGCGCACGTCGTCGTCAACGACCGGCTGCGAGGACGCCGTCCGCGAGCTGGTGGACGTCGTGCGGGGCGGCCTCGGCGGGCCGGTAGACTCAGGGGCATGATCCAGCCCCGCATCGACACCTTGCTCGAGCAGGTCGACTCGAACTACGCCGCTGTCCTGGTCGCCGCCAAGCGCGCTCGCCAGATCAACAGCTACTACCACAACCTCGGTGAGGGGACGTTCGACGAGTTTCCGCCCCCGATGGTGAACTCGCACTCCAAGAACTACCTCACGATCGCTCTCGAGGAGGTCGCGGGCGGCAAGCTGGCCTACCACTACCGGTAGGCAGCACCGAGCCCCGGCTCCCGTCAGCGCACGGAACGCGCCATGGCCCGGATCCTTCTCGGCGTCAGCGGCGGGATCGCCGCCTACAAGGCGCTGGAGTTCGTGCGCCTGGCGACGAAGGCCGGGCATGTCGTCCGCGTCGTGCAGACGCCGGACTCGCAGCGGTTCGTCGGCGCCCTCTCGTTCTCGGCGCTCACCGGCTCGCCCGTCCTGACGAGTGAGTGGGAGCGTGACCCGGCGCGCGGGGCGTTCCCGGATCAGCCGGCTCCCGATCACGACCCGCTCAGCCATCTCGAGCTGGTCCGCAACGCCGACGTCTTCCTGATCGCCCCGGCGACGGCGAACACGATCGCGAAGCTGGCGCACGGGCACGCCGACAACCTGCTCACGAGCGCGGCGCTTGCGTCAACGTGTCCGCTTGTGATCGCTCCGGCGATGAACCACCACATGTGGGAGCACGCCGCCACGCAGGCGAACATCGCGACCCTGCGCGAGCGGGGCGCGCTGATCATCGATCCGGGCGTCGGCGCACTCGGCAGCCTGCACGAGTGGGGGAGCGGGCGCCTCGCCGAGCCCCCGGAGCTGCTCGCGGCGGTCGAAGCCGCCGCACCGGCCGGATCGCGACCGTGGGACGGGCTGCGCGTCCTCGTCACGGCCGGGCGGCACCCGCGAGCCGATCGACGCGGTCCGCTACGTCGGGAACCGCTCCTCGGGGCGGATGGGCTTTGCGCTCGCCGAGGAGGCCGCCGCGCTCGGCGCGGAGGTGACGGTGGTGGCGGCGAACGTCGCGCTTCCGCGCTCGCCGCGCGTGAGCTACCGCGACGTCGTGACCGCGAGCGACCTGCGCGACGCCTGCCTGGCGCCTTCCCCGACTGCGACGTGCTGCTGATGGCCGCGGCCGTGGCGGACTTCACGCCCGCTCAGCCGGCCGCGGGCAAGCTCAAGAAGGACGGGCGCGAAGGGCTCACGATCGAGCTCGAGCCGACGACGGATGTGCTTGCGGCCCTGTCCGCGGCGCGCCGCCCGGGCCAGGTGATCGTCGGCTTCGCGGCCGAGCACGGCGACGGGGCGCTCGAGTACGGCCGCGACAAGCTGCGCAGGAAGGGCCTCGACGCGATCGTCGTCAACGACGTGAGCGGCGAGGGCGTCGGCTTCGACGCGCTGGAGAACGAGGTCACGATCGTGACCGCCGCCACCGAGCGGCACGTCCCGCGCGCGACGAAGGCCGATGTCGCCCGCGCGATCCTCGAGGTCGTCGCCGAGCTGCGCGCCCCCGCGGCGGCCGGAGCGCCGTGACGGCGTACGGCGATCCGGGTACCCCCGCGGGGGACATCTCCGGCGCCGAGATCGCCGCGGCCGGCGCCCTGGGCCGCCGCGTCGCGGAGTGCGTGCGGTCCGTCGTGGAGGTGCGGGCGGAGGTCGTCGAGGACGTCGTCGTCGCCCTGCTCGCCGAGGGCCACATCCTGATCGAGGACCTCCCGGGCGTGGGCAAGACGACGCTCGCGCGCGCCGTCGCGCGCTCACTGGGCCTCGAGTTCGCCCGCGTGCAGTGCACGGCCGACCTGTTGCCGGCCGACGTGGTCGGCACCAACGTCTACAGCCGCCGCGACGAGGCGTTCGAGTTCCGTCCCGGGCCGATCTTCGCGAACGTCGTCGTGGTCGACGAGATCAACCGGGCGTCCCCGCGAACGCAGTCCGGCATGCTCGAATGCATGCAGGAGCGCCGCGTCACGGTGGACGTCCACACGCATGAGCTCGCGCGCCCGTTCGTCGTCCTCGCCACGCAGAATCCGGTCGAGTTCGAGGGCACCTACCCGCTCCCCGAGGCCCAGGTCGACCGCTTCATGATGCGGATCTCGCTCGGCTACCCCGCGCCCGCCGCAGAGGCGGCGATGCTCGGCGCCAACGAGCGCGGCGACCGCGTCGACGCGCTGGAGGCCGTCGGCGACGCCGCCGCCGTCCTCGCCGCCCAGGACGCCGCGCGCCGGGTGCACTCGGCCGACGCGGTGCGCGCCTACGTGGTCGCGCTGCTCGGCCGCACCCGCGCGGACGCTCGTGTCGAACTCGGCTGCAGCCCGCGGGCGGGCCTGCTGCTGCTGCGCGCCGCCAAGGCCCGGGCGCTGCTCGCCGCCCGCGACCACGTGCTGCCCGACGACGTCCAGGCGCTCGCGGGCGCCGTGCTGGCGCACCGCCTCGTGCTCGCGCCGGAGGCCGTCGACGTCCGCCCGGAGACGATCGTCGCCGACGCGCTCGCCGCGACGCCGGCGCGGTGACCGCGGCATGCCCGGGCGCCGGCGAGGGGCGGTCGGGGCGGCCGCACTCGGCTGCGCGCTGATCCTGCTCGCGGGGTTCTTCGACGCCGAGCCGCTGTACGTCCCCGGAATCGCGCTGATCGGCCTCGCCGCGATCGCGCTGATCTGGGTGAGCGGCGCTGCGCGCGGGCTGCAGGTCACGCGCGTGGTGACGGCCACGCGCGTGGAGGAGGGGGAGCCGCTGCTCGTGCTGATCGAGGTCGGGACCGGGCGGATCGTCCCGCCGGCCGGTGAGGTTCGCGACCCGCTGCTGGCCGAGCCCGCGCGGCTCGGCTCGGTCCGGCGCGGCACCCGCGTGCGCATCCGCGCCCGCTTTGCGCGCAGGGGCCGCCGGCTGCTGGCGCCGCCGTCGGTCGTCGTGCGCGATCCGCTGGGGCTGGCCGCGGCGCTCGTGACCGGCCGCGGGCCCGCCGACGAGGTGCTGGTGCTGCCGAAGGTGGACACGGTCCGGTCGCCGTCTCAGCCCGGCGGCCGGGCGACGAACGGCCACGGCCTGCGCGCCGCGGGCGCGGAGGCCGACCTCGACGGCCTGCGCGTCCACCGGCCCGGAGCGCCCGCGTCGCGGATCGCCTGGCAGGTGTACGCCCGCTCCGGCGAGCTGCACGAGCGCAGCATGCGCGCGGGCGGCGACTCGCGGCCGATGGTGGTGCTCGATCTCTCGGGCACGAGCGTCGAGGAGGACGCCGACGCCGCGGTCCGCGCCGCCGCCTCGCTCGTCGTGCATCTCGCTCAGCGCGGCGGCTGCGCGTTGCTGCATTCCGGGCGAGCGCCGGCCGCTGTCGATCACGCCGGGGCTGCGCGGCTGGCCGCACGCGCACGCGCGGCTGGCGCTCGCCGAGCTGGGCGGGAGACCGCAGCTGGCCGCGCTCGCCGGCCGTCCCGGGGCGCTCATCTGGGTCGCCGCGCGCGCGCTGCGCGAGCCGCCGCGGGCGCTGACGCGGGCGCCCGCACGGGTGCGCGTGCTCGTCGTGCCGGGCGCGATCGCCGGCAGGACGCCGCTCTTCACCGTGTCCGGCTGCACCGGCTACGCGATGGACGGGCGCCGCCGCGCCGGGCAGGCAGCGCAGGTCGTGATGCCGGCCGGGGCACCGCGATGACGAACGCCGCGGCGGCACAGCCCCGTGCGGGCGGGAAGCCGGCGACGGTGCTTCCGGCCGGCGTCCGCGCGCTGCCGCGGCTGGCGGCGTTCCTGGGCCTCTCGCTGCTCGGCCTGCTGACCTGGGCAGGGCTGGTCGTGCCCGTGCCCACGGGCGCGGCGATCCTCATGGCGACGGCCGCCGCGGCGTGCGGGGGCGCCCTCATCGCGGCCGGGCGGCTCGAGCGGCGCGCGGCGCGCAACGCGGCGCTGGCGGGCGCGTGCGTGGCGCTCGCTGGCGGCGATGCTGCTCGGCGCGGGCATCCCCGTCCGTCTCCTGCTGCCCGACCGCTGGGGCTCGCTCGTCCAGGGCATCGTCGACGGCATCGGCGCCATCCCCGGCACCTTCGTCCCGTACCGCGGCGGCGACGAGTGGGTGCGCCGGACGTTGCTGCTCGGCGGCACCGCGCTCACCGTCGATCGCCGTGCTCCAGGCGTTCTGGCCGCGCGAGCGCGGCCGGGCGCCCGGGTCCGCCGCGGCGGCGACCGTCAGCCTGGGCACCCTTTACGCCGTCCCGGTCATCAGCCACACGACGGCGCGCCCGTTCCTCTCCGGCGCGCTCTTCACCGTGCTGCTGTGCGCCTTCCTGCTCGCCGACCGGATCAGGGCGCAGGCGATCGCGCCGGCGGCGCTGCTCGTCCTCGTCGCCACCGTGGCCGCGGCGGCGCTGGCACCGGTGCTCGATCGGCCGGCCCCGTGGGTGAACTACGAGAAGATCGCCGAGGACGTCGCGAGCCGCGGCACGGTCGGCTACTCGTGGGACCACAGCTACGCCCCGCTCCGCTGGCCGCGCGACGGCCGCCGGCTCCTGCGTATCAAGGCGCAGGCCCCGTCCTACTGGAAGGCGGAGGTGCTCGACACCTTCGACGGGCGCGAGTGGGTGCGCAACGGCAGCGTCGCGGCGCTCGAGCCGGACGGTCAGCAGGATCACACCGAGCCGCAGTGGTTCCAGACGATCCACGTCTCGGTCGAGGGGCTGCGCAGCTCGCAGTTCATCACCGCGGGCTCGGCGAACAGCGTCTACGACGCGCCGCGGCTGCCCGTGAACGCGGGCGGGGGCACGTTCGAGACGCAGCGCGGTGTCCTGCGACGCGGCGCCGAGTACAGCGCCCGCGTCTATACGCCGCGGCCGACCGTCGGTCAGCTCGAGCGCGCGAGCACGGACTACCCGAGCCTCGCCCGCCAGTGGCTGCGCGTCAGCCTGCCGCCGCGCGGCGGCGAGACGGCGGCGAGCACCGCTCGGCCGCACATGGAGGCGAGCTTCCCGCCGTTCGGGACGGGCGACGCGACGGAGATCACGCGCCCGAACTCGTCGATCGCCACGACCGACGGTCCCGAGGTGGTGCGCGCGTCCGGCCTGCGGCGCATCTACGACCTGGCGCTGCGGCTGCGCGCCCGGTCAGCCACCCCGGAGGACTACGTCCGGCTCGTGCGGGCGCGGGTGCAGCGGGGCGCCACGTACACCGAGCAGCCGAACGTGCACGCAAACCCGCTCGACGCCTTCCTGTTCGAGGACCCGCGCGGGTACTGCCAGCACTTCTCCGGGGCGATGGCGCTGCTGCTGCGGATGGGCGGGATCCCCGCACGCGTGGCGGTCGGATTCTCACCCGGCCAGCTCGATCACGGCTCCGGCGAGTACGTCGTCCGTGACCTCGACGCCCACTCCTGGGTGGAGGCGTACTTCCCGCGCTACGGCTGGATCACGCTCGACCCGACGCCGAGCGCGGCGCCGGCGCGCGACCAGGTGTCCGACCAGGAGGCCGCGCTCACGCGGCCGCGCGGCACCGGCCCCGGCGGCGACCGGCCGAGCGACCCGGGCTTCGGCAAGGGCGCAGCCGCCGGCGGCGGCGGCTCCGGGTCCGCGCCGTGGCTGATCCTGGGCTCCGCCGGCCTGCTGCTCGCGATCGCCGGCGCGGTGCTCTGGCGCCGGCTCAGGCGCCGCGAGCGCGCGCTGCCGTGCAGCGACGACCCGGAGATCGCCGAGCTCGAGCGCGCCCTGCGGCGCACGGGACGCGACCTCCCGCCCGATCTCACGCTCGAGACGCTGGAGCGCCGGCTCGGCGCCACCGACGCGGCGCGCGGCTATCTCCGGGCGCTCTCGGCGCGGCGCTACGGCCCGGGCGGGCCCGCGCCCAGCTCGGCCGAGCGGTCGGCATTGCGCCACGAGCTCGCCGCGGGCCTGGGGCGGCTCGGGCGCCTGCGCGCGCTGTGGGCGCTGCCCCCGCGCCCGCGCTAGCGGCAGACACCCGGCTGGAACCCATCCGCGCCGCCGTTACCCTGAAAGCGTGTCGACCGACTCGGCATACGAGCTCTTCCGCAACGGGACCGAGCTGCTCGAGCGCGGCGATGTGCACGCCGCCACGCTGCCGCTGTCGCGTGCGCGCGACCTCGAGCCGGGGAAGGCGTCGGTGCGCGAGGCGCTCGGCAGGGCGCTCTTCGGCGCCCAGCGCTATGCCGAGGCGGCGGAGGAGTTCCGCGCCGTCGCCGAGGGCGCTCCCACGAACGACTACGCGCTGTTCTGCCTGGGCCGCTGTCTCCAGCTGATGGGGCGCCACGACGAGGCGCGCCATCCGCTGGCGCTCGCATGCTGTCTGCGGCCCGAGCGCGCCGACTACCGCCGCTACCGCGACCAGGCCCGCCGGCGCTGCGGCGCCGAGTAGTAGCGGCGGGCGGGCGGTTCAGCCGGCCGGCCCGGCGGCGGTGCGCACGTCGTCCGCGGCGGCGACGAGCGCGCCGAGGAGCCGGTCGACGTCCGCCTCGCGCGGGGGCGCCGCCGCCGGGATCTCACCCTGCACCCAGACGGTTCCGTCGCCCGTGTGCGACAGCCGCACCAGCTCGGTCCGGCGATTGCGGTGCAACAGCGCGTGCGCGTCTGCGCGGCCGGGAGGGAGCACCTGGGCCTGCGCCCGGAGCAGGCCCCCGCGCAGCGAAAGGCCGATGTCCAGGGGCCAACCGGCGGCCTCGGCGCGCAGGCCCCATTCGCCCTCCGCGACTGCGCGCCAGGGCACGCCCGAGCGCGTCAGGCACGCTTGCACCGCGGTGGCGACCGCCCTGTCCGGGACCTGGGACACGGTGGTATCGTCTCAACACAGCTTTCGAAGGCCGGTGACGGCCGTGGCAGTTTTGAGAGTGGGCGCGCGCCCGCTTTTTTTGTTCCTGAGATCAGATGAGCACCAACAACCTGCAACACGAGATCGAGACCACCCTCGGGCCCATC
Source organism: uncultured Actinomycetes bacterium (assembly GCA_963721255.1). Lineage (GTDB taxonomy): Bacteria > Actinomycetota > Thermoleophilia > Solirubrobacterales > Solirubrobacteraceae > F1-60-MAGs163. Next base: position 60,731 of record CAVRIM010000007.1, read on the forward strand.
GAGCCCGAGGTCGAAGTGCTGCTCGTGGAGCCCGCGGGCACCGGCACGCTGCGCGTGACGATCGACCACCCGGAAGGGGTCACGCTCGGCCTCTGCGAGCGCGTGACGAAGGCACTCCCGGAGCTGCGTGAGCGGTACGCGCTCGAGGTCTCCTCGCCCGGGCGCGAGCGCCCGCTGACCAAGCCCGATCACTTCCGCCGTTTCGCGGGCCGCAGCGTGCGCGTGCGTACGCGCGAGCCGCGCGACGGCCACCGCAGCTTCACCGGCCGCCTGGTCGGCGCCACCGAGCGGGAGGTGACGATCGCGGCCGATGCCGGCGTGATCGCCATCCCGTACGACGACATCCACCGTTCGAACCTCGTCGAGGAGTAACCGACATGTCGCGCGAGATCGTGGAGGCCATGCGGGCCCTGGCGTCCGAGAAGGGGATCAACCCCGATCGGCTCATCGCCGCGCTCGAGGACGCCCTCCTGGCCGCCTACAAGAAGCAGCTGGACTCGGCGAAGTACGCCCGCGTCGAGCTGGATCCGGAGACCGGGGAGTACCGCGTCATCGAGCTGCTCGTGCCCGAGCGCCTCGAGGCCCAGCTGATCGTCGAGACGATCGACGAGGGGACCTTCCTCGATCCCGAGACGGGCGAGTACGTCGAGCCGCAGGACCCCGAGATCGATCCGGAGAAGTTCAAGCTCTACGCCGATCAGATCGAGGAGCGCGACGTCACGCCCGACGACTTCGGCCGGATCGCCGCGCAGACCGCCAAGCAGGTGATCCTCCAGCGGATCCGCGAGGCCGAGCGCGACATGATGTACGAGGAGTACCGCGACCGCGTCGGCGAGCTCGTCACCGGCATCGTGCAGCAGTCCGACTCGCGCTACACGCTCGTGCAGCTGCGCGAGCGCGTCGAGGCGCTGCTGCCGCGCTCCGAGCAGGTCGACGGTGAGCGCTACGACCACGGCCAGCGTGTCAAGGCCGTCATCAAGGACGTCTCCAACGAGGCCAAGGGCCCCGCGATCGTGCTCAGCCGTCGTGATCCGGAGCTGATCAAGAGCCTGTTCGAGCTCGAGGTCCCGGAGATCGCCGACGGGCTCGTCGAGATCGCGAACGTCGCCCGCGAGCCGGGCTACCGCTCGAAGATCGCCGTCGTCTCCTACGCGGACGGCGTCGATCCGGTCGGCGCCTGCGTCGGGCCGCGCGGTTCGCGCGTGCGCATGGTCGTCTCCGAGCTGCGCGGCGAGAAGATCGACATCATCCCCTACAACGACGAGCCCGCCCGGTTCGTCGCCAAGGCGCTCTCGCCGGCCCGCGTGCGCGAGGTCCTGGTCGACGACGACCAGCGCCAGGCGACCGTGATCGTCCCCGACGACCAGCTCTCGCTCGCGATCGGCCGTGAGGGCCAGAACGCGCGTCTGGCCGCCCGCCTGACCGGCTGGCGGATCGACATCCGCTCGGAGACCGAGTTCGCCACCGACGCCCCCGACTCGTCCTACGACGAGGAGGAGACCGGCGGGCGCTGCGCCGCGATCCAGTCGACCGGCCGCCGCTGCCCGAACGCCGCGCTTGCCGGCTCGGCCTACTGCGGCCTTCCGGCCCACCAGGCGCTGTCGCGCTTCTCCGGCAGCTCCGTCTACTTCATCCAGGGCTTCGGCGAGCCGGAGATCGCGCGCCTGTCCGATCCCGACCTCTCGCAGGAGGACGTCGCCGACCTCGTCGCCCAGGGTGAGGAGGCGTACGCCGCCGCCGCGGCCGAGGCACAGGCCGCCGAGGAGGCCGCCGCCGCCGCGGACGCCGCGAACCCGGATGTCGAGGAGGGCGCCGCCCCGGAGCCCACGGACGACGTCGCCGCCGAGGAGCAGCCCGCATAACGGCACGTGCACACGCACCGCAGCGACGCTGCGTCGGATGCGGACGGCTCGCGCCCCAGTCGGAGCTGATCCGGCTCGCGCTCGACGGTGACCGCGTCGTTGCGGACGGTGCCCGGCGCCGCCCTGGACGCGGCGCCTACGTCTGTGATGCGGCCTGTGCGGCGCGAGGCCGTACAGCGCAGATCCCTGCCGCGCGCCTTCCGGCGCTCGGTTCACACCCCGCAGGACTTCGTAGAATCGATGGCTAGTGGCTAAGAAGCGCGTACACGAGATCGCCAAGGAGCAGAACCTCTCCAGCAAGGAGCTGCTCGAAACCCTCCAGGCCGCAGGTCTCGAGGTGAAGGCCGCCGCCTCCTCCGTGGAGGAGGACGACGCGCTGCGCGCGATGGCCGCCGCGGCCGCCGCGCCGCCGGCGCCGAAGGCCGCCAAGAAGGCTCCCGCCGCCCGCGGCCGCCGCGCCCCCGCGCGCTCCGGCCGCCCGGGCCGCGGCCCCGGCCGCTCCGCCGGCCGCCGCGCCGCGCCGCGTCTTCGAGCCCGACGGCGATGGCGACGCCGCGGCGCCCGCCCGCCGCGTGTTCGAGCCCGACGCCCCGGCGCCCCCGCGTCCCCGCGGCCCGCGCGAGACCGGCCCCGTCGCACCCCCGGCTCCGCGGCCGCGCATGCCCGCGCGCTCGGCGGCGAACCTTCCCAGCGATCCGCGCGTCGCCGGCCGCGCCGCGCCGCGGCCCGTCACGCCGGCCAAGCCGGAGGCCCCGGCGCCCGTCGCCGAGGCGCCCGCAGCTCCGCCGGCCGAGCGCCGCTCCCGCGGTGACCGAGCCGGAAGCCGCCGCTCCCGAGACCACCGCCGTCGCACCTGAGACGACCGCCGCTCCGCCGAGGCCACGGCTGCAGCCCCCGAGGCGACAGACCACCGACGCCCCTGAGGCCACCGCGACCGCAGAGGCGACCGCCGCGCCCGAGGCGCCGGCGACCGCCAAGCCCGGCAAGGCCAAGGGATCCAAGTCGACCCCCGGCGCGGGACCGAAGGTCGTTCCCTCGACCGAGCCCCCGGCGCCCGGCATGGGCCCGAAGATCATCTCCGTCCCGGAGCCGCCGAAGCGGCCCAAGCGCGACGAGACGCGTCCCGGCGGCACCACCGGCACCGGTCCCGGCGGCAAGCGCCGCGTCGTGATCGATTCGCAGGCCTCGCGACGTCCCGGCGGCCCCGGAGGTCCCGGCGGCCCCGGAGGTCCCGGCGGACACCGCCCGCCGCAGCGCCGCGGTCGTCGTCGCGGACGGCGCCGCTACAGCGATGAGGCGCTGCTGCCGCTCGACACCTCCGCACAGAGCGCGACCGACCTCGTCAAGATCAACTCCGGCTCGACCGTCAAGGACGTCGCCGAGTATCTCGGCGTCCCGGTCCCCGAGGTCATCAAGCAGCTCATGGGCATGGGCGAGATGGCGACGCTCACGCAGACGCTCACCGACGAGGCGATCCTGGTCCTGGCCGAGGCACTCGACAAGGAGGTCGAGATCGTCACGACGCGCGACGACGACGACGACCTCGAGTACGAGTTCGAGGACGATGACGCCGACCTCGTCGAGCGCCCCCCGGTCGTCACGATCATGGGCCACGTCGACCACGGCAAGACCTCGCTGCTCGACGCGATCCGCGAGGCCGACGTCGTCGGCGGCGAGGCCGGCGGGATCACGCAGCACATCGGCGCCTACCAGGTGCACCACAAGGGCAAGGCGATCACCTTCCTCGACACGCCGGGCCACGAGGCGTTCACGGCGATGCGCGCCCGCGGCGCCCGCGTGACCGACGTCGCCGTCGTGGTCGTCGCGGCCGACGACGGTCCCAAGCCGCAGACCGACGAGGCGATCGACCACGCGAAGGCGGCCGAGGTGCCGATCATCGTCGCGGTCAACAAGGTCGACAAGGAGGGCGCCGATCCGACCCGCGTCCGCACCGAGATGACCACGCGCAGCCTGCAGCCGTCCGACTGGGGCGGCGACACCGAGTACGTCGACGTCTCCGCCAAGACGCGCCAGGGCCTCGACGACCTGCTCGACACGATCCTCGTGGTCACCGAGCTCGAGGAGCTCACCGCCAACCCGGATGCCGAGGCCAGCGGCGTCGTCATCGAGTCCAAGCTCGATCCGGGCCGCGGCCCGGTCGTGACCGTGCTGATCCAGCGCGGCACGATGCGCGTCGGCGATGCGCTCGTGGCCGGCCCGCACTGGGGCAAGGTCCGCGCGATGGTCGCCTACAACGGCGCCCGCGTCGACGAGGCCGTCCCGGGCGACCCGGTCGAGGTGCTCGGCTTCGACGGCGTCCCCGATGCCGGCGAGTCCGTCCGCGTCGTCGAGAGCGACCGCGTCGCGCGCACGCAGGCCGGCGAACGCGCCGTCCGCGTGAAGAACGAGATGCAGGCGCGCCGCGCCGGCCACAAGGTCTCGTTCGACGAGCTCTTCAAGGGCATCGAGGCGGGCGACCTCAAGGAGCTCAACCTCGTGCTGAAGGCGGACGTCTCCGGCTCACTCGAGGCGTTCGAGGACGAGATCGCCAAGCTGCCGCAGGACGAGGTCGCGGTGAACATCATCCACAGCGGCGTCGGCGGCATCAACGAGTCCGACGTGATCCTCGCGACCGCCTCCGACGCGGTCGTGCTCGGCTTCAACGTGCGGCCCGTGGGCGAGGCGCGTCAGCTCGCCGACCGCGAGGGCGTCGAGATCCGCACGTACGCGGTGATCTACAAGGCACTCGACGAGCTGCGCGACGCGATGTCCGGCATGCTCGAGCCCGAGGAGGTCGAGGACACGCTCGGCACCGCGGAGGTCCGCGCGACCTTCAAGGCCTCGAAGATCGGCACGATCGCCGGCTGCCAGGTCACCGACGGCAAGATCGTCCGCGGCGCGAAGATCCGCATCGTCCGCGACGGCGCCGTGATCTACGAAACCACCGTCGAGACCCTGCGCCGCCATCAGGACGACGTGCGCGAGGTCGCCCAGGGCTTCGAGTGCGGCATCGTGCTCGCCAACTTCCAGGATGTGAAGGAGGGCGACGTCCTGGAGGCCTACACGACACGCCAGGTCGAGCGCGAGCTCGAGCCGGCGCGCCGCTAGCCGCGGGTCGCCATGAGCGCGTACGTCGCGCTGCTGCTGGTGCATCTGCACTTCCCCGAGGCCGGGAGCCTGAAGGCCAAGCGCGCCGAGCTGCAGTCGGTCAAGGCGCAGCTCCACGGCCGCCACGGGCTGACCGTCGCCGAGGTCGAGCATCAGGACCTCTGGCAGCGCTCGACGCTGGCGGCCGCGCTGACCGGCGGATCGCTCGGCCACCTGGAGGCCGCCGTCGACCGCGTCGTCCGCTGGCTCGAGGCGCGATTTGCCGAGCAGGTGCGCGTTGAGCGGATCCTTGCCTCATTCGAGGACCTGGAAGGTCTAGGATGAGATCCCCCCGGATGCGGCGTGTCGACGAGGCGGTGAGAGAGGTCCTCGCCGACGCGATTCCCCGCTGCGTCAAGGATCCACGCGTCGGTTTCGTGACGGTCACGGATGTCAACACCAGCCCCGATCTGCGCAACGCGCAGGTCTTCGTGAGCGTCCTCGGCGACGAGGACGCGCGCACCGGCTGCCTGGAGGGCCTCACCTCGGCGCACGGGGTGCTCCAGCGCGAGGTCGGCCGCTCGCTGCGGATGAAGCGCACACCCACGCTGACGTTCCACGTCGACGAGACGGCACTGCAGGCCGCCCGCATGGAGGCACTGATCAAGAAGATGGACATCCAGCCGCTCGACGAGACGGACACGGAGTCCGGCCCGGGGGAGAGCGGTCCATGAGCACGGTCGGAACGGTCGCCCAGGACGCGCGCGCGCAGGTGCTCGACGCGCTGCGCTCCGGTGAGAAGTTCGTGCTGCTCACGCACGAGCATCCGGACGGGGACGCGCTGGGCTCGCTCGTCGGGATGCACGGCGTCCTGACGGCGCTCGGGAAGGACTCCGTGATGTTCGTCTGCGCGGGCGAGTTCCCGCTGCCGTACGAGTACGGCTGGTTCGATCTTGCGGGCGTCAGCTCCGCCGTGCCGGTCGACGTGGCCGAGCGCACGATCGTCTACCTCGACTGCGGCACGATCGAGCGCAACCCGGTCGAGGAGTTCCGCCGCCCGAGCGGGCCGATGCTGAACATCGACCACCATCACGACAACACGCGCTTCGGCACCGTGAACCTCGTCGTCGAGGACGCATCGTGCACCGCCGAGCTGGTCTGGGATCTCGGGCGCGAGCTCGGCGTCCCGCTCACGCCCGAGATGGCGGAGGGGCTCTACGTCGGGCTGATCACCGACACCGGCCGCTTCATGTACGAGAACACCGGCCCCAGGGCGCATCTCATGGCCGCCGACCTGCTCGCCGCCGGAATCGACCACACCGCGATCTACCGCCGCGTCTACGAGGGCTGGCCGGAGTCGAAGCTGCACCTGTTCGCGCGGGCGCTCTCGCACACCGAGCGTCACGCCGACGGCGCGCTGATGATGACGAGGCTCTCGGCCGACGACTTCCGCGAGACCGGGGCCGAGGAGAGCTACACCGAGGGCGTCGTCGATCGCCTGCGGGCCGTCGACGGGACGAAGGTCGCCGCCCTGGCGCGCGAGCTCGTGACCGACGAGGGCGGGCGCTGGAAGGTGTCGCTGCGCTCGAGCGACGGTGACGTGGACGTGTCGGTGATCGCCCGGGCGGCCGGCGGCGGCGGCCACAAGGCGGCTGCCGGCTTCAGCACCGAGATGGCGCCGGACGAGCTCGTCACGTTCCTGAGCGATCAGGTCAGCGCGCAGCTCTGAGCCCGGACCTCGTACCCGACCCGATCGACGGGATCGTCCTTGCCGACAAGCCTGCCGGCAAGACCTCGCACGACATCACCACCGTCGTGCGCCGCACGCTGGGGGTGCGCAAGGCCGGCCACGCGGGGACGCTCGATCCGTTCGCCACCGGCCTGCTCGTGATCCTCGTCGGGCGCGCGCGCCGCGTCCAGCGCTTCTTCACGGCGCTGCCGAAGGAGTACATCGCGACCGCGCAGTTCGGCGCGGTCTCGACCACCGGCGATCCCGACGGCGTGATCACGCAGACCGGAGTCCCTGCGCCCGCCGAGCTCGCGCTCCCGACCGGCACCATCCTCCAGCGGCCCCCGGCGTACAGCGCGATCCGCGTCGGCGGCGTCCGCGCCTACGAGCGGGCCAGGCGCGGCGAGGACGTCGAGATGCCCGAGCGCGAGGTGACGGTCCACGCCTTCGAGGAGCTGTGGCGCGAGGGCGACCGGGCCGGCTTCCGGATCGAATGCTCCTCGGGCACGTACGTCAGGAGCCTGATCGCGGACCTCGGGGACGCCTACACGCTGGAGCTGCGGCGCACCCGGATCGGGCCGTTCGACGTCGCGGACGCGGACGGGTCGCGCGTGATCCCGCTCGCCGACGCCCTCGGGATGTTCCGCTCGGCGGTGCTCGACGCGGACGGCGCGCGGCGGGCCGTTCACGGCGTCGCCGTCGCCGCGCCCGATGGCCTGCGGCCGCCGGCGCCCCGGTGGGCCGTGCCCGCGCCTCCGAGTGAGGTGCTGCTGCTCGACGCGGAGGGCCCGATCGCGCTCGCCGAGGAGCGCGAGGACGGCCTGCTCAAGCCCGTCGTAGGCTTCCGGGCGTGAAGATCACCCAGCTCTCCGACGCGGAGCCGCGCCCGCGGCGCGTCGCCGTCGGGACCTTCGACGGCGTGCACCGCGGTCATCGCGAGGTGATCGAGGGCGCCGACGCCGTGCTGACGTTCGATCCGCACCCGGTCTCGGTCATCTCGCCGGGGAACGAGCCGAAGCTGCTCACGACGCTGCAGCGCAAGGCCGAGCTGGTCGCGACGCTCGGGGTTCGCGAGCTCGTCGTCATCCACTTCGACCGGGAGTTCGCGGCCCGCAGCGCGCGCGAGTTCGTCGACGACGTGCTCGTCGGGCGGCTCGCCGCGACCCACGTGAGCGTGGGGGAGAACTTCCACTTCGGCAACCGGGCGCAGGGCGACGCGGACCTGCTGCGCGAGGAGCCGCGCTTCGAGACGCGGGTGGCGCCGCTGCTCGAGGTCGACGGCGAGATCGTCAGCTCCAGTCACATCCGCGGGCTCGTCGCCGGGGGCGCGCTCGAGTACGCCGGGACGCTGCTCGGCACGCCGTTCGTGCTCGACGGCACGGTCAGCCACGGCGACGAGCGCGGCCGCACGCTCGGCTACCCGACCGCGAACCTCGTCCCGCGCGAGGGCTACGCGACGCCCGGGCACGGCGTCTACGCCTGCCGCGCGCAGACGGAGGACGGGCGCTGGCATGCCGCCGCGGTGAACGTCGGCGTGCGCCCGATGTTCGAGTCGGGTCTCGGCGAGCTGATCGAGGCCCACCTGCTCGATTTCGACGCCGATCTCTACGACCAGCTGCTGCGCATCGAGTTCCTCAAGCGGCTGCGCGGGGAGAAGCGCTTCGTGAGCGTGGACGCGCTGCTCGAGCAGATGGCGCTCGACGTCGAGGCGACGCGGATGGTCGCCGCGCTGCCCCGCTGAGCCGCATGTTCCGGGAAGCCCCTGCTACCTTCACACGTCGCACATGACGACGCTGACGACCGAGAAGACACAAGAGATCGTGACCCGCTTCGGGGAGAACGACGCGGACACGGGGAGCACCCGGGTCCAGGTCGCGCTCCTCACGCAGCGCATCAACGATCTGACCGAGCACCTGCGCGAGCACTCCAAGGACCACGCCTCGCGCCGCGGCCTGCTGATGCTCGTCGGGCGCCGCCGCCGCTTCCTGAACTACATGCAGAAGTCGGACCTCGACGGCTACCGCCAGCTCGTCAAGGACCTCGGCCTGCGCAAGTAGCGCCGGGCCCTCCGGGCATGAGCATCATCGCCCCCGGCACGCCCGCGCCGGACCTCAAGCTGAGGCGCGAGGACGGAAGCAGGTTCACGAACGCCGACCTCGCCGGGAAGACCGTCGTGCTGGTCTTCTACCCGTTCGCCTTCAGCCCGGTCTGCACCGACCAGTTCCAGGTGTACCAGGAGGCGCTCGGCGAGATCACGAAGGACGGCGCGGAGATCTACGGCGTCTCCACGGACGCGCCGTACTCCCAGAGCGCCTTTCGCGAGAAGCTCGGCGTCACGATTCCGATGCTGTCGGACTTCGAGCCCAAGGGCGCGACGTCGCGGGCGCTCGGGGCGTACTTCGAGCCGGGTGGCATGAGCAACCGCGCCCTGGTCGTGCTGCGGGACGGCGTCGTCGCCTGGTCGTGGCTCGGGGAGAACCCCGGGGTGCTCCCGGGCGTCAATCTCGTGTTCGACGGTCTCGCGGCGGCTCAGGGCTCCTGAGGCTCCGCGCCGCGGGAGGGATGCGCGTGGCACCGACGGGTGCGCGAGGATGCACCGCGCAGGATGACGAGCGATCTCACCAGCGCCCCCGTTCCGCCGCTGCGCGGCGGACGACCACGTGCGCGGGCCGGCCGGCGCGCCGCTGCTCGTCGTCTACGCCGACTTCACGTGCCCGCACTGCGCGCTGGCGGCGTCGCGCCTGTCGCAGGCGCCGCTGCGCGTCTGCTTTCGCCACTTCGCGCTGGGCAGCCGCCACCGCCGGGCCGTGCCCCTGGCCGTCGCCGCCGAGGCCGCGGCGCGCCAGGACGCGTTCTGGGCCTTCCACGACGCGCTCTACGGCGATCAGGGCCGGCTCGACGACCCGCACCTGTGGGCGCGCTGCGAACGGCTCGGGCTGGACCTGGAGCGCTTCGAGGCCGACCGCCGCGATCCGGAGATCGCCGAGCGCGTCGCCCGTGACGTGCGCGAGGCGATGCGCGCCGGCGCCGCCACGACGCCCGCGCTCGTGCTCCCGGACGGCGCGATCCACCAGGGGGCCCCGGACGACGCCCTGCTCGCGGCGATCTGCGCGACGGCGCCCTGAGCGCGACGGCTAGGATGTTCTGGTTCGGATATAGAGAGAAGAAAAGCGAAGACGGGCCGCAGGATCCGAAGGCGGACCCGGAAAGAAGGTTCACAAGTTCATGAGTACTGACGCCGTGACCACTGTCTCGGTCGAGATCGCAGGTAGCGAGATCTCGTTCGAGACGGGCAAGATGGCAAAGCAGGCCGGAGGCGCCGTCGTCGTCCGCCAGGGCGACACGATGGTCCTCTGCACCGCGACCGTGGGCAACCTGCGGGACGTCGACTTCCTGCCGCTGACCGTTGACGTCGAGGAGCGCATGTACGCCGCGGGCAAGATCCCCGGCTCGTTCTTCAAGCGCGAGGGCCGCGCAGGCGAGAAGGGCACCCTGACCGCCCGCATGATCGACCGTCCGATCCGCCCGCTGTTCCCCAAGGGCTGGCACTTCGAGACGCAGCTCGTGGCGATGCCGCTGAGCGTCGACCTCGTCAACCCCTACGACATCCTCGCGATGAACGGCGCCTCCGCGGCGCTGATGATCTCCCCGGTCCCGCTGCCGACGCCCGTCGGCGCCGTGCGCATCGGCAAGATCGACGGCAACTTCGTCGTCAACCCGCCGGAGGAGTCGCTCCTGGCCGGCAGCGAGAACGCGAGCACGCTCGACCTCGTCGTCGCCGGCACCGATGAGGCGATCCTCATGGTCGAGGCGGGCGCCATCGAGGTCTCCGAGGCGGAGATCCTCGACGCGCTCGACATCGCGCACGACGAGATCAAGAAGCTCTGCGCCCTGCAGCGCGATCTCGCCGCCAAGGTCGCCAAGGAGAAGATCGTCGTCGAGGCTCCGGTCATCGACGAGGGCCTGATCTCCGACATCAAGGCCTCCCACGGCGCCGATCTCGACGCCGCCACGCAGGTCGAGGACAAGCTCGACCGCCAGGACGCGACCGACGCCGTCAAGGCGGCCGTGATCGAGAAGTACGCCGGCGATCCCGAGGCCGCGGACTACGCCGCCAAGCGCTCGGACGGCCGGTGCCGCGTTCGCGAAGATCGAGAAGGCGACGATCCGCAACCGGATCGCCGTCGACAAGAAGCGCCCGGACGGGCGTTCGGCCAAGGAGATCCGCAAGATCTCGATCGAGGTCGGCGTGACGCCGCGGACGCACGGCTCGGCGCTCTTCACGCGCGGCCAGACGCAGGCGCTCTCGGTCGCCTCGCTGGGCACGCTCAAGGAGGAGATGCGGCTCGACACCCTCGGGCTCGAGAAGAACCGCTACTACTGGCACCACTACAACTTCCCGCCGTTCTCGGTCGGGGAGGCCGGCTTCATGCGCGGGCCCAAGCGCCGCGACATCGGTCACGGTGCGCTCGCCGAGCGGGCGCTCGTCCCGGTCGTGCCGACGACCGAGGAGTTCCCGTACACGATTCGCGTCGTGTCGGACATCCTCGAGTCCAACGGCTCGTCCTCGATGGCCTCGGTCTGCGGTTCGTCGCTCTCGCTGATGCAGGCGGGCGTGCCGATCAAGGCGCCGGTCGCGGGCATCGCGATGGGCCTGATCAAGGAGGGCGACGACTACATCGTCCTCACCGACATCGCCGGCGTCGAGGATCACCTCGGCGACATGGACTTCAAGGTGGCCGGCACCGAAGCCGGGATCACCGCGATCCAGATGGACATCAAGGTCGGCGGCCTGACGTTCGACATCCTGCGGGACGCACTGACGCAGGCACGCGAGGCACGGCTCGACATCCTCGGCCAGATGGCGAAGGTCATCGACGCGCCGAGCGCCGAGCTGTCGCCGTTCGCTCCGCGCATCATCCAGATCCAGATCGACCCCTCGCAGATCGGCCTGCTGATCGGCAAGGGCGGCGAGACGATCCGCGGTCTCTCGGACGAGTTCGAGTCGCAGATCGACGTCAACGACGAGGGTCAGGTGCTGATCTACTCGTCCAACGGCGAGCTCGGCGAGTCGCTGGCGGACCGGATCCGGACGATGATGAAGGAGGTCGAGGTCGGTGACGAGTTCACCGGCAAGGTCGTCAAGACGACGACCTTCGGCGCCTTCGTCGAGCTGACCAAGGGCACCGACGGCCTGCTGCACATCTCGAACGTCTCACCGGGCAACCGCGTCGAGAACGTCGAGGACGTGCTCAGCCGCGGCGACGAGATCCAGGTCAAGGTCGTCGAGGTGGACCGCGAGCGCGGCCGCATCGGCCTGCGCCTTGCGGAGGACCCGTCGATCGCCGGCAAGTCGAACGAGGAGCTGGCCTCCGTCGTCGCCTCCGGCGGCGACCGTGGCTCCGCCGGCGGCGGCCGGCCGCCGCGCGACCGCGGCGAGCGCAACGGCGGGGGTCGCGACAGTCGCGGCTCCGGTCGCCCGCGTCACCGTCGCGGCGACAGCGATCCGGATCGCGGCTGATCCGGCGCCTCGAACTCCAGACGTGAGCGACTCCTCCGGGCACCGCCTGACGACCCTCCCCTCCGGGGTGCGGGTCGTCACCGAGGCGGTGCCCGGGGTGCGCTCCGCCGCGCTGGGGTTCTTCATCGGGACGGGCTCGGTCACCGAGCCCGCCGAGCAGGCCGGCTGGTCGCACCTGCTCGAGCACCTCCTGTTCCGCGACACCGCGCGCTACGGCTCGGCGGAGATCGACGAGATCTTCGACGGGATGGGCGCGGAGCTGAACGCGGGCACGGGCAAGGAGTCGACGTCGGTCTACTCGCGCGTGCTCGACCAGCACCTGGACCGCGCGTTCGACGTGATGGCCGACATGGTCTGGCGTCCCGCGATCAAGGGCGACGACGTCGCGAGCGAGCAGGAGATCGTGCTCGAGGAGCTCGCGATGTACGAGGACGACCCGCAGGACCAGGTCTTCGACCTGCTCGGCGAGGCGACGTTCGGGCAGCACCCGCTCGGGCGCGCGGTGATCGGCACGCGGGCGACCGTGACCGCCGCGGCCGCGCCCTCGCTGCACGTCTTCCACGACGAGCGCTACGCCCCGGCCGATCTGGTCGTCGCGTGCGCCGGATCGGTGGAGCACGACGCGCTGGTGGCGCTCGTCGAGGGTGCACAGGCGGGGATCGCCGGCGCTCATGCGCCCGGCCCGCCGGAGCCGCCGGCGTCCTCGCGGCCCCCGCACCGGCGCTTCACGCAGAAGCCCACCGAGCAGGTGCACATCGCGCTGGGCGGTCCCGGGCTCGCTCGCGACGACGAGCGGCGGTTCGCGCTGCGCGTGCTCGACACGATCCTCGGCGGCACCTCGTCCTCGCGGCTCTTCCAGGAGGTGCGCGAGAAGCGCGCGCTGGCGTACAGCATCGGCAGCTTCCACTCGCACTACACGGGCGCGGGCCAGGTCGGGCTCTACCTCGGCACGCGGCCGGAGAACCTCGCGACCGCGCTGGGGGTCGTCGGCGACGAGCTCGAGCGGCTGCTGGAGGACGGCATCACGCCGGAGGAGCTCGTGCGCGCGAAGGACCATGCGCAGGGGCGGGTCGTGCTGACGCTCGAGTCGACGTCGGCGCGGATGAACCGGCTCGGCGGCGCGGTCCTCGCGAACCTCCCGGTGCTCAGCGTCGACGAGCTGATCGCGCGCGTCGACGCGGTCACCGCGCAGGACGTCGTCGACATCGCACGCGAGCTGCTCGCTCCCGAGCGGCTGAGCGCGGCCGCGATCGGCCCGGACGGCGATGCCTTCCGCGCGGCGATCGAGCCGGTCATCCCCGAGCTGGCGGAGGCCGCGTGACCATCGGCCAGCCGATGATCCGCGTCGCCGTGGCGGGCGCCGCGGGCCGGATGGGCGCCACCGTCTGCCAGGCGGTCGACGACGCGCCCGGGCTCGTGCTCACCGGTCGCGCCGACCCGGCGCTGGACACCACGCTCGCCGACGTCCTGCCGGACGCCGACGTCGTCGTCGACTTCACGACGCCCGGCACCGCGCAGGCCAACGCGCTCGAGTGCCTCGCCGCGGGGGTGCACGTCGTGATCGGCACGACCGGATTCGACCCCGAGCCGCTCGTCGCGGCCGCCGCGGCCTCCGCGGGCAACGTCCTGATCGCCCCGAACTTCGCGATCGGCGCGGTGCTGATGATGAAGTTCGCCGCCGAGGCCGCAAAGCACTTCCCGATGGCCGAGATCATCGAGCTGCACCACGACCGCAAGCTCGACGCACCGAGCGGCACCGCGGCGCGCACCGCGCAGCTGATGGGTCCGGAGATGGACGGTGAGATCCCGATCCACTCGGTGCGCCTGCCCGGGCTGGTGGCCCACCAGGAGGTCATCTTCGGCGGCCTCGACGAGACGCTGACGATCCGCCACGACTCGCTGAGCCGCCAGTCGTTCATGCCCGGCGTGCTCGTCGCGATCCACGCCGTGACCACGCTGCCCGAGCCTGTCGTGATCGGGCTCGAGCACGTGCTGTGAGCGGCCACGTGCGCGGAGCGTTCGAACTCGTGTCGAACAGCGGCGCGCTGTCGCTGTGACGGACGCGCTGACCCTGCGGCGGGCGACGCCGGACGACGCCGAGCAGATCGCCGCGATCAGCGTCCGCGCCTGGATCCACGCGTATGAGGCCGTTCCTCGACCCGCGGGTGCTGGCCGAGCGCACCGTGGCGTCGCAGGCGCCGCGCTGGCGCACGTGGCTGACCGACGGGGTCTCCGAGACGCAGGTCGCCGAGGTGCAGGGCCGGATCGCGGGCTACGCGACCGTTCAGGCGAGTCGTGACGGTGATGCCGGCTCGAGCGTCGGCGAGCTGTCCGCGCTCTACGTCGATCCGGCCGGCACAGGGAGCCGGGCGTCGGCACGCGTCTGCTCGGCGACGCGATCGCGCGCCTGCGGGCTCGCGGCTTCACCGCGGCGACGCTCTGGGTGTTCGAGCAGAACGGCCTCGGACGCGCCTTCTACGAGCGCCACGGCTGGCGCGTCGATCCGGGCGGCGAGGGTCGCGAGGGCGCGGACTGGCACGGTCCGGCGCTGCGCTACCGGATCGACCTGCCCGCCTGATGCTCGTCGCGGTGACCGATCACGCCGTCGAGCGCTACCGCCAGCGGATCGGCGGGTCGATCGACGCGCGCACGGACATCGCGGCGCGCGTGGGGCGCGCCTGGGCGGCGGGCCGGCACTCCGAGGAGCCGCCGCCCGGCGTGAAGACCGCGGCGCGCGGGTCGGTCTACGTGCACGACGTCGACGACCGCCGCCTCGTCTACATCTGCCGCCAGGGCGACGGGGAGCTCGTCGTGGTCACGCTCTGGGAGCGCGAGGACGGGCCGCCGGGGGTGGGGGAGCCGCGCGTGCCGCGGCGCTTCACGGACGCGCTGCGGCGGCGGTGAGCTACGAGCCCGCGTCGGGAGGACGGCGCCGGGACCGCGCTGGCGCGGACCTGAAGAACGCCGGTCTCGCGATCCTCGAAGGATGCGGCCCCGGCGTTCCCCATGCCTGACCTGGGAACCGCCGGGCCGAGCCTCCCAGGCGCGCCGAACCGGGCGCTTTCCAGGCTGCCGGCCTCCAGCGGCCTCAGCCCTCGCGCACGAGCCGCGCAAGGCGCGTGCAGCGGCGGCCGGCGTCGCGGCGCCTCAGCGCGGTCCTGAGCGCGGCTGGCTGCGCGACGACGACGCAGACCCGCTCGGCGCGGGTGACGGCGGTGTAGAGCAGGTTGCGCGTGAGCATGATCTGGTGGCCGCCGAAGACCGGCACGACGACCGCGGGCGCCTGGCTGCCCTGGGACTTGTGGACGGAGATCGCGTAGGCCAGGCGCAGCGTGCCGAGCTCGTCGACGCCGAGCGCCAGCCGCCGCCCGTCGTCGCCGGCGAAGGTGACGGTCTCGCGGGCGACGTCGTGATGGGCGAGCACGCCGAGCTCGCCGTTCATCAGCTCGCGCTCGTGGTCGTTGCGCGTCTGGATCACGCGGTCACCGACGCGCAGCGCGGTGCCCGGGATCGGCGCGCCGTCCGGGTTGCGACGGGCGCGCAGCTCGGTGTTCAGTGCGTCGACGCCGAGCGGGCCGCGGTGCATCGGGGCGAGCACGAGGACGTCACGGCGCGGGGTCCAGCGCGTAGTGCCCGGGCAGTCGCTCGGAGGCCAGCGAGACGACCTCGTCGAACATCGCGCTCGCCTCCGAGCGCTCCACGAGGAAGAAGTCGCGCACGTCGTCCGGGCCCGCCTCGGTGACCGGCGGCTCGCCCGCGTTGATCGCGTGGGCGGCGCGGACGATCAGCGAGCGGGCGGCCTGGCGGAACACCTCGCGCAGGCGCACCGTCGGCACGACGCCCGAGTCGATCAGGTCCTCGAGCACCGCGCCGGCGCCCACCGGCGGCAGCTGGTCGACGTCGCCGACGAGCAGCACGTGGGTGCGGCCGCCGACCGCTCCGAGCAGCGCGTCCGCAAGGTGGACCGACAGCATCGACGCCTCGTCGACGACGAGGACGTCGGCGCCCGTGATCGGATCGTCGGGGCCGTGTTCGAACCCTTCGTCGGGGATCCACCCGAGCAGCCGGTGGATCGTGGTGGCCTGGGCGCCGGTCGCCTCCGACAGCCTGCGCGCGGCCTTGCCGGTCGGGGCGCAGAGGCGCACGCGCCGCCCGGAACCGCGCACGAGGTCGACGAGCGCGCGCATCGTGGCGGTCTTGCCGGTGCCGGGACCGCCGGTGAGGATCGCAAGGCGCCCGCCGAGCACGGCGTCGACGACCGCCCATTGGTCGTCGGTCGGGACGAAGTCGCCCTCGGTCGGGCGCTCGGCGTCGTCGAGCCGCAGGACCGGGTCCGCCGTCGCCAGCGCGCGGGCGTAGCGGGCGAGCCGTCGTTCCAGGCCGTCCATCGCCGGGTCGGCCAGCAGGTCGCCGTCGGCGACGAGCCGCCCGCGCGCGACCAGCTCGTCGATCCGGTGGTCCACGGCGAGGCCCAGCAGCGACGCCGCACGCGACACGAGGTCGTCGCGCGGGAGCAGGCAGTGGCCGTCACGCTCGGCCTCGGCGAGCACGTGGAGGACGCCGGCGTCCAGGCGCTCCGGCGCATCCGGGTCCGTCCCGAGCGCCCGGGCCAGGCTGTCGGCGGTCGCGAAGCCGACGCCGTCGACCTCGGTCGCGGCATACGGATCGGCGCGCAGCAGCTCGATCGCCTCCGGCCCGAATGCCCGCTCGATCCGCGAGGCGGCCGCCGCCTCGACGCCATGCTCGGCGAGGAAGAGCCGCAGCGCGCGGCGCCCGCGCAGCGCCTCCCACGAGCGCACGGCCGGCCCGATCCGCGAGGGGCCGATCCGGGGGACCTCGCGCAGCACACCCCGGGGGTCGGCGTCGACCACGTCAAGCACGTCGGTGCCGTGCTGCTTCAGCAGCCACGCGGCGCCCGAGGGCCCCACATGCCGGACCGAGGACAGCAGGTTCAGCAGCGCGGCGTCGCTCGTCGGGCCGAGGCTGCGGACCCCGTCGACCTCGAACCGCCAGCCGTGCTTGGCATGCCGGCGCCAGGAGCCCCGCAGCTCGAGCAGCTCGCCCTCGTGCACGTGGTCGAGCGTCCCGGTCAGGACGACCTCGTCACCCTCGTCCGTCAGCGCGGAGACGACGGCGAACCCGCCCTCCGGAGCCTGCCAGCGCACGCCGGACACCTCGGCGCGCAGCTCACGCGCCGACGGGTCGGCCGGGCGACCTGCGTCAGCGGGATCGGAGCGCGCGGGGGACGGGGACGACATGGCGAGCGGTCGAGTGTGAGGCGGACGGCGGACGCGAGCGTCGGATACCCTCAGGGCCGTGGACCTCGGGGCGATCCTTACAGCCATCATCACGCCGTTCGACGCCGAGCAGCGCGTTGACGGCGAGGCGTTCGTCGACCTCATGCACCATCTGGCCTCCAACGGCTCCGACGGCTTCGTCGTCTGCGGGACCACCGGCGAGGCCGCGACGCTCGACGACGAGGAGCATCTCGGGCTGATCGAGCTGGCGGTCCGCGAGCGCCCGGAGGGCACGACGATCATCGCCGGCGTCGGCTCCAACGACACGCGCCACGCCGTCCACCTGACCTCCCGCGCCTGCGAGCTCGGCGCCGACGCGCTGCTGTCGGTCAACCCCTATTACAACCGGCCCAACCGCCGCGGCATCATCGCCCACTACCGTGAGGTCGTCCGCGCCGCGGACCGCCCGATCGTGGTCTACAACATTCCCCAGAGAACGGGCTCGGACATGCCGAACGACCTGCTCGCAGAGCTGGCCCAGCTGGACCACATCGAGGGCGTGAAGCAGGCCAATGACGACAACCTCGCGCTCGTCGACGGCCTCCAGCTCTACGCCGGCAACGACGACGTCCTGGGCCGCGTGCTCGACATGGGCGGCGCCGGCGGCATCCTCGTCGCCAGCCACATCGTCGGCCCCGAGATGCGGCGGATGGTCGACGAGCCGGAGAACCGGGAGCAGATCGAGGCCGGCCTGCAGGACGTGTACAGCGCGCTCGGCGTCGGGCCGCTGGTGATGACGACGAAGGCGGCCCTGAACATGCTCGGTCGCCCCGTGGGCAAGCCACGCCTGCCGCTCGTCGAGGCCGATGAGGCCGAACTCTCGGTCATCCGTTCGGCGCTCGCCGCGCACGGCTTGCTCGAGCGGGCGAGCGCCTGATGGCCGACGGCAAGATGCGCGTCCTGCCGCTCGGCGGCCTGGGCGAGATCGGCAAGAACATGACGGTCATCGAGTACGACGGCCGTCTGCTCGTGGTGGACTGCGGCCTGCGGTTCCCGACGGCCGAGATGGTCGGGATCGACCTCGTGCTTCCGGACTTCAGCTTCCTGCGCGGGCGCGTCGACGACATCGAGGGCATCGTGATCACCCACGGTCACGAGGATCACCTCGGCGCGCTGCCGTGGATCCTGCGCGAGCTGCGCTCGGAGGGCGAGCTGCCGCCGGTCTTCGGCGCGCCGCTGACGATGGCGATGGCGCGCTCCAAGCTGGACGAGCACCGCCTGAAGGAGGTCGAGGTCGAGGACGTGAAGGCGGGGGAGACGCTCGAGCTCGGCCCGTTCGACGTCGAGCTGATCCACATGACGCACTCGATCCCGGACGCGATGGCGGTCGCGATCACGACCGACGTCGGCACGGTGCTGATCACCGGGGACTACAAGTTCGACCAGACGCCCGTCGACGGCAAGCCCGCCGACGTGAGCCGGCTCGCCCAGCTCGGCTCGGAGGGGATCCTGCTGCTCTGCGGCGACTCGACGAACGCCGATCGCCTGGGGTTCTCCCCGAGCGAGGCACAGGTGGGCCCGCACCTGCAGCAGACGTTCCTGCGCTGCGAGGGCCGGATCATCGTCACCTGCTTCGCGTCGAACATCCATCGCGTCCAGCAGGTCGTCGACGCGGCGCAGACGCTCAACCGCAAGGTCGCGCTGATGGGCCGCTCGATGCGCAAGAACACGAACATCGGCAAGACCCTCGGCCACATCAAGGTTCCCGACGGGATCCTCGTCGGCCCGCGCGAGATCGACGACTTCCCCGACGAGCGCATGGTGATCGTCTCGACCGGCTCCCAGGGCGAGCCGCTCAGCGCGCTGCGCCGGATGGCGTTCAACGACCATCCGCAGGTCGAGCTGCGCCGCGGCGACACGGTCGTCTTCGCGGCGACCCCGATCCCCGGCAACGAGCGCGCGGTCAACGAGACGATCGACCGGCTCTACCACATCGGCTGCGACGTGATCACCGCCCGCGACGCGCCGGTCCACGCGTCCGGGCACGGCTACGCCGAGGAGCTCAAGCTGATGCTGAACCTCGTCAAGCCGAAGTACGTGATGCCGTTCCACGGCGACTTCAAGCGGCTCGAGCTGCACGGGCGGCTCGCCGAGTCCGTCGGCGTGCCGCCGGAGAACATCTTCAAGGGCGAGAACGGGCTGCCGCTCGAGCTCGACGCGAAGGGCGCCCGGTTCGGGAAGCCCGAGCGCGCCGGGATGGTGTTCGTCGACGGCGTCGAGATCGGCGACGTCGCCGACGTGGCCCTGCGCGACCGCCGGATGCTCAGCGCCGACGGCATCTTCGTCGTCGTCGCGACGATCTCCGAGCAGGACGGCACGTCCGTGGCCGAGCCCGAGGTCATCTTCCGCGGCGTGCCGTTCCGCGACGAGGCCGAGAAGCTGCTCGACGACATCCGCGGGACCGTGGAGCGCTCACTCGCGCGCGCGGCCAACGACAAGGTGCGCGAGAGCGACGTCATCCAGTCGATGCTCCACGACGACCTGGCTGCGCTCGTCTACGACCGCCTGCGCCGGCGGCCGATGGTCTTGCCGGTCGTCGTCGAGGTCTGAGGTACGGCCCCCTGGCAGGACAGACCGCGCCGAAGGCGCGGTCTGATGGCTCTCAGCGCCGCCGCAGGCCGATCGTCCTTGCCAGCGCCGCGCGCCGCGACGTCGTCGTCGGACCGTCGTCCTCTCGGGGAACCGCGTCGCCGAGGTCGTCCGGTACGCCCGCGGGCATCGCGACGCGCGGGAGCAGCACGATGAAGCGCGCGCCCGGCTCGGCGTCCTCGAGGATCACGTCGCCGCCATGTGCGACCGCGACGGCGCGCACGATCGCGAGCCCGAGGCCGGTCGATCCACCGCGGTCGCCACCCGAGCGCACGAAGCGCTCGAACATCCGCTCGCGCAGCTCCGGCGAGACCCCAGGACCGTCGTCCTCCACGGTCAGCGCGACCCGGCTCTCAGCCGCGGCGACGCGCACGTCGATGTGCGTGCCCGGCGGCGTGTGGTTGATCGCGTTCTCGACGAGGTTCAGGACGAGCCGGTGGAGCTCGTCGCGCGCGCCCTCGACGACCAGGCCCGGCTCCGCCGTGACCGCCACGATGTGCTCGGCGGAGAGCACGCCGGCCTCGCTGACGGCATCGACCGCGACGGCGCCGAGGTCGACGGGGCCCAGGTGACGCTCCTGCCCGGAGTCCGAGCGTGCCAGCAGCAGCAGGTCGGCGACGAGCCGCCGCATCCGGCGGGAGCTGCGAAGCGCCGACGCGGCGGCCTGCCGCTGCTCGCCGTCGAGCTCGTCGGCCAGCAGCTCGAGGTTCGCGAGCACCGACGTCAGCGGCGTGCGCAGCTCGTGCGAGGCATCGGCGACGAACGCCCGCTGGCGGTCGAGCGCCGCCTCGGTCTCACGCCGCGACCCTTCGAGCGCCCCGAGCATCTCGTTGAGCGTCTGCGCCAGCTCGGAGACCTCGTCCTCGGCAGGCGACTCGGGCACCTGGCGGTCCGGATCGCCGGTGCGCGCGATGTCACGCGCGGTGGCGGTCAGGTCGGTGATCGGCCGCAGCGAGCGCTTGGCGAGCGCCAGGCCCCCGAGGAAGGCGAGCAGCGTTCCGGTGAACACGCCGATCGCGAGGAACCAGCGGACGCCGCGAATCGTGTTCTTGACCTCGGCCAGCGGGCGCGCGTACTCGATCCAGATCGGCGATCCGCAGCGAGTTCGGGTTCGCCGTGTCGGTGCCGATCGGCGCGATCGCCCGCCGGGTCTCGACGAGGTAGCCCTTGGTCTCGCGCGAGCCCTCGTTGGCCGGCGGGCCGAAGTCGGGTGCGCCCTTGGTGGCCTGCACCGGCCTGCGCAGCGCGTCGAAGAGCCGGATCGCGGCGCTGTTGGAGGCCGCGTAGACGTTGATGTCCGGGCGAGATCGAGTAGGTCGTGGGGGATGTGGGCGCGCTCGGCAGCCGCAGGCGGCCGCTGAGCTCCGTCGCGGAGTTGGCCGTCTCACTGTCGAACGTCGAGCGGACCTTGCCCGTCGTGAGCTGGCCGACGACGATCGCGAACCCGCAGAGGACCAGGAACGTCAGCGCCGACGAGATGATCGCGAGGCGCCAGCGGATGGAGAAGCGGCCCAGCACGGCGCGGTCAGGTCAGGCGCGGAGCACGTACCCGGCGCCGCGGATCGTGTGGAGCAGGCGCGGCTCGCCACCGGATTCGAGCTTGCGCCGCAGGTTCGAGACGAACACCTCGATCGTGTTCGTCGTGGCGAACGGGTCGTAGCCCCAGACCTCCTCCAGCAGGCGCTGGCGAGGGACGACGATGCGCTCGTTGCGCAGGAGGTACTCGAGCAGCTCGAACTCCCGCTGGGTCAGCTCGACCGGCCGCTCGCCGCGAGCGACCTCGTGCGTGTCCGGGTTCAGGGTGAGGTCCCCGCAGACGAGCGAGGCGGCGCCGCGCGGCGGACGGCGGCGCAGCAGCGCGCGCAGCCGTGCCAGCAGCTCCTGCCGCTCGAACGGCTTGACGAGGTAGTCGTCCGCGCCGGCGTCGAGGCCCTCGACGCGCGACTCCAGCGCGTCGCGCGCGGTCAGCATCAGGATCGGGACGTCGTCGTTCTCGCGCAGCTTCTTGGCGACGTCGACGCCGTCGAGCTTCGGCAGCCCGAGATCGAGGACGACGAGATCGGGGTTGAAGGTGGTCGCGGCGTCGAGCGCCGCCTCGCCGTCGGTCGCGACGCGCACGTCGTAGCCCTCCATGCGCAGCGAGCGCTGGAGAACCTGGGCGATCTCCTCGTCGTCCTCCACGACCAGGACCCGCGGGTCTCGAGAGATGCTCATGAGGGCCGAATCCTAGGCGTTCACCTGAACGGCAGCTGAAGGCAGGGGTGGCGGGGCGGGCGTCGAAGGATCGAAACCGAACGACCATGCCCGCATCTCGCCCGCGCGCAAGGCGCGCCGCCCCCAAACGCAAGCCGTCCAAGCAGCAGACCCGTGCCCGCGCCCGGGCCCGCCGGGCGCCGGCCTGGCACCGGCGCGTGCCGGTGCTCGAGCAGCGGCACCACGACCTGATCGGCCTCGCGCTGTTCGCGGCCGGGGTGTTCGTGGCGTTCCCGCTCTACCTGGCATGGGACGGGGGAGCGGGGGGCTCGTTCCTCGTCGATGGCCTTCAGCGCGTCTTCGGCCGCGTCGCCTACGTCGTCCCGATCGGGCTCGTGGCCGCGGGGGCCGTGCTCGTCCTGCGCCCGGTGCTTCCCGCGGTGCGCCCGTTCCGCGCGGCGGGCGCCTGCCTGCTGCTCGCGCTGACGCTGGCGTTCGCCGCCGGCACGTTCGGCCTGGGCCACGGGCCGGTCCGCGCGGGCGACTGGCATGCCGCGGCGCTCGACGCGCGCGGAGGCGCGCTCGGCGAGGCGCTGTACACGGGCCTCTCGGCAGTGGTCGGCAGCTTCGGCAGTCACATCCTCGCGATCTTCCTGTTCCTGGCCGGCGTGCTGCTCCTGACCGGCGCGTCGATCGCGGGCGTGGTGCGCGCCACCGGCAGCGGCGTCGCCGACACGACGCGCGTGCTGCGGCGCACGACCGCGCCGATCCTGGGCGGTGAGCGGCCCGCGCCGATCACGCCGCCCGAGCCCGCGGAGGCCGACCTCGTCGTGACCACCGGCGAGCGGCCACCGAGCCTGGACGGCGCCGCGCGCTACCCGGACCTCTTCGGCCCGGACGAGCCGGACGACGTCGCGGCCCCGCCGGCGGCTGCGGCCGATCCGGTCGACGCCGCGGGAGCCCGTCGCCAAGCCCGCCCGCAAGCGTGCGCGGAAGGCTGAGCAGGTGCCGGTCGCGGGCGGCGACTTCCAGCTGCCGGACCCGGCGATCCTGCGGCGCTCACCGGCGGATGACGCCAAGCCCGATACGGCGGACCAGGACCGCGTGCGCACCGCGCTGGTCGAGGCGCTCGGGCATCTCGGCGTCGAGGCGAAGGTCGTCGGGACGGTCGCCGGCCCGCACATCACGCGCTACGAGCTGCGGCTCGCGCCCGGCATCAAGATGAACAAGGTCGGGAATCTCAAGGACGACCTGGCCTATGCGCTCGCCGCCACCGACATCCGGATCCTCGCGCCGATCCCCGGCAAGCAGGCCGTCGGCGTCGAGGTGCCGAACCGCCGCCGCCGCATCGTGACGCTCGGCGACGTCTTCGGCGAGGTGCCCGACGGCGCGAGCCCGCTGACCGTCTTCCTCGGCAAGGACGTGAGCGGCAAGCCGGTCCACGCCGACCTGGCGAAGATGCCGCACCTGCTCGTCGCGGGCACGACCGGCGCCGGCAAGTCCGGCTGCGTCAACGCGATGCTGAGCTCGATCCTCCTGCGCGCGACGCCCGATCAGGTGCGGCTCGTGCTCGTCGACCCCAAGCAGGTCGAGCTCAACCACTACGAGGCGATCCCGCATCTGCTCACGCCGGTGATCACCAGCCCGCGGATGGCGGCCAACGCACTCCAGAACCTGGTCCGCGAGATGGAGTGGCGCTACGGCGTCATGTCGGTCGCGCGGACGCGCTCGCTGATCGAGCTGAACAAGCACCGCGTGGCGGCGGGCGACGAGCCGCTTCCGTACATCCTCTGCGTGATCGACGAGCTCGCCGACCTGATGATGGTCGCGCCCGCCGACGTCGAGGACTCGATCATCCGGCTCGCGCAGAAGGCCCGCGCCGTGGGCATCCACCTCGTGCTCGCCACGCAGAGCCCGCGCGTCGACGTCATCACCGGCATGATCAAGGCGAACGTCCCGTCGCGGATCGCCTTCGCGGTCTCGAGCCAGACGGATTCGCGCGTCATCCTCGACCAGAACGGCGCCGAGTCGCTGCTCGGCCAGGGTGACATGCTCTTCTCCGCGGTCGGCTCGTCGCGGCTCCAGCGGATCCAGGGCGCCTACATCGACGAGCCGCAGATCGCGTCGCTGACGGAGCTCTGGGCCGCTCAGGGCGAGCCGCAGCTGCGTGAGGACCTGCTCGACGAGGTCGAGCCCGAGGCCGCTGCCGACGCGGGCGATCACGGCGACTTCGATCCCGACGAGGACCCGCTGCTCGGCGAGGCGATCCAGCTCGTCGCCGAGATGGGGACCGCGTCCACGTCGATGCTGCAGCGGCGCCTGCGTCTCGGCTACACCCGCGCCGGGCGCCTGATCGACATGCTCGAGCGCCGCGGGATCATCTCCGGATACGAGGGCTCCAAGCCCAGGCAGGTGCTGATCAGCGAGGCGGAGCTGCCGCGTGTGCTGGCCTCGCTGCAGGGCCCGGCCGGCGGTTCCGCAGGACGCGCCCGTCGACGTCGAGCTGCCCGCGCCGGCCGCCGCTCCGGGCGGCGCCGCGGACGACCTCGACTAGCCTTCGACGCGAATGGCAGGGATCGGCGCGAGCCTGCGCGAGGCGCGAATGCGCCAGCGCATCGACATCACCGAAGCTGAGGCGGACACGAAGATCCGCGGCAAGTATCTGCGCGCGCTCGAGAACGAGGAGTGGGCGCTGCTGCCCGGGCCGACGTTCGTCAAGAGCTTCCTGCGGACGTACGCCGACTACCTCGGCCTCGACGGCCGCTCGCTCGTCGAGGAGTTCAAGCTCAAGTACGAGCGCCCGGAGATGCAGGCGATCGCGCCGCCGCGCCCGCGCGAGCAGGGCCGTCGTCAGCGTCCGCCGCGTCGCGGTCCACCCGGCGACAGCCGGCTGTGGATCGGTCTCGCGCTCGTCGCGGTGGTCCTGATCGGGCTGTTCGCGCTCGGCCGCGGGGACAACAACTCGGGCTCCTCCGGCGGCACGACGGGGACGACGCCGCGGACGGCGACCACCACCACGCCCCGGAGCGGCTCGAAGGCCCCGAAGAAGGCCCCGAAGAAGGCCGCGGTCGCCACCGTGAAGATCGTCCCCACCGGCCAGCTCTACGCGTGCCTGCGCGACGCGGCCGGGCGCCGGCTGCTCGACGGCGTGGTGCTCCAGCCCGGGGCTGCGACGCGGACGTTCCGCTCGTCGAGGTTCCGCCTGTCGCTGGGCAACGGGGACGTGCGCCTGTTCGTCAACGGCGTGCGCCGCACCGTGCCCGCGGTGAAGGCCGGGATCGGGTACGCGATCACGCCCACGTCGTTCACGCGCCTCAGCGGCTCCGAGCGCCCGAGCTGCACGTGAGCGCGCGCGCCGGCATCGTCGTCACGGGGACCGAGGTTCTCACCGGCCGCGTGACCGACCGCAACGGGCCCTGGCTCGCCGAGCGCCTGCGCGAGCTGGGCGTCGACCTCGAGACGATCGTCGTCGTCGGCGACCGCCCGGACGACATGGAGGCCGCGCTCGCATGGCTGGCACGCGAAGGCGTCGACGTGATCGTCACCAGCGGCGGCCTGGGGCCGACCGCGGACGACCTCACGGCGGCCGTCGTCGGCCGCTTCCAGGGCCGCGAGCCGGTCATGGACGAGCCGCTGCGCGGGCGCATCGCAGCGATCCTCGAGGGCATCGTGAAGCGCTGGCCGAACATCGATCTCGACGCGCTCGAGGAGGGCAATCGCAAGCAGGCGACGATCCCGCTCGGCGCGACGATCCTCGAGCCGGTCGGCACGGCGCCCGGGCTCGTGGTTCCGCCCGCGGACGGCCGCACGGGCCCGTCGGTGGTCGTGCTGCCGGGCCCGCCGGGCGAGCTCCAGCCGATGTGGGCCGCCGCGGTCGAGACCGACGCGCTGCGGCGCTCGATCGGCGGGCGCACCGAGATCCGGCAGGAGATGCTGCGGCTGTTCGGGATCCCGGAGTCGGAGATCGCCGAGACGCTGCGGCGCGCGGAGGGCGGCGGCGTCGACCTGGGCGCGCTCGAGGTCACGACCTGCCTGCGACGCGGCGAGGTCGAGATCGTCACGCGCTACCCGCCCGGCGGCCCAGCCGGTCTACGACGCGTTCGCGGCCGTCGTCCGTGAGCGCCACGCGAGGCACGCTCTTCTCCGACGACGGGACGACGGTCGACCAGCAGGTCGCGGCGCTCCTGCTGCGCGCGCCGGCCAGGACCGTCGCGACCGCGGAGTCGTGCACCGGCGGACTCGTCGCGGCGCGGCTGACGGACCTGCCCGGCTCGTCGGCCTACGTGCGCGGGGGCATCGTCGTCTACGCCAACGACGTGAAGACCGGGGTCGCCGGCGTGGATCCGGCGCTCGTGGAGGAGCACGGCGCCGTGTCGCTCGAGGTGGCCCGCGCGCTCGCCGACGGCGCGATCGCCACGCTCGACGCCGACGTCGGCATCGGCATCACCGGCATCGCGGGGCCGGACGGGGGGACCGAGGAGAAGCCGGTCGGCCTCGTCTGGATCTCGGTCGCCGAGCGCGGCGGGGGGCGGATCGACCGCAAGGTGAACCTGCCGGGCAAGCGCGCCGACGTCCGCGACCGCACGACCACGGTCGCGCTGCACCTGCTGCGCCGGGTGCTGCTCGGCCTCGGCGACCTGGACGTGTGAGCGCCGCGCGGCTCTTCGTCGCGCTGGAGCTTCCCGCGGACGCGCGCGCCGCGCTGGCGCGCTGGGGCCGCAGGGCGTGCGCCGCCGACCCGGCGCTGCGCGCGGTGGACGCGGATGCCCTGCACGTCACGATCCACTTCCTCGGCGAGCGGCCGGCCGCGGACATCGACGCGCTGCGGGCCGTGGTCGCCGGTGCCCCGGTGACGCGCGGTCCCGCTCGTCGGGGCGGGAGCGCTCTGGCTGTCGCCGCGCCGGCCGCACGTGCTGACGCTCGCGCTCGAGGATCCGGCGGGGACGCTGAGCGCGCTGCACGCGACCCTCGGCCCCCGGCTGGCGGCCGCGACGCCCGGCTGGGAGCCCGACGCGCGGGCGCTGCGCCCGCACGTCACGGTCGCCCGCGTGCGACGCGGCGCCCGGCCCCGCGTCGGACGCGAGCCGCCGGCGCCGGCGCCGTCCTGCGAGGCCGCCGCGGTGGTCCTGCTGCGCTCGCACCTGGGCCCCGCCGGCGCGGTCTACGAGCGGCTGGAGCGGCTCCCGCTGCGCGGCGGCGCCTGACCGCCGCCTGAGCTTCGCCGCGATCTGGCACTGGAGCCGTCACATGCCCGCTCCTAGGGTCACGGTTCCGTCCGATCCAGGCCGGAACATGCTGCGTTCAGCACGACGAGAGAGGTCGAAGGAATGCCCGTTGACGAGAAGGCCGCAAAGGCACGCGACGCCGCCCTGCAGGGCGCGCTGACCCAGATCGAGCGCCAGTTCGGGAAGGGCAGCGTCATGCGCATGGGCGACGAGGGCGCCCAGGTCCGCGTCAGTGCGATCCCCACAGGGGCGCTCTCGCTCGATCTCGCACTCGGGATCGGCGGCATGCCGCGCGGGCGGATCGTCGAGGTCTTCGGCCCTGAGGCTTCGGGCAAGACGACGCTCGTCTACCACGTGCTCGCGGAGGCCCAGCGCCTCGGCGGCATCTGCGCCTTCATCGACGCGGAGCACGCGATGGACCCGCTCTACGCGCAGCAAGATCGGCGTCGACATCGACGAGCTGCTCGTGTCGCAGCCGGACTACGGCGAGCAGGCGCTCGAGATCGCCGACATGCTCGTGCGCTCCGGGGCGGTCGACGTCGTCGCGGTCGACTCGGTCGCCGCGCTGACGCCGCGCAGTCGAGCTCGAGGGCCAGATGGGCGACCAGACCGTCGGCCTCCAGGCGCGGATGATGAGCCAGGCGATGCGCAAGCTCGCGGGCAACCTGAACCGCGCGCAGACGCTCTGCCTGTTCACGAACCAGATCCGCGAGAAGGTCGGCGTGATGTTCGGCTCGCCCGAGACCCAGCCGGGTGGCCGCGCACTCAAGTTCTACGCCTCCCAGCGCCTGGACATCCGCCGGATCGAGACCCTCAAGGAGGGGACCGAGGCGGTCGGCAACCGGGTTCGCGTGAAGGTCGTCAAGAACAAGGTGGCGGCACCGTTCCGCCAGGCCGAGTTCGACATCGAGTTCGGCCGCGGCGTCTCGACGTCGGGCTGCATCCTCGACCTGGGGATCGAGCACAACATCGTCACGAAGTCGGGCTCGTTCTTCTCGTACGGCGAGGACCGGCTCGGTCAGGGACGCAACAACGCCAAGGCGTTCCTCGACGAGCACCCGGAGATGGCGAAGGAGATCGAGGGCAAGATCTACGGTGCGCTCGGCCTCGATCGGGATCTCGTCGTGCCGATCGACCGCGACGGCGACCGCTCGCTGCCGCCCGAGGTGCGGACGTCGCCGGATGTGCCCGGCGTCGACCTCGACGAGGTCGTGGAGCAGGCCGCGGCCTGACGCACGCCGTGACGGTGCAGGACTCCGAGGCCCGGGTCCAGCACGCCCTCGACCTCGCCTACCGCTACCTCGGGCGCCGTGAACGTACGGTGCTCGAGGTCAGCAGGCACCTCGAGGCCAAGGGCGTCGAGCCGGAGACCGTGAGCGCCGCCCTTGCCGAGCTCGGTCGCCAGGGCTACGTCGACGACGTCCGCTACGCGCAGATGTTCGCCGAGGACCGTCGCAAGCTCGACGGCTGGGGGACGGAGCGCATCGAACGCCGGCTCGCAGCAGGTCGGGGTGGACGCGGAGGTCATCGCGTCGGTCGTGTCCCGGCGCGAGGCGGGGGACGAGCTGCGTGACGCGCTCGAGGTGCTCCAGCGCCGGGTGCCGCAGCCCCCGCAGGACGACCGCGGACGCGAACGGGCGCTCGGGCTGCTCGTACGGCGCGGGTACGACCTCGACACGGCGTACGCGGCCGTGCGCGCCTACACGGCCTAGAACGGGCTCACACGGCCTGATTGCCGCCCCCTGTGGGCGGTACTACGATGCCGCGCAGCGAAGAGCCCGCCGCAAGCGGCGGATTTGACCTCGAACACCGCAGTCTCCGACACGACCACGACCACCGACCGATGAACCGCTCCCGACCCGCCGGACCGCGCGCCCCAGGCCCGGTCGGCCAGATCGCCCGGCACCACTGACATCCCGCCACGCGTCTCGGGCTCTTCGCGCACCGACATCGCGAACGGATCCGCCGGGCCCCTGCCCGGCGGCGAGAGGAAGGGATGCTCATGCAGCTCGTCATCGCAGCGCTGGTCCTCGCGACCGGCCTCGTCGTGGCAGCGCTGCTGATCGGGCGCGGGCGACGGCCGGCCGGAGCCGGGACGGCGCCGACCGGACAGGCGCCCTCGCTCGCGGGCCGCGAGGCGGACCTCGTCCGCCACGAGGAGCACGCCCGCAGCCTCGAGCGCTCGCTCGACCAGCGCGCCGCCGACCTCGACCGCCGCGCCGCCGACCTCGACCGCCGCGAGGACGTCGTCGAGATCGAGCGCCGCCGCGCCACGGAGGCCGCCGAGCACCACCTGCGCGAGCTCGAGCGGGTCGGCTCGCTCAGCGCCGGCCAGGCACGCCAGGCGCTGCTCAAGGAGGTCGAGGAGGGCGCGCGGCACGAGCAGGCGCGGATCCTGCGGCAGGTCGAGGAGGACACCAAGCGCCAGGCCGAGCGCCGGGTGCGCTCGATCCTCTCGGTGGCGATGCAGCGCATCGCGGGCAGCCACGCCGCCGAGACCACCGTGTCGGTCGTCCAGCTGCCCAGCGACGACATGAAGGGGCGGATCATCGGCCGCGAGGGACGCAACATCCGCGCGCTCGAGAACCTCAC
Source organism: uncultured Actinomycetes bacterium (assembly GCA_963721255.1). GTDB lineage: Bacteria > Actinomycetota > Thermoleophilia > Solirubrobacterales > Solirubrobacteraceae > F1-60-MAGs163. Next base: position 90,826 of record CAVRIM010000007.1, read on the forward strand.
CGGCGTCGACTTCATCATCGACGACACGCCGAACGCCGTCGTGCTCTCGGCGTTCGACGGCGTGCGGCGCGAGGTCGCGCGGATGACGCTCGAGAAGCTGCTGCTGGACGGGCGGATCCACCCGGCGCGCATCGAGGAGACCTACTTCCAGGCCAAGAGCGAGCTCGACGCCCACATCCTCGAGCTCGGCGAGGAGGCGGTGCTCGAGGCCGACGTGCGCGGGCTCGACCCCGAGCTCACGCGGCTGCTCGGGCGCCTGCGCTTTCGCACCTCCTACGGCCAGAACGTGCTCGCGCACTCCGTCGAGTGCGCGCAGCTCGCCGCGGTGATCGCGCAGGAGCTCGGCGCCAGCCCGCGCACGGCCCGGCGGGCGGCGCTGCTGCACGACATCGGCAAGGCCGTGAGCCACGAGGTCGAGGGGCCGCACGCGCTCGTCGGCGGTGAGCTGGCGCGGCGGCACGGGGAGGAGGAGGCCGTCGCGCACGCGATGGAGGCCCATCACAACGAGGTCGAGCCGCAGACCGTCGAGGCCGTCATCGTGCAGACCGCGGACGCGCTCTCGGGCGCACGGCCGGGCGCCCGCGGCGAGTCGCTGGAGCACTACGTCAAGCGCCTGCGCGAGCTCGAGCGGCTCGCCGAGCGCCATCCCGGCGTCGACAAGGTCTACGCGATGCAGGCCGGCCGCGAGATCCGCGTGATCGTGGCGCCGGGCGCGGTCGACGACGACGCCTCGATCCTGCTGGCGCGCGACATCGCGCGCGAGATCGAGCACGAGCTCGAGTACCCCGGCCAGATCAAGGTGACGGTGATCCGCGAATCGCGCGCCGTCGACTACGCCAAGTGACCCGCAAGTCCCCGCGTTACGCTGTCGCGCAGGCATGAAGCGCTACCACCTCACGACGTTCGGCTGCCAGATGAACGCCCACGACTCCGAGCGCATGAAGGGCATGCTCGAGTCGCTCGGCTACGAGGAATCGCCCGAGCGCGAGCTGCGCCGACGTGATCCTCTTCAACACCTGCTCGATCCGCGAGGCGGCGGACGAGCGGTTCGTCGCCCACCTCGGGACGGCGCGGCGCGTCAAGCGCGAGCGCCCGGACGTCATCGTCGGCGTCGGCGGCTGCTGGGCGCAGTCGGTGAAGGACGAGGTGTTCGAGCGGTTCCCGTTCGTCGACGTGGCGTTCGGGCCCGGCCAGGTGCACAAGCTCGCGGAGTTCCTGACGTCGGACTCGATCACCGCTCAGGGCTTCTTCGAGTTCGAGGGCTTCACCGGCCACCTGCCGATGCGCCGCGCGCGCGAGTTCTCCGCATGGATGCAGATCAGCGTCGGCTGCAACTCCCGCTGCTCGTACTGCATCGTGCCGAGCACGCGCGGCCGCGAGGTCAGCCGGCCGCTCGAGGAGCTCGTCGGCGAGGCCGAGCGCCTCGCCGCCGACGGCGTGCGCGAGGTCACGCTGCTCGGCCAGAACGTCAACAGCTACGGCCGCGACCTGGGCGCGACGGGCGTGCGCCGCTCGTTCGCCGAGCTGCTCGCGGCGATCGACGCCGTCGACGGCATCGACCGGATCCGCTACACGAGCCCGCACCCGAAGGACATGCGCGAGGACGTCGTGCTCGCGCACGCGCAGCTGCGAGTCCGTCTGCGAGCACGTGCACCTGCCGCTCCAGTCCGGATCGAGCCGGATCCTCAAGGCGATGCGCCGCACCTACGACCGCACGCGCTTCCTGGACCGCGCCGCGCTGATCCGCGAGCACGTGCCCGACTGCTCGATCACGACCGACATCATCGTCGGGTTCCCGGGGGAGACCGAGGAGGACTTCGCGCAGACCCTCGAGGTCGTGGAGGAGGTCGGGTTCGACGGCGCGTTCACGTTCCTCTACTCGCCGCGGCGCGGCACCGAGGCGGCCGAGATCACCGACGGCATCGTGCCGCACGAGGTGCAGGGCGAGCGCATGGAGCGGCTGCTGGAGGCGGTGCAGCGGCACGGCCGCGAGCGGGCGCAGCGGTTCGTCGGCCGCACGCTGGACGTGCTCGTCGAGGGCCCGTCCCGCAACGATCCGGCGCGGCTGCGCGGCCGCACGCGGCACAACAAGGTCGCGAACTTCGGCGGCCTCGCCCAGCCGGGCGAGATCGTCCCCGTGCAGATCACCTCGGCGACGAGCCAGACGCTCGCCGGCGAGATGTCGCTGCTGGCGCGGGCGCTGGCCTGAGCCGGCGCCTCAGCGCTTGTCCGCCTGCCCGCCGGCCATGTCGCCGGCGATCGAGCGTGACCCGAGGCGCTCGGCGAGGCGGTCCGAGAGGCCGGGCGCCAGCTCCGCGAACTTGACGCCCGCGCGCACCGTGATCGGCGCGACGTCGACCTCGGCGCGGTCGCGCTCGATCGCGTCGCGCACGCCCTCGGCCACCTGCTCCGGCGTGCTCGTTCCGACGAACGAGGGCAGCTGCGTCCCCGGAGTCGTGGAACATGCCGGCGTCGCGGATGAAGCCCGGGAAGACGACGCTGACGCCGACGCCGCGCGGCGCGAGGTCGGCGCGCAGCCCGCGGCCGAAGCCGCGCAGGCCGTACTTCGTGGCCGAGTAGATCGACGAGCCGGGCGTCGCGGCCTTCCCGGCGAGCGAGGAGATGAGCACGATGTGACCGGCCTCGCGCTGCGCCATGCCCTCGCCGAGCAGCCGCGCCAGCATGATCGGGGCGCGCAGGTTGACCTCCAGCGCGCGGTCGATGTCGTCCGGGTCGAAGCTCAGGAGGTCGCCGGAGGCCGGGAGCGCGGCGTTCGCGACGAGCAGGTCGATCCCGGAGCACTCCTCGACCAGGCGCTGGACATCCGCCCGGTCGGCGAGGTCCGCGGCGACGACGCGCGTGCCGGCGCCGAGCTCTGCGGCGAGCGGCTCGAGCACCTCTGTGCGCCGGCCGCTCAGCGTGAGCTGCGCCCCCGCCTGATGCAGCCGCCGCGCGATCGCGTGCCCGATACCTCCTGTGGCGCCCGTGAGCAGGGCGGTCCGGCCGGCGATGATCATGGGCGGCAGTCTCGCAGGGAGCCGGGCTCAGGTCCCGCCGGCGAACACCGCGACCGTCGCGGTGAAGCCGTGCAGGAAGTTCTCGCCGCCGACCGGACCGATCTCACCGGCGGCGAAGAACCCCGCGCACGGTGCGCCGCCGAGCTCCTCGTCGACGGCGTCGGCGTCGTGATCGGGCATGCCGAACATGTTCTGCCCGCGGCCGTTGCAGGTGAAGACGAGCGCGCCGGCGGCGCTCCCGCCGAGCGCGGAGCTGCGCAGCTCGAGCGCGGAGCGCAGGTCGAGGTCGGCGGAGCTCGCGTCGCGCGTGTGCAGCCGGACGACCTGGCCCTCGCGCACGGGCGCGCCGACCGTGATCGTGCCGCCGTCGGGGTCGGCCCCGATGATCCCGCGCACGAGGTAGTCATGGGAGCCCGAGAGCGTGTGGGCGCCGTCGATCGCGACGCCCAGCAGCAGCCCGCCGCTGACCAGTTCGCGCTCGTCCTCGCGCAGTCCCTCGATCGCCTCGCGCAGCGTGACGAGCGCGGGGCGGCCGTCCAGCTCGCGGATGACGTGCCCGTCGACCGCCGAGATCTCGAGCACGGGACCGATGCCCGCCGCGCCCTGCGACACGCACGGAAGGATCTCGACGCCGTGGAGCACGGCTCCGACGGCGCCGTCCGTGACGATCTCGTCGTCGAGGAACAGGGCGGCGTCGCCGTCGAGCGTCCGCGCGCTCGAGATCCCGCCGAGCACCGGCACGCCCGGGGCCGTCCGCGCGAGGTCGGCGAGCGCGCGGTCGGCCGGGAACGAGTACGGATCGGGGAAGAGGAGGGTGGCGGCGGCCCCGGCGGCGGACGGCATTCCCCCGACGGCGACCTCACCCTCGAGCCGGCCGGGCGTCGCGTGCGCGTGGAACGTCTCGGCCTCGCCCATGCCGAGCGAGGCCGCCCAGACCGCCACGGCGGTCCCGCCCTCGATCTCGCGCCCGGCGCCGAGCACGCCGCCCGCACCGCAGCCGATGAGCGCCTCGGGCGCCAGCGCCTCGTGGACGCCCTCGAGGGTCGACTCCGGCGCCGCGAGGTGCGCGCCGGAGCAGAAGACGACGACGAGGTCGGCGGCGTGGCCCGCGAGCCCCTGGCGCGCGTCGGTGCCCGCCTCGATCGCGGCGATGCGCGGGTCAGCGCCCGTCGACAGCCCGCAGCCGATGCGCACGCTCATGTCGGCCACGATACTCCCGGCGGATGCCCCGCCCGCAGGCTGCTCCGAACCCCGACGCGATCCCGCGGACGGCGTCCTCGCGCTCTTCGGCCCGACCGGCGTCGGCAAGACCGCGGTCGCGCTCTGCGTCGCCGACGCGCTGCGCGCCGCGGGGCGCACGCCCGTCGCCGTCTCGGCCGACGCGCTGCAGGTCTACCAGGGGCTCGAGACGATCACCGGCGTCCCGACGGCGGCCGAGCGGGCGCGACTGGAGCACCTGCTGGTGTCGATCGTCCCGGTCGACGCGACCTTCTCGGTCGGCCAGTACGCCGAGCTCGCGCATGCGGAGATCGACGCCCTGCTCGCCCAGGGCGCGACGCCGATCGTCGTCGGCGGGACGGGCCTCTACCTGCGGGCCGCGCTCGCGACGCTGGAGCTGCGCCCGCAGCTCCCGCATGACGTGCGCGCGCGCTGGGAGGCGGAGCTCGAGGAGTCGGGCCCGCGAGGCCCTGCACGCACGGCTCGCCCAGCGCGCGCCCTGGGCCGCCGCGGACATCGACCCCGCCGATCGTCACCGCATCGTGCGCGCGCTGGCGCTGCTGGACATGGGGGAGCTCGAGCCGCCCGACGGGCCCGAGCCGGCTGTGGACCGCGGACACGCGGCGCCCGACGCGCCTGGTCGGCCTCGTGCGCGACCGCGACGAGCTGTACGCCCGGATCGACGCTCGCGTCGCTCGAGATGATCGAGCGCGGAGCGATCGACGAGGTCCGCGCGGCGCAGGCGGCGCGGAGCGTCCGAGACGGCGCGCAAGGCGCTGGGCTTCGACGAGCTGCTGGCCGGCGACGCGGCGGGGATGCAGCGGCGCACGCGGAACTTCGCCAAGCGCCAGCTCACGTGGATGCGCAAGCTCGCGGGGGTCGAGGTGCTCGACATCAGCGGGCGGGAGCCGGCGGACGTCGCCGCCGAGATCCTCTCGACGCCTGCCGCGCCGTAGGGTTCGCCGCGATGCGCTTCGAGAAGTGGCAGGCCCTGGGCAACGACTACCTGATCGTCGAGCGCGACCAGCTCCCGGTTCCCGCTGACCGAGCCGGTCGTGCGCCGTCTCTGCGATCCGCACCTCGGCGTGGGGGCGGACGGCGTGCTCGAGCTGTCGCCGCCCGACGCGCCGGGATTCGTCGCGCGGCTGCGGATCTTCAACCAGGACGGCTCCGAGGCCGAGCTGTCGGGCAACGGCGCGCGCGAGGCGATCCTCTACCTGCACCGGCGCGGATGGACGACCGTCGACGCAGTTCTCGATCCAGACCGCGGCCGGGGAGATCCGGCCGACGATCACCTCGCCGACGACCTGCACGGTCGACATGGGCCGGGCGCGGACCCGCTCCGAGCACTACCCGAGCGGCGAGCCGGACGGACGCGGGACGCTCGAGGCGGGCGGCCGCGAGTGGACCTTCCAGCACGTCTCGATCGGAAATCCGCAGTGCGCGATCGAGGTCGCGAGCGTCGGCGAGCTCAACGCGCTCGCGCTCGAGGACTACGGGCCGCAGATCGAGCACTCCGAGCTCTTCCCGAACCGCACGAACGTCAGCTGGTGGACCGAGACCGAGCCGGGGTTCATCCGCGCGCGCATCTTCGAGCGCGGCGTCGGGGCGACGATGTCCAGCGGCACCGGAGCCTGCGGGGCCGCGGCGGCGTACGTCCTGCGCGGCGGCGACTCCCCGGTGCAGGTCGCGCTCGACGGCGGCGAGCTCGAGGTGACGGTGGAGGAGGACCTGCACATCGACCTCAGCGGCTGGGCCGTTCCCGTCTACGCGGGCGAGGCGAGCGACGAGCTGCTGCGGACGCTGCGCGGCCTCGCGCGCTGAGCGCTCAGTCGTTGGCGTGCAGCGCGGCGTTGAGGCCGCCCCAGTCGCCGCTTCGCGGAAGCACCTGCACCGCGCCGGTCTCGCTGTTGCGGCGGAACAGCAGGCCGTCGCGGCCGCTGAGCTCCTGGGCCTTCACGACCTGCCCGTCGGGCAGCGCGACGCGGGTTCCGGCGGTCACGTAGAGCCCGGCCTCGACGACGCAGTCGTCCCCGAGGGAGATCCCGATGCCGGCGTTGGCGCCGACGAGGCAGCGCTCCCCGATCCGGATCACCTGCGTGCCGCCGCCCGACAGCGTGCCCATCACCGACGCGCCGCCGCCCAGGTCGGACCCGGTGCCGACGATCACGCCGGCGCTGATCCGGCCCTCGACCATCGAGGCGCCCATCGTGCCGGCGTTGTAGTTCACGAACCCCTCGTGCATGACGGTCGTGCCCTCCGACAGGTGCGCGCCGAGGCGCACGCGGTCGGCGTCGGCGATCCGCACGCCGCTCGGCACCACGTAGTCGGTCATCCGCGGGAACTTGTCGACGCCCGTGACCTGAAGCCGCCGGCCGCAGGCCAGGAACCGCAGGCGCGTGGCCTCGAAGTCGTCCACCTCGCACGGGCCGGCGCTCGTCCAGACGACGTTCGACAGGACGCCGAAGATGCCGTCGACGTTGATGGCGCGCGGTGCCACCAGGCGGTGGGAGAGCAGGTGCAGGCGCAGATAGGCGTCATGCGCGTCGGCGGGCGGGGCGCTCAGGTCGGCGATGACGGTCAGGACGGTCGCCAGGCGGACGCGGCGCAGCTCGTCGTGCCCGGCGGCCTCGGCCAGGCCGTGGGCCTGCAGATTGGCGGCGGCGTGCGCCTCGATCTCGGTCGTGCCGGAGGCCGCGCCCGGCGGCGGGGCTCCGAGCTTCGGGGCCGGGAAGTACGTGTCCAGGACCTGGCCGCCCGGCTCGGAGATGGTCGCGAGGCCCGCGGCCCAGGCGCCGCCCTGCTGATCGTCGCTCACGCCCGGGAACCTACTGCGCGAGGGCGCTGAGCGACTGCGCCGCGGCGGCGCACTCCTCGAGCGTCGGCACGAGCGCGATCCGGACGAATCCCGCACCCCCGTCACCGAAGAACGGTCCCGGAGCGACGACGACGCCATGTTCGAGCAGCCGCTCGGCCAGCGCCTCGGCGTCCCCGTCGCCGGGCACGCGGCACCAGCGGAAGAACGCCGCCGGCCCGCCGACGTGCTCGAGGCCGATCGCGTTCAGCGCCGGCTCCAGGAGGTCGCGCTTGGCCCGGTAGCGCGCTCGGATCTGCTCGACGTGGGCCTCGTCGCCCAGGCGGCGATCGACGCCCGCTGCACGAACGTCTGCGGCGTGACCCCGAGCGACGGGCGCACCTGCTTGAGCGCCGCGATCAGCAGCGGGTCCCCGGCCACGAACCCCGACCGGTACCCGGGCATCGAGGACCGCTTGGAGAGCGAGTGGAACGCCAGGACGTGCGTCGGGTCGTCGACCTGGAGCACGGAGGCCGGCGGCTCCCCGTCGAGCCAGATCTCGCTGTAGGCCTCGTCGGACGCCAGCACGACGCCCTCGCGGCGGCAGCGCTCGGCGAGCTCGGCGTAGAACGCGAGCGGCGCGGTCGCGCCGGTGGGGTTGCCGGGGTGGTTCACCCAGATCAGCGCGAGCCGGCGCCAGATGGACGGGTCGAGCGCGCCCGGGTCCGGAAGCCAGCCGGACTCGCGGTCGAGCGGCAGCTCGACGACGCCGGCGCCCGCAAAGCGCGCCCCGCGGCCCGGGACCGGGTACCCCGGGGTCGTGACCGCCACGAGGTCACGCGGGCTCCCCGCACCGATCAGCACGCCGGCGAGGTGGTGGATCGCCTCCTTGCTGCCCAGCGTGGGCAGGATCTCGATCCCCGGGTCGAGCCGGACGGAGAACCGGCGGCGCAGCCAGCCCGCGATCGCCTCGCGCAGCTCGGGGAGTCCGGCCGCAAGCGGATAGCGCGACACCGGCTCGTCCTCGATCGCGCGGATCAGGGCCTCGCGGATGAACGCGGGTGTCTCCTCGCGCGGCTCGCCGACGCCGAAGTCGATCAGCCGGACCCCGCGGGCCTCGACGCGCTCACGCGCCTGCGTCGAGGCGCGCGAACGGGTACGTGCCGAGCTCGTCGAGCAGCGGGCTGAGCTGCATCAGCGGGCGCGGGCGAACGCGTCGATGACGGCGTAGCCGCGAGCGAGGTCGGCGGCGGCGACGTGTTCGTCCCGGGTGTGCGCGAACGGGGCTCGCCGGGCCCGAAGTTCACCGCGTCGATGCCCGCCGCGCCGAACTCCGCGACCGGGGTCCAGGCCTGCTTGGGCTCGCGGCGCAGGTCACCGGCCGCGCAGCAGGCGCTCGACGAGCGGGTTGTCGACCGGCACCGGGCCGGACGGGGCGTTCGACGTGATCTCCAGGGCCCCGAACGCGTCGCACATGGAGTGCGCCCGCGCGGCGGCCTGCGCTGGCGTCATCCCCGGCGGGTAGCGGTAGTTGACGTGGGCGCGGACCTCGTCGGGGATCACGTTGTCCGCGATCCCGCCGGCGATCGTCGTCACGGACACGACCTCGGTGTAGGTGAGGCCGTCGAAGTCGTGCTCGACCGGGTCGATCGCGGCGAGCGCCGAGATCCCGCGGGCGGCGTGCTCGATCGCGTTGTCCGCAAGCCAGGGACGGGCGGAGTGGCCGCTGCGCCCGGTGAAGGTCCAGGTCCCGTTGACGTTGCCCAGGCAGCCGGCCTGGAGCGCCGTGCCCGTCGGCTCCATCACGATCGCGAGATCGGCGCCGCGCAGCCCGTCCTCGCGCGCCAGCAGCGGCTCGAGCGCGCTCTCGGCGCTCGGCAGCTCCTCGCGGCCGAAGAAGACGAAGCCGAGATCGACGTCGTCCCGCTCGCCGCCGCCCGTGGCGCGGTCGATCGCGAGCTCGATCATCACGGCGAGGGAGCCCTTCATGTCGACCGCCCCGAGGCCGTGCACGACGCCGTCGGCGATGCGGCCCGGGATGTTGCCCTGCGCGGGAACCGTGTCGAAATGCCCGGCCAGCAGGACCAGCGGCCGCGTCGCCGCGCTCGGTGACGCCCCCGAGCACGCAGCTGTCGCCGGCGTCGCGCACCGCGACGCCGGCGCCCGCGAGCAGCTGAAGGACGTGGGCGGCGAGCGGCGCCTCCGCCCGCGACTCGGACGGGACGTCGATCAGCTCGAGCGTCCGCGCGGCGAGCCGCGCTGCCAGGGCATCGGTCACGCGCGAGACGCTAGTGCACGCGGACGCGGGAACCAGTGCACCATCTAGACTCGGTGTCGCTTGCAGGAACGTAGTCGCCACGGACGCACCACCGAGACGCCCCGCCCGGGCGCCGAGCGCCCTGGTCGCGCAAAGCAGCGCGCATTCTGCATCGCCGCGCTGGAGGAGGGCGACGATCTCTCCGAGCTGCAGGAGCTCCTGCGCACAGCCGGCGTCGCCGTCGTCGGCCAGATCGTCCAGCACCGCGAGAAGCCCCACCCGAACACCTACCTCGGTCCGGGCAAGCTCGAGGAGGTGAAGGCGGCGGCGAAGGCGGCGGACGCCAACGTCATCGTCTGCGACGACGAGCTTTCTCCGCGGCAGGAGCGCAACATCGAGAAGGAGCTGGAGATGCCGGTGCTCGACCGCACCTCGCTGATCCTCGACGTGTTCGCCGGCCACGCACACAGCGCCGACGGCAAGCTCCAGGTCGAGCTCGCGCAGCTCGAGTACAACATGGCGCGCATGCGGGGCCTCTGGACCCACCTCGACCGGCTCGGCGTCGGTGGGGTCGGAACGCGCGGACCGGGCGAGACGCAGATCGAGACCGACCGGCGGCTCGCACGCAACCGGATCTCGGCGCTCAAGCGCACCCTGGCACAGGTCAAGGGCTCGCGCGACGTCATGCGCGCCGAGCGCGAGCGGTCCGGTCTGCCGGAGATCGCGCTCGCCGGGTACACGAACGCCGGGAAGTCGACGCTGCTGAACGCGCTGACCGGCTCCGACGTCGGCGTGCAGGATCGCCTCTTCCACACGCTCGACCCGACCACGCGGACGATGCGGCTCGAGGGCCGGCCATTCCTGGTCACCGACACCGTCGGCTTCATCCGCAAGCTGCCCCACCAGCTCGTCGACGCGTTCGGCGCGACGCTCGAGGAGACGCGGCTGGCGGAGCTGATCCTCCACGTCGTCGACGCCAGCGCCGAGGAGGACGAGCTGCTCGAGATGCTGGCGGCCGTCGACACGGTGCTCGAGGAGATCGGGGCGGGGGAGAACCCGCGCCTGCTCGTCCTCAACAAGGCCGACCTGATCGACGCCGATCGCCGCGCGGAGCTGCGGCGCCTGCACCCGGATGCCGTCCTGATCTCCGCCGCGGAGGGCACCGGGCTCGACCGGCTGCGCGAGCGGATCGAGGACGAGTTCGTGCGCCGGATGCAGCCGATCGAGCTGCTGATGCCCTATGCGGAGGGCGGTCGTCTCGCCGAGCTGCACGACATCGCCGGCGACCTCGAGCGCACCGACACGCCCGACGGCGTCCTCGTCAAGGCGCGCGTGCCTGCGCAGATCGCCGAGCGCTTCTCGCGCTTCGCGGTCAACGGCGCCGGGGTCGCGCGCGAAGCTCCCGGTCCGGCGAGTCGATCCCGCCGCCGTCCTGCCCGTCCGCGCGCACGCGGACGATGCCGGCCTGGACCTCTGCTCGGTCGAGGCGCTCACGATCGACCCCGGCAGGCGCGCGCAGGTGCGCACCGGGCTCGCCGTCGAGATCCCGTCCGGATATGCCGGCCTCGTGCTGCCGCGCTCCGGCCTCGCCGCCCGTCACGGGATCTCGCTCGTCAACGCGCCGGGCCTGATCGACGCGGGCTACCGCGGCGAGCTTCACGTGCTGCTGGTGAAGACCGATCGCGAGGTCGCGTTCGAGATCGCCGCGGGTGACCGGATCGCCCAGCTCGTCGTGGTGGCGGTGACGCTGCCCGAGCCGGTCGAGGCGCACGAGCTGACCGAGGCCGTTCGCGGCGCCGGCGGGTTCGGCTCCACCGGGCGCTGAGCTCAGGTCGCGGGCAGACCGGCGGCCCGGCGTGCGCCGGCGTGTGCCGCGTCCTCGAGCCGGTCGTCGAGCTCCGCGAGGGGCGCGCCCGGACGCAGCGCGGTCTGCACGAGCCAATCGGCGAACCAGGCGTTCTTCGGCAGCAGCGGCCCGTGCAGGTAGGTGCCGATCACCGTCCCATCGCGGGCGCCCTCCAGGCCTGTGCGCCCGTCGTTGCCGTGACCGCGCAGCACCCGACCGAGCGGCCTGCCGGCGGGTCCGAGCCGCGTGCGCCCGCCGTGGTTCTCGAAGCCCGCCAGCACCTGAGGGCCGTCCGGGTGGGCGGGGTCAGGAAGATCCACCTCGATCGCCACGTTGCCGACCAGGCGCGGGCCCTCCTCGCGCACGGTGACGACGTCGAGCAGGCCGATGCCGTCGATCTCGTCGTCGCCGGCCACGTAGGAGCGCCCGAGCAGCTGATAGCCGCCGCAGACCCCGAGGACGACCGCTCCGCGCGCGGCGGCCGCATGCAGGGCGTCGCGCTTGACCTCGACGAGGTCGCGGGCGACGAGCAGCTGATCGCGGTCCTGCCCGCCGCCGAGGTAGAAGATGTCGTGGGCCTCGGGGTCGAGCGCGTCGCCGATCCCCGCCGCGGTGACGCTGAAGCCGATGCCGCGCCAGGCGCAGCGGCGCTCCAGCAGCAGGATGTTGCCGCGGTCGGCGTAGATGTTCATCAGGTCCGGGTAGAGCGCGCAGAGGCGCAGCGTGCGCTCAGGCACCGAGCATCACCACGGTCGAGCCGATGTACTCGTCGCTCTCGGGCACGCTGCCGCGGGGCAGCACGCGCAGCCCGGCGGCGCGGCCTTCACCCTTGAGCGTCGCCGGGTCGAGCGCGTCGAGCCGGATGATGTTGTCCTCCGCGGTGTGCGCGCCGATCTCGTCGACGGTCTCGCGGATCCGGAAGATCGCGCACTGCTCGCCCTCGTCCGTGATCGCGACGGCCCGGCTGGAGTAGACGATCCCGTCTTATCTCCCGCATCTCCGGTCTGGGCGGCTCGCTGTACTCGCCGACGGCGCGCCCTCGAGCGCGTCCGCGATCGCAAGCGCGACGACGCCGTCCGCCGTGAGGTGGTCCCGGGCGCGCGTGAGGAACGCGGCTCGGCCGGAGCTCCCGCCGAGCAGCTGCACCGTCTGCATCGGGACGATGATCAGCGGGAACCGCTGATCCACGGCCAGCTCGCGCGCGTCGGCGTGGACGGTCTCGACGAGCAGCCCGCCGGCACGCTCGCGCAGCGCCGCGAGCAGTGACGCCTCCGCGTTGACGGCGACGACCTCGTGGCCGCGGCGGGCGAGGTCGAGCGTGATCCGCCCGGTTCCCGCGCCGACGTCCAGCACGGGTCCGTGCGCCCCCGCGGCAAGCTCACGCCAGCAGGCCAGGTCCATGTCGTAGGCACCGCATTCGAGGTCGTGCCAGATGCGTCGCGGCCCGTGCTCACGCGAACGACTCCGTTGCTGCGCCGCGCTTCACGAGCTCCTCGCGCAGCGCCAGCATCGCGGTGTACGTCGGCAGGACGAAGAGCGGGCCCGGACCGGCCGCAGGCCCGCGGGCGGCGCGATCGAGCGCCGCGGCGAGGTCGTCCTCGACGTCGATGCGGTCCGCCGGCACGCCGGCGTACTTGAGGCGCAGCGCCATCTCCGCGGCGCGCGTCCCGAACACGTCGCGCGTCGTGTGCGGCCCTCGAGGACCTCGAAGTCGGCGTCCCAGATCCAGCTCACGTCGCGGCCATCGGCGACATTGTCGTTGAGGACCGCCAGCAGGTCGTGCTCGCCGGCCTCCAGCGCAAGGGTGCGCAGCACCTCGTTCGCGCCGGCCGGGTTCTTGACGAGCAGGATCGCGAGCTCGCGGTCGCCGAGCGTGACGCGCTCGGCCCGGCCGAAGGCCGCGCGCACGGCCTGCAGCCCGCCTGCGATCTGCGCGGGCGTCGCGCCGAGCGCGCTCGTCAGCGCCGCGGCGGCGAGCGCGTTGTAGACGTTGTAGAGGCCCGGGAGCGGGATCCGGACCCGCTCGGCGTGACCGCAGAGGTCGAGCGTGAACGAGGCGCCGTCGATCCCTTCGAGCTGGATGTCGCGGGCCGCGATGGCGGGCTCCGGCCGGCGCGCGCCGCAGGCATCGCAGTGGTAGCGGCCGAGGTGTCCCAGATAGTGCGCGTCGTAGACGTACGGCGCCCCGCACCGGCGGCAGTGCGTGGCGTCCGACGCGTGCTGGAGCGCGGCGAGCGCGACGCCGTCGTCCTCCACGCCGAAGTAGAGGACGTCGTCGCGGTCGCGGCCGAGATCGGCGACCGTCGGGTCGTCGGCGTTGAGGATCAGCCGCCGCGCGTCACCCGAGGCCGTCACCTGTGCCCAGCGCTCGGCGATCGTCTCGAGCTCGCCGTAGCGGTCGAGCTGGTCGCGGAACAGGTTCGCCAGCAGCAGCGCCTGCGGGCGAAGCTGCGCGACGATGCCGTCGAGCCAGAACTCGTCGACCTCGAACAGGCCGCGGTCGCCCTGTTCTGCGAGCAGCGTCGCGGCGATCCCGCCGGCCATGTTCGCGCCGGCGCGGTTGTGCACGAGGTGCTCGCCGCGGCCCTCCAGGATCGCCGCGGCCATCAGCGCCGTCGTGGTCTTCCCGTTCGTCGCGCTGATCACCGCGCTGCCCTGCGGCAGTCGCGCGCCGAGCCGGGCGATCGCGCGCGGGTCGAGCGCCAGCAGGACCTTCCCGGGCAGGCTCGTGCCGCCGCGCGCCGGAGCGCCGCGTGGCGACGCCCGCGGCCCGGGCGACCCCGGCCGCCAGGCTCGTGCGCAGCGGGCTCACGGCGCGGCGGGCAGCAGGACGCGCACGGCGGCGGGGAGCACGCGCACCACGACCGGCAGATCCGCGATCGGATCGCCGTCCGCGAACACCGAGAACGGGCGGCTCGCGGACACGCGCACCTCGCGCGCGCGCTGGACGCTCACGTTGTCGTCGTGCACGTGCGCGCCCTTGAAGACCTTCGGAAAGGAGGCCAGGAAGCGCCCGCGGCTCGTCTTGCGGATCAGGACCACGTCGAGCAGGCCGTCGTCGATCCGGGCCTGTGGGGCGACGAACATGCCTGCACCGTAGACACTCGTGTTGGCACAGATGACGCTCCAGCCCTCGAACCGCTCGACCGCTCCGTCCAGCTCGACCTCGAAGTCCGCGGGCTTCCAGCGGGCGACCGCGCTCAGCGCGCCGTAGACGTAGATCCCGCGTCCGAGCACCCGCGGCGCGGCGTTCGCCGCCGCGTTGGCCTCGGAGTCGAAGCCGAGGCTCGCGATCCCCAGGAACGGCGCGCCGTTCGCCTCGCCGAGATCGATCGGCCGGGGTTCGCCATGGGCGAGGACGTCGCAGGCGGCCAGCGCGTCGCCCGGGATCCCCGTGTGCCGGCAGAAGTCGTTGCCGCTGCCGCCCGGCAGCACCCCGATGACCGCGTCCGGCCGGGCGCGGGCGGCGCCGGCGACGGCGCCCGCGACGCCGTCGCCGGAGAAGGCGACCGGGATCTCGTCCGAGCCCGAGCGCCTCGAGCGCGAGCTCGCGCGCGTGGGGGAGGTCGCGCGTCAGCTCGGTCCGGTGCGCGACGCCGAGCGCGTCGAGCCGCGCGCGCACGCCGGGAAGCAGCCCCGGGACCTTGCCCCCGCCCGACGTCGGATTGGCGATCAGCAGCACGTAGCGCACGGCGGGCACGGTACCGGGCGCGGTGCTCAGAAGAGCGTGGGGGATGCGGGCTCGTCCGGGCCGGGGTCGACGGGCTCGATGCAGTCGGGCGCGTCGTGGCCCGCGTCGTTCACGGCGGTGCTGACCGGAATCCGGGTGGTGTCCGGGAACGGGACGAGCAGGCCCGCCAGCGCGGCCGGCGTCGCTCCGTGATCGAGCCATGCCGGACTCGGCGCCGGGCTCGCAGGATCACCGGCATGCGGCTCGTGGACCTCGCGCAGCGACGCGGACGCCTGCGTCGTGATGATCGTGCAGCTGCGCAGCGGCTCGACGTCGGGGGCGGGGCGCCAGCTCGCCCACAGGCCGGCGAAGGCGAACGGCTCGTGATCCTCGCGCGTGATCCACCACGGCAGCTTCGGCCCATGGGTCCGCGGCTGCCACTCGTAGAAGCCGTCGGCGACGATCAGGCAGCGGTGCGTCGCAAGCGCGTCGCGGAACGCCGGCCGCTCCGCCAGCGTCTCGGCGCGGGCGTTGATCATCCTGTAGCCCGACCTTCGGGCTGTCGGCCCAGTGCGGGACGAGGCCCCAGCGCAGCAGGTCGCCGCGCGGAGCACCCTCGCGGTCGGTCGTCACCGCCACGACGTCCGTTCCCGGGAGCGATGTTGAAGCGCTGCTCGACCGGGACGCCGTCACCAAGCGCGAAGCGCTCGCGCACCTTCGCGGGGTTCGGCCCGGTCAGCGAGTAGCGGCCGCACACGGCGGCCTCCGTCAGCCCGGGAGCCCGCGGGCGGCTCGCGCCCGCGCCTGCCGTCGTCGGCCGATCAGCGCCAGGACGCCGAGCACGACGACGATCAGCAGCATGCCGGCCCAGACGGCGGTGACGGTGCCGACGCCGCCGAAGGCGAGCCCGACGAGCTTGACGATCCCGAAGCCGAGCGCGATCAACGCGACGACGAGCAGCAGGATCAGCACGACGCCGCGGACGCGGGCGAACGTGCCGGCGCTCGGCGGCGGCGCGAGCAGGCCGGCCGCGCGCAGCAGGAAGAGCTGACGGCTGGACGGCGCCTCCTGGCCGAGGCGCTCGACGGCGATCTTCAGGTCGTCCGGCCGGCGCTCGGCGAGCGCGAGCGACGCGTCCGCCATGCGCCGGATCTGCATGCGCTCCTGCGGCCGGGCCGCGGCGATCGCGCGCTGGAAGTAGGCGCGGGACGGCCTTCGCGTCGTACTTCTCGGCGGCACGCGCCCCGAGGATCGAGAGCGCCGCGGCCTTGTACTTCTGCTCGCGCTCGAGCTCCTCGTCGCTGCGCTGCTCGAGCGCCTGCATCTCGGACATCGCCGAGCGCTGGTCCATGCGGATCTGTCGGGCCTTGGGCGGCATGGATCGAACGATAGCCGCGGCGGTCGCGCGCCGCTCAGCCGGGTATCGTCCGCCGCGTGATGTCCCGTCCACGCCGCGTCCGCCTCGTCGCCCTGCTGGTCGTCGCGCTGCTCGCGCTGCCGTCGGGGGTCGCGCTGGCCCAGAGCTCGCCGTTCGGCAGCCTGCCGCAGCGCGCCGGCCGACACGCACGACGACGACGCCGACGACGAACTCACTCGACCGGTGGCGGGCTGTCGACGATCCAGGCGGTCCTCGTGGTCGCCGCCGGCGTCGGCGTGATCACCGGCATCGGGCTGTGGATCGCGAGCGACGCGCGTCGCCGGGCGCCGCTGACCGCCGGTGACTCGGAGTCCGCCCACCTCGCGGGCGACGCCCACAAGCGCGGACAGGCGACGAAGCGCAAGCAGCGGGCGAAGGCCAAGGCCGCGCGCCGGCAGCGCCGGCGCAACCGCTGAGGCGGGCTCGTGGGGCGCGGGGATCTTCCGGCGCTCGCGGGTCTCGACATCGCCGACGCGCCGGAGCTGTGGCGGGAGCTGGGGTTCAGCGTCTCGGACACGGGCAGCTGCGTGCTCGGAGGGGTGACGATCACCCTGCGCGGTGCACGTGCAGGGGAGGGGATCACCGGCTGGACGCTGCGTCCGGGCGCCGCGCTTCCCGCGAGCGTCGACGGCATCGCGACCGCCGTCGCGGCGGACGCGAGCACGCCCGCCGTCGCGCGGCGCCCATCCCAACGGGGCGCTCGGCCTTGACCACGTCGTCGTGCACACCCCCGACCTGCGTCGCACGCTGGACGCGCTCGAGGGCATCGGCATGGAGGTCCGGCGGGTGCGCGAGGCCGGGCCCGACCTGCACCAGGCGTTCCTGTGGGCCGGCGACGTGCTCGTCGAGGTCGCCGGGCCGCCGGCGCCCACGGGCGACGCACCGGCGCGCCTGTGGGGCCTCGTCGTCGTCGCCCCGGACCTCGGGCGCGTGGCGGCGCTTCCCGGCCGGCCGCTCGGTAGCGTCCGCGAGGCGGTGCAGTCGGGACGGCGAATCGCGACCGTCCGGCGGGAACTGGGCAGCAGCGTCCCGCTGGCGTTCATGACGCCCCACCCGGGTGCGGGCCGCGCAGCGGAGGAGAGCGGATGACGAGGTGGCGAACCCTGGGGCTGATCCTGGCCGTGAGCGCGGTCCTGCCGGCCTGCTCGCGGGCCCCGCCGCGGCCGCTCGGCCGACCGCGTTCGCCGCCACGACGCCGAGCATCCCTGTGCGCGATCCGTCGCCGCCGCCCGGGGCGCAGGTGCTCACCTACAAGTACGGGCCGATGACGATCAAGCCCGGGCAGAACCTCATCAACGTCGACGTCCAGCAGCAGCGCCCGGCGGTGAACGGCTGGATCGTCGGCTTCCGGCCCGGCCTCGTCAACGCCTCCGACGGCAAGGCGCCCCCGGTCACCGAGGTGCACCTGCACCACGCCGTGTGGCTGCTCAACCTGAAGCCGACGTTCGCCGCGGGGGAGGAGAAGACGAACTTCAACGCCCCGGACGGGTACGGCTGGCGGTACACGACCCGGCAGTCGCTCGTGATCAACCACATGGTCCACGACCTGAGCGCGTCGCCGAGGCAGGTCTACATCACGTCCACCGTGTGGTTCATCCCCGACAGCGCCCCTGAAGCGGCGGGGATCAAGGAGATCTCGACGCTCTGGATGGACGTCGAGGACGGCAAGCCCTACCCGGTGTTCGACGCGCTGCGCGGGTCGGGAACGGGCGGCGCGTACACGTTCCCCGACCAGGCCCGGGACCCCTACGGGCGCGGGCCGCAGCGCAACACCTGGGTGGCAGGCCGCGACGCGACGCTCGTGATGACCGCCGGGCACCTGCATCCGGGCGGGCTCTACACCGATCTGTTCGTGACCCGCAACGGGGTCCGGAAGCGGATCTTCCGCTCGCGCGCCGACTACTTCGAGCCGGCCGGCGCCGTCTCCTGGGACGTGTCGATGAGCGCCACCGCACCGACCTGGAGGGTCGCGATCAAGAAGGGCGACGTCATCTCCACGTCGGCGACCTACGACACCACGAGGGCGTCCTGGTACGAGGTCATGGGCATCATGATCGTCGGGATCACGAACGGGGCGGACGGGGAGTCGATCCGTTCGCCGGGGACGTGGATCAGACGGACTACCTGACACACGGCCGGCTCCCGGAGAACGTGGACGCCGGCGTGCGGCGCCCGAACCCGGGGCTCAGCAACCCGCTGCGCCTGCGCCGCGGCCCGCTGCGCGACCGCGTGATCATCAAGAACTTCGCCTTCCAGCAGGGTGACCTGACGCTGCGCGGCCGGCGCGGCCTGCCGCCGACGGTGCCGCAGGGCAAGCAGCTCACGTTCGTCAACGAGGACAACCCGCTGACGATCCGGTTCCACACGATCACCGCGTGTAAGAGCCCGTGCAACCTGACGGGCGGCATCGGCTACCCGCTGGCGAACGGTCCCGCGATCTTCGACTCCGGTGAACTGGGGTTCGGGCCGACGCTCAGCAGCACGCTGTACTCGACCGGCAACGGCGACACGTACCCGATCACGGCGGCCGCACCGGTGCGGGCCCCGCCGGCGCGCTGTGACGACGTCCCCGGCCTGGTGAAGATCATCTCCGACGGCTGTGTCGGCACCACCACCTGGAAGACGCCGAAGAGCCTGAAGCCCGGGCTGTACACCTATTTCTGCCGGATCCACCCGTTCATGCGCGGCGCATTTCGCGTCACGCCGTCCAGCCGGAGAACTTGAGCGGGCCCCGCGCAAACGGACACATGTCCGATGCCGAAAGGCCGTTCGTCGCTTGCCACCCACCACCCGCCGCGCTATACCTCGGACCAGGGGCCTGCGCCGTCCCATCCGGTCTGTCGGCGCCAGGGGGGACATGGACCGGGACATCGAGCTCGTTCGGCCGTGGGGGACACGAAGCCGGGCGGGACTTGGGGGTAAGCAGGATGCTTTCGTTTGGTCGCCCGGTCTCCGGGTTGTGCGCCCGGATGGCGCGGTTCGCAGTGGTGTTCGGCGTGGTCGCGCCGGTCGCGCTCTTCAGCCTGCCGGCATTCGCGCAGGCAGCGGGCGCGGTCGCCGTCGTGACGGCCCCGAAGGCCCAGGCCGTCTACCTCGACGACTCGGCGAGCTTCACCTATGACGTGAGCAACCCGGGCAGCGCGGACCTGACCGGGGTGAGCGTGGCGGACGACCGCTGCCCTGCGGTCACGGGCCCTGACACCAGCACCGCGGTCGACCCGGACAACAACGGCGACGACGTGCTCCAGAGCGGTGAGACCTGGCGCTACGGCTGCACGGTCAAGGCTGCGGACCTCTTCAAGGCCGGCACCGACCCGGTGTCCAGCACCGCGACCGCCACCGCGGCTGCGGCGGACGAGTCCGGCACGGTCATGGGGAAGGACTCCGTGCTGACGGCGCTGCTCGTCCCCGCGATCGCGATCGACAAGACCGGCCCGCAGTCCGGGACGGCGGGCGAGCTGCTCACCTATGACCTCGCGGTGAAGAACACCGGCAACACCGACTTCCCGGAGGCCGGCGTCAAGCTGACCGACACCGTGCTCACCGGCGGCGCCTGTGCCGCCGCGCCGGCGGTCCCGACGTCGAAGAACGGCGACAGGACGCCGGCCGAGCTGAACCCGGGCGAGACCTGGGTCTACCAGTGCCAGATCCAGACCAGGGCCGGCGAGACGAAGGTCAGCAACAAGGGCGACGTCAGCGGGACGGACGCCGGTGGCAGGACGGTCGGCGCGACCGACACCACGGACACCGTGCTGTCCGCCCCGGCCGGGGCGGTGCTGCCCGCGTCCAACGTCAGCGGTCGCGCCCGCCTGACCGGCACCGTCGGCTGCGTGGCAAGCCGTCGGGCGACCGCCACCGTGACCGGCGGCAACGTCACGAAGGTCACGTTCTCCGTGAACGGCCGGACGGTCAGGACGCTGACGAAGGCGGGCAGCGGCGGGAGCTTCCGGCTCGTCCTCACCACCCGGAGCCTTGCGTACGGCACCTACAAGGTCCGGGCCACGGTCCGGTTCGCCGCCGACGCCGTCCCGCGGAGCCGCACGCTGAGCCTCCAGTTCAGCCGCTGCCGGCCGCGCGTCGTGATCAGGCCGCAGTTCGCCGGCTAGGGGTACGGCCCCCCGGCGGGACAGGACGCGCCGTAGGCGTGTCCTGATGGCTCTCTCATCCCGCCACAAACCTCCAGACCCGCCGGCCATTCGGCCCGGAAACACCGCCATTCCGCGGACGGGAGTGCATCTGTCGCACGGGCTTCACGGCCAAAACGTCCACTCGGCACTGCGGATCCTCGATTCGCGCTCACACGGGCCGATGGGAACGCATGCGCCGCCTTTCCACGCTCGCTGCCCTGATCGTGGTCGCAGCGCTCGCCGCTCCCTCCGCGGCCGTGGCCGGTGATTGCCCGGGGGCGGACGCCAGGCCCGCGGTCGACAACCTTCCGCAGATCGCGCAGACGACGCTCTGCCTGCTCAACGCCCAGCGTGCCGCCAAGGGCCTGCCCGCCGTGAGCGAGCAGGCCCTGCTCACGAAGGCCTCGAGCGACTACTCGGCGCTGATGGTCAGCAAGCAGTTCTTCGCACACGTCAGCCCGGACGGCTCCGAGCTGACCGACCGCCTGACCGCCGTCGGCTACCTCGGACACCCGGGGTCCTGGATCGTCGGCGAGAACATCGCCTGGGGCGAGTCCTATCTCGCCAGCCCGGGGGAGATCGTCAAGGCCTGGATGAACAGCCCGCCGCACCGCGCCAACATCCTCAACGGCGACTACGAGGACATCGGCCTCGGGATCGCGGTCGGCACGCCGGCGTCGAGCAACCCGGGCGCGACCTACACGACCGACTTCGGTCGCCGCCGGCTCGACGACGTGCCGGTCGAGCAGGGCCAGGGCGACGTCACCGTGAGCGACACCCCGAGCGCCCCGAAGAGCACGCCGACAGCGGCTCACGGCACGAACGGGCGCTCCCGCGGCTCCGCTGCTCCCCAGACGACCCGCAGGGCAGCCCGGACGACCGGGTGCCGGCGCAGCGCGCGGCACGCTCGCATGAAGGGCCGCGCGGCCGCCCGCATGCGCTGCGCGGGGACCTGGCGCGGCGTGCAGAAGCATCTCTGAGCCCGGCTCGCGGACCATGGTCCGCCGCTACCCTGCAGGACGGCTCGTGTCCCCGCTCGTGACGATGCACCGCCGGCTCGCCCGCCGGTCTCTGGTCGCCCTGGCATGCGGGGTGCTGCTCGCCGCCGCCGGGGCCGTCACCGCCGGCGCCGCCGACACGCCGCCCGTGAGCGGGAACGTCGTCCGGCTGTCGGACGAGCGGCTGCTCACGCGCTGGGCACACCCGGCACGCCTGGCCGACATCCACGCCTCGCACGCTGCGTCCTCGCGCCGCGTCGCGCGCCTGCGCTTCTTCACCGAGGACGGCTTTCCCGAGGTGTACCTGCTGCTGCGCGAGTACACCGACCGGCACGGCGCCGACTGGGTGCAGATCCGCGTTCCCAGGCGCCCGAACGGCGCGGTCGGCTGGGTGCCGCGTGACGCGCTCGGGCCCTTCAACGTCAACCGCTTCCACCTCGTCGTCAACCGCCACACGCTGCGCGCGACCCTCTTCAAGCGGGGCCGGAAGGTGTGGTCGGCGCGTGTGGGCGTCGGAGCGCCGGGAACGAGCACGCCGGGCGGGCATTTCTGGGTGCGCGAGAAGTTCCGCTTCAAGAACACCCCGGTCTACGGGACGCATGCGATCGGGACCTCCGCGTACGCCCCGACGCTGACCGACTGGCCGAACGGCGGGGTCGTCGGGCTCCACGGCACCGACCAGCCGGAGCTGATCCCCGGGCGGCCGTCGCACGGCTGCATCCGCGTCCGCAACGCGGACATCGCGCGGCTCTGGCGGCTGCTTCCGCTGGGCACGCCGCTCTGGATTCGCTGAGTCCGCCCGGTCACACGGCGCCGTCGGGAGAGTCCTGGGTCTGCACGAGATCGTGCAGACCCCTCGGAAGGCCGCTGCTAGCGTCGCCGACACGCCGAATTCCCGTCGCACGACGGCGGGGAACGGGGGAACCATTGCGGCCTCACGGCCGCGGGGGCGAATCGCCGCGATCTGCGGCGTAGCGCCCGCCCAGGAAGGGCGGATGCGAGCCCGTCAGCTCACCTCGTAGGCGCTCACACCATGAGCTCACTCCCCGACCTTCGCAGCCGCATGCCGCGAGCCGCCACGCTGCTCGCCGCCTGCCTGACCCTGCTCGTGGCCGCTCCCGCGGCGCACGCACTGCCGACCCTGCATCCCGGCGACGAGGGGCGGTCGGTCAAGCGCCTGCAGCGGTCGCTGGGCGTGACGCCCGACGGCATCTACGGACCAGGCACCGAGCGCCGCGTGCGCCGCTTCCAGCGCCGGCATCACCTTCGCGGGGACGCGATCGTCGGGGCCGCCACCTGGCGCATGCTGCGCCGCTCGGGTCACGTCGCCGGGCATCGCGGCGCCGCACGTCCCACGCGCTCGGTCTCGCTGCTGCAGCGACGCCTGGGCATCGCGTCGGACGGGATCTTCGGCCCGGGCACCGCACGCGCGGTCCGCAGCTTCCAGCGTGCACACGGCCTCACGGCGGACGGCGTCGTCGGACCGGCGACGTGGACGGCGCTCGGCATCCGCGGGCGGCATCCCGTGCTGAAGCGCATGCGGCTCGGCGGAAGCCCGTCGCCCTCGGGCCTGCCGGTCGCCGTGACCCGAGCGATCGCTGCGGGGAACCGGATCGCCCACCTGCCGTACAGCTACGGCGGCGGACACGGCTCCTTCGAGTCGAGCGGGTACGACTGCTCGGGCTCGGTCTCCTACCTGCTCCACGGCGGCGGCCTGCTGCACACGCCGCTGGACTCGAGCCAGTTCATGAGCTGGGGCTCCGCGGGTCCCGGGCGCTGGATCACGATCTACGCGAACCCCGGACACGCCTACGCCGTCGTCCGCACCCGCAACGGGCTGCTGCGCTACGACACCTCCGGCATGGACGACGGTTCGCGCTGGGACGGCGACCTGCGCTCCGGCGCGGGGTACGTCGTGCGCCACCCGACCGGCTACTGAGCGCCCGCGGTCACGCGCCGGGGCGACCCTCGACGAGCAGTGACCAGCGCGTCGTCAGCTCGTCACCCGGCTCGACGAGACGCAGCCCCGCGCCGCCCCGGCGCAGCGCGTCGGTCGCGGCGGTCATCGGCTCGAAGCAGATGAAGTCCGCGCCGGGCGGCGAGAACACCTGGGCACAGCGGTAGCCCTCCTCGAACCGCAGCCGCAGCGCTCCGTCGCCGCCGGCGAGCACGAACTCCGGCGGCTCGCTGAGCAGCGGGAACAGGTCGTCGAACGAGCGGTGGCCGAGCGCCCCCTCGGTGAACGGCGCGGGCCGGGTCTGCCCGGTCGGGATGCTGCGCGCGTCGAGCAGCGCCTCGCGCACGAGCGGGAGCCTCAGCTGCCAGGCCTCGCGCGGGATGCCGGGCAGGCGCGGATAGGGATGCCAGCCGAAGCTCACGGGAACTGCGACGTCGCCCGTCGCGGTCAGCGTGAGGCTGAACGTCAGCAGGTCGGTGCGCAGGGAGACGCTCAGGTCGAGCGTGTGGGGGAAGGGGAACCCGGCCAGCAGCGCCGCGTCCTTCACCGCGTCGTAGCGCGCGCCGACCGTGACCCCGCCGGCGTCGGCATGCATGCGATCGACGCTCCAGCGCGGCGAGGCGTGCAGCAGCCCGTGGATGGCGAGCCCGGCTCCGTCGAACGTGACCGGCATGCGCCCGGGATCGAGCAACACGTGGCGTCCCGCCGCCTCGTAGCTCAGCCGCTCGAGCCGGTTCGCCCAGGGATGCAGCAGCGGGATGCCGAACGTGGCGCCGCGCTCGGTCCAGCCCGCGAGGCCCGCACCACGGTGCAGCAGCTCACGGCCGTCGTGGGTCAGCGACGCGCCGATCATGCCCGCACCGGGGACGAGCGTGAGCACGATCTGGCGCTCGACCGCGTGCAGCTCGAGCGCCTGGTGACCGTCCAGCAGCGTCTCCCGGAGCTCGTGCGCCATGCGCGCATCCTTCCATGCGCCATGCGGCCGGGGCCGGATACGCTGCGCCGATGGCCGACGACGCGGAAACCTCCGGGAAGACCGGTGTCGCAGGGCGGTCCGGCCCGGAGTTCGCGCGGCTGCTCCTCGCGGTCGCGGGCGGCGGGCTGATCGCCGCCTTCGCCGTGCTCAACACCGGCGAGGTCGAGGTCAACTGGGTGTTCGGGACGTTCCGCACGCCGCTGATCATCGTGATCCTCGTGTGCCTCGGGGTCGGGCTCGCGGTCGGGCTCGCCAGCGGCTGGCGCGGCAAGGGCGCGAGGCAGCGCCGTGCCCGCAAGACGTGATCGACCTCGACACCCTGGACGTCGAGGCCGGCTCGAGCCAGTACCCCCATGAGCTTGCGCCCGATGTCCAACACCACCACGCCACCCGTTCTCTGGAAGCCCTCCGCACGCTTCCTCGCGGGCACGAACCATGCGCGCTACGTGCGCTGGCTCGCCGAGGAGCGCGGGCGCGAGTTCGCGATCGACGAGTACGACGCGCTCTGGCGCTGGTCGGTCGACGACCTCGACGGCTTCTGGCGCTCGATCTGGGACCACTTCGGCGTCGTCGCCGACGGCGATCCGTACGGCGCGTGCTCTCGTCGCGCGAGATGCCCGGCGCCGCTGGTTCCCGGGGCACCGCGCTGAACTACGCCGAGCACGTCTTCCGCACGAGGCCCCGGCGGCCGTCGCGATCGTCGAGGCCGGGGAGCTGCGGGCGACGCGGCGAGCTCACGTGGGGTGAGCTGCGCGCGCTGACGCGCGGATCGCGGCCGGGCTGCGCGGCCTGGGCGTGGGGGAGGGCGACCGCGTCGTCGCCTACATGCCGAACATCCCGGAGGCGATGGCGGCGTTCCTCGCGACGGCCAGCCTCGGCGCGATCTGGTCGAGCTGCTCGCCGGACTTCGGCGCGCGCACCGTCGTCGACCGGTTCGCGCAGATCGAGCCGAAGGTGCTGCTCGCCGTCGACGGCTACCGCTACGGCGGCCGCGACTTCGACAAGCGCAGCCGTCGTCGCCGAGCTCGAGGCCGCGATGCCGACGCTCGAGCACACGGTCGTGCTGCCGTACCTCGGCGCCGAGCCGGACGTGTCGGCGCTGCGCTCGGCGCTCGGCTGGGACGCGATGCTCGCGCGCGGCGACGGCGCCGGCCGAGCTTCCGCCGCACTGCCGTTCTCGCACCCGCTGTGGGTGCTCTACTCGTCGGGGACGACCGGCCTGCCGAAGGCGATCGTGCACGGGCACGGGGGCATCCTGCTCGAGCACCTGAAGAAGATGTGGCTGCACCTCGACGCGCAGCAGGGCGACCGCGTCTTCTGGTTCACCACGACGGGCTGGATGATGTGGAACTTCCTCGCCGGCGTGCTGCTGACGGATGCCGCGATCGTGCTCTACGACGGCAACCCCGGGCATCCGACGCTCGATCGCCTGTGGGACCTCGCGGAGGAGACCGCGCACGACCTGCTTCGGCACGAGCGCGAGCTTCCTGGCGTCGTGCATGAAGGGCGGCGTCCGGCCGCGCGCGGGCCGTGACCTCTCGGCGCTGCGCAGCGTCGGCTCGACCGGCTCGCCGCTGTCCCCGGAGGGTTTCGCTGGGTCTACGACGAGCTCGGTGCGGACACCTGGCTGTTCTCGACCAGCGGCGGCACGGACGTCTGCACGGCGTTCGTCGGCGGCGTCCCGGTGCTGCCGGTCTACCGAGGGCGAGCTTCAGGGCCGCGCGCTCGGCGCGAAGGTCGAGGCGTTCGACGAGCAGGGCACGAGCGTCGTCGGCGAGGTGGGGGAGCTCGTCATCACCGAGCCGATGCCCTCGATGCCGGTCTCGTTCTGGAACGACCCGGACGGCGAGCGGCTGCGCGACGCTACTTCGCGATGTATCCGGGCGTCTGGCGCCATGGCGACTGGATCCGGGTGACCGCGCGGGGGACGGCGATCATCTACGGGCGCTCGGACTCGACGATCAATCGCGGCGGCGTGCGGATGGGGACGTCGGAGATCTACGCCGCCGTGCTCGGCGAGCCGCGGATCACCGACGCGCTGGTCGTGGACGTGCCGCGCGAGGGGGAGCGAGCTGGATGCCGCTCTTCGTCGTCCTCGCGGACGGCGTCACGCTCGACGAGGACCTCACCCGCGCGCTCGCCCGACGCGTGCGCGAGGAGTGCTCGCCCCGCCACGTGCCGAGCGAGGTGTTCGCGGTCGAGGCCGTTCCGCGCACGCTCTCCGGGAAGGTGCTCGAGGTGCCGGTGAAGCGGATCCTCATGGGGGAGCCCGCCGACCGCGTGGCGAGCCGCGACTCACTCGCGGACCCGGCGGCGCTCGACTGGTTCGCCGAGCTTGCGCGCGAGCGGGCTCAGGCCGCCTGAGGGACGTCCTCGAACACGAAGCGGATGCCGGTCAGCTGCTCGCTGACCTCCCACAGACGCCGCTGCGCCTGAACGTCGCGGGCGGCGTTGCTCGTGCCGACGAGCGTGGGCCGGCCCTGCATCTCAAAGCGCCCGTCCGGGCCGACGTAGGCGCCCGGGGGGACGTCCATCGTCGCGGCGTAGATCGTCGGCAGCGCCCCGTGCTCGTCCGACTGCGCGAACAGCAGGTTGCCGACGTCCATCATCCGCCGCATCAGCCCGTTGCCCGCCATCTCCGGGCCGGCCGCCTGGAGGTGCGTGGCCGCGTAGCCGGGATGTGCGGCGACCGCGAGCAGGCCGGTGCCCGCCGCCAGCGCGCGGCGCTGAAGCTCGAACGTGAACAGCAGGTTCGCGAGCTTGGACTGCCCGTAGGCGGGCCACTTGCTGTAGCCGCGTTCCCAGTTGAGGTCGTCGAAGTGGATCTTGCCCATCCGGTGGGCGCCGCTGGCGACGCTCACGACGCGGGGGCAGGGGGCGGCGAGCACGAGGTCGATCACCTGTCCGGTGAGCGCGAAATGGCCGAGGTGGTTCGTGCCGAACTGCAGCTCGAAGCCGTCCTCGGTGCGCCGCAGCGGGGGTGCCATGACGCCCGCGTTGTTGACCAGCACGTCGATGTGATCGAAGCGCTCGTGCAGCCCGTCGGCGCAGCGCTCCACCGAGGCGAGGCTCGAGAGGTCGAGCGGGATCGTCTCGACGCGCGCGCCGGCGGCGGCAAGGCGGATCTGCTTGGCGACCTCCTCGGCCTTTTCGGCGTTGCGGCACGCGAGCACGACGGTCGCGCCGGCCCGCGCAAGCTCCCGCGCGGTGATCAGCCCGATGCCGCTCGTGGCGCCGGTGACCACCATCACGCGGCCGTCCTGTGCGGGGACGTCCTGGACGGTCCAGTTGCTCATGTCGTCACACGCTACGCCAGTGCGCGACGCGGCTCGCGCGTTGTGTCACGGTGCCGCGCAGACGACATAGACGACCGCGGTCGCCACGTCGGCTGTGGTGTTCTCCATCGTCGCGCCCCAGGCCACCGGTGTTGTTCCATCGTCGCCGGCGATCGGGCTGCTGTCCGACGTGACGAGTCCCGGAACGAGGTCGGTGGTGTCCCAATACGTACCGCCGCCCGTGGCGCGCTTCCCCGATGGGCAATCGGCCGACAGATACTCGATGCTGCCGGCCGCGACGTCGATCGTCGCACCCTCGACGAGAGATTCGTGGCGCCCGCGGCGCCGGGTGCGGCCTTCGCTCCAGGAGTGCCGGGCACACCCGCAGGACCTTGCGCGCCCGTCGCGCCTGTTGCGCCTGCCGCGCCCGCCGCTCCGGGCGGACCGGGTAGGCGAGCGCCGGGCGCAAGGTCGACCAGCCCGATGCTCCCGTTGCGAATGTCCGCCCCGGTGAGACTGCCGTTCACGACCTGCCGGCCTGTGACCTTGACCGCCGCGTACCCCGTCCCGCCGAGCGCGCACGAACAGGGCCATCAGCGCGACGAGCATCGCAGGATTGGCCGCCGGAGGCGGTGGGAGGGCACGCCGCCATGCTGCGGATCATCACTGCCGGAATCGGTCATGACGCGGTGATGCCCGGCGCCTCAGCGCATTGCAAGCCGCAAGAACCGCACGTCCACCATCACGGAGCGAGGATCTCCGCCCGCGAGACCACGACAAGGATGCAGAGGGCGCTGCGTCAGCGGCCGCGCGGAGTGCGACGCGGCTCGCGCGGAGGTGTGACCGAAGCCGCGCACAGGCGCCGATGCGCTTGCGCCCGCACCTAGCGTCGGCCGCATGACCCGATCGCTCCTCGCTGCTGTTCACCTGCGCGCTGCTGGCGGTCGCACCACCCGCGTTCGCGACGGGCGCGCTCGAGCGGCAGGCGGTCCACCTCGTCGCGGTCGACCATCACGAGTTCCTGCTAGCGAAGGCCGTCGCGCCGCCGCCGTTCGACTGGTCCACGGACGGGTGCACCGCGACCCCGCCGGCGTGGGCGGTGGTCTTCGACGGGCCGTGCCAGCAGCACGACTTCGGCTACCGGAATCTCGGTCACGGGCTGCGGCTGCGCCCGACGCAGGCCGCCCGCGCCTGGGTCGACAAGCGGCTGCTGACCGAGCTGCGGCGCGTCTGCGCCGAGCGCTTCAGCGGGCTCGAGGCGCTGCGCTGCCGCGTGCGCGCGCGGGCGATGTACACGGCGGTGCGCCTGTTCAACCCGCCGTGGTCGTGAGGCGCGGCGCCGGGCGTCCGAAGCTACGATCGCGGCGTGCGCTCACTGCTCATCGTCGCCGCGCTCGTCGGTGTCCTTGCGGCTCTGCCTGCCGCGGCGTCCGCCGGAACGCGCGGCTGCGGGAGCCTGGGCCCGTTCAGCGTCACGCTCAGCTGGCCGCGCCACACGTCGCAGCCGGCGTCGTGCGCGACGGGCATGCGCGTGGCGACCGAGGTGGTCAGGACCGGATCGCGCCACGTGCTGGGGTGGACCTGCCGGCTGCACAAGCGCGGCCAGGTGTGCCGGCGCGGGCCGGCGGTGCTGCGGGTCTACCTCAAGAAGAGCTGACGGCCGGCGCGCTCAGCCCGCGTCCGCGTCGCGCAGCGCCGTCGCCTGGCCGGCGTCCATCCAGATCTCCCAGCGCCCGGATTCGGAGACCCGGTCGCCGAGGAAGTGGTACGGGCGCAGGCCGCCGAACTCGGTGTGCCGCATGTGTGAGACGCCGCCGAGCACCGAGGCGAGCCGGCGCCGCGGCCAGCCGATCGCGTCCTCGACCTCGGGGAACGTCCGCGGCTGATCCGGTGTCAGCGCCAGCTCGTCGAGCAGCTCACCCATGAAGACGCTGCAGCGGTCGCGGAAGCGGGCGATCTCGCCGGCGTCGCGCATCGCGCGCTGCGGTGCGTGCTCGCCGTTCAGGAGTGCTCGACGATCAGCACGCCGTCGCCGCGGTCGCGCTTGAGCGGGTCACCGAACAGCAGGTTCAGGATGCCGTTGACGCAGCTCATGATGAACGCCCCGAGCGCGGCCCACCAGAAGCTCGAGATCTCGAAGTGGGGGACCAGCCAGTCGGTGATGTAGAGCATCAGGATGTTCAGCAGGAAGTAGAAGATCCCGAGCGTGATCACGATGAACGGGATCGAGAGGATCGTCAGCACCGGCTTGATGAACGCGTTCACGAACGTGAACACCGCGCCCGCGATCAGCAGCGTCCACCACGAGTCGCCGTAGTTGATGCCGGAGAGCAGCCACGCGGTGACGAACAGCGCCAGCGTGTTGAAGACCCACTTGACGACCCACGGCATGACTCAGGTGTCCTCCGACGTCAGTTCGTGATCTTCGAACGAGGCGGGCGCCTCGAACGGCTGGAGCACGCCGAGCAGCTCACCGACGCGGCAGACGAGCAGCCGCTCCTCCTCGACCTCGACCCAGACGCCCGCCGACGCGGGGAACACCACGTGATCACCGGGGCGGACCGGCATGTTGAGGCCCTGTGCCTGCCACCAGTCGACGCCGGGACCGATCGCCAGCACGATCCCGTGCTGGGGAGGCGGCTCGTGGTCGCCGGGCGGCACGACCAGGCCGGAGCGCCGGACCCGGTCGGGATCCAGCTCCTTGATGACCACCCGGTCGAACAGTGGGCGCAGCTCATGACGCATCACCGCAGAGAATACGCCTGCGCGACGGCCACGGATCGGCGTTCAGGCGGCTGCTGGACGATAGGTCTGGAGCGCGACGCCGTTGGGGACGGTCCGAGACTCGACGAGCTCGAGGTTCAGCCGGTCCGGCGTCTCGGGGTACAGGCGCTGCCCGCTGCCGAGGATCACGGGGAAGACCTGGAGGTGCAGCTCGTCGACCAGGCCGTCCTGCATCAGCGAGCGTGCGAGCGTGCCGCTGCCGGCGATCGAGGATCGGCCCGCCGTCGCGTCCCTTGAGCTCCGCGACGGCGTCCGCGACCGGCGTTCCCAGACGGCTCGCGGTCTCCCACTCGATCGTGTCGAGCGTCGAGCGTCACGACGAACTTCTCCATCGTGTTGATCTTCTCGGCCATCGGGCCGGTCCGCTGGGGCCAGGCGCCGTAGAAGCTCTCGTAGGTCCTGCGTCCGAGCAGCAGCGTCTCGCACGCGTCCTGCTCCTCGAACTTGTACTGCCCGAGCTCGTCGCTGAAGTAGTCGCCGACCCAGCCGCTGTGGGCGTAGCCGGGCTCTCCGCCGGGCGCCTCCATGACGCCGTCGAGTGAGACGAATTCCGTGACGATCAGTGTTCTCATGCGTGTAGTGACTCGGAGGGCCGGGAGAAGTCATCGGCCCGGTCAGCCGGCGAGGAGCCCCTCGCCGAGCAGCTCGGACTCGATCGCGAGCCGGACGGCATCGAGCGCGCCCTTGCGCGCGCGGAGCTTCGTCGCGGCGTGGGCCTCGGCGTTGAGCTCGGCGAGCTCGGCGGCGGTCTCCAGTGCGGCGGCGCGGAGATCCTCCGGGGCGACGATCCGGTCGAAGAAGCCGGCCGCGACCGCCTCGGACGGGCTGTACACCGTGGCGTTCACGACGGCACGGTCGAAATCCCGGCGCGTCAGGCGCTGCCGCGCGAGCTCGATCGCGAACCACGGGACCGTCAGCCCGATCTTCACCTCGTTGAGGCCGATCCGGAAGGGGCCTTCGACGCCGATCCGCGCATCCGCCGCGAGCGCCGGGAACGTGCCCGCCGCGATCGCGTGGCCGGGACAGGCGACCACGACCGGCCTGGGGAAGCCCAGAACGCGCTCGGAGAGGGTCGCGCCGAGGACCAGCATCTCGCGGACCTCCTCGCCGCCCGCGGCGAAGACCTTCAGGTCGAAGCCGGCGGAGAAGAAGCCCTCGCGGCCGGTGATCACGGTCACCGCGTTGTCGCGCTCGGCCTGATCGAGCGCCGCATGCACGGCGCGCAGCATCGGGATCGAGAACGCGTTGACCTTGCCGTCGTCGAGCGTGATCGTCGCGATCGGCCCGTCGAGTTCGTACGTCGTCAGGCCGTCTGTGGTCATGCGCGGATCGTACGAGGGAGGCGTCCTGGGCGGCTCGTCCTTCTGACTACTTCACATGACCGACATTATCGAGCGTTCGATCTGGCGCCGGCGGGTAGCGTGCCGTTCATGCCTCCCGCTCTCACCGGGCACTGCCTCTGCGGTGCCGTTCGGTTCGAAGTCGACGAGCCGCTGCTGCGCGCCGCCTATTGCCACTGCACGCGCTGTCAGCGACGCACCGGCGTCGGCGCCGGCTGCAGCGGCGCGGCGGTGCCCGGATCCGTCCGCGTCGTCGCCGGCGAGGAGCTGATCACCGCTTACGACCCCGGCGACGGCTGGATCAAGGAGTTCTGCTCGGTCTGCGGCGGACACCTGTTCGCACGCGACCCGGACGATCATGCGCGGCGCAGCGTGCGGATGGGAGCGATCGACGGTGATCCCGGCGTGCGTCCGTCACGCCGCCAGTTCACCGCCTACGCGGCGATCTGGGAGCCGATTCCGGACGACGGCCTCGAGCGCTTCCCCGAGAACGCGAACCTCTGAGCGGCTCGCCTACAGCCTGCCCTTGATCTCGTCGCCGATCGGGACCGGCGTGCAGAAGTGCAGGCTGGGCGGCTCGGCCAGGAGCTCGCTCGCGACCTCGCCGAGCGTCGCGATGTACGGCTGCTGGAAATGGCTCTCCAGGGCGACCTGCGAGGTCCAGCGCTCGACCAGCACGAGCGTCTGCGGGTCGTTCACGTCGCGGTGCAGGGCGTAGGACAGGCACCCGGCCTCGTCGTGCGTCTGCTCGATCACCGGGGTCAGCGCGGCGATCGCCTCGTCCACCTTCCCTTCCTGGACCTTGAAGGTTGCCAGGACGACCACGTTGCTCATGCGCGGGACCCTATCTGCGATCGCCGCGCGCGAGGCGTAGGCTCGCAATGTGGTCCAGCCCACGAAATCCTCGTCAGAGCGACTCGCGATCGCGCGCGCCCTCTGGGAGGCCATGCGCGACCGGGACGTCGACGCCGCGATGACGCCTGATGCACGAGGACGTCGAGTGGATTCCGCTGGTCACCGACGGCGGACCCGTGGTGGGGACCGAAGCGCTGCGCCAGCACCTCGAGGCGATCGCCGCGGCGGGGATCGTCGCGGACGCCTACGCGCTCGACTACGAGGACGTCGGAGACGGTCGCGTGCTGATCAGCGGAGCGCTCCGCGTGCGGCGCCCCGACCACTGGCTCGCCACCGTGCAGCGCTGGTGGATCTACGAGATCGTCGACGGACGGATCCGCCGCGCCCAGGCGTGCCCGACCCGCGAAGCGGCGCTCGCGGCGCCCAGCGCCGGCTGAACGGCTACAGCGCTTCGACGAACAGCGTCTGCGCGGCGAGACCGACCGCGCCGCCCTCGTCGTAGATCTGCGACGACGCGAGCCCGGCACCGACCGGGTCGGCGACCGTGGCGGCGTCGATCAGCACCCATTCGCCGACCGCTTCGCGGTGCACGTGGACGGTCAGGTCGGTGTTCACGAAGAGATGGCGCTGGAAGTCGAGCACACGGCTGACGCCGTTGCCGAAGTCCGCGGCCGCGACGACGCGCTGCAGCGCGCTCGTCGGCTCGCCCGCGATCAGCGGGTGCGCGAGGCGAAACCAGGCGAGCGCGGGCCCCGTCCCGTAGTCGGTGCCGCCGGCGAAGCGAATCTCCATGCCGGTGCGGTGAAAGCCCTCCCCCTCTCCCTCTGCGGGAAACGGCGACGGCACGCCCTGCTCGGGGCCCTCGCAGGGCGGCCCGGCGGCCCCGAGGGCCTCCGGCGGCAGCTGGACCGCGCCGCGACGCAGGCGCACCGCGCGCGCCCGCACCACGGCCCTCCCCTGCTGGCGCAGTTCGGCCTCGACGATCTGGAAGCGCGACCCGGGGCGCTGGATCCACGCGTCGGCCTCGAGCGGCAGCAGCGGGACGGGCCCCAGGAACTCGAACGTGATCCGCGCGACGAACATGTCCTCACCGGGCGACACGCGCTCGATCTCCCGCGCGAGCAGCGCGGCGGGCGCGCCCCCGTGCTGCGCCGTGGGATCCCACGGGCCGCGCGCGTGGGCGCTCGGCGCGTACGCGGCGGCGGAGGGCTCGTAGATCCAGTCGGTCATCGCAGCTCCTTGCGGATCACGAGGCGAAGCCCCGACCAGGTGTCGTCGATCGCGCAGACCTTGACGTCGACGAGCCCGAGCGGGAGCGCCACGTCGCGCACGACGTCCTCGGTGACGTCGGTGCCGACGCCGGACGCGCGCTTGGGCCACGCGGCCCACACGGCGCCGTCGGGCGCGACGGCGTCGCGCAGCCCGGGCAGCCGTCGCGCGAGCTGCGCGCGGCGCTTCACGAAGAGGACGACGAGGTCCAGCGGCGCCGCGGCGCGCGTCTTCAGGCGCACGCCGTCCGGGAGCGGGCCGAGCAGGTCCGCGAAGTTCCCGGGCGCCCCGAGCCATGCCGCCCGCATCCCGGGCTTCAGCCCGAGCTTGCGCGGCAGCGGCGTGCCGCTGTAGCCGGCGCCGCTCACCCCAGCGCCTCGGCCGCAAGCTCGCCGATCACGGACGAGAGCCGGCCGCCCTGCCAGGCGATCGGGCTGCTGCCGGGGTCCTCCACCACGAGGCGCGCGTTCGGGATCGTGGCAGCGTACGCCTCGCCGACGGCCAGCGGATGGCCGGGATCGGGCTCGTCACGGTCCGCGACGACGACGGTCGGCACGCTGATCGCCGCGAGCTGCTCGACGCGGTCGAACGGTGTCGACCGCGGAACGACGCGCAGCGCGTCCGCCACCGCGCCCGGATGCTCGTGTCCGGCGAGCCGCTGGCGCAGCACCGTGAGCAGCGTGTCGCGCCACGCCGGGTCCCCCGTCGGGCTCGCCGTACGCGGCGACGAAGCCCTCCACCCCGCCCTCGCGCAGCCCGGCGCTGAGGGCGTCCCAGCGCGCGAGCGAGTCCGCGTCGAGATGGGTCCCCGGCTCATAGGCGGGCGTTATGACGACCAGGCCCGCGACCCGCTCCGGGCGCTCGAGCGCGACCCTGAGCGCCGTGTGGCCTCCCATCGACGCGCCGGCGAGCACCGCGCGATCGATCCCGCGCTCGTCGAGCACGCGCAGCAGGTCGTCCGCAAGGTCCTCGTAGCGGTAGGCCTCGGGATCGGCCGCCGGCGCCGACGCGCCGTGGCCGCGGGCGTCGTACGCGATCACGCGATGAGCGGAGCGCTCGAGCGCGCGGGAGCCCATGACGACGTAGCGGTGGGTGGCGGTGAGGCCATGGAGCAGGACGACCGGGATTCCCTCCCCCACGTCCTCCACGTACAGGTCCGGCGCGGTTCACGTGCCGCCAAGTCAACCATCTACGCTTGCTCCATGACCGTGATCGACGTCGCAGAGCCGGATTTCGAGCGCGAGGTGATCGCGCGGTCGCACGAGGTCCCCGTCGTCGTGGACTTCTGGGCCGAGTGGTGCGCGCCGTGCCGCGCGCTCGGGCCGGTCCTCGAGCAGGCCGCCGCCAAGCGCGAGGGCAAGGTCGTGCTCGCGAAGGTCGACACGGACGCCAACCCCGGCATCTCCCAGACCTTCGGCATCCAGGGGATTCCGGCGGTGAAGGCCTTCAAGGACGGCGTCGTCGTCGAGGAGTTCGTCGGCGCCCAGGGCCCGGCGATGGTCGAGCGGTTCTTCGACCTGCTCGTGCCCACCGAGGCCGATCTGCTCGTCGAGCAGGGTGACGAGGCCGCGCTGCGCCAGGCGCTCGAGCTGCAGCCCGGCCGCTCCGACGCCGCGGTCGCGCTGGCGCGGATCCTGCTGGCGCGGGGCGAGCGAGGACGAGGCGCTGGCGATGCTCGACAACGCGCCGGACGGCTTCCAGTCCGAGGGTCTGGCCGCGCGGATCCGGCTCACCCAGGCGGACGACATCGACATCGAGGCGGCCGTGAAGGCTCTCGATGCCGGTGACCGCGAGGGCGGCGTCGACCTGCTGCTCGACGCGATCCCGGGCGCGGGCGATCACACCGACGACCTGCGCCGGATGATCGTGGCGGTGCTGGACGAGCTCGGCGTGGAACACCCCGCGGCGCGTGACGCGCGACGCCGTCTCGCCACGGCGCTCTACTAGGCCTGCGCCACCGCGCCCGCGTGCTCCAGGACCAGCCGCGCCGACGCCTCCGGCTCCTCCCACCAGAACAGGTGCCCGACCCCTGGGAGGATCTCGAGCCGGGCTCCCGGGATCAGCCGTGCGATCAGCTCGCCGTTGGAGACGTCCAGCATCTCGTCGCGGTCGCCGTGGATGACGAGGGTCGGCATCGTGAGCGTGTGCAGCCGGGCACCCGCGTCGTGCGTTCCCGTCGCGCGCAGCTGCTCGAAGACGACGGGGATCGGCGCGGGCGCCTCGAGCGCCATCGCGTGGAAGGTCTCCCACGCTCCCGGCCGCGCCGCGTATGCCGGTGACACGTTGACCTCGAAGCTCGTGCGCAGGATGACCTCGGGATCCCCGCTCGCGAAGCCGGCGAGGAGCCGCTGGACCACGGCCGGGTCGGTGAGCCGCGAGCCCGCCCCGCCCGGGTAGGTGCAGCCGAGCGTCAGCGTGCGGATCCGCTCCGGATGGGCCAGCGCGAGCTCCTGGGCGACCATCCCGCCCATCGAGATGCCCATGACGTGCGCCTGCTCGATCCCGAGCGCGTCGAGCAGGCCCGCCGCGTCGTGGGCGAGGTCCG
This sequence comes from uncultured Actinomycetes bacterium, assembly GCA_963721255.1. Taxonomy (GTDB): domain Bacteria; phylum Actinomycetota; class Thermoleophilia; order Solirubrobacterales; family Solirubrobacteraceae; genus F1-60-MAGs163. The sequence continues at coordinate 127,171 of CAVRIM010000007.1, forward strand.
CGATCGTGAAGGGGCCGTCGATCGGGCCGGACCCGCCGATCCCGCGGTGGTCGTAGGCGATCACGTCCAGGTGCGGCTCGAGCAGCCCCAGGAACGGCTCACCCCAGGCTGGCGTGCGTCCCGCTCAGGCCCTGGATCAGCAGCAGCGGATCGCCCGAACCGCGGCGGATGTACTGGAGCGGGCGTCCGGAGACGTCGGCGAAGGCCATCGGCGGATCCTCTCAGACGGGGAGCGCCATCTGGTCGTCGCACGGCTGCGCCTCGTCGGTGCCGAACCCCGTGACGCCGACGCCGAGCAGGCGAACCGGACCCGGCGGGGCGTACTCGCGCAGCAGCTCGAGCGCGACCCCGCCGATGACGGCCACCTCGTCCGTGGGCGCGGGGATCGTCCTGGCACGCGTGACCGTCGTGAAGTCCGCGAGCCGCACCTTGATCCTGATCGTGCGCCCGCGGCGGTCGTTGCGGCGCAGCCCGTCGCAGAGCCGCTCGGAGAGCTCACCCAGGATCGACTCGAGGCGCGCGGGGTCGGTGATGTCGAAGTCGAACGTCGTCTCGCGGGACTCGCTGACCGCCTCGCGGACGGGCTCGACGTCGCTCGAGCCCTCGAAGCGGGCACGCCGCCGCAGCCACGGGCCCTGGCGCGCACCGAACGCGGCCGAGAGCACGGCGTCGTCGGTTGCGGCGAGCGCGCCCAGCGTCGTGATGCCGAGCGCCGTGAGGCGTTCCGCGGTGCGCGGGCCGATGCCCGGGACCAGCGACGGCGGAGCGGCCGGCGAACCGCCTGCAGGCCTCCTCGCGCGTGAGGACGACGAACCCGGCCGGCTTCTCGGCGTCGGAGGCGACCTTGGCGACGAGCTTGTTCGGCCCGATCCCGATCGATGCGCTCATGCCGGTGCTCCGCCGGATCTCGGCGACCAGGCGCCGCATCGCCGCCTTCGGCGCGACGAGCCCCGAGAGGTCGAGGTAGGCCTCGTCCAGCCCGAGCTGCTCGACCAGCTCGACGTGCGCCCGCAGGATCTCCATGACCGCGCGCGAGGTCGCGCGGTAGGCCTCGAAGTCCGGCGGGATGACGATCGCGCCGGGACACAGGCGGCGTGCCTGCGATGCCGGCATCGCCGACCCGACGCCGAACCGCCGCGCCTCGTACGACGCGGTCGTGACGACCGACCGCGGGCCGGAGCCCGCGACGATCACCGGCAGGCCGCGCAGCTCGGGCCGGCGCTGCAGCTCGACGTTCGCGTAGAACGCGTCGAGATCGAGGTGCGCGATCGGGCCGGCCATCGCCTGCCGAGGCTACGCCCCGGTGGCGACGTGCCGGCCGGCGGCTCAGGTCAGTAGGCGACCTGGACGGTGCCGACCCCGTCGAAGTGCAGCGCGGCGCGGACACCCGGGCCCAGATCGAACTCGCGCGCCCCGGAGTAGGGCCCGCGATCGACGACGCGCACGCGCACCTGGCGCCCGCGGTAGCGGATCGTGACCTTCGTCCCGCATGGCAGCGACTTGTGGGCGACGCCCATCATGCCGGGCGTCATGTGACCGCCGCAGGCCAGGGCCTGGCCCTCGCCGTACCAGGAGGCGAGCGCGGGACGGAACGCCTCGAGGCGCCCGACGCCGCGGGTGCGGCCGGTCGCGCGGCGGCTGCCGGCGACGCGAACGCGCAGCGGCGCGCTGATCGAGTCACGCGTGCGGTAGTGCAGGTCGTAGCGGCCGCCGGAACGCGTGCGGGCGCGATCGATCGTCACCCAGCGCCCGTGTGCACGGCGCTGGAGCACGACGAGCCGGCCGCTGGCTCGCGGGGCGCACGCGCCCGGCGATCCGTGCCGTGCGGCCGGCGCGGACACGCGTCCGGCGAGCGAGGACGCTCACGGAGGTGCGTGCACGCTCGACGCGGGCGGCGATCGGCGTGGCGGTGGTGGTCGTCGCCCCGACGGGCGTCGGCGTCGCGGCGACCGCGGGAGCGGCGTTCAGCGCAGCGATCAGGAACGTCATGGCGATGGTCAGCGCACAGGTCGCCATCATGGCGCGGGCGTGCAGGTCGGTCCTCACGGGGAGGCCTCCTTCGTTTCCGCTGCCTACGGGGTTAGCTGTCGGGCTCGCGGCCAGGACGGCCCGCGCGATCCGCGCGCAGTCCGTTCTCGTCGCTACAGCGGCAGCAGCCGCCGATTCGCCCCATCCGCCCCGCGCACATGGCCCGGTGCGGCGATGGGTCCCCCGTCCGCACCCGCGATCTAGGACCGGGTGCGGTTCGGCAGGCCCATGACGCTAGCGCCGTCCTTCGCCGTTCATGTGACGGGGGTCACAGAGCGGCCGGCGGCAAGATGTCCTGCAAAACGGCTGTTTCAGGCCGCCTCGGCGGGCACGCGGAAGTCCATCAGCGCGTCACCGTGCTCCTCGCGCAGCTTCGTGAGGCCGAGCCGGATCCGGCTCTTGGCCGTGCCGAGCGGAACGTTCGAGCGGCGGGCGATCTCGCCGGCGGTGAGTCCGCCGTAGTGCGCGAGCACGACCGCCTCGCGCTGGCTCTCCGGCAGCCCGCGCAGCGCGGTGCGGATGGTCCGCCCGATGTCCGCGCGCTCCGCCATCAGGGCCGGGCGTGTCCTCGGGGCGGCTCTCCCGGCCGGCGACGACCATCTTGACGCGATCGCTCGCGCGTCCCGCGGCCTGAGCCTCGCGCCAGAGGTCCAGGGCGCGGCTGCGCGCCATCAGGCGCAGGTAGCTCCCGAGCTCCCCCCTGCGCGCGTCGAACGAGCCCGGGCGCCGCCAGACCCTCAGGAACACGTCCTGTACGACGTCCTGGGCCTGGGCGGCGTTGCCAAGGATCCGGTACGCCGCCGCGTAGACGCCACGCGAATGGTCGTCGTAGGCGCTGGAGAAGGTGCGTGGGTCGCTGAGGTCCATTTCGGGCTTCCGGTCGGGTGAGGCAGAACCTTACACACCGTGTTACAGGTTGGCAACCGCTCCCGTTAAAGGTTTGCTCAAGGCGGACGGACCCGCAATGATCGCTCCGTGGCCCACCCAGACCGCCTCACCGCCCTCGACGCGACCTTCCTGCACATCGAGACGGGCGCAGCCCACATGCACGTCGCCTCGATCATGGTCTTCGAAGGTGAGCCGCCCTCGTACGAGGAGGTCCTGGCCGCGTTCGAGGAGCGCCTGCACCTCGTGCCGCGCTATCGCCAGAAGCTCGCCTGGGTCCCGTTCGACCAGGGCCGCCCGATGTGGGTCGACGATCCCCACTTCAACCTCGGCTACCACGTCCGCCACTCCGCGCTTCCGGCGCCCGGCTCCGACGAGCAGCTCGCGGCGCTCGGCGGCCGGCTGTTCGCGGTCGGCCTGGACCGCCACAAGCCGCTCTGGGAGATCCACCTCGTCGAGGGCCTCGCCCCCGGACATGACGGGACCCCGCGCTTCGCGCTGCTCGCCAAGACGCATCACGCGCTCGTCGACGGCGTCTCGGGCGTCGACATCACCTCGGTGCTCTTCTCGACCACGCCGGACCCGATGCCCGTCGGGCCGCCCTCCGGGCCGTGGAGCCCGCGGCCGGAGCCGACGGCTGCGCAGCTCCTCGCCCAGGCGCTGCTCGAGCGCGCCTCCTCCCCGGCCGAGGGTGCGCGCGGCGTGCGGGCGCTGGGGCGCCATCCGCGCAGCGTCGTTCGCCGGCTGACCACGCAGCTCGCAGCCGCGGGGACGATGGCGTGGGCCGGCCTGAAGGGGGCCCCGGAGACGCCGCTCAACGTCCCGATCGGCCCGCACCGCCGCTACGGCTGGGTCGATACCCCGCTGGACCTGCTCAAGGGCGTCAAGAACGGTCTCGGCGGAACCGTCAACGACGCGGTGCTCACGGCGGTCTCGCTCGCGCTCGGGCGCTTCCTGCGCCGGCGCGGCGTGGAGACCGACGGTCTCGTGCTGAAGGTGCTGGTGCCCGTCTCGGTCCGCGCGACCGACCAGCGCGGCGCGCTCGGCAACAAGGTGTCGGCGATGTGGGCGCAGCTGCCCATGGACGAGGACGACCCGGCCGCGTGCTTCGAGCGCATCCACACGGAGATGGGCGACCTGAAGGCCTCGAGCCAGGCCGTCGGCGCAGAGGTCCTGACCGGCCTCGCCGACTTCGCCCCGACCACGATCTTCAGCCAGGCGGCGCGCCTCCAGGCGCGGCAGCGCGTGTTCAACCTCGTCGTCACGAACGTTCCGGGCCCGCAGGCGCCGCTGTACCTGCTCGGCCGCCGGATGCTCGCGATCTACCCCGTCGTGCCGCTCGCCCCGATGACCGCGGTGGGCATCGCGATCATGAGCTACTGCGGGCGGCTCAGCTTCGGGATCATGGCCGACTTCGACGCCGTGCCCGACCTCGGCGACCTCATCGCGGACCTCGAAGGGGCGCTCTTCGACCTCGGCCGCGCGGCCGAGACCGAGCGCCACCCATGGCGCATGCGCGAGCGCGAGAGCGTGCGCACGGCGCACACGCCGGACGCCGCGGCGACGACGGGCTGAACGGCCCGCTGCAGGCCCTGAGGGCCGCGCGGGCATACTCAGAGGCAGGTATGCGGATCGCGCTGGCGCAGATCAACCCCCTCGTCGGCGACGTCGCCGGGAACGAACAGCTCGTGCGCGAACGCCTGCTCGAGGCGCGCGAGGCCGGCGCGCAGATCGTGCTCTTCCCGGAGCTCGCGCTGACCGGCTACCCACCTGAGGACCTGCTGCTCAAGGAGCACGTGCTCTCCGACGCGCGCGCGGCGCTCGAGCGCCTGGCCGCCGACGCCCAGGGCATCGTGGCCGTCGTCGGCTTCCCGGAGCGCGCCCAGGACGTCTACAACGCCGCGGCGGTGCTCTGCGACGGGGACGTGCGGGCCGTCTACCGCAAGTGCCGCCTGCCGAACTACGGCGTCTTCGACGAGCATCGCTACTTCCAGCGCGGCAGCGGCGGCGGCGTGATCGAGGTCGACGGCGTGCTCGTCGGCCTGACCGTCTGCGAGGACATCTGGGTCCCCGGGCCGCCGGCGAGCGACGAGGCACTCGCCGGGGCGCGGCTGATCGTCAACATCTCCGCCTCGCCCTACCAGGCCGGAAAGGGCGTGGCGCGCGAGCGGATGATCGGTCAGCGGGCCCGCGACGAGCTCTGCGCGATCGCGTTCTGCGCGCAGGTCGGCGGCCAGGACGAGCTCGTCTTCGACGGCCACTCGTTCGTCGTCGACCACACCGGCACCGTGGTCGCCAGGGCGCCGCAGTTCGAGGAGTCGCTGCTGATCTGCACCGTCGACGTCGCGGCTGCCGGCGCGGCGCGCCTGCGCGACACGCGCCAGCGCGCGGCCGCCTACGAGGCCGAGCCGGACGTCGCGATGCTCGGGGCGTTCCGGACCGGGCGCCCCGGCTACAGCGCCGACCCGCCGCACGGCGATCTCGCGCCGCTGCTCGGCGATGACGAGGAGGTCTACGCGGCACTCGTGCTGGGGACGCGCGACTACACGCGCAAGAACGGCTTCGCGCACACCGTCCTGGGGCTCTCCGGCGGCATCGACTCGGCGCTCGTCGCGTGCGTCGCGGTCGACGCGCTGGGCGCCGACGCGGTCACCTGCGTGACGATGCCGTCGAAGTACACGTCGCAGGGAACGTTCGGCGACGCGCAGGCCATCGCCGCGAACCTCGGCGTGCGGCTGCTCGAGCTGCCGATCGGCGATGTCGTGGACGCGTACGAGGCGCAGCTCGCCGAGGCGTTCGCGAGCACCCAGCCGAACCTCACGGAGGAGAACCTCCAGGCGCGGATCCGCGGCAACGACCTGATGGCGCTGTCGAACAAGTTCGGTCACCTCGTGCTCACGACCGGCAACAAGTCCGAGATGGCGGTCGGCTACTCGACCCTGTACGGCGACAGCGCCGGCGGGTTCGCCGTGATCAAGGACGTGCCGAAGACGCTCGTGTACCGGCTCGCGGAGTGGCGCAACACCCGGCCGGACGCGCCGATCCCGCGCACGATCATCACGCGCGCCCCGTCGGCCGAGCTGCGCCCGGACCAGACCGACCAGGACTCGCTTCCGCCCTACGACGTCCTCGACCCGATCCTCGAGGGCTACGTCGAGCAGGACCTCGGTCGCGACCAGCTGATCGCGAGGGGATTCGACGCGGACGTCGTCGATCGCATCATCCGCCTCGTCGACCTCGCCGAGTACAAGCGCCGGCAGCAGCCGCCGGGCATCAAGGTCACGAGCCGCGCGTTCGGACGTGACCGGCGGATGCCGATCACGAACGGCTACCGCGGGTGACGGCGGAGTTCGAGCGCCGCCGCGACGACGGCCACGTCGTCAGCACCGACCGGGCACGCCTGGACCTCGACGTCGTCCATGCGGCGCTGCGCGAGTCCTACTGGGCCGCCGGCATCCCGCGCGCGGTGATGGAGGCCGCGATCGCGCACTCGATCCCGTTCGGCCTGTACACCCCGGACGGGAGCCAGGCCGGCTTCTGCCGCGTGCTGACCGACACCGCGCTCTTCGCCTACCTCGCCGACGTGATCGTGCTCGACGAGCATCGCGGGCGCGGGCTCGGCCTGTTCCTCGTCCAGAGCGCGCTGGAGCACCCGGCCGTGCAGACCGTGCGCCGCTTCCATCTCGGAACGGCGGACGCGCACAGCCTGTACGAGCGCTTCGGCTTCGTGACCGACGCCCAGCTGGGGATCCAGATGGACCGCATCACGCCGATCGAGGAGCTGTGGCCCCCGGCTGAGCCGGGCTCAGGCTCAGGCTGAGGCCTGCGGCATGTCGCGCACGGCGATCGTCATCCGCACCAGGGCGCAGAGACGGTCCTCGTCGTCGGTGATGTCGACCTCCCAGACCCAGGTCGTGCGGCCCTTGTGACGGCAGCGCGCGAGCGCGTGGATCGTGCCCTCGGTGATCGGGCGCAGGAAGCTCGTCTGGTTCGAGAGCCCCATCGAGACCTTGCCCTGATCCGCGACGCCGAGGTACGTGGCCATCGAGGTGATCGACTCGGCGATCGACGCGAACACGCCCCCGTGCACGAGGCCCATGGGCTGCTTGACCTCGTCGCGGACGACGACCCGGGCGCGCACCTCGTCGGGGGTCGCCTCCAGGACCTCGAGGCCGTAGAGGGCGTCGAAGCTGCGCTCGAAGGGAACGGGGGGCTGTGAGCTGGCCATGGCTGCGGCACGATAGCGGCGGCCTGCTCTACCCTTCCGGCGTCCATGGCCCGGATCGACGACCTCCCCGCAGACCAGCAGGCCGTCCTGCGCCTGCTGCTCACCCAGGAGCGCTCCTACGACGAGATCGCCCGCTCGCTGCGCATGGCGCCGGCGGCCGTCCGCGACCGCGCGCACGAGGCGCTGACCACGCTCGGGCCGTCGGGCGGGAGCATCGACTCCGCGCGCCGCGCGGAGATCACCGACTACCTCCTCGGCCAGCAGTCGGACACCGACGCGCTGAGCACGTACGCGGCGCTCGAGCGCTCACCGTCCGAGCGCGGCTGGGCGCGGGTCGTCGCGGGCGAACTCGGCACGCTCGCCTCGCGCGACCTGCCTGAGGTGCCCGGCGCGTCCGCCAACGGCGTCGCCGCGATCCTCGAGGACGACGACGCGCCCACCGAGGTGAGCGGCGCCGCGACCCGCGCCCAGGCCCGCGCGGACAGCGGTGGCGCGCGCTCCTCGCGCCGCGGCGGCGCGATCCTGCTCGGGGTCCTCGGCGTCCTCGCCGTGCTCGCGATCGGCTTCTTCATCGGGCGCGCGACGAAGGACGACTCCTCGGGCACGTCCGCGAGCAGCAAGCAGCCCGCGGCCACGACGTCCGGGATCTTCGGCCAGGCGAACCTGAAGCCGGCGGCCGGTTCGGGCTCCGCGGCGCTCGCCGTCGCCTACTTCCTGCGCAGCAACGGCTCCAACGGCGTCGGCGTCACGGCGCAGAAGCTGCCGGCGCTGCCCAAGAAGTCCGGCTACCCGATCTGGCTGACCGGCAAGAGCGCCAAGCCGCTGCTGCTCGGCTACATCCAGCAGGTGGACGCCAACGGCGCCGCGTCGGGCGTCACGAAGCTCAAGCAGAACCCGCGCCCGTACGACACCGTGGTCCTGGGGACCGCGACGAAGACGACCCCCACTGCGCCGGATCCGCTGCTGAGCGGGGCCGTCACCTTCGGCGCCGCCAGCGCCGGCTGATCGCGCTGGTGGGCCGCTAGGGCAGCAGCTTCCCCGGGTTCATGATCCCCGCGGGGTCCAGCGCGTCCTTGACGGCTCGCAGCGCCTCGATGCCGAGCGCCCCGTCCTCCGCGGCGAGCCAGCGGCGGTGGTCGCGCCCGATCGCGTGATGATGGGTGATCGTCCCTCCGGCCGCCACGATCGCGTCGCAGGCGTCCGACTTGGCCCGGCGCCACTGGCCGATCGGATCCTCCGCATCCTGCGGCGCGAGGAAGGTGAAATAGAGCGAGGCGCCGGTCGGGTAGATGTGCGAGACGTGGCAGGCGACGAACGGCGCGTGTGCGGACAGCGCCCCGCGGACCGCCGTGAGCAGGCCGGGCAGCCCGGTCCAGGTCGTGGCGGTCTCGAGCGTCTCGACCATCACGCCGCGAGCGATCAGCTCGTCGCGGAAGTACGGCGCGTGGAAGCGCCCGCGCGCCCACGCTCGGCCGGGGCCGGCGCCCAGCGGCGCCGCGCCGTGGCGGCGCAGGACGGCGGTCGTCGCCCGGCGGCGCTCGGCGACGCGGGCCGGGGTCCCCTCCCAGCCGACGATGACGAGTGAGCCGCCGGCGATCCCGCGAGCGCCGAGGTAGCGGCCGAGCAGCGCCGCGCGCGTGCCGTCCAGGCCGGCGAGCGCCAGCGACATCGTGGTCTCCGGCTCGTCGGAGAGGCGGGCGACGTCGGGCGCGACGTGCTCCTGCACGAACGCCCGCAGCACGTCCTGGCCCGCGGCGAACGAGGGCACCATCCACGCCTCGTAGCGGCCGGCGGGCGGCCGCGGGCGCACGCGCAGCGTGACCTGCGTCAGCACCCCGAGGACGCCCTCCGAGCCCACGACCAGCTCGCGCAGGTCGGGGCCGGCCGCGCTGGCCGGGTGCGCCGGGAGGTCGAGATCCCCGGTCGGCGTCGCCAGCCGGACCCCCTCGACGACCTCGTCGATCCGCCCGTAGCCGGCCGAGGCCTGGCCCGCCGAGCGGGTGGCGACCCAGCCGCCGACGGTCGCGTACTCGAAGCTCTGCGGGTAGTGGCCGAGCGTGAAGCCGCGCGCGCGCAGCACGTGCTCGACCTCCGGGCCGCGCAGGCCCGGCTCGAGCGTGGCGAGCTGCGAGCGCTCGTCCAGGTCGACCAGGCGGGTCAGGCGGCCGAGGTCCAGCGCGATCACCGCGCGATGCCCGCCGCGCTCGGGCTCGACGCCGCCCACGACGCTCGTCCCGCCCCCGAACGGCACGACGGCGATGCCCTCGCCCGCGCACGCCTCGAGCACGGCCCGCACCTGCTCGCCCGTGGCCGGAAGCACGACCGCGTCGGGTGCCGGTCGCGCGTCCGCCGGCCGAGAGGCGCACGAGGTCCGGGTAGCCCTTGCCGGCGGCATGGACGATGCGGGCGCGGGCGTCCTCGCGCACGCCGTCCTCCCCGACGATCGCGCGCAGCGCCGTCGCCGCCGCGGCGCGTCAGCCGCGCCTTGGGGAGCTGCACGTCCTCGATCGCCGGCGGCGCCGGACGCGGCGCCCTCAGCGGCGCGCCGAGCGTCTCCTCCAGCCAGGCGAGCCCGTGCTGCGGCGGCGCGCCCGCATGCGCGTCCTCGCCCCAGCCCCAGAAGCGCATCTCACGTCCCGGCGCCATAGGTCCCCTCCAACGTGTCGAGTGCCGCATCGACCTGGAGCGCGTTCGCGCGCCGCAGGAAGAACCCGCCCAGGCGTGAGAGCCCGCGCAGCCGCCGCCGCAGCTCGATCGTCACGATCGTGCCGCCGGACTCCGTGGGCTCGAGCTCGACGGCCTTCTCGGAGGCTGCGAGCACGTTCTCGAACGGCGTCCCCGCCACCTCCTGTGAGGCACGCCAGCTCGCTCCGGGCTCGCTCTCCAGCAGCACCCAGTCCGCGCGCACGTCACGGCCGCGGTCGGTCTGGAGCACCTCGGTGAAGTGCCCGTCGCGGACGCCCTCGACGCGCAGGACCTTCGGCCACCAGCGCGCAAGCTGGTGCAGGTCGCCGACCGTGCGCCAGACGTCGTCCGGCGGCGCGGCGAGCGGGCGTGATCGGCGAACGGTCGCCATGCCCAGGCCTCAGGCGACGAGCTTGCGCAGGTCGCGCAGGAGCAGCAGATGCTTGAGATGCGTGGTCACGGTCGCGAGGTTCTCGAGCGCGTCGATGGCCTCGCGCCGGCGCTCGGGATTGCGGGAGCGCAGCGACGGCGCCAGGATCTGCTGGAGCAGCGCCGCCTCACGGTCCGCCGAGGTGCGAAAGACCCGCAGGTTGCGCCCGGCGACGCCGTAGCGGGCGAGCTCCACGACCGCGCGGATGATCTCGCGCTCGGTGTCGTCGTACCAGACGGTCCCGCCGCGCTGCTGGCCCGCGATGACCCCGTGATCCTGAAGCTCCTGGATGAGCTTCGGGTCGGCGCGGGTCTCGTCGACGACGTCCTCGAGCGAGTAGACGGCGCCGGAGCCGGGCTCGGCGAGGCCGGGGCGCCGTCGCGGCCGTGACGGCCCGTCGTCGGGCGCGGGCGTGGCTGCGGCGACCTCGCCCTCGGTGCGCCCCGATGCGAGCTCCTGGCGGATCACGCGCAGCGGCAGGAACTCGTCGCGCTGGAGCCGCAGGATCGTGCGCAGGCGGGCGACGTCGCCCTGGCTGTAGAGCCGGTAGCCGCCCGGGCGTGCGCCGCGGGGCGAGCAGCTTCTGATCCTCGAGATAGCGGATCTTCGAGATCGAGATGTCCGGGAACTCGTTCGTGAGCGCCTTGCACACGGCGCCGATCGTCATCGGCTTCCCGCGCGGAGCCATCCGGCGGCGGATCGCTGAGTGCGATGGTCTGCTGCTCGGTCGCCATGATCAGCGGGAGAGGAACGTGAGCTTGTACTTCCCGATCTGCACCTCGTCGCCGTCCTCCAGACGGTGCGAGTCGATGCGCCGGCGGTTGACGTACGTGCCGTTGAGCGAGCCGAGGTCGTCGAGGAAGACGTCGTCGCCGCGCCGCACGAGGATCGCGTGGTCGCGGGAGACCGTGACGTCGTCGAGGAAGACCTCGGAATCGGGACGGCGGCCGATGCTCATCCGCTCGTGGTCGAGCGCGAAGCTCTCGCCGACCCTGCCCCCGCCGGCGCGGACGACGAGCGCGGCACCCTCGCGGGCGACCATGTCGTCGAGCTCGACGGGGACGAGCTCACCGGTGCTCTCGTCGATCCGGTAGGTCGCCGTCGAGGACTCGGCGGGCTGGCCGAGGTCGCCCAGGAACGCCCCGCACTTCTGGCAGTAGTTCGCTCCGTCCGTGTTGACGAAGCCGCACTCGGGGCAGTGGAGCGCCACCGTCCGCCCTCCCGCGCGAGCGGTGACTAGCCCTCGTCCTCGGTGCCGGAGGCCTTGCCGGCGAGGATGTCGGTCAGTCGCTGCACGTCGTCGCCGGAGATGATCTCCCCGCCGCCCTCGTGCTTCTTGCGCAGCCGGTTGACGAGCTCGGCCCGCAGGATGTCGATCTTCCCGTGCAGGATCCGCCGCCGGTAGGAGATCTCGGTCTCCTCGTCGGTCAGGCTTCCGATGAGGGCCTTGAGCTCCTCGTCCGTCAGTGCACCGAGATCGGGAAAGGTGTCGTCCATGTGATGCGTTCGCTCCTCGTGGTTGCCGGGGATGTCCCGCGGCGGCGCGAGCATACCAGCGGCGGAGGGCTGCGCCTAAACGTAAGGTTGAGGGTCCAGGACGCCGTGCCGTCAGCCCGGAGGCGCCGCGCGCGCGGCGAGCTGGCGCCGTGCGCTGCGCGCGTACTCGATCGTCGCGATCACGAGCAGCACCACGCCGATCGCCAGCATCACCGTCGCCGCGGTGCGCAGGCCGCACAGCCCGAGCCACAGCCCGCCCATCGCCGGCCAGACGCCCCAGCGTCCCCACCAGTTGATCTGCAGCGCGACGCCGCGGCGCAGCGCGATCGGCGCGACCGCGAGCATCAGCGCCTCGCGCGCGACCAGCAGGCCGAGCAGCCAGCGCGGAACGAGGTCGAAGTTCCAGCAGACGACGACGCCCGAGATCACGAGCAGCCGGTCGACGACCGGGTCGAGCATCGCTCCCAGCCGGCTGTACTGGCCGGTCACGCGGGCGGCGATCCCGTCGGCGTAGTCGCCCCAGGCGATCAGGGCGAAGACGAGGACCGGACCCGGGCCCACCCCATCCGTGCGCCAGGCGAGCCAGAGGAAGACGGGGATCAGCGCGAGCCGGACGTAGCCGATCGCGTTCGGGATCGTCCACGGGCGCAGCGGCGCGCCGGGGAGCGTCTCGGGCGGCGGCGGGCCCGACCGGTCGAGCCCGCTGAACCGGCGAAAGGTCAGGCGCCTGCACACTCACGGGAGGTCCCGGAGCAGCGCCTCCACGGCCGCCGCGGCGCCCTCGCGCAGCGGGACGGATGACAGCGACTCGCGGCCGCGGCGGGCCTGCGCCTCGACGAGCCCGTCCTCCAGCGTGCGGCGCCCGACGGTCAGCCGCAGCGGACAGCCGAGCAGCTCCGCATCGGCGAACTTCTCCCCCGCGCCGCCCGAGCGGTCGTCGTAGACGATCTCGACGCCCGCCTCGAGCAGCTCGGCGTAGAGCCCCTCGGCCGCCTCGCGCTCGGGCGTGTCCGGCTTCCCGAGCACCACGAGGTGCACCTGCCACGGCGCCAGCGACGCGCGGCCAGGAGATGCCGACCTCGTCGGCGGTCTGCTCGATCGCCGCCGCCACGATCCGCGCCGGCCCGATCCCGTAGGAGCCCATCACGATCGGCTGCTCGGCGCCGGTCTCGTCGAGGAACGTCGCGCCGAGCGGCACGCTGTACCGCGTGCCGAGCTTGAAGATGTTGCCGACCTCGATCGCCGGCTCGATGCGGATCGCGACGCCGTCCACGAGGTCGCCGGCCTCGACGGTGCGCACGTCGCAGCGCTCGAACTGGAAGTCGCGCCCGGGCTCGACACCCTGAAGATGCGCGTCCGGGCGGTTCGCCCCCGCGACCCAGCCGCCGCTCGCGGAGTCTGCGACCGCCGCGTCGAGCAGGACATCCGCCTCGGCGCCCACCGGTCCGATGAAGCCGGGCGGCCCGAGCCGCTGCTCGATCTCGTCGGTCTGCGCCGGCCGGAAGCCCTCGCCGAGGTGGTTGCGCAGCTTGGTCTCGTTGACGCGGTGGTCCCCGCGCAGCACGACGAGCACGAAGCGCCCGGCGTCGGTCACGACCGGGAACGCCTTCAGCAGCGCGCCGGGATGCACCTCGAGATGGCCGGCGACCGCGTCGATCGTCGTCATCCCGGGCGTGGCGACCTCCGCGGGCTCGGAGAGCGCGGGCGGCATCGGCACCGGCTGGGGATCTGCGCTCGCGACCTCGACGTTCGCGGCGTAGCCGGGCGCGAGCGCGACGTCGTTCTCGCCCGCGGGACAGGGCGCCATGTACTCGTGCGCGCCGCTCCCGCCCATCATCCCCACGTCCGACTCGACGCGGTACCACTCGAGCCCGGTCCGGTCGAAGATCCGGTCGTAGGCGACGATGTGCTTGGCGTAGCTCTCGTCGAGGCCCGCGGTGTCACGGTCGAAGGAGTAGGAGTCCTTCATGATGAACTCGCGCGTGCGCAGGACGCCGGCGCGCGGCCGTGGCTCGTCCCGGGCCTTGGTCTGGAAGTGGTAGAGGATCTTCGGCAGGTCGCGGTAGCTGCGCACGAGCTGCGACATGTGGAAGGTGATCGACTCCTCGTGCGTCATCGCCAGGACGAGCTCCGAGCCCTTGCGGTCCTCGAGCTTGAAGACCTCGTCGAAGTCGGCGCGGCCGGTCTTGCGCCACAGCTCGCGCGGCTGGATCAGCGGCATCAGCAGCTCCTGGCCGCCGATCGCGTTCAGCTCCTCACGGACGATCTGCACCGCCCGCTGGTGCGAGCGCCAGCCCGCCGGGAGCCAGGTCCACAGGCCCGTTCCGAGCTGGCGGATCAGCCCCGCGCGCACGCCGAGAATGTGCGAGAGCGCCTCGGCATCGGCGGGCGCCTCGCGCTCGGTGGGCAGCAGCAGGTTTGTCATCCGCATTGCTGGGCAAGCCTAGGGGCACGGAACGCCGTGCGCGGCGCGATAGGTTTGGACCCGACCCCACCCGAAGGAGACAGGCCCAATGGCTTTCGAGGTTCCCCCACTGCCGTACGCCTACGACGCGCTCGAGCCGCACATCGACGCGCAGACGATGACGCTGCACCACGACAAGCACCATCAGGCCTACGTGGACAAGCTCAACGGCGCCGTCGATGGCACCGAATGGGCCGCGAAGAGCATCGAGGAGATCATCCAGGGCCTGGACGATCTCCCCGGCGACATCGCGGGCCCCGTCCGCAACAACGGCGGCGGACACCTGAACCACACGCTCTTCTGGGAGTCGATGAGCCCCGACGGCGGCGGCGCCCCGGACGGCGACCTCGGCGCCGAGATCGATGCGGCGTTCGGCTCGTTCGACGCCTTCAAGGAGCAGTTCGAGGCCGCCGGCGTCGGCCGCTTCGGCTCCGGCTGGGCCTGGCTCGTGCTCGACGGCGGTGAGCTGAAGATCGTCAGCACGCCGAACCAGGACAGCCCCCTGACCGACCGGCCAGGCGCCGCTGCTGGGCAACGACGTCTGGGAGCACGCCTACTACCTGAAGTACCAGAACCGCCGCCCCGACTACCTCAAGGCATGGTGGAACGTCGTGAACTGGGGCGTCGTCGCCGGCCGGCTCGCGGCGGCCCGCGCCTGACCGCCGACCGCGGCGCCGACCAGCGCCCGGGCGGTACCCTGGGACTCCCGGGGGGTGACAGCGTGTTGCCCTCCGGCGCGTCCTGGCCGCCCGCCGTCCTTCGCCTCGACCGCAACTCTCCAGCCGCCCACAGGGTTCTCTTCATGATGCGCACAGCACTTCTCATCGTCCTCAGCGCCTTCGCCGCGCTCGTGATCGCCGCCCCGGCCGGGGCGGCCTCGGGCATGCAGTTCGGCATCGCCGACGACGGCGTGACCCAGCGCACGCCGGAACTCGCCCCGGAGGTCGTTCCGGAGTGGAAGGCCACCGGGATGGAGGTCGCGCGCGTGCTCGTCGTCTGGTCGTACGTGGCGCCCGGCAGCGACCGGACGGTGCGCCCGTCGGGGTTCGATCCCTCGAACCCCGACGACCCGCAGTACAACTGGGCTCCGGTCGACCAGGTCGTGAACCTGCTGACGGCGCAGGGGATCGAGCCGATCCTCAACGTGACCGGCTACATCCCGTTCTGGGGCAGCCTGGATCCGTCGATGCGGCGCAACAGGTACAAGCCCGACCCGCAGCAGTTCGCCGTGTTCGCCAAGGCCGTGGCCCAGCGCTACGCCGGGCGCGTCCAGCGGTTCATCCTCTGGAACGAGCCGAACCTGCCCGACTGGCTGCAGCCGCAGAACACGTGCAGCGGCGGCCACTGCACGCCGGCCGCCCCGCAGCAGTACCGGGACATCGCGCGCCTCGCCGTCCCGGCGATCAAGTCGGGCGCCCCCGGCGCCCAGGTCTTCGGGCCGGCGCTGGCGCCGAAGGGCCAGTCGCCCACGAGCGCCAACGCCAAGACGCGGCCGCTCGCGTTCCTGCGCTCGCTCGGCTGCGTCGACAGCAAGCTGCGCAAGGACCGCAAGAGCAGGGCCTGCAAGGGCTTCAAGCCCGCGACGCTCGACGGCATCGCCTACCACCCGCACAGCTCGACGTTCGCGCCCGACCGCGGCTACACGAACAAGGACGACGCCGACCTCGCCGACGGTGCGCGGCTGCTGAAGACCGTCGACGGCGTGCAGAAGGCCGGCGGCCTGATCAACGGCGCCGGAGCGTCGAAGAAGTTCGACATCTACTACGACGAGTTCGGCTACCAGACGAACCCGCCCGATGCGCTCCTGGGCGTTTCGATGACCCAGCAGTCCTCGTGGCTGCAGTGGAGCGCCTACAAGGCCTACCGGCAGCCGCGCGTGCGGATGCTGATCCAGTACCTCTGGCGCGACGACCCGATCAACACGCGGGTCGAGTCGGACAAGTACGGGGGCTGGCAGTCGGGCCTCTACTTCTTCGACGGGAACGCCAAGCCGTCGCGCAAGAGCTTCCCGAACCCGTTCTGGGTCGATCTGCCGAAGGGCAGCCGGACGGCGACGGTCTGGGGCCAGGTGCGCCCTGGCGGCGCGGCCGACGTGACCGTGCAGAAGGGCTCGGGCTCGTCGTTCACGACGCTGCGCGCGCTGACGACCGACGGACAGGGCTACTTCCGCTTCACGACGACGATCACGAAGAAGACGTCGCTGCGCTTCCGCTACACCGACGCCGACCGGCCACAGCGTGACCTCGTCGACGATGACCGTCACCCCCACGAAGGCCAGGGCGAGCAGGCGGTAGCCGCGGGGCCCGGGGCTGGCAGACTGCGCGCATGCGTCTGCTGCCCCGTGAGCAGGACCGGCTCGAGATCTTCCTCGCGGGCGAGCTCGCGCGCCGGCGCCGTGACCGCGGGCTGCTGCTCAGCCAGGCCGAAGCCGTCGCGCTGATCGCCGACGAGCTCTGCGAAGCGGCCCGCGACGGGCGCTCGTACGCCGAGGTCGAGGCGCTCGGGTACACGCTGCTCGGCGAGGACGACGTGCTCGACGGGCGTCAGCGGCCTCGTGCCGCGGATCGAGGTCGAGGCGCTGTTCCCCGACGGGATGCGGCTGCTGGTGCTGCACGAGCCGCTCGGTCCGCGACGCGCCGCCGCAGCCGAGTGCCGTCGCGCCCACGTGGGACACGGGCGACGTCACCACGGTCGACGTGACGAACGAGGGCGCGGTGACCGTCGCCGTGACATCGCATTTCCACTTCTTCGAGGTGAACCGGGATCTGCGCTTCGATCGCGCGGCGGCCTGGGGCCTGCGGCTCGCGATTCCCGCCGGCGAGAAGGTGACGTTCGCGCCCGGTGCGTGCCACGGCCGTCCGGCTGCGCCCGATCGGCGGCGCGCGCATCGTGCGCGGCCACGGGGGCCTCTGCGACGGCCCGCTCGACGCCGACGGCGCGCTCGAGCGCGGCCTGGAGCTCGCACGCGAGCGGGGCTACCGCGGTGCCTGAGCTCGGCGACACCGGCCTGATCGTCGAGGCGCAGACCGACGACGTCGGCGGCCCGGACGAGCTGCTCCCCGGCTGGGGCGGCACGATGCGCGACGGCCTGGGCGTGCGCGCCGGCCGCGGCGGCGTGGACGTCGCGATCACCGGCGGCCTGCTGCTCGACCCGGTGCTCGGCGTCCGGCGGGCGAGCATCGGCGTCACCGGCGGCCGCGTGACCGCGATCGGCCGGGCCGGCAACCCGGACACGATGGACGGCATCGACATCGTGCTCGACCCGGGCACCGCGGTGATCGACGCCGGCGGCATGATCGTCACGCCGGGCGCCGTCGACAGTCACGTCCACTTCCTCTCACCCCAGGTCGCCGGCGCGGCGCTCGCCGGCGGGGTCACGACGCTGATGGTCCAGGACCCCGGTCCGGTCTGGAACCTGGGCACGAATCCCGCCGCGCTCGCTCCAGGCCGCCTACGCGGCCTTCCAGGCGATCCCGCTGAACGTGCTGATGCTGGTCCGCGGCTCGTCCGCCCGGCCGGACCTCCTGGAGGACGGTCTGCGCGCCGGCGGCGGCGGCCTGAAGATCCACGAGGACGTGTCCGCCGGGCCCGAGCAGCTCCGCTGCGCGCTCGACGTCTGCGACCGCTTCGACGTGCAGCTCGCGATCCACACCGACGGGCTGAACGAGGCGATCGGCGTCGACGGCACGCGCGCGGCGATCGACGGGCGCACCGTGCACCTCTTCCACATCGAGGGCTGCGGCGGCGGCCACGCGCCGAACCTGCTGGAGCTCGCGGGCGACGCGAACATGCTGTGCTCGTCGACGAACCCGACGGTGCCGTTCGGCGTCAACGCCGAGCAGGAGCACCTGAGCATGGTCGCCGCGGTCCACCTGCTCGACCCCGAGCGCCGCGCCGGCGACTGGGAGATCCTGCGGGAGCGGGTGCGCGCGTCGACGATGGCCGCCGAAGGCGTGCTGCACGACCTCGGCGTGATCCCGATGACCTCCTCGGACTCGCAGGGCATGGGCCGCGCGGGCGAGGTCCTGCGGCGGATGCTGCAGAACGCCGCGCTGATGAAGCGCCAGTTCGGCGGTGAGGGCGGCGGCAACGACAACGAGCGGGTGCTGCGCCACATCGCCAAGGCGACGCTGAACCCCGCGATCACCCACGGGATCGCCGAGCACGTCGGCTCGCTGCAGCCCGGCCGGATGGCCGACTGCGTGCTCTGGCAGCCGGCGTTCTGCGGGGTGCGGCCGGAGCTCGTCGTCAAGGCGGGCGTCGCGGCCTGGGGGGCCTCCGGGGACGGCAACGCGACGACGATGCTCGCCGAGCCGGTGCGCGTCGGGCCGCAGCTCGGGGCGTTCGGCGGTGCTCCCGACCGGATCTCGCTGGCGTTCGTCAGCGAGGCCGGGCTCGGCGCCGACCTGCCGACCGGGCGCGAGCGCGCCGTCGTGCGCGGCTGCCGCGAGCTCACCGCAGCGGACATGGTGCGCAACACCCGCCGCGGCGTCGTGCGCGTCGACCCCGGGACGCTCAGCGTCACGCTCGACGGCGAGGTCGTCAGCGCGGAGCCCGCGGCCGAGGTGCCGCTCTCGGCCCGCTACCTGCTGGGCTGACCGCCGGCCGGCCGTCAGGTCCGCGTGAAGCGGCGGCCCGCGACCGGCGACTGTTCCTCGTCAAGCGTGACGCCCGCGGCCGAGAGGACGTCCTCCCCGCCCCCGGACTCCTGGCTTGCCGCCTCCTCGAGCGCCGCAAGGCGCTCGGGCGTCATCGCGGTGGCGTCCTCGTTCTCGGACAGCCACTGCGCCGCCTCGGCCGCCGCGGCGTGGTCGCGCACGACCGTCTTGCCGGCGGCGTAGTAGCGGTCGATCTCGGTGAAGAGCTCGTCCACGAGCCGGTCCGTCGGGACCTTCTTCAGCGGCTCGCCCTTGCTGAAGATCATGCCCGCGTCCTTGGCGCCGGTGATCCCGAAGTCGGCGTGGCGCGCCTCGCCGATCCCGTTGACCGCGCAGCCCAGGACCGAGACCTCGATCGGGTCCTCGTAGGCCTCCAGGCGCTGCTCGATCTCGACGACCACGGAGTCCATGTCGAACTGCAGGCGCCCGCAGGTCGGGCAGGCGATCAGCACCGGGCCGCGCTCACGCAGCTTCAGCGCCTTGAGGATCTCCCAGGCGACCTTGACCTCCTCCTCCGCGTGGAAGGTGGAGAGCGAGATCCGGATCGTGTCGCCGATGTCGTCGGCGAGCAGCGTGCCCAGGCCGACGGCGGACTTCAGCGAGCCCGTGTACTTCGTGCCCGCCTCGGTGATGCCGAGGTGCAGCGGGTACGGGATGCGCTCGCTCAGCAGGCGGTTCGAGGCGATCGTGTTCGGGACGCTGGTCGACTTCATCGAGACCTTGAAGTTCGTGAAGTCCAGGCGCTCCATCAGCGCGACCCACTCGGTCGCGGCGGTGACGAGCGCCTCGACCGGGTTCGTGTACTCCAGGTCGAGCAGATGCTTGGGCAGCGAGCCCGAGTTCACGCCGATGCGGATCGGCGTGCCGAGCTGCTTGGCGCGCGCCAGCACCTCGGCGACCTTCTCCGGGCCGCCGATGTTGCCCGGGTTCAGGCGCACGCAGGCGGCGCCGTTGTCGAGCGCCTTCAGCGCCAGCGTGTGGTTGAAGTGGATGTCCGCGATGATCGGGACCGGCGACTGGGCGACGATCGTCTTCAGCGCCTCGGCGTCCTCGTCGCGCGGCACCGCCACGCGGATGACGTCCGCGCCCGCCTCGGCGCAGCGATGGATCTGGTCCATCGTCGCCTGCAGGTTCGCCGTCTCCGTCTTGGTCATCGTCTGGACGACGACCGGGGCGCCGCCGCCGATCGGGACGCCGCCGACGTTGATCTGCACCTTCGAGGCCATGTGCCTGAGTGTACGAGCGTGCGCCCCTTCCGGACGTCGGCTTCATCAGTCATCTAGGGTCGGCGCGCGATGGAGAACTCGCCTGAGCCGCTGAGCGTCCGGGACTACGAGCGTCTGGCAGAGGCGGCGCTGCCCGCCGGGCCGCTCGGCTACTACGCCGGCGGCGCCGGGGACGAGCGCACGCTGCACGAGAACGTCGCCGCCTGGGGCCGCCGGCGGCTCCGTCCGCGCGTACTGGTCGACGTCAGCGCGGTCTCGACCGCCACGACCGTGCTCGGGACACCCGTCGGGACGCCCGTCCTCGTCGCGCCGACCGCGCTGCAGCGGATGGCGCACCCCGACGGCGAGCCCGGAATGGCACGCGCGGCGGCGGCGGCCGGGACGCTGATGACGCTCTCGACGCTCTGCACGTCGACGCCGGCCGAGGTCGCGGCCGCCGCCCCCGGCGCTCCCCGCTGGCTGCAGCTCTACGTGACGCGTGACCGCGCGATCTCCCACGCGCTGGTCGACGCGGCGCTGGACGCCGGCTTCGGCGCCGTCGTGGTGACCGTCGACGCGCCCGTTCCGGGCAGGCGCGAGCGCGACCATCGCACCGGCTTCAAGGTTCCCGCCGACCTCGACATGCCGGCGGTCACGGCGGCCCTGGGCCGCAGCGCCGGTGTCACCGTCGAGGACTTCTTCTCGGTCGTGGATCCGGCCGTGACCTGGAAGGAGCTCGAGCGGTTCGCCGGCGAGTGCCCGCTGCCGGTGCTCGTGAAGGGCATCCAGACGGGCGAGGACGCGGCGCTCGCCTGCGAGCACGGCGCCGCCGGGATCGTCGTCTCGAACCACGGCGGCCGCCAGCTCGACGGCGTCAGCGCCACCGCGGAGATCCTGCCGGAGGTCGTCGACGCGGTCGGCGGCCGACTCGAGATCATCGTCGACGGCGGGATCCGCCGCGGGACCGACGTCGTCGTCGCGCTCGCTCTGGGCGCTCAGGCCGTGCTCGTCGGACGCCCGGCGCTGTGGGGCCTCGCAGCCGGTGGCGAGGCCGGGGCGCGCGGCGTCCTGGAGCTCCTCAATGCCGAGGTCGCCAACGCGCTCGCGCTGCTCGGCTGCAGCTCACCCGCAGACGTCACCCGCGCGCACGTCGTCTGACGGCGCTCGCGGTACCCCCGTCACTTCTCGGTGGGGTTCTTGGTCACCGCTGACTGGTGGTCTTCGTCCAAAGCGACAGCGACGGTCGAGCGCCCCATCGAACGCCGAGAGGAGGAAAGTGGCTCCGAGAACGAGACGACCCGCAACGTCCGAGAGGGTGTACACGAGCATCCCCAGCAGAATCAGGATGAAGAGCGTCCCGAACGCCCGACCGACCCGCGTCGACCAGTTAGCGCGACGCATTCCACGGAAGGCAGCACCCGGCGGGAGCGACAGTCGCCGAGCGCGGGAAGGGACGGCACGCTTGGCGCTCGCGGGCTACGGAACGCTCGGCAGCGGCCGGGAGCCGGGAAGGTGCCATGCGGTCACGACGCCGTTGATGTTGGCGAGCACGTACGTTCCGACTATGGCCGGGTATTGACGGGGTCCGGGGAGGTCCGGCATGAATGCGATTGGCTTGCCGGGACCCTGTTTGCCGATGCGGACAGCACGGACCACGACCGTGAGCCGCCCGGTCGCCTGCTGCAGCAGCAGCCAGCCGTCACCGACACCTGCGCGGCAGATCGCGCCGCAACGCAGGAACCGGAGCTTCTTCGTGCCACATCGCTGAAACGGCAAGCCGTGCTCGGTCCCGTAGTTCGGCCCGCCCGTGACGACCCAGCCGCCAAGCGGGATCGGGTCGGCAAGGCCAGTCTCCTTCGAGGTGCGCTGACGGCGGACCGGCGCGCACAGCGGCCGCGAAAGCGAGGCCGTGTCCAGCGACACCGCTGATCGGCGCCCGGGGTTGGGCGCGCCGGTCTCACCCGTTCGCCAGTTGACGTAATAGGGGGCCGGTTGGTGGCTGCCCGAGCAGACGACCAAGGCCCATCGCTTGCCGATCGCGGAGTAGGAGGCGTCCTCACAGCGCGGAGCGCCCGGAATCGCGGTGAACGCCTTCGTCGAGAGGTCGAGCAGGAGCGAGTGCGGAGGGCCGACGACGTCCTGGCACCAGAGGACGAGCTGGCCACCGCCTGCCGCTGTGAGGCCCGAGTTTGGGCCGTCGCAGTCCTCGGGCAGCGTGACGTCGAAGACCGTCCGCGAGCTCGCGTCGAAGACCCGCGCCTTGTGTTCGCCATATCGCCACGCGGCCCAGCGCTGGCCGTCCGACACGATCAGGCCAGGGTCGTACAGGCCCGGCGCGATCCCCCCAAGCGACGCTGTCGGCACCGTAGCCGCTCGCGCGGAACCCACCGCAATCGCAGCAAGACCTGCACAGACCAACGCCAGAACAAGTCCGCAGCTCCGCATAGTGGTCCAAACGGGGCGCCCCGACCAGAGTTGCGGATCGGCGGCGGGGCTGCTCTCCCCATCGGCCGCGACCGGCGCGTCATCCTCCGTCATGAATCCCACCGAGAAGCGACGGGGGGACGGCGCTACTCGCGCTTGGCGGCGTACAGCGCCTCGATGTCGTCGGCGTACTTCGCGCCGATCGGCTTGCGCTTGAGCTTCATCGTCGGCGTCAGCTCGTCCCCGCCCGGCAGCCAGTCGCCGTGCACGATCAGGAACCGCTTGATCTGCTCGACCCGGGCGAGGTGCTCGTTCGCCGCGTCCACGCCCTTCTGGATCTCCGCGATCACCGCTGGGTTGTCGGCGAGCGCCGCGAGCGAGGTGTCCTCGATGCCCTGCTGCGCCGCCCACATCGGCGCGAAGTCCGAGTCGAGCACGATCAGCGCCGTGTTGTAGGGCCGCGCGTCGCCGATGCAGCATGCCTGCCCGATCAGGGGGTGCGCCGACTTCAGGTGCGACTCGATGTTCGCCGGCGACATGTTCTTGCCGGCGGCGTTGATGATGATCTCCTTCTTGCGGTCGATGATCCGCAGGTGCCCCGCGTCGTCCCAGGCGCCGATGTCACCGGTGTGCAGCCAGCCCTCCTGGTCGATCGCCTCGGAGGTCTGCTCGGGCTTGTTGCGGTAGCCGCGCATCACGATGCCGCCGCGGACGAGCACCTCACCGTCGTCGGCGAGGCTGATCTCGACGTTCGGGGCGGGCGGGCCGACGGTGCCGATGCGGATGCCGCCCGGGCGGTTCACGGTGCCTGCGCCGCAGGTCTCCGACATTCCCCACAGCTCGCTGAGCGGCAGCCCGATCGCGTGGAAGAACTCGAGCACCTCGACCGGCGTCGGCGCGGCGCCCACGTTGATCGCGATCGACCTCGTCCAGCCCGAGCATCGCCCGCCAGCTGGCGAAGTACGTCACGTCGGCGGCCGCCACGCGCTCGGCGAGGTCCGCCGGGACGGGCTCCCCCGCCTGCTCGAGCCGCACCTTCACGACCGCGTCGCCGAGCGCGGCTTCGAGCGGCGCCCGCTGCTCCTCGGGCTGGGCGTGGACCATCGTCTCGAGGCCCGCCTTGAGCTTCTCCCAGATGCGCGGAACGGCGAAGAACCACTGCGGCCGCACCTCCGGCAGGACGGCGACGACCTCGCGCGGGTTGTCCACGGTCGTGACCTCGAGGCCGAAGACGATCGGCAGGTAGTGGTGCGCCGCGCGCTCGGCGATGTGCGCCGCCGGCAGCCACGAGACGACGCGCGAGCCGGTCGGGAACTGCACGACCTCCTCGATCCCCACCACCGCGGTCAGGAGGTTCCCGTGCTCGAGCTCGACGCCCTTCGGCGGGCCGGTCGTGCCGGATGTGTAGATCAGGGTGAGCACGTCGTCGGTCTGGAGCGCCTCGGTCGCCGCGGCGGCGTCGAAGCCGGGGTTGGAGCCCTCGACGTCGGCCAGCGCCGTCGTGCCCTCGGGCGCGCCCTCGGCCGGCGGGTCGATCAGGATCACGTGCTCGATCTGCGGGAGCTGCTTGCGCGCCTCCTGGACCACCGGGAGGTACTCCTGCTCGGTGATGATCGACCTTCGCCCCCGAGTCGGAGATGACGTAGGCGATCTGATCGGCCGTGTAGGTCTGGTAGATCGAGAACGGCGTGCCGCCGGCGGTCACGACGGCGAGGTCGGCGAGGTGGAACTCGGGGCGGTTGACGAGCATCAGCGCCACGGTCTCGCCGCGATCGACGCCGAGCGCGCGCAGCCCGCCGGCGAGCGCGTCCACGCGGTCGCGCAGCTCCCCCCAGGTCCACGCGACGGAGCCGTCGCGCGAGCGGATCGCGACCTTCTCGTCGTGCGCGCTCGCGGTGATCCGGAAAGCCTCCGCGATCGTGCGTGCGTGCTTGGCCTGCTTGGGCGGCGTGCTGGTCGACATGGGGAGAAACCTACCTCGCCGGAGAGATCGGTTCGGCTTCGCCGACGCATGCTGCCAGGGGGCCGTTCCTACCTGACCGGGAAGCCTTCGCCCGTCAGCCTTCCGATGTCATTGGAAAGCCCGACGGCGAACAGGAACACGATCAGCACGAAGCCGACGACGCTCGCCCGCTCCATCACGGCGTACGGGATCGAACGGCCGCGCAGCTTCTCCGCGACCGCCCAGAAGATGTGACCGCCGTCGAGCGGCAGGAACGGGAAGAGGTTCACGAGCGCGAGCGAGAGCGAGATGATCGCGAGCACGGTCAGCGCGCGCACCCAGTCGAACTCGATCGACGCGCGCGTGTATTCGTACGAGCCGACCACGCCGGAGACCTGCTTGCGCGCCTTGGCGTCGTAGAAGATCTTCGTGATCGAGCTCACGGTCGCGGTCGAGACGTGCCACATCGACGTGGCGCTCCTCCCCACGGCGGAGAACGGGCCGACGGCTCGGTCGTGGAGCCGAACCCGAAGCCGAGGCGCGTGCGCTCGCGGGCGGGGTCGTACTTCGGGTAGATCGTGAGCGTCCGCTGGGCTCCGTTGCGGCGCACGACGACGTGCACCGGCGTCGTCGCGCGGCAGCCCGCGACCTGCGTGCCGGCGCACTTGTGCGTGGCGATCTGGTCGCTCAGCGTCGCGGGGCTCCCGCGCTTGCCGTCGATCGACACGATCGTGTCGCCCTTCAGCAGCACGCCGTTCGACGCGCCGGTGCGCTCGACCTGTGCGACGGCGTTGGTGCCGTGGCTGACGCCGAGCACGACGTACAGCCCGAACAGGATCACGAACGCGATCAGGAAGTTCATCGCCGGGCCGGCGGCGATCACCACGACCCGCTTCCACACCGGCTGGCGGAAGTAGGCGCGGTGCGCGACCTCCTCCGGGATCTCCTCGTGCGGGTTCATCCCCGTGATCCGCACGTAGCCGCCCAGCGGAATCACGCCGATGCAGTACTCCGTCTCCCCCCTCGTCCGCTTCCAGATGTGCGGCGGGAAGAACAGCGAAAAGCGCTCGGCACGCATCCCGACCTTCTTCGCCGCGGCGAAGTGGCCGAGCTCGTGAAGGATGATCAGCAGGCTGAAGCCGACGAACGCGAGGAGGTAGCTCACCGCGTCCGAGTGTAGGCCTGTGAGCGCCCGCTCAGCCCCGGTCGTCCACCAGCCCGGCCGCGAGCTCGCGCGCCTCGCGGTCGGCCTCGAACAGCGAGTCGAACGCCCGCACCGGCCGCGGGTCCAGCCGCTGCAGCGCCGCCTCGACCACCGCGGGGATCCCGAGGAACGGCAGCCGGCCCTCGAGGAACGCGTGCACGGCGACCTCGTTGGCCGCGTTGAGGACGCACGGCGCGGTCCCCCCGGCGATCGCCGCCTCGCGGGCGAGCCGCAGGCAGGGGAACGCGTCCTCGTCGACCGGCTCGAACGTCAGCGCGCCGATCTGCGCAAGGTCGAGCGGCCGGACCGGCACGTCGACGCGCTCCGGCCAGTGCAGCGCGTAGGCGATCGGCACGCGCATGTCCGGGTGACCCGAGGTGCGCGAGCGCCGCGCCGTCGCACAGCAGCACGTACGAGTGCACGATCGACTGCGGATGCACGACGACGTCGATCTGCTCGTACGGCGTCCCGAACAGGTGGTGGGCCTCGATCACCTCGAGCCCCTTGTTCATCAGCGTCGCCGAGTCGATCGTGATCTTCCCGCCCATCTCCCAGGTCGGGTGGCGCAGCGCGTCCGCGATCGTGACCGACCCCAGCTGCGCGCGGGTGCGGCCGCGGAACGGCCCGCCGGACGCGGTCAGGACGAGCCGCTCGACGGTTCCCGGCGCCTCCCCCGCGATCAGCTGATGCAGCGCCGAGTGCTCGGAGTCCACCGGCAGCACGCGCGCACCGGTCGGCCTCGGCGAGCTGCATCACGAGCTCGCCGCCGACGACGAGCGACTCCTTGTTGGCCAGTGCGAGGTCGATCCCCTCGCCGAGCGTCGCCACGGTCGGCCCCAGCCCGGCCGAGCCGACGAGCGCGTTGAGCACGATGTCGGCGCCCGAGCCGGTGATCAGCTCGACGAGTCCCTCCGGCCCGACGAGCACCTCGCCGTCGAACGCGGCGTCCGCCAGCGCAGCCGCCGCCGGGTCCGCAAGCACGATCCGCGGCGCGCCGATCGCCTGCGCCTGCGCGACGAGCTGCTCCCACGAGCGCGCGGCGCTGAGCCCGACGACCTCCAGGTCGTCCGCGCGCGCGGCGACGTCGAGCGCCTGCACGCCGATCGAACCGGTGGCACCGAGGATGACGAGACGGCGGGACACGGCGCCGGAGTCTGCCGCACCCGGCCCCGCCGCACCCGCGCGGGCGTACGATCTGCGTATGCCCGACGTCGTCGAGGCGACCGTCAACAGCATCCGCAGGACCCCGTGCCCCGGTTGCGGGCACCAGGCGCTGCTGACGCCGTCCGAGGCCGTCTCTCCGTGCGTCGTGGTCTGCGCGCGCTGCGACCGCGAGTGGGAGGCGCTCGCGGACGTCACCGTCGTCCGCGACGACTGGCGCCTGCTCGGTGGACTGCTGCGCGGGCTTCCGCCGCCACGAGCTGCGCTGGCAGCAGGGCCCCGAGGCCCCCGAGCAGACCACCCGCCTTCAGACGTGGGCGCAGGACCGCCTGCTCCTGCGTCCGGGAGACCTCGTCAGCGTGCTGTTCGACCCCGGCGCGCTCGAGGCCGTCGTCCGGCGCCGTCGGCGCCGTCAGCCGCCGATGCCGCTCGTCGTCGCCAACCACACGCTGCGCGGCGTCTGGGCGCTCGTCGGCGCCGCGCCGATCGCGACGCTGCGCTGACTCAGACGAGCGCCTGCCAGACGTAGTAGCCGGCGACGATCGAGAAGATCACGGCGTCCAGGCGGTCGAGCGCGCCCGCCGTGGGCGCCGAAGACGCGGCCGGAGTCCTTCGTCCCCGCCTCGCGCTTGACGAAGCTCTCGAACAGGTCGCCGAGCGGCGCGATCAGGGCGACCGCGAGGCCGAGGATCAGCGCATCCGAGCCGCTGAGCCAGTCCTGGTAGAGGCCGACGAACCAGGCGGCGGCCGTCGCGGCGACGATCCCGGCGAGCAGGCCCTCGACCGTCTTGTTCGGGGAGATCGTGGGCGCGAGCTTGCGCCGACCGAGCGCGCGACCGCCGAAGTAGGCGCCCGTGTCGCCGATGAACGTCGCGACGAGCACGAGCACGACGATCCCGCCGCCATGCACGGAGCCGCGCAGCAGCACGGCGTGCGCGAAGCCCAGGCCGATCCAGACGAGCCCGAAGAGCGCCACCGTGACGCCGGCGACGCCGGCCGCGCGCGGCTGCGCGAGCCCGAGCAGGAAGACGACCGGGACGCAGCAGACGAGCGCGAGGAGCACGCTCGCGCCGTCGCCGAGCGCGGCGGCGGCGATCAGCCCGGCCAGCCCGACGAACGCCGCCGAAGATCGCGGGCCGCGCGCGGTCGAACATCGAGAACAGCTCGTGCAGGCAGATCACGCCGAGGACGAAGAGCCCGCCGGCGAAGACGCCGCCGCCGAGCGCGACCAGCGCGATCGCCAGGGCGACCATCGGCAGCGCCGCGAGGACCCGGCCGCCCACGTCCGAGCGGCCATGGCGCCGCGCCGCCGATCGCGCGCGCCGCAGACCCTCGGGCGGCCGCCGGCCGCCGCGCCGCGCCGCCGGCATCAGCGGCCCCCGAAGCGGCGCTCGCGCGCCTCGTACTCGGCGAGCGTGTCCTCGAACGCCGCGCGCGTGAAGTCCGGCCACAGCTCGTCGCGGAACACCAGCTCGGAGTACGCGGACTGCCAGAGCAGGTAGTTCGACAGCCGCTGCTCGCCGCTCGTGCGGATCACGAGGTCGGGATCGTGCAGATCGGGCGCGTAGAGCAGGTTGCGGAAGGCCGACTCGCCCCCGCCCTCGTAGCGGGCCGCCGCGTCGAGGACCTCCTGCCGGCCGCCGTAGTCGAACGCGATCACGAGCGTGATCAGCTCGCCGTCCCGGGTCTCGGCCTCGGCCCAGCGCATCTGCTCGACGAGGTCGGAGGACACGCGGTCGCGGCGCCCGATGAAGCGCATCCGCACGCCCTCGTCGCGCAGCTCCGGCGTCTCGTCGCGGATCCGCTGGGCGAACATCGCCATCAGCGCGGCGACCTCCTCGGGCGGCCGCGACCAGTTCTCGGTCGAGAACGAGTAGACCGTCAGCTCGCGGACGCCGAGGTCGGCGGCGTCCTTCAGCCGCGCCTTCACGACGTCGGCGCCGGCGGAGTGTCCTTCGATGACCGGGAGGCCGCGCTCGGCCGCCCACCGCCCGTTGCCGTCGGTGATGATGGCGACGTACCGCGCCGCGCGGCCGCCGTCGGCCATCACACCTCCATGATCTCCGCTTCCTTGCCCTTCAGGAGACCGTCGAGCTCGGCGATCCGGCCGTCGGTGAGCTTCTGCAGGCCCTGCTCGCCGCGGTGCTCGTCGTCGGAGCCCACGTCGCCGGCGTCCTTCAGCTCGCGCAGGTCGTGCATGACCTCGCGGCGCACGTTGCGGATCGCGATCCGGCCCTCCTCGGCGATGCTCCGGACGACCTTCACGAGCTCCTTGCGGCGCTCCTCGTTCAGCGCCGGGATCTGGAGCCGGATGAGCTTGCCGTCGTTGTTCGGCGTGAGGCCCAGGTCGGACTCCATGATCGCCTTCTCGATCGCCTTGATCGACGACTGGTCGTAGGGCTGGAGCGACAGCAGCGTCGCCTCGGGCGCGGAGATCGTCGCGAGCTGGCGCAGCGGCGTCGCCACCCCGTAGTAGTCGACCATCACGCGGTCGAGCAGCGCCGGGCTCGCGCGGCCGGTGCGCACCGAGCCGAACTCCTGGTTCGTCGCCTCGATGGACTTGTGCATGCGCTCGCCCGCGTCCGCGAGGAGCTCGTCGATGATCTCGCTCATGAGGTGGTGACCAGTGTTCCGACCCGCTCGCCGCACACTATCCGGTCGATGTTTCGCTCGTCGTCCATGTTGAACACGTAGATCGGGATGTCGTTCTCCATGCAGAGGGTCAGTGCGGTGGCGTCCATCACGCGCAGCCCACGTTGCACCGCGTCCATGTGGGTGATCTGCGGAATCAGCTGCGCCTCGGGATCCTCGCGCGGGTCCGCCGTGTACACGCCGTCGACGCCGTTCTTGGCCATCAGGATCGCCTCGGCGTGGACCTCGGTGGCGCGCAGCGCGGCCGCGGTGTCGGTCGTGAAGAACGGGTTGCCGGTGCCGGCGGCGAAGATCACGACGCGGTCCTTCTCGAGGTGGCGCATCGCGCGGCGCCGGATGTACGGCTCGGCGACCTCGGCGACCGAGATCGCGGACTGCACGCGGACGTGGACGCCGAGCTTCTCGAGCGCGTCCTGGAGCGGCAGCGCGTTCAGCAGCGTCGCGATCATGCCCATGTAGTCGGCGCTCGCCCGGTCCATCCCGGCGGCCGCGCCGGTGACGCCGCGGTAGATGTTCCCGGCCCCGACGACGATCGCGATCTGGACGCCGCGGTCGTGCACGGTGCGGATCTGCTCGGCGACCGCGGCCAGGCGCTCCGGATCGGTGCCGTAGTCGAGGTCCCCCATCAGGGACTCGCCGGAGAGCTTGAGCAGGACGCGGCGGAAGACGGGTTCTGGCACGGCGCTGACCCTATCGCCGTGCGCCACGGCGGCGAGTTCTCGTCGTCCGCTTCACGCGGCGGCGCGAAACAGTTCGTTGCATCGGGCCGGAATCCGGCTTAGTGTCGGCCTATGAGGAGGAAGCTCGTTCCGACCATCTCAGCAGCCGTGCTCGGCCTCCTGCTCCTGGGAGCAGGGCCGGCGTGGGCGACGTCATACACCTGGACCGGCGGTTCCGGCGTGTGGAGCACGGGCGGGAACTGGAATCCCGTCGCGCCCGCCGGCGGCCCGGTCACGGGCGACACGGCGAACATCAGCACCGGAACGCCGCACGTCACCGCGACGACCACCGTCGGGCGGCTGGCGATCACGGGGAGCGGGGGCCTGCTGATCGACCCCGCACTGACGCTGACGGCTCAGGGCACGGACGGGACGCTGACCGGCAACACGCTCGCGGGCAACACCGTGTCCGGCGGCGGCTCGCTCGCGCTCAACGGCGCTGACCTGCAGCGAGGGCACCTGGACCGGCTCCCCCACGGCATTCAGCTACGCCTGGAGCCGCGACGGAACGCCCATCGGCGGCGCAACCTCGGCGCAGTACGCCGTGCAGGAGGGCGACGCGGGGCACGTCCTCACATGCAGCGTCACCGCGACCAACGGCGCCGGTCCGAGCGCCCCGGCCTTGTCGAACAGCCTCACGCCCACGGCCCGCCCCGTCGCACCACCCGCGACCGTCACCGCGAAGCCCGTGACGCCCCAGACGGCGACCGAGCCCGCGAACATCAAGGCGTCCGAGGTCATCACGCTGCCGTCGACCAGAGCCTGCGTCAGCCGGCGCAGGTTCAGGATCCGCCTGCGCGCGCCGGCCGGCGTCAAGCTCGTCTCCGCGGCCGTGTTCGTCAACGGCAGGCGCGTGGACGTCGTCAAGGGCAGGCGCCTGACGGCGCCAGTTGATCTCGTCGGGCTCCCGAAGGGAAAGTTCGCCGTCAAGATCACCGTCACGACGGCGACCGGCCGCAAGGTCAACGACACCCGGCGCTATCACACGTGTGCGCCGAAGCGCCGCTGAATCGGACGAGCGACGTCAGCCAAGCCAGCCGTCCAGCAGCGGGTCGGTCTCGGCGGCGGCGCGCAGCCGGGCGATCGTCGCCCCGCGCAGGGCATCCTTCGTCCGCGCGTAGACGGCGGGCGACATCGCGCCGAGCCCGGCGGCGAGCTCGAGCGCCCGCGGAAGCACGTCCCCCGGCTCGACGACCTCGTCGAAGGCGCCCAGACGCAGGCATTCCTGCGCGTCCACGAGCTGGTTGCCCAGTGCCAGGACACGCGCCGCGTGAGGCGCCAGCTCGGCCTGTACGACGCCGATGGCGGCCTGCGGGTAGGGAACCCCCACCTTGACCTCGGTGAGGCCGTAGCGGCCCGCAGACGACGCGACGCGCAGATCGGCGCACAGGGCGAGCACGAAGCCGCCGGCGATCGCGTGGCCGGTGACCGCCGCGACGACCGGGCACGGCAGCGCGTAGAACCCGAGCGCCATCGCGTTGATGCCGGCGACGGCCGCCCGCTGCTCGGCGGGCCGTAGCCCGGGACCGCCTTGAGGTCCGCGCCCGCCGAGAAGCAGCCGTCGCGGCCCGCGAGCACGACGGCGGCCGGCTGCGCCGCCGCCACCTCGCCGGCGGCGGCGACGATCTCCTCCAGCAGCCCGACGTCCATCGCGTTCGCCGGCGGCCGGTCGATCGTCACCAGGGCGACCCCGGCGCGATCCTCGAGCGTGACGAACGGCATGACGATCGGCCCGTCGGGCCGCTACTCCCCGACGGCGAACCTCGTGAAGCGGCGGATCACGACGTTCTCACCGGTCTTCGCCGACAGGTCGGCGCGGAGCTGCTCGATCGTCTTGCCCTCGTGCTTGTCGGCGTTGACGTGCTCCTGGTTCAGCAGCGCGACCTCGCCCAGCCACTTGTTCAGCATGCCCTCGACGATCTTCGGCCGGATGTTCTCCGGCTTGTCGGCGGCCTGCTGCTCGAAGACGCGGGTCTCCGCCTCGCGGTCCTCGTCCGCGACGTCCTCGGGCGCGACCACCTTCGTCTGCGGGCTCGCGGCGATGTGCATCGCGATGTCGCGGGCGAACGCGATGAACTCGTCGTTCTTCGCGACGAAGTCGGTGTTGCAGTCGACCTCGACGAGCACGCCCACCTTGCCGTTGGCGTGGATGTAGCTCTGGATCGTGCCCTCGCCGGCCTCGCGGCCCGCGAGCTTGCCGATCTTGTTGCCCATCTTGACGCGGAGGAGCTCGACGGCCTTCTCCATGTCGCCGCCGGCCTCTTCGAGCGCCTTCTTGCAGTCCATCATCCCGGCGCCGGTCTGCTTGCGCAGCGCGGCGACGTCGGACGCGCTGATCGTCGTCATGCGGGGGTGTCCTCCTTCGGCGCCTCGGCTGCGGGCGCCTCTTCGGCCGTGGGGGTCTCAGGGGCAGCCTCGGCTGCCGGGGCGGGCTCCGGCTCAGCGGCCGGTGCCTCGGGTGCCGGCGCGGCGGCCGGCGCTTCGGGCGCGGGTGCCTCCGCTGCCGGAGCCGGGGCCGCTGCCGCTTCGGCCGCTGCCGCGGCGGCTGCGGTGGCGGCGCGGGCCGCGGCGGCTGCCTCGGCCTCCTTGCGCTCGCGCTCCTCGGTCTCCTTGCGCTGACGCTCCTCGGCCTCGAGGCGCGCCTTCTCCTCGGCCTCGAGGCGTGCCTTCTCCTCTTCGGCGAGGAAGCCCACGCGTGCCTCGGCGACCGTGTCGGCGATGCCGTCGGCGATCACCTTGCAGGCGCGCATCGCGTCGTCGTTGCCCGGGATCACGAAGTCGATGCCGTCGGGGTCGCAGTTGGTGTCGACCAGGCCGATCACCGGGATGCGCAGGCGCTGGGCCTCGCGCACGGCGATCTCCTCGGTCTTGAGGTCGATGACGAAGACGGCGTCCGGCGGGCGCTGCATGTGCTTGACGCCGCCGAGGTTGGCCTGGAGCTTCACGAGGTCGGCACGGGCGGTCAGGCGCTCACGCGTCGGCAGCAGCTCGAGCTGGCCCTCGGCCTCGTAGCGCTCGAGGTCGTGCAGCCGGCGGATCCGCTGGTTGATCGTCTGGAAGTTGGTGAGCAGGCCGCCGAGCCAGCGATGGTTCACGTACGGCATGCCGGCGCGCTCCGCGGCCTCCTTGACGGCGTCACGGGCCTGCTTCTTCGTGCCGACGAAGAGGACGATGCCTCCGCGCGCGGCGACCTGTGAGGTGAACTCCTGCGCCTGGCGCAGCAGCGCCTCGGTGCGCAGCAGGTCGATGATGTAGATCCCGTCGCGCTCGCCGTAGATGTAGCGGCGCATCTTCGGGTTCCAGCGGCGTGTCTGATGGCCGAAATGGACGCCGGCCTCCAGCAGCTCGCGGATCCCGACCTGACTTGCGGTCGTGGCCACGGTGCTTCTCCCTTGTTCGATTGGTGATGCGAGCCCGCGGAAGGCGATCGGCGGAACCCTCGGCGCCATCGGGGCGCGTCGGGCAGGGCCGCGATGCCGGAGCATCCACGGGGTAGAAGGACAACAGTTGAACGCTGAAGGGTAGCGGTCTGCCGCCTCAGCGGCGGAGGGTCACCACGAGGCTGCGGCGGCCGATGTTGCCGGCCGCGTCACGCGCGGTCGCGCGGACGAGCAGTACGACCGAGCGCACGGTCCGGCGGCCGAGCTTCCCGCGGTACTTCAGCGCCGGGCGCACGGTCAGCGTCGCCGCCCTGCCGCTCCGTCGCCGCGACGCTCTTCGAGCGGCCGAGCTGGAGCTCCTTGGCGCCCTTGCGCAGCTTCAGCCTCACGCGCCCCGCGCTCTTGCGGGCGATCACCAGCGTGACCTGGCAGGTGGCCCGCTCACTCGTCGTGCAGCTCACCCGCAGTCCGCGTCGCAGCACGTCGCGCGAGCCTCTGGCGCTTGATCTTCAGGGTCACGCGCGGTGCCGTCGTGTCCTTCAATGCGGGCCCTGGCCCGGCGTCGACGGTCGGCGGGGGCTGCGGCAGGACGAAGCGCTGCACGCGGCCGCTGCTGTCCGACACGACCACGACGTGCCCGTCCGCGGCGATCGCCACGGGCCGGTCGAGCTGACCGGGTCCGGTCCCCGCCTCACCGAACGACGCTGCGCGAGCACGCCGTCACGCCCGAAGATCTCGACCCGCGAGTTGCCCGCGTCGAGCACGTAGATCCCGCCGCGCCGGTCGGCCGCGATCCCCGGCGGGCTGCAGGAACTCGCCCGGCCCGCCGCCCGGCGCGCCGAAGCGGGCTTGGAAGCTCCCGTCCGTCGCTGAAGCGCTGCACGTCTGCGCGCTGGCTGTCCACCACGTACACGGAGCCGTCGTCGACGGCCACGCCGATCGGCTGCTTGAACTGCCCGTCACCGGTGCCGTGCGTCGCCGAAGAAGCGCGCAGGAACGACCCGCCGGCCGAGTAGATCTCCACGCGCTGCGGGTTGAAGTTCGAGACGAAGATCTCGCCGCCCGGCCCGGTCGCGACGGCGGCGCCGTTCCGATCCGGCCGGGATCCGAGAACGCGAGCGGCCCGCGCGCCCAGACGAGCGCCCCCGCCGCGGTGAACTTCTGCAGCCGCTGGCCGAGGCTGGTCGAGCTGGACGATGTTGCCGCCCTCGTCGGTGGCGATGCCGCGACGGGGCGTAGAGCTGTCCGTCGGCGAGGCCGAGCAGCACCGAACGACCGCAGCACGGAAGCCGTCGAGACCGACCTGCCGCACGAGCGACGCGCCCGCGTCCTGCTGCAGGACGCTCCCGTCGGGCGCGACGGCGAGCTGCGGGGCCGGTCAGGCCCGCTCGGGCCCACGCCCCCGAGCGTCGACTGCAGCGCCAGCGTCGCGCGGTCGTAGCGGCGGATGCGGCCGGACGCGTCGGTCACGACGAGCGATCGCGCCGTCGGCGGCTATCCCCTGCGGCCGCGACGAAGCCCGAGGTCCCCCGGGCCGGGCGCCCCGTAGGCGACGGCGTCCGCCGCCGTCGGCATCGAACCGCTGGATGCGGTCGTTGAAGCGGTCCGGGACCCAGACGCGCCCGTCGGCATCGACGGTGAGCCCGTTGACCGTGCCCGCGAGCTGGCACTGCGCCGACGGCCGCGCCAGTCGGGCACACCGGTGAACGTGCGGCGTGTGCAGATTCGCGATCGCGAACTTGCTCAGCCCGATCGCCGACCGGGTGCAGCGCCCAGAGGTTCGCGCCGGCGGCGTCGAACGCGAGCTGCGACCCCGTCGGAGAACACCGACGGCCACGCTCTCGTCGGCCGGCGCAGCCGAGCGCGGGCGTGAAGGACTGCAGCGTGCGCGTCGGGCCGCTCTCGGAGACGTACACCCGCCCCGGTGCCCGGGCGGACGGCGACGCCGATCGGGCTCGTGACCTGCCCGAGGCCGGTTCCGGCGCCGACCGTGCCGAGCAGCTGACCCGGCGGACGAGAACCGCAGCACCCGCCCCTGGTACCCCTCGGTGACGTACACGTCGCCGGTGACCGGGCTGACGGCGAGCCCGCTGATCCGCTGTCAGCACCGCCGGCCGCCGATCGCTGCCCTGGAACGGCCCCGCTCGCGGAGAACCGGAAGACGCGGAGCGTCGCGCAGTCGGCGACCCACAGCGCCGCCGCCGGGGCGCGACGGCGACCTGCCGGCCGGCGCGGACCTCGTCGGCCGCCGGGGCGCGCCGATCTGGGTCACCGACACGTACGGGCAGTCGGCAGCGCCAGGGCACGGGCGCGGCGCAGCTCGGCGCGGGAGCAGCGACGAGCGCGAGCGCACGGCGAGCGAGGAGCCTCGCATGCAGCTGATCCTCGCGGAGCCGCCGCGGCGCGGTCAACGAGCGGGCGAGCGGCCGCGGCGTCGAGCGCCGCCGCGAGATCCTCGGGCAGCGGCGAGCTGACGTCGACCTGCTCCCCGGTGACCGGGTGCTCGAACGCCAGGCGCGCCGCGTGCAGGAACTGGCGCGTGAGCCCGTAGCGGCCCGCGGTGCCGTACACCGGATCGCCGACCACCGGGTGCCCGATCGCCTTCAGATGCGCGCGGATCTGGTGGGTTCGCCCGGTCTCCAGGCGCACGCGCAGCAGCGTCGTCGCGGGCAGCGCCTGCTCGATCTCGAAGTGGGTGACCGCGTCGCGCGGGACGTCCGTCTCGGTCGAGATCTCGGTCCGGTGGCGCCGGTCGCGCCCGAGCGGCGCATCGATCGTCCCGCTGCGCGCGGGCGGGCGGCCCTCCACGAGCGCGAGGTACTCCCGCGTGATCGCGCGGCGCTGGAGCGCCGCCTTCAGCGCACGGTGCGTCGGTTCGTCACGCGCGACGACGAGCAGCCCGGAGGTGTCGCGGTCGAGGCGATGGACGATCCCCGGGCGCTCGGCGTCCTCGCCGCCGGCGGCGCGCCCCGCGAGCGCCTGCACGAGCGTTCCGGTCGCATGGCCGCGCGCCGGATGGACGACGACCCCGGCGGGCTTGTCGACCACGAGCAGATGGTCGTCCTCGTAGACCACGCGGAAGGGCGCGGGCGCGTCGTCCGGCCGCGGGCCTGGGCGGTTGTCCGTCTCGTCGACCACCACGCGCTCGCCCGCGGAGACGCGGTGGCGCTTGGGGACGACACGCTCGTCGACGGTCACCTGTCCTGCGTCGATCAGGCGCTGCGCGCGGCTGCGCGAGCCGAGCGGGCCCGCGAGCAGCGCGTCGAGCCGCTCACCGGCGGCGTCAGGCGGGACCAGGAGCTCCATCGCCACGCTCCGCCGCGTCCGCGGCATCCGGGGCGCGGTCGCGCCGGCGCGCGTCCCGCTCCACGACGACGAGCAGCACCACCACGCCGAGCGTGATCGCAGTGTCCGCGAGGTTGAACGCCGGCCAGTGGGGCAGCTTGATGTAGTCGGTGACCGCCCCGCGCGCCGCGCGGTCCAGGACGTTCCCGATCGCGCCGCCCAGCAGCATCCCCGTCGGCAGCCAGATTCCCGGTACGTCGAGGTGCGTCGCGAAGTACACCAGCAGCGCCAGGAGCGCTCCGCCGACGACGAGCGCCACGAGCGCGGGGCTGCCCGAGAGCCGCCCGAACGCCACGCCGTCGTTCTCGACGTGGACCACGCGCAGGGCCGCTCCGACGATGTCGCGGTGCTCCCCGCCGGCCAGGCCGTCGCGCACGAGCGCCTTGAGCGAGCTGGTCCACGGCCAGCACGGCGATCGTCGTGACCGCGGTGAGGGCCAGCACGCGCCGGCGCGCCATCGTCCTACCCGCGGATCAGGCCGACGACGAGGCCGCCGACGACGTAGAGCGCGATGATCGCGACCATCGGGCTCAGGTCCAGCGGTCCGAGCGGCGGGATGAAGCGCCGGAAGAACCGCAGGTAGGGCTCGCACACCTGGCGCAGGAACTCGAGCACGGCGTTCAGGGCGCGGTTGTACGGCGCACGTCCGCCGAACGAGAAGAACAGCGTCGACAGGATGTAGACGAGGATCAGCACCACGTAGACGCTGATCAGCGTCGAGACGTAGTCGGCGACCTGCGAACGGGCGGTGGCGAGGAGCAGGACGGCGGCGCTCATGCGCCGGCCTCGAGCACGGCGTCCATCGCGTCGTCGAAGGCCGCGCGGATGCCGCCGGCCTCGAGCGCGGCGAGACCGTGGGCCGTGACGCCGCCGGGCGATGTCACGGCGCGGCGCACGCCGAGCGTGTCCATGTCGCGTGCCTGAAGCAGTGCCGCGCTGCCGGCCATCGCGGCGCCGACGAGACGTGCCGCGACGGGCGCCGGAATGCCGGCGCGCACGGCGGCGTCGATCTGCGCCTCCGCGACGAGCGCCGCGTACGCGGGCCCGACCCCGGAGACCCCGGTCAGCGGACCGAGCTGGGCCTCGGGAAGGACGATGACCTCGCCGGCGCGGCCGAGCAGTTCCTGGACCGCGGCGAACGCCGCCGGGTCGCCCGCGTCGTCGTCGACCACCCCGACCACCCCGCTGCGGATCTCGACAGCGGTGTTGGGCATGATCCGGTAGACCCGGGCGCCCGGATACGCGGCGCGAACGTCCGCGAGCGCGACGCCGCCGAGCAGCGACACGACGATCGTGTCACCCGGCGTCGATCGGCGGTCGCCACCGCCGCGAGCTGGGCCGGCTTGTGGCAGAGGACGACGAGGTCGCTGGCTGCCACCACCGCAGCGTTGTCCGGGACGGCCTCACCGCCGAGCTCCGCGGCGAGCGCCTGCGCCCGCGCGGCATCGACGTCCGAGCACACCACCGGCTCGCCCAGCCCCCGCGCAAGCGCCGAGGCCATGTTGCCGGCGCCGATGAACCCGATCCTCATGACGCGACCACGCTACAAGGACCTCGCTGGGTCTGACGAGGGCGAGATGGATGCAGGGGCCGGCGCGGGCGGATCGGCCTCCTGGCCATCCGGCCGCAGCCGGGTGGCGTCAGGCGCCACGAGATCCGCCCGGCCATCAGGACTGATTGAAGAAGCCCTTTTCGATCAGCTGCGCGCGTTCCTCGGCCGAGATCTCGACGTCGCGCGGCGTGAGCATGAAGACCTTGTCGGCGATCCGCTGCATCCCGCCGTCGAGCGCGTACGTCAGCCCGCTGCCGAAGTCGATCAGGCGCTTGCTGAGCTCGGTGTCCGTGCCCTGGAGGTTCAGCACGACCGGGATTCCGTCCTTGAACTTGTCGGCCACCTGCTGGGCGTCGTTGAAGCTCTTGGGGATGACCAGATGCACCTTGCCGGTGCCGCCACGGCGCCCGTTCCCGGAGCGCGGCGTGGCCGACCGGCCGCAGCGAGGTGGTCGGCCTGCCGGCGGGCTCATCCTCGGCGAAGATGTCGTCGAACTCGTCGCGGCGGCGGCGCGCGGCCAGGCGCCGCACGTTGGGGCGCTCGCGGTAGCGGTCCTCGAGCTCCGCCTCGGGCTCGTAGGGCTCATCCCCCTCGTAGGGGTCGTGATCCTCGGCGAGGCCGAAGTAGACGAGCGCGCGGTGCCAGGAGTCCCGGAAGGCCATATCCGGTGGAATTTACCCGTTTCCTTTGGTTCTCCTGCAAGTCCTCCGGCGCGGGCCGCGGTTCAGCGGTAGAGGCGGGTCCCGATCCGGACGATCGTGGCGCCCTCCTCGACGGCGACGGCGAAGTCCTGCGTGGTCCCCATCGACAGTTCGCGCAGGCCCCGCGCATCCGCCAGTGCGCGCAGCGCGGCGAACCAGCGGCGGCTCTCCTCGGGCGTCCTGCGTGAAGGGCGGCATCGTCATCAGGCCGACGACGCGGCACGGGCAGCGGTCCAGGAATGCGTCCAGATCCGCAGGGCGAACGCCGCTCTTGGCCTCCTCCCCAGCGACGTTCACCTCGACGAGCACCTCGGTCTCGGGGGACCCGTGGCGCTCGAGCTGCGCGAGCACCGAGTCGCTGGCCACCGAGTGGATCCAGCGCACATGCGGCAGCACCTGGCGGACCTTGCGGCTCTGCAGGTGCCCGATGAAGTCGAACGT
The DNA here is from genome assembly GCA_963721255.1 of uncultured Actinomycetes bacterium. Lineage (GTDB taxonomy): Bacteria > Actinomycetota > Thermoleophilia > Solirubrobacterales > Solirubrobacteraceae > F1-60-MAGs163. The sequence continues at coordinate 166,772 of CAVRIM010000007.1, forward strand.
GAGCCGCTCGCCCCAGCGCTCCTGTTTGGCGACGAGGTCCTGCGCACGGTTCTCGCCGGCGAGCGTGATGCCGGCGTCCGCGAGCACGCCGACCTCGTCGAGCGTGACGTACTTCGACGGCCGCCAGGACCTCGACGTCCGCCGGGTCGCGCGCGGCGCGCGCGCAGGCGTCCGCGATCTCCGCGCGGACCGCCTCGAGGTTCGCCCGGACACGCTCCGCGTCCAGCCCGTGGATCAGCTCCGCCATGCCACTCCCGCCTGCCGGCCCGCGGCCGTGCCCTCTCGCCGATGGGACCAGAGCAGACCGGCCGGCGCGCAGATCGTGCAGAGCCCCGAGTCGTGGATCTCCGTCACGTCCTCCTGCTCGAGGATGGCCCGCGCGACGGCGGCGAGGTCGGCGTGCGAGCCGCGCCGCGCGTGCTCGCCGAAGCCCGCGAAGGCCGCGTGGACGTCATCCCCGGCCTCGTAGCAGCAGACGCGCGCGCCGGGCCCGATGGCGGCGCGGATCTCGCTCGCGCCGAGACGGCGCAGCTCGGCGACCGCGGCCTGCAAGGACGCCCGCGGCGAGCCCGCGCCAGCCGGCATGGACGGCGCCGACCGCCTCGGGGGCGATCAGGGCGACGGGCAGGCAGTCCGCCGTCCGAACGGCGCACGCGATGTCCGCGAGGGTCGTCACCTGTGCGTCGTAGTCCGACGGAGCGGCCTCGAGCTGCGCCTCGGAGAGGATCGTGCGCACCCGTGCCTCGTGCACCTGATGGCTCTGCGCCAGGCGCGACGGCGGCAGCCCGACCTCGGCGGCGAGCGCTCGGGCGCCGAAGGGCCACGCCTCCGGCTCGTTCCAGCGCTTCAGGTCCATCTCCGTGCCCGCGACGCCCTCGATGCGCGTCGTGAACAGCGCGTGGCCGCCCGGCAGCTCGACGGCGACCTGCCCCCGGCGCCACGTGAACGGCTCGGGGACCGGCGGCGGCGACGGGCGTCATCCGCCGATGTGGATCGGCAGGCCGGCGATCGGGTCGCGCTGCGCGTATTCGAAGCAGGCACGCTCCGGGGCCACGAGCGTCTCGCGCAGGCGCCAGCCGCCGAGACCGCGGCGGGAGCGGTCCCAGACATGGCAGCGCAGGTCGGCGACCTCGCTGTTCCAGCAGCGCAGCCGGTCACCGTCCGGGTCGTCGTAGACGACGCCGATCAGGGCTTCGCGCGCCGCGTCCACCTCGAGCTCGATCCGGCGCGTGCGCTGGCGTGCGCTGACGCGGTAGCTCGTCAGCCGCGTGCTGGCCTTCGAGCGCAGCACCTGCGCGGGGCTCGTCGCGCTGAACGGCTCGCCCAGCAGTCGCCCGACGAACGCGGTCGTCGGACCGACGTCGCGGCCCAGCCGCGGCGCGGTGATCGAGATGCTGTCGAGCCAGTCACCGTCGGCCGGCGTGCCGCCCAGCGTCTGCAGGTCCGCGGCGTGCGCCCAGCCCCAGCCGTTGGCGTGACGGGCGCCCCAGAGGTGAGCCTGCGCGCCGAGCGCACCGGCCAGCTCGACGGTCCGCCCGCCGAAGGTGACGTTGCCCTCGACGGCGATCCGCGGCTGCGGGATCACGTACATCGTCTTGGCGAGCTTCGCCCGTTCGACCAGCGGGTGCACGGGCAGCCCCGGCTCGTCGCCGGGCGTCCAGCGCAGCTCCCAGCGCACGTCGCCGAAGCCGCCGGCGGTACCGCGGTCGGACAGCTCCGCGTCGCCGATCACGAGCCGGAAGGGATCCGATGCACCGTGCAGCTGGTCCGCGGCGAACACCTCGCGGCCGCCGAAACGCGTCCCGTCGCGATGCATCGCGGCGAACCAGAGCGAGCAGTCGGCGGGCCCGTCGAGCGGGGCGTGCATCGCGAAGCGGATCCAGATGCCCAGGCCCGACCCGCGGTCGGAGAGCGTCAGGAACCAGACCTCGTAGTGGCCGGGCGCGCCATCCCAGCGCAGGTCGTTCAGCGGTCGCATCGGATGGGGAATCTAGTACGGGTCGTGATCCGCGAGGGCGACCGCGAGCTCGGCGTCGCGGCCGACCGCGAGCTCGTCGAGGCGGGCGTCGAGCGCGCGCGCGAGGCGCCGGCCGACCTCAGGTCCCTCGGGCACGCCCGCGGCGAGCAGGTCGTCCCCGCTGATCGCCGGGCGCACGTGGCGCAGCTCGGACAGCCAGCGCCGCGCGTTGTCGCCGCCCGCGAGCGCGACCGCCTCGACGGGTGCACCGCGAGCGGCCCGCGCGATCTCGCTCGGTGTCCGCGCCGCGCGCAGCGGCGCGCCGGTGACCCAGCGCGAGGCGGCCGTGACGACATCGCGGTCCGGGCCGGGGAACTGCAGGTGGTCGAGCCAGCGCGCGAGCAGCCCGGCGTCCATCCCCGCGCAGCACGCGGCGAGCACCGTCAGGTCGCGCCGCCCGTCGGACGGGAGCAGCTCGAGCGCCGCCGCGAGCGCCGGCGGGCGCGGGACGAAGCCGTCCGGCAGCGCGTGCGGGTTCAGCGCCATGAGCTGCTCGAGCACGGCGCACGGGTCCGCCTCGGCCAGCGCGAGCCGCAGCTCGTACCCGAGCCGTTCACCGCTCACCTCCCCCGGGCCGGCCGCGGCGGCCAGGCGCGCGGTGTCCGGGTCGACGGCGAATCCCAGCCGCGCGGCGTAGCGCGCGACGCGCCAGACCCGCGTGGGGTCGTCGACGAAGGAGCGCTCGTGGAGGACGCGCAGGACGCCGTCGCGCAGGTCGTCGAGCGCCCCCGGCCAGGCCTCGACGGCGCCGTCCGGAAGCCGCACGGCGATCGCGTTCACGGTCACGTCGCGCCGCGCGAGGTCAGCCTCCAGCGGCGCCCAGGTGACCTCGGGAAGCGCGCCGGGCGCCGGGTAGACCTCGGTGCGCGTGCGCGCGAGATCGAACCGGCAGCCCGCGTCCTCGACGGTCGCGGTGCCGAAGCGCTCGTGGGCGGTCACCGCTCCGCCGAGCGCGGCCGCCAGCTCAGCCGACGTCACCTTCGACCGCAACATCGAGCTCGCGCGGAGCGTTCCCCAGGACCATGTCCCGCACCGCGCCGCCGACCAGCCAGACACCGGACACGCCCGCGGCGGACGCCAGCAGCCGCCGTCCACACGGCGTCGCCTCCAGCACCTCGACCACCCGGCTTGCTTCCATAAGGGCACGCATGATCCCGCGATCGCGCAACGCCCGCATGGCGGCCGTCTCCCTCCTCGTCCTGATCCTCGCCGCCGCGGGCGTCCTCGCCTACGCCCTGGCCAACGACCGGCCGAGCGACGTGTCGAACCCGGACGTCGCCTTCACGGCCCCGGTTCAGCCGCCCACCCCGCCGCCGGTCGAGCACGCCAAGAGCTTCGAGTGGCCGCTGTATGGCTACACGCCCGGACGCACGCGCTTCTTCCCGCTCGGCACCCCGGCGCGCCCGCCCTTCCCGCAGCGGTGGGCGGTCCGCGACAACGACCTGCTCGAGTTCGGGCCGGTCGCCGGCGGCAGCTCGCTCTACCTGCTGAAGAACAACGGGGCGCTCTACGCGATCAAGCGGCGCACCGGCATCGTCTACTGGAAGAAGAAGCTGGGCCACCTCGCCGCCTCGTCGCCCGCCTACAGCAAGGGCGTGCTCTTCTGCACGATCCTCGAGGGCGACAAGGGGTCGAGCAAGGGCCGGATCGTCGCGTTCAACGTCGAGTACCCGCGCGTGCGCTGGTCGCGGACGCTCCCGAGCCGCACCGAGACCTCGCCGATCGTCGTCGAGGGCACCGTCTACGTCGGCAGCGAGAACGGCACGGTCTACGCCTTCGCCGCCGATGACGGCAAGCTGCGCTGGACCTACCACGCAAGCGGCGCCGTGAAGGGCGGGCTGGCGTACGACGGCGGCAAGCTCTACTTCGGCGACTACAGCGGCCACGTGCAGGCGATCGACGCGCGCACCGGCCACAAGGTGTGGCGGGTGAGCGGCGGCGGCGGCGCGTTCGGCCTCGGCGGCGGGTCGTTCTACGCCACGCCGTCGATCGCCTTCGGTCGCGTCTACTTGGGCAACACGAACGGCAGCATGTACTCGTTCGCGACGGGCAACGGCCAGCTCGCCTGGCGCCGCGGGACGGGCAACTACATCTACTCGTCGGCAGCGGTCGCGAGCGTCCCGGGGATCGGGCCGACCGTCTACGTCGGGTCCTATGACGGCACGCTCTACGCGCTCAACGCGCGCAGCGGCGACGTCCGCTGGCAGCGGGGCGCCGAGGGCCGGATCTCCGGGGGCATCCAGATGCTCGGGGATCTCGTCTTCTACTCGACGCTCAATGGCCACACGACCGCGGTCGGGGCGGCGACCGGGCGCGAGGTCTGGTCGGTCGCAAAGGGCAAGTTCAACCCCGTGATCAGCGACGGCCGCTACATGTTCCTGAACGGGCAGACGAGCCTCTTCGCCTACGACCTGCGCGCCGGCACCGGCCCGGTGAAGACCTTCCCCGGCGACCATCCGAAGATCCTCCCGCCGGCGCGCGACCGCGAGCGCCTGGCCCGGGAGCACGCGGCGGCCGCCTCGTCGGGCTGAGTCGCGCTCAGGCCGGGGGCGGCCGGACGGCGATCCCGGCAGCGGCGAGGTGCGCCTTCGCCTCGCCGACCGTGTGCTGCCCGTAGTGGAAGATCGACGCGCAGAGCACTGCGTCGGCGCCCGCCTGGAGCGCCTCGACGAGGTGGTCGAGCGTCCCCGCGCCGCCCGACGCGATCACCGGCACGGCGACGGCGCTCGCGACGGCGCTCGTCAGCGGCAGGTCGTAGCCGTCGCTCGTCCCGTCCCGGTCCATGCTGGTGAGCAGGATCTCTCCGGCGCCGCGCTCGACCGCCTCCTGGCACCAGGCGACCGCGTCGCGCCCGGTCGGGGTGCGCCCGCCGGCGACGTACGCCTCCCAGCCGGCCGACGGATCCGCCGCGTCGCGCGCCTTGGCGTCGACGGCGAGCACGACGCACTGCGCGCCGAAGCGCGCGCTCAGCTCGTTGAGCAGCTCCGGCCGCGCGAGCGCCGCGGAGTTCACGCTGACCTTGTCGGCGCCGGCGTCGAGCACCGCCTGCGCGTCCTCGACCGAGCGGATCCCGCCACCGATCGTGAACGGGATGAAGACGTCGTCCGCGGTGCGGCGGGCGAGCGCCGCGACAGTGTCCCGCCGCTCGTGGGTCGCCGTGATGTCAAGGAAGACGAGCTCGTCGGCCCCCTCGGCGTCGTAGCGCTCGGCGAGCTCCACGGGATCGCCCGCATCGCGGATGTCGACGAAGTTCATGCCCTTGACGACCCGCCCGCCGTCGACGTCGAGGCACGGGATGACGCGCTTCATGTGCACGGGGTCGAGGGAGATGGTTGATCCCGCGAGCCCCGCCGCGCGGTTGACACGACCCGCGTGGGCGTCAGCGGCCCTTGAGGGCGTTCTGCCCCTCGGCGACCGTGAAGCGGCCCTCGTACAGGGCCTTGCCGACGATGACGCCGCCGAGGTTGACCTGGCGCAGCGCCGCGAGCTCACGCAGGTCGTCGAGCGTGCCGACGCCGCCGGAGTAGATGAATCGCCCGCGGACGACGTTCGCGATCCGCTGCACCTCGTCGGTGTCGACGCCCTGGAGCATCCCGTCGCGGTCGACGTTCGAGTACACGAACGAGCGCACCCCGCGGTGCTGGAGCGACTCGATGACGTCCTCGGCCGGCAGACCGGTGCTCTCCTGCCACCCGGAGACCGACACGCGGCCGCCGCGCGCGTCGATGCTCACGATCACCCGTTCGCGGAACGCGCCGAGGCAGTCGTCGAGCAGGTCGACGTCACGCAGCGCCGCCGTCCCGAGGATCACCCGCTCGACACCCGCGTCCAGCGCCGCCCGCACGGACGCCAGCGAGCGCAGCCCGCCGCCCAGCTGCACCGGCACGGCGAGCTCGCGCGTCATCGCGGCGACATGGTCGAGGTTCGCGGGAGCGCCGCTCTTGGCCCCGTCGAGGTCGACGACGTGGAGGAACCGCGCGCCCGCATCGACCCACGCACGAGCCGCCTCCAGCGGCGAGTCGCGGTACACGGTGCTGTCGTCGAAGTCCCCCTGGACGAGGCGCACGGCCTGTCCTTCGAGGATGTCGACGGCCGGGTAGAGAATCATGCGGGAGTCCGTGCGGACAGCGCGGCGAAGTTGGCGAGCATCCGCAGTCCGTGGACCGACGACTTCTCGGGATGGAACTGCGCGCCGAAGATCGAGCCGCGGGCGACGACGCTGGTGAACGGCGTTCCGTACCGGCTCACGCCCAGGACGTCGGCATCGTCCTCGGGGTGCGGGACGTACGAGTGCACGTGGTAGAAGATCGCCGGATCCGGCAGCCCCTCGATCAGCGGCGAGGGGCCGGTCCAGCGCACGTCGCTCCAGCCGATGTGCGGGAGCTTCAGCCCCGGCGCCTCGAGCAGCCGGATCGTGCCGGGGATCAGGCCGAGGCCCTCCGCACCGGCGTGCTCGGTCGAGGTCTCGAACAGCAGCTGCATGCCCAGACAGGCGCCGAAGATCGGCACGCCGGCGGACGCGCGCTCGTGGAGCAGCTCATCGAAGCCGCCGTCGCGCAGCAGCTTCATGCCGGCGGGAAACGCGCCGACGCCCGGCAGCACCAGCCCATCGGTGGCGCGCAGGGCGTCGTGGTCGGCGCTCAGCACGGCGCGCGCGCCGACCCGCTCGACGGCCTTCTCGACCGACCGCCGGTTGCCCGCGCCGTAGTCCACGATCCCGATCGTCGCCCCTGCTCCCTCCATCAGTCTGTGAGCGTCCCCTTCGTCGAGGGCACGCCGTCCTCGTCCGGGTCGATCGTGACCGCCTGGCGGAGCGCGCGGGCGAACGCCTTGAAGGCGGCCTCGATCATGTGGTGGGCATTCGTACCGCGCTGGACCTCGATGTGCAGGGTGAGCTTCGCGGTGCTCGCGACCGCCCGGAAGAACTCGTCCACGAGCTCGTGGTCCATCCCGCCGGTCCCGCCGCGCGGGAGGTCGGCGTGGAACACGAGCAGCGGCCGGCCCGAGATGTCGATCGCGCACAGTGCGCGCGCCTCGTCCATCGGAATCACGGCGTGGCCGTAGCGCGTGATGCCCGAGCGGTCCCCGAGCGCCTCGTCGAGTGCGCGGCCGAGCGCGAGGCCCGTGTCCTCGACCGTGTGGTGCGCACCGGTCTCCAGGTCACCGCTGACGTCGACGTCCAGGTCGAAGCCGGCCGTGACGGGCGAGCAGATCGAGCATGTGATCGAGGAAGCCGACGCCGGTGCTCCGCTCCCCCGCGCCCGAGCCGTCGAGGTTCAGCGAGAGGCGAATCCGCGTCTCGGCGGTGTCGCGGGCGATCTCAGCTCGGCGGCTCATGGGCTTTCCATTCTTCCGGACCTCCATCGAAGCTGCGTGGAGGCCGAATCCCTCGGCCCGCGCGATCGCCGAGCCGGCGTCCGCGAGCGCACCCGCGGCGTCGCCGATGTGGACCTCGCTCATGCGCCGCCGGAAGTGCCGGACGTTCAGCCCGGAGGCGAAGCGCGCGGCACCGCCGGTGGGCAGCGTGTGGTTCGACCCCGCGACGTAGTCGCCGAACGCCGTGGCCCCGTTCGCGCCCACGAACACGCAGCCGGCTGAGCGCACGAGCGGCGCCAGCCGCTCGGCGGCGTCGCCCGTGAGCTCCAGGTGCTCGGGCGCGAACGCCTCGGCGAGCGCGAGCGCGGTCGTCGTGTCGGGGACCCCGACGAGCGCGATCGCCGCGCCGCTGTCGGGCGTGTCCGCGAGCTCCGCCGCAACGTCGTCGAGCAGCGCCGCGTCCTCGCTGACCGCGACGGCGAGCGAGCCGGCCCCGTGCTCGGCCTGCGCCAGCAGATCGATCGCGACGAGCGCGGCGTCCGCTCCCTCGGAGGCGACGACGAGCACGTCGCTGGGACCGGCGAAGCCGTCGATCCCGACCTCGCCGGAGACGAGCCGCTTGGCCTCCTGGACCCAGAGGTTCCCGGGTCCGGCGATCACGTCGACACGGGCGACGGTGGCGGTGCCGAAGGCGAGCGCCGCGATCGCGTGGGCGCCGCCGCAGCGGTACACCTCGTCGACGCCGCACAGCGCGCACGCCGCGAGGATCACGGGATGGCCGCCGGGCGCGCAGACGACGACCTCGTCGACGCCGGCCGCCGTGGCGGTGACCGCGCCCATGACGACGCTGCTCGGGTACGGCGCGCGACCGCCGGGGACGTAGATCGCCGCGCGGCGAACCGGCACCTCGCGCAGGCGCACGCGCTGCCCCTGCGGCAGCGGGACGTCGATGTCGGCGCCGACGCCGGCGCGCGCGACGGTTCCGACGTTCTCGATCGCGAGCTCGAGGCCGGAGCGCACCGCGGGGTCGAGCGCGGCGAGCGCGTCCCGCAGCTCCTCCGGCGTCGCGCGCAGCGGGCCCGTGACGCCGTCGAGCCGCGCGGCGAAGTCTTCGAGCGCCGCGTCGCCGCCCTCGCGCACGGCGCTGACGATCGCCGCGACCTCGGCGCTCACCGAGGCGGCCGCGGGCACCAGAGCGCGGATCTCGTCCGCGAGCGCTGCGGCGGCCGCCGGGTCGTCCAGCCGCAGGCGGGTGCTAGCCGCCACGCAGCGCCTCGACGATGTCGTCCACGGCCGCGGCCTTGACGCGATGCGCGACCCGGTTGGAGATCAGCCGCGCCGTCGACGTCGCGATCTCCTCGCGGATCTCCAGCCCGTTCTCACGCAGCGTGGTGCCGGTCGCCGTGAGGTCCACGATCGCCTCGGCGAGGCCGGTCAGCGGCGCGAGCTCGACCGAGCCCTTGACCTCGACGATCTCCGCCTGGCGACCGGTCTGCTCGAAGTACTCGGCCGCGATCCGCGGGTACTTCGTGGCGACGCGCATGACGCCGAGCCGGCGCAGCGCCTCGGCGGCCTTGTCGGGCCCGGCGGGCGAGGCGACGATCATCCGGCACGGCCCGAACCCGAGGTCCAGCAGCTCGAACACGAGGCGTTCGCGCTGCTCCATCAGGACGTCCTTGCCGGTGATGCCGATGTCCGCCGCGCCGGCTTCGACGTACGTCGCGACGTCGGACGGGCGCATCGTGACGATCCCGACGTCCTCGAAGAGCAGCTTGCGGTCGTTGGAGCGCACCTCGGCGGTGTCGATGCCGATGCCCTCGAGCGCGTCGAGCGTCTCGGTCAGGAGCGCGCCCCGCGGGACGGCGATCGTGAGTCCGAAGCGGTTCACCGGCTCGTCTCCCCCCGCTCCTCGCCGGCCAGCGCGGCGTGCAGCCGGTCGACCCCGAGGGCGAAGCCGACCGCCGAGAGCGGGCGGCCGAAGCGGCCGATGAGCTCGTCGTACCGCCCGCCGCCGCCGAGCGGCTCGCCGAGCTCCGGGTCGTAGACCTCGAACATCGTGTCCGGTGTAGTAGCCGAGCCGCGGAAAGCGGCCGAGGTCGACGATGACGCGGGCGGCGATGTCCGGCTCCAGGCGGTCGATCACCGCGCGCAGCCCGTCGAGCGCGTCACGCAGCGGGCCGGGCGGCGCGTCGAGCACGCCGGCGCCTCCGCGCATGCGCGGGATCCGGGCGAGCGTCGCGGCCGCCTCGGAGTCGAGCCCGAGCGCCCCGACGACGCGGTCGATCGCCACGAGGTCGCGCGTCGCCAGCTCGTGCAGCAGCTCCTCGCGCGCCGCCGCCGGAACGCCGTAGGCCTCGAGCAGCGTCGGGTACAGGGTCGCGTCCCCCACGCCGACGCTGAACTCGCGCAGGCCGGTCGCCTCGAGCGCGCGGCAGAGGACGGTCAGGACCTCGGCGGTCCCCTCCGGCCCCGGCACGCCGACCAGCTCGACGCCGGCCTGCAGGAACTCGCGCATCTGCCCGCGGTGCGGGCGCACCGCGCGGTAGGCGTGGGCGGCGTAACAGAAGCGCAGCGGCGGCTCGGCCTCCGCGTAGCGGGTCGCGACGACGCGAGCGATCGGCACCGTCATGTCGGCGCGCAGCGCGAGCAGCGCGCCGTGGTCGTCGACGACGCGGTAGGACGGCTTCAGGCCCAGGTCGGCGAGCCTGAGCGTCTCCTCGAACTCGACCGCCGGCGTCGAGATCTCGCCGTAGCCGAACCGGTCGAAGGTCTCGAGCAGCGCGCTCGTGATGCGGCGCAGCGCGCGCATCTCCTCGGGGAGCACGTCACGGGTGCCGCTGGGAATGCGCAGGGTCACGCGTGAACGGGCTCAGGATCGCTCGCGACGCGCTCGATGCGCCCACCGAGGGCGCGCAGCCGCTCGTCGATCCGCTCGTAGCCGCGGTCGATCTGCCCGATGTTGCCGATCTCGCTGCGGCCGTCGGCGCACAGCGCGGCGATCAGCATCGCCATGCCGGCGCGAATGTCCGGCGACTCGACGCGCTCGCCGCGCAGGCGGGACGGCCCGCTGACGATCGCGCGGTGCGGGTCGCACATCGTGATGTCGGCGCCCATCAGCACGAGCTTGTCGGTGAAGATCATCCGGTTCTCGAACATCCACTCGTGGATGAGGACCGAGCCCTCGACCTGCGTCGCCAGCGCGACGGCGATCGACGTCAGGTCGGCCGGGAACGCCGGCCACGGCCCGTCCTGCACCTTGGCCTTGTACTCGCCGACGTCGCGCGCGGCGACGAGCTTCTGCCCGCCGCGGACGATCACGTCCGCGCCGTCGATCTCACTCTGGAGGCCGAGCTTGGCGAAGACCAGGCGGATCATCCGCAGGTCGTCGGGGTCGGTGTCACGGATCCGCAGCTCGCCGCCCGTGACGCCCGCGAGCGCCATGAACGAGCCGATCTCGATGTGGTCCGGGCCGATGTCGTGGCGGCAGCCGCCGAGCTCCTTCTGACCGGTGATGGTCAGCACGTTCGAGCCGATGCCGCGGATGTCGGCGCCCATCTTCACGAGCATGCGCGCGAGGTCCTGGACGTGCGGCTCGCAGGCCGCGTTGCCGATCACCGTCTCGCCGGGCGTCAGCGCGGCGGCCATCAGGACGTTCTCGGTCGCCATCACGGACGGCTCGTCCATGAAGACCTCGGCGGCGCGCAGGCCGCCGACGGGCGCGTCGATGACGATGTCGCGCTCGTGCCGGAAGCTGGCTCCGAGCGCGGCGAAGCCGTCCAGATGCGGATCCAGGCGCCGGCGGCCGATCACGTCGCCGCCGGGCGGCGGCATGGCGGCCCGACCGAAGCGCGCGAGCAGCGGCCCGGCCAGCAGGAAGGACGCACGGATCGCCTCGGCACGGCTGCGGTCGATCTCCGCGTGCGGGTCGACGTTCGCGGCGCACAGGCTGATCTCGTGATCGCCCAGCCACTCCATCGTGACGCCGAGCCCTTCGAGCACGGCGAGCATCGCCTCGACGTCGCGGATCCGCGGGACATTGCGGATGACGACCTCCTCGCTCGAAAGCACTGAGGCGGCAAGGATCGGGAGCGCGCCGTTCTTGTTCCCGGCAGGCACGATCGTGCCGCTCAGGGGCGTGCCGCCCTCGATGACGAACTTCTCCATAGCGGGGGGCGCCGAGTCGGTCCGGGGCAGGCGCTCGGCTAGGGTAACAGGCATGTCCTCGGGGCTTTCGCGGGACGAAGCCTGGTCCCTGCTGTGTGACTGGGTCGAGTCCGAACCGCTGCGCCGCCACTGCCAGGCGGTCGAGGCCTCGATGCGGGCCTACGCTCGCCGGAACGGGGCCGACGAGGAGGTCTGGGGCGTCGTCGGGCTGCTGCACGACATGGACTACGAGCGCCACCCCGACATGGACGCCGAGGACGGGCACCCGCGGACCGCGATGCGCGTCCTCACCGAGCGCGGCGTGGATCCCGCGATCGTCCGCGCGATCGCCTCGCACGCCGACTTCATGGACGTCTCGCGCGACTCGGACATGGAGAAGACCCTCTATGCCGTCGACGAGCTCTCCGGCTTCGTGCTCGCCTGCGCCTACGTGCGCCCTCAGGGCATCCACGGCCTGGCGCCGAAGTCGGTGAAGAAGAAGCTGAAGCAGCCGAGCTTCGCCGCCGCGGTCAGCCGCGAGGACGTGACGCGCGGTGCCGAGCAGCTCGGCGTCGACTTCGACGAGCACATCGCGCTCGTGATCGCCGCGCTCGAGGAGCGGGCGACCGAGCTCGGGCTCGACGGCACGCCCGCCGCCGAGCCCGGCTGACCGCGTGTCCGCGCGGCTGCGCTACGCCGCGGTCCTGCGCACGCCGAACGTCGCGCGGCTGCTGACCACGGCGCTGATCTCCCGCGCGCCGGTCGGCGTCAACGGCCTTGCGATCGTGCTGTTCATGCGCGCCGAGACCGGCTCGTACGCGACCGCGGGTGCCGTGGCCGGCTTCTATGCCGTCGGCGCCGCCGCCGTCGCCCCGTTCCTCGGCCGGCTCGTCGACAGGATCGGCGCGCCGCGGGTGCTGCTGCCGCTCGCGCTCGCGCACGGCGCGGGCCTCGGGGCGCTCGTCGGGCTCGGCCTCGCCGGCGCCGCGGACGTCTGGCTCTTCCTGCGTCGCGTTCGCGGCCGGCTCGGCGATCCCGCCGGTCGGCTCGGTGCTGCGCGCGCTCTGGCCGTCGCTGATGGAGGACCAGCCCGACCTGATCACGACCGCGTACGCGCTCGATGCCGTGATCGTCGAGCTGGCCTTCGTCGTCGGCCCGCTGGTCGTCGGCCTGACGGCGGCCCTGGCGTCGCCGCAGCTCGCGCTGCTGCTGGCGATCGTCCTCGTGATCGCCGGAACGGCCGCCTTCGCCGCGACGAGGCCGGTGCGCGCGTACGCCCCGGGCGACGAGCACGCACATGACACCGGCGGCCGTCTCGGAGCGCTCCGCAGCCCGGGCGTGCGCACCCTGGTCGGCCACGACGCTTCCGATCGGCTTCTGCGTCGGCGCCGCCGAGGTCGCGTTCCCGGCGTTCGGCGAATCGCTCGGCAGCCCCGCGCTCGCCGGGCCGCTGATCGCGATCTGGTCGCTGGGGAGCGCCTGCGGCGGCCTCTTCTACGGTGCGCACGCCCACCGCGTCGACCTCACGACCGCCTACCTGCGGACGCTGGCGATCGTGCCGCTCGTCACGCTCCCGCTCGCGCTGCCGAGCTCGTTCGCCGCGATGGCGCCGCTGGCGCTGCTGTCGGGCATCGCGATCGCCCCGCTGATCGCCGCGGGCAGCCAGCTCGTCGGGCAGGTCGCCCCGCAGGGCGCGCTCACCGAGGCCTACACGTGGCCGCTGACCTCGCTCGTCGGCGGCGTCGCGGCGGGCAACGCCGCGTCCGGCGGCATCGTCGCGTCGATCGGCTGGCGCGAGGCGTTTCTCGCGGCGGCCGCGGTCGGGGCGTTCGGGATCGCCGTGGGCTTCCTCAGGCGCGCGACGCTCCGGCCGCGCCGTCGCGGCGGCCTGAGGCGCCGCCGTCAGCTCCAGCGCCCGCCGGCCTTCGCCCACTCCTCGAGGTGCGCGACGCCGCAGAACCCGTCGGCGATGCGGTGCTCCCCGCGGTGCCGGACCAGCAGCACGCGCGTGTCGGTGAGCGGCAGTCCGCACTGCGCGCAGTCCGGCTCGAGCCCGTCGCGCAGCTCGCCGGCGTCGATCGCCGCGGGCGACCAGTGCGCGCCCCGCATCGCCCACGGAACGACGTGCTCGAGCCGGCAGAAGACGGCACGCCGTTCGCCGATCGGCTCGAAGGCACGGAACCCGTCGTCAGGCGGCACCGCCTCGCCGCACCAGCTGCAGTGCTCGAGAGACATGAACCCAGGCTATGGGCTGCGGCGGCGTGCCGGATATCGTGGCCGCATGCCCGATCCCGTCGCCATCGTCGTCCTCGAGGGCGATCAGACCGGCCAGGAACTGCTCGACCAGGCCCTGCGCGTGATCCAGCCCGAGGTGATCGGCACCGCGCTCGACCTGCGCCGTTTCGACCTCTCGCTCGCGGAGCGGCGCGCGACGAAGAACGCCGTCGTCGTGGAGGCCGCCGCCGCGATGCGCGAGGCCGGGTTCGGGATCAAGGCCGCCACGATCACTCCTGAGGGGGCGGATGACGTCGGATCGCCGAACCGCATCCTGCGCGAGGACGTCGGCGGCCGCGTGATCATCCGGACCGGGCGGCGGATCCCCGGCGTCACGCCCGTCGCCGGCGTGCATCACCCGATCTCGATCGTGCGGATGGCGATCGACGACGCCTACGGCGCCGAGCAGTGGCGCGAGGGCCCGGCCGGCGGGGACGACGAGATCGCCTACCGCACCGAGCACATCAGCCGCGGCACCTGCCGCGCCGTCGCCGAATACGCCTTCCGGCAGGCCCGGCGCATGGGCGCGCGCGTGTACGGCGGCCCGAAGTGGACGGTCTCACCCGTGTACGAGGGAATGCTGAAGGAGGAGCTCGATGCCGCGGCGGGCCGTCATCCCGACATTCCCTACCGGCCGGTCCTGATCGACGCGACCTACGCCGGGCTCGTGACGGGCGCCGGCGACGTCCCGCTCGTCATCCCCGCCCTGAACCGGGACGGGGACTGCCTGAGCGACCTCGTCATGCCGATGTTCGGCTCGATCGCCGGAGCCGAGTCCGTCCTGCTCGCGTTCGACGAGGATCTCGCCACGCAGGTCGCGATGGCCGAGGCCCCGCACGGGACGGCGCCGGCGCTGGAGGGCAAGGACCTGGCGAACCCGATGGCGATGATCCTCGCCTGCGCGGCGGTGCTCCAGTACGCCTCACCGGGACGCCCGGAGATCGAGCGCGCGTCGCGGGCGATCTACGAGGCGGTGCTGGAGACCACCGCCGCCGGCGTGCGCACCCCGGACCTCGGCGGCAGTGCGAGCTCCAGCGGGTTCACGAGCGAGGTGATCACTCGGGTCCAGACGAAGCTCGAGGTGTGGGCGTCGCTGGGCTCGGCGGTGTAGCGAGCGCAGGATCGGCAAGCTCGCCGTCCACCAGCAGGTGAGCGGCGAGCGGATCGTCGAGCGGCGCAGCGCGTGCGGGCAGGTCGCCGAGCCCCAGCTCCGACCGGTGCCGGCGACCGCGCCGCATCGCCTGCGCCCGCATGAGACCGAGCACGAGCGTGGCGGACACGAGCAGGCTGATGATGTTCAGGAAGAGCTGCCAGCCGGAGCCCTCCACCGACGACCAGTCGCCGTACGCGGCCGACAGGCCGATGTCCGCCGCGGCCGGGATCGTCGTGATCGAGATCGCGACGCCGACGAGCGCGCCCGACTTCCCCAGCGTCATCGAGAGCATCCCGGCAGCGCCGGCGCAGAGCGCGACGACCACCGAATAGCCGTTGGGCGCCGCAATCGTCTCCGCGAGGGTGTTCCCGGCGCGGATGAAGTGCCCCGGCGCGATGCCGGCGGCCACGAGCAGCTCGGTGATCGCGAACCCCGCCACGATCGCGGCCGTGAACCCGATCGTCAGCGCGGCGAATCCGCCCACCGCGATGTCCCGGCGTCGCCGGATCACCCCCACGGAGAAGGCGGCGATCGGACCGAAGTCGGGGCTCACCGCCATGGCGCCGACGACGATCGGCGCGGAATCGATCAGGACGGCGATGGAGGCGATCGCGCCCGCAAGCGTGAACAGCGCGACGAGCCCCCAGCTCAGGAAGCCCTGCTGGGCGATGCGCTCCCCGACCGCGTGCCAGACGACGGCGTCGGCGGCGTTCCCGCGCGCAAGGCGGGTCGCCTCGAGGCCGCGTGTCGACACCGAGGCGTCGAGGTGCTCGACGTCGATCACGCCGCACTCCGAGATCCCCATCTGCCGCAGGTCGCCGACGATGAAGCTCGCCTCCTCGTCCGCGACGTCGCAGGACACGACGTCGCCGGCCGGCTGAACCGCAGCTCCGCGGTACACCACGAGCGCCGTGACGGTCTCCGCCCGCTTGAGCAGCTCGAGAGCCCGATCCGCCTCGGCGCGCGGCGCGATGATGCGCAGGTGGACCATGGATGCCGGATCGTACGCACGAAGCACCGCGTGCAACGTTCCTTGCAGGAAAACCCCAGTGTTCAAGCCGGGAAACGGGCGATCACGGCGCCGGGCGGCGCCCGAAGCCGTCCGGACCCCGTCCTACCTTTACGAACATATGTTCCCCGCTTCGGACAGCCCCCGGTCCACCCCGCTCCGCAGCGCGCTGCGGACCTTCGTGAGCCTGGTGACCCTGGCACCCGGGGTCGGCGAGGAACCGGCGGTCTGCCCGGACCCGTACCACCACCCGCATCGCCGGCGCGCCGCGCTCAACCTGCCCGCCGCGGCGCCCGGGCCGGGTCGCGGCGCCCCCGCAGATCTGCCGGACCGTCGCCCAGGCGCCGCGCCAGGCACCGCGTCGCGGGCAGGGCGTCGGCGGCGGGCACCACGCGTCCTGAGCTCGTCGGCCAGAACGACGATGAGCCGCCCCGAAGGACGGCTCATCAAAGAAAAACCGGCGGCGACCTACTCTCCCAGGCCCGAAGGGCCAAGTACCATCGGCGCTGAGGGGCTTAACTGCTCTGTTCGGAATGGGAAGAGGTGTTTCCCCCTCGCCAGCACCACCGGAACCTGTCGAGACCACCCGCCTCGACGGCCCTTAAAAACCGCACTGCAGCCAACCAAGAAACGGGCATCCTAAAAAAGAACCGTCAAGCCCTCGGACGATTAGTACCGGTCACCTTCACGCGTTACCGCGCGT
>CAVRIM010000008.1:0-52203 GCA_963721255.1 uncultured Actinomycetes bacterium
AAGGAGTCTCTACTGGGTTCCTTCAGGGATGAAGCTTCGAATGAAATGGGGCGCCTGCGGCGTTTCCAGGAAGCGCTACGCCCTCACGTAACGGCTGTTGCCTCAATTCGGCAATCAAGCGCTCCGTATCCTTTGGCGCGGTAACGAGGGCGGCCGTTGTTAGCAGTAACGCTGCGACAACATAGGCGACTGCGGCGAGCGAAATGGCGAAGCTGAGACCCTCTCGCTGGGCAAGTAGGCCGATGGCCACCGGAGCGGTTCCTGCCCCGACCAGCCAGCCGACCATGTTCATAAAGCCTGTCGCCGTGCCACGAGCCTCCGGACGGATCACGTCGAAAACGGAGGCAAAGATGTTGGCGTCGTAAAGACCCTTGAAGAAGCCCCAGGCCGTCAAGGCCAGCATCAACGTAGTGAGCGATGTCGTCTGTCCACAGAGGACTACGAACGGCGCACCGCAACAGACCCCGATAGCCTGCACCATCATTCTGCCGCCGGGCCTGCTGCGGCGCAGGTAGTCAGCCAACCAGCCGCCCACCGGCGACCCGACCATGCTCGCGACCTGAACGAAGATCGTGGCGGTCAGACCAGCCATCGCAAGGCTCAGGGAGAACTTGTCATAAAGGAACTTGGGCATCCAAGAAAAGCAACACCATGCCGACGAAGTTGTCGCACATGAAGGCCGCCATGAGCAGCAGTACGGTTGGCGTGCGCCAAATAGTGGTTAGAAACTCGCTCGGTCCCAAGCGGCGACCATCCGTGGCCGAAGACTGCAGGCCAATGTCCTCCATGTCCGCGGCGCCACGCGTGGTCTCCCGAAGAAGCTTGTTTAGGACGATTCCGAGTACGATCCCCAGGCCGCCGAAAACCACGAATGAGAGCCTCCAGCCGTAGTACTGGCCGATAAGCCCGGCGAAGAAACCGCCGGCGATGGTACCCATATACACGCTCGTCTGGTGGATGCCGATAGCTCGTGACCGGGTCCGTTTCCCGTGGTAGTCGCTGATCAACGACATCGATGCGGGGAAGTAGAGATGCCGCCGAGACCTTCCGCCGCGCGGAAAACAAGCAGATGGGCGAAGTTTCTGGAGAGGGCCGTTGCGGCGCAGATGACACTCCAAATCTGGAGCCCCCAAAGAATGGCCGATTTTCTGCGGGTGCGATCCACGATGTTTCCGGCAAATGGCGCGCAAATACCGTAGATCCATGCGAACGAAGATCCCAAGAGGCCCAACTGCACGGGGTTGAGTCCCATCTCCTTCTCCAGGAGCGGGAAAAGGGAAAAAATCGCCTGGCGATCCGCGTAATTGATGAAGGCGATCAACCAGAGCATGCCGACCACATGCCACTTATAATTCGGGTGCTCGTAGGAGGTCATCGGAGCTTCAGGATATCCCATCTGACCGACCGAGTAAGGCCGGGCGGCTAAGGCTGGGAAGCCAGACTCCGACTGGAGACACATGGCTCGCAGTCGTGGCCGCCCTGGAGCAGCGCCCGGGCTGCGTCGTACATGGACCGGCGATCCAAAAAGCGGATCTCCTCCGCGATGAACTGGCGCATGCGCTGTCCTTCCGGGCTCTCCTGTGGCGCGGAGAGGAAGTCGAGATCGAGTCCCAACGCTTCCGCGACTTCCACGGCGATGATGGGCCAAACGATTCCGAGGTCGCCCGTGATCGGAATGCTGCCTTCAAGCCGGGCGAACCCTGACATTTCCATGCGGAAAGGCATACCCGTCAGTTTAGTCTTTGGCAAGCCTCGATCCACGGCGTCCTGCACCTTGGAGCATTGGCGTTCCTGTAGCCAGGCTGCCTCCAGGTTTGGGTCGAGGTCAATCCGGATCAGCGACTTCTGTTCCAGTGAGAAAGTCGGCTTGTGGCGCCAGGCAGACCAGATCCCATGGCCTGTGTAAAGTTCGAACGGGCCGTCGTGGATCTCTTGTGCCAACGCGAGACCGGATTCAACAATCACATCGGCGCGGCTCAGTGTGTCGGCGATCAACTGGCACCGGCGCGTGATCGAAATCGCATCGCCAATGGCCAAGCCTACCTCACCACCACCCACTAGTTGCGGTACGGAGACGAGAATCGGCAGTCCCAGCCGCGCACCCGCGCCGATCATGGTCCGCGGGTCCGCACCGAGACCGGCTATGTGCTCCATGGTTGTGGCCGCTTGCCGCGCCAGCACCTCCGCCTCGCGTGCCAGGGTCTCAATGTACGCACCAACCGGCCAGGCTATGTTGCCGGCAGCTTTGATGATTACCGTGCCGTCCGCTCCCATGATCCGGTCGTAGCGATCCCATCCATGAGGTATTTCCCGCTCCAGTTCCGCGCGGTCCGCTTCGCTGAGAACCGTGATCTCGAACACGCCGCCCCGCGGTAGCATCTTCAGGTCCAGGCCGAACTGGCCGTCCTCAGTGACTCTCACTCTCTTGACGCGGTCCAGCGTTCCGGCCATCTCGTGCGCCACCACGGCGGAACTGGTGATGACACCGTCCACCACACCCTGGTGCATCAGTTCGGCTAGAAGCGTGGTGACTCCCTCGTGGACGTTCGGGCCGCTGCCGGTGACCACGGTCACCTTTCGCCCCCGCTGCTTGGCCTCGATAATCTTTGCCGCGGCTTGGCGGGTGCGTTCCCGAGATGACTCGCTGAGTGACGAAGCCCAGCCGTGGATGGCGGCGCGCGTCGGTTTCACGGACGGGTCTCCACACACTGCGGAGCCAGCAGGCAGCGCACTCGCTCCAGATCTTCCGCCGTGTCAACGCAGATTCCGTCGGCGCGGCACTGCGTTTCAGCCACAACTACCGGTATCCGGTGCTCCAGGGCACGCAACTGCTCCAGGCCTTCAATCAACTCGAGGCGCGAAGGAGCCAGCGAGGCAAAACGCATGAGAGCGTCTTTCGTGTAGCTGTAAACTCCGATGTGATCGAAGACGCGGAATTCGGGTGTCCGAAACCGCGGGTAAGGGATGAGAGATCGGGAGAAATACAAAGCCATACCGCACTCATCGGTGACCACCTTCACCACTCCGGGGTTGGCAAAATCCTCTTCGCGGTCGACGCGCTTCACTAGCGTAGCCACGCCAGCCTCCGGGCTCTTGCGCAATAGTGTCACAACTTCATCCACCATCTCCGGTTCCAGCATGGGCTCGTCGCCTTGGATGTTCACAACTATACGGACATCCAAATGGCGGACGGCTTCAGCGACTCTGTCGGTGCCGCAGGCGTGGGTGGAACTTGTAAGGACTGCCTCTCCGCCGAACCGCCTCACGGCCTGGACGACGCGCTCGTCTTCCGTGGCGACCAGAACTCGTTCGAGGCTCTTGGAACGTATGGCCCTCTCATAAACGTGTTGTACCATCGGCTTGCCATGAATATCGGCAAGCACTTTGCCCATATACCGGGTAGATGCATACCTGGCGGGGATTACGCCAATAGTCTCTATCATGAGGCTCCTCAAAAGTCAGTAGCGGGCAGAGGGAAGTGGCCACGCCATGGGAGCCGACGGGCGGGCCATGACGCGATCCGGACCGCTGTTCCGGCCAGATCGGCCATCTGCCCGGATGGCGCTCAGAACTGCGGCTGCAACCGCCCCGGTCTAAAGGCGCCGCACCTCTGCACAAGACCCAATCTACACCGAAGAGATGAACCAGTCAAGCACAAAATGAAATATAGATTCACCAAAGCGTGTCCAGTTCGTACATGGCAATAATTGAGAAATGATATTTCATATGTATTGCGGCGTTGCGATGCTCGTGCTAATCGGAGGAGAGGCGACCATTAGAACACAAACCTGGCTGCTCACGCTATCGACCCTCCTCTGAGCCAGCGGTTTCAGAAGGTTGGGGCAAGACACTTCGGGACCCCCGCTGAGCGGGCCGGCTGGCGGGGGGCGCGTCGCAGAATGGCGGAAAACCGCGACGACGAGGGGTACGTCGTTTTGCGGAGCGGTTTTGTCCTGCCAGAGGCCGTGCTGCACCACGAGCACGAAGCGCGAACGCCACCCCCATGAGCGCGGTCTGCCCGAGCGCCTGGCGCAGCGAGAAGAACGAGAAGGCGTAGACCGTCGCCCAGAAGTAGAAGGCCACGTACGGGCTGCCGTTCTCGTGGGTCGCCAGGACCGCTCCGGTGATCACGATCGTCGCGGCCGTGATCGCGGCCTTGAGCGCGAACATCGGCAGGCGGTCGAAACCGACGATCAGCACCAGCCCGACGGAGTAGGCGCCCACCGTCATCAGGGTGACGCCGGTCTCCGACGCCCGCGGGCTGTGCGGAAGCTTCAGCCAGATGACCGAGAGCGTCGCGCCCGCGAAGAACAGGAACGCCAGCGCGCGCGCGATCAGCGCGCGATCGTCGGCCGGGTCCTCGGGCGTGGGGTCCACGGCGCGGCCGATGCCGAGCCTTCCCGCGAGCCAATCGGGAATGGGCAGCTGCCGCCTATCGCGCTCAAGGGACCGTTGAGCCATCGGGTCCATATCGGCCCCGGCGGACGCCCGGCTTGAATGGCGCCTTGCCGCTCTGGACGCCGTCCGGCCCATACGCTGGCGGCGTGACCGTCCCCGAGGCCCTCGCCATCCTCGCCGCGGGCCTCGCCGCCGGGACCATCAACACGGTCGTCGGCAGCGGCTCGCTGATCACCTTCCCGGTGCTGCTGGCGTTCGGGTATCCCCCGGTCACCGCGAACGTCTCGAACAACGTCGGGCTCGTCCCGGGCTCGATCTCGGGCTCGATCGGGTATCGCGAGGAGCTGCGCGGGCAGCGCGGGCGCGCGGTCTGGCTCGGCCGGGCGTCGCTGCTCGGCGGGGCGACCGGAGCCGCGCTGCTGCTGGCGCTGCCGCCCTCCTGGTTCGCCGCGATCGTGCCGGTCTTCATCGCGATCGCGCTGGTGCTCGTCGTGCTCCAGCCGCGGCTCTCGGCCGCGCTCGTCCGCCGTCAGGGCGAACCGCACGAGCACGGCGGGCGCCTGGCGCTGGCGGGCGTGTTCGGCGCCGGGATCTACGGCGGCTATTTCGGGGCGGCGCAGGGCATCCTGCTGCTCGCGATCCTCGGGCTCACGCTCGACGACGACCTGCAGCGGATCAACGCGCTCAAGAACGTGCTGGCGGGCCTCGTCAACGGCATCGCGGCGATCGTCTTCGTGATCGTGGCGCACGTCGCCTGGGCGCCGGCCGCGCTGATCGCGGTCGGCTCGATCGCCGGCGGGCAGGTCGGGGCGCGCTACGGGCGCCGGCTCCCGCCGGCGGGGCTGCGCGCGCTGATCGTCGTGGTCGGGCTGACGGCGATCGTCGTGCTGCTGACCCGCTGAGCGCGGGCTACTCGCGCTCGGCGTTCAGCTTGTCGACGGCGGCCTTCATCGCCGCCTGATCGTCCGCCGACGGCTCGGGGAACGTCGGGCCCATGTCCTCGAGGTGGTGCACGAGGATCGAGGCGACCGCGGTGCGCATCAGCCACTTGTGGTCGGCGGGGACCACGTACCACGGCGCGTCCGGCGTGCTCGTCGCGCGCAGCGCCTGCTCGTATGCGTGCTGGTAGGCGTCCCAGTGCTCGCGCTCGGCGACGTCGCCGGCGCTGAACTTCCAGTGCTTCTCCTGCTCGTCGGCGCGCGCGAGGAAGCGCGCCCGCTGCTCCTCGCGGGAGACGTGCAGGAAGAACTTGACCACGCGCGTGCCCGAGTGGCCCAGGTGGCGCTCCCAGGCGGCGATGTCCTCCAGCCGCTGGTTCCACAGCTCGTCGCCCTCGCCGCGTGCCGGGTCGATGCCCTGACCCGCGAGGTACGCCGGGTGCACGCGCACGACGAGCACCTCCTCGTAGTGCGAGCGGTTGAAGATCCCGATCTCGCCGCGCGCCGGCAGCGCGAGCTGGTGGCGCCAGAGGATGTCGTGGGCGAGCTCGAGCGTGCTCGGCTGCTTGAACGAGGTGACGCGCACGCCCTGCGGATTGACGCCGCTCATGACGTGCTCGATCGTGCCGTCCTTGCCCGCCGCGTCCATCGCCTGCAGGACGACCAGCAGGGCGCGCGTGCCCTCCGCGTAGAGCCGCTCCTGGAGCGCGTCGAGCTGCTCCAGGTCGCTGTCCCGCTGCGCCTGCGCGGTCTCCTTCGTCAGGCCCGCCCGGTCGGCCGGATCGCGCTCGGCGAGCCTGAAGCCGTGGTCGGGAACCCTGAAGCGCCGCTCGAGGCTCACGGTCGCGGCCGGCGCTCCACCGCGGACGGCTGCAGCAGTGCACGCGGGATCGCCGGGAAGCCGCCCGCCGTGGCCCCCGCCTCGGCCGCGCCGGCGCTGCGCGAGCGGGCGAAGCCGACGCGGTGCCCGTCCAGCACACCGGACGCGGCCGTCGTCGAGCGCACGTCGAGCGTGCCGGACACGCGCCCGGTCACCGTCACGCGCCCCTGGACCTTGGAGCCGTCCACCGCGAGCGTCCCGCTCACGCGGACGCCCGGCACGTAGCTGTAGCGGCGCAGCGTCATCTGGCCGTTGAACGCATCGGTCGAGTCGAAGCTCCCGCCGCGCAGCCCGCCGCCGCGCGGGGCGAATCCGCCGTAGACCGCCTCGAGCCCGCTGAAGCGCGCGTCCTCGACCGTGTCCAGGACCGCGAGCAGCGTCCGCCCGCGCGGGCCCGGGATTCGCGCCGGGGTGCGGAACTCCGAGAGCGACAGCGGCGCGCGCGGCAGCGGCATCACCTGGTTGCTCTTGCCGGCGCACGGCAGCCCGACCGGCTTGCGCGCGGTGTAGCGCGTGAGCGCCTTCGCGACGCAGCCCGTTCCGTCCGTGTCCACCTGGTCGTGACCGTTGCCGGGCACGACGACGATCTGCGAGCGGGGAAGCTGCGCCTTGACGCGCAGGGCGTCCTCCAGCGGCGTGCGCATGTCCAGGCGGCCGACGAGCAGCAGCGACGCGCACGTCGGGCAGCCCGCCCTGCGAGGGCCGCGGGCGATCGTCGCGCGGCCACAGCAGGCAGTCGTCGGCGTAGCTCGTGTCGCGCACCACGTCGGTCGGCCACGGCGTGTACGTCATCGGCGGGATCGCGGCGAGCGCGCTGCTGACGAGCGGCGCGCGCGTCGACGGATCGGTGGCGAGCGAGAACGGAAGCTCCGCATCGAGGCAGCCGGTCGTGACGTTCAGGCCGAAGCTGAGCTCGCTCGTCTTCGTCGGCGGCCCTTCGCCGATCCGCTTCAGCCGCATCAGCGGCGCGAGGTCACCGCGGGTCGCCGACGCGACGGCGCCGGGAAGGCGTGCCTGCAGGAACGGATTCAGGTCACCCGAGGTGACGAGGAAGTAGAACTGGCTCGCCGTCGTGTAGCCGGCGGGCCGCGAGCGCCCCTGCGCGTCGAACACGTGGCCGCGCAGCGGCGCCTTCTGCAGCTTCGCCGCGACCTTCCCGACGTCGCCGACGATGTCGCCGGTCGCGCCCTTGCAGCGCCCGCGCGCGCACTCCTCACGCAGGATGCGCGGCAGCGTCTCGAAGTTGCCCATCGCGAAGGCGTCGGGCGGCTCGGGCCCGACGATCGAGTCCAGGATCAGGCTGTCGGTGTGCGTCGGGTACCGGCGCGCGTATTCCTGGGCGACCCAGGTCCCGTAGCTGATGCCCATCAGGCCGATCTTGGGGACGCCGAGCGCCTTGCGCAGGGCTTCCAGGTCCTCGACGCTGTCGGCGGTGCGGTAGAACGCGCGGCGCGTGCCGATCCGCTTCGCGCAGCTTGCGACCGCGGCCGAGCTGAACTCCTCGAGGCCGCCGAGCCGCTGGATCGACGGGCACTTGAGCGCCCCGGACAGCCCGGTGCCGCGCTGGTCCAGCACGACGAGCCGGTAGCGCTTCAGCACCGGCTCGAGGCTCAGCGCGAACGACCCGGCCGCGTCGACGGAGCCCTGCCCCGGGCCGCCGGACAGGGCGATCATCACGCCGGCGTGCTTGGGGTAGCGGCGCTGCGCGGCGACGGCGATGCTGAGCGTGCCGGGAGTCCCGCCGCTGTGGTCCAGCGGCACGCGCAGCGCCCCGCAGCCGAAGCTCGAGTCCGAGACGCACGGGTGCAGCTTCAGCGCCGACGCGCCGGCCGGCAGCGTCAGCAGCGCGGCGCCGACGAGGGCCGCGGCTGCGATCGAGCGCGCATACCGCGATCCCGGTACACGACGTGACCGGGAGGGTGGACCGGACTCGACCATCGCACGGGACGCTACCTGCTCGCCCGCGCGAGTGCGCCCGTTACCCTGCGCGGGGATGACCTCAGACGAGCAGCTCGGCGGACCGGCGGATCCCGTCGACGGCGTGTTCGCTGCGGACCTGCCGCCCGAGGTCGAGGTCGAGCACTTCGATCCGCCCGGTGCGCCGCCGCCCGGCGGGCGCTCCCACGTTCTCACCGGCGCGCTCATCGCGATCGGCGTCGCGGCGGTCTTCGTGATCGTCGGCGTGCTGCTCGGCGCGGGCCGCGACCCCAGCCCGGTCACGCCGCCCGGGCCGGCCTGGTCGGCCTGGAAGCCGTCGACGTCCGGGAACGGCGGCGCGCGGCAGGTCGCCGCGCACGTCGCGCCGCAGTACCGCGAGGCCGGCGGGCAGCTCGTGGTCGTCCAGGCCGGCCCGCTCGAGGTCGCGGGGGTGCCGCTGACGGTGGCGCGCAGGGACCCCGCCGACGCGGCCGGCGACGTCCAGGTCTTCGACCAGAAGACCGTGCTCTACCGCCTCTGCGGCCAGGGAGTCAACTGCGCGATCGCTCACGGGGCGCCGTCGGTCCAGCGCCACATGCTGCTGCGCCGCGAGGCGCTCGAGCTGGCGCTCTACAGCCTGCGCTATCTCGACGGGGTCGACCAGATCGTGGTCTTCATGCCGCCCAGGCGCGGCGCCCATGCGAGCCAGGCGCTGTTCTTCCGCAAGGCCGCGGTGCTCGACGAGCTCCAGAAGCCGCTCGAGGCGACGCTCGTGGACCGTGCGCCGACCGTCGCGCGGGTGACCAAGTCGCCGGATGCGGGGCTCGTCCAGCAGCTCACGATCCCGACGCTGTTCCGCTTCCACATCGCCGAGAACCACGCGAGCGATCGCGCCCTGCTCGTGCTCGAGCCGCTCGACCTCGGAGCCCCGGTCGCCCGCGCCCGGGCCGCCAGCCCGCGACGAGCAACCCGTACGGCCCGTCGCTGAGCTGATCAGCGCGCGGCGGGCGCCGGCGGCCCCTCGGCACGTCGCGTGAACCCCGGGCACTCCGCCACCGGGACGCGCGGGTACTTCGGGTAGCGCGGATCGTTCAGCGACCGCTCGCAGAGCGAGAACACCGAGCCGCGGCCCGAGCGCACGACGCGCTGATGCGCGCAGCGATCGCAGAGACCGAAACCGTGGAGCGACACGACCGTGCAGTATTCCGCGCGAACCAGCGTGCCGCGCGGCCTGCAGGACTCATGATCTCCGGCCGTGCGACCGTTGCTCCGGGATATGGCGCGTTCCCCGCTCGTCCGTCTGGCGCTGCTTGCCGTCCTCACCGGGCTGCTGCACATGCCCGCGGGCGCCCGCGCCCAGGCACCGGCGCCCGCGGTCGACCGCGCCGAGCAGGTCGAGCAGCTGTGGGCCTTCGTCGACCGGCGTGCAGCCGAGCTCGACGGCCAGTGGCGCCCGAAGCTCGGCGGCTACGTCACCCGCGGCGGCTCGTTCAGCACGCGGATGAACGCCAACATGACCGCCGTCCACGCGCTGGCGGCGCTCGCCGGGCACGTCGGCCCGGCCCGCCGCGACGAGCGCGTCGGGCAGATGGTCGACGCCCTGACGCGCGCGCCCGCGTTCCTCGACGTCGCCCGCCGGCCCGCACGCGCCACCGCTCACTTCCACGTTCCCGGCTGGACCCCGGACGCCGGCAGCTACCTGCCGCTGCGCGAGCACGTCTCGCTCGATCCGCAGGCGGCCGAGGGCCTCGCGCTCGCGATCCGCGCCCGCGACGTGCTCGGCCTGCCCGAGGCGCTCGTGGACCGCGCCCGCCACGCGGTGACCGCCACCGCCAACTCCGCCTTCTACACGTTCCCGCGGCTGCAGCTCAACCAGTTCAACTGGCCCGCCGACATGGCGCTCGCCAACGCCAGCGTCACCGGGTGACGAGACGCTGCTGGAGCGCGACTTCCCGCAGTATCTGAACGACTTCCTCGACCACGCGCACCGCCGCGGGCGGAACCGCGCGCCGAACCTCAACGACGGCATGGGCTTCCTCTACCTGCCGAACGTGCGGCCGACCGCGGCGGGCAACCGGATCGGCACGTCGGAGTACGCGAACATCGTCTTCCACGCGCTCGACGACTACGCCCCGGCGGTCGCGGCGGGCATGCCGCCGCTCGACGGCAAGCGCATGTGGGTGCTGCAGTCATGGGCGCGGCGCATCCTGACGGGCGACTGGACGCACGCCGGCTACCTCAACTGGGACACGGGGCTCGCCTACCGGCGCTGGCACCTGACGCGCTACTGGGTGTTCGCGCTCGGCGGCCTGAGCACGCTCGCCGAGGCGCCGATCCTCGACGACCAGGAGCGCCGCTGGGCGCGCTGGATGTTCGACCGCGCCCTGGGCTACTACGAGCGCCTGCAGGCCGGGCGCCACACCCCCGCGATCCCCTCGACCCTCTACGGCATCCGCTCCTCGGAGGCCGACCCGAAGTCCGACCCGCAGTTCGTCGCCGCCCGCATCGCGGCGCTCGTCGCCCACCAGGCGCTCGCGCGCGCGGCGGACGCCCCGGCCGAGCAGCCGCCCCCGCTGTTCGCGTACGACCCGGGAAGCCGGCGGCTGGCGATCACGACCCCGCTGCTACAGCGCCGCGGTCGTGGACCAGACGATCCGGCTCGGCTACGGCGGCGTCGATCTCGCGCGCCTGTACGACGGCCGCGGGCACCCGCTCGGCAGCACCGGCAGCCACGACCTCGCGGGCTTCGGCCTCGCGATCGCCCGCCGCAAGGGCCGCCGCCTGCTCGAGACGCAGGGCGGCCACCGCAGCGCCGGCACGTTCCGCTCGGGCAAGCCGCTGCGCGGGCCGTTCAAGACGCGGACGATGACGGCCACCGTGCGCGGCGCACGACACACGCGCGTCCAGGTCCGCCGCACGTTCCTCGCCGACCGCATCGTCACGACCTACGTGCTCCACGGCCCGCGCAGCGCGATCGCGCGCCTCCGGCTGCCCGTCTGGGCGCGCATCAGCCACGCGCCGCGCCCGGTCGTCACCAGCCCGCGCCGCGGCACGCTCGCGATCCGCGTCCGTCAGCCCGCCGGCGGGTACCGCGCGATCGTGCGCTCGCGCAGCCGCCTCGGCACCCACTGGAGCGTCATCCGGCATCCGCCGCGCTCCTCCCCGGGCACGCGCGGCGTGCTCGAGGTTCGCCTGCGCCTGGCCCACAAGCGGGCCACCGTCAGCGTCACGATCATCCCCGGCGCGAGCTGACAGCCGGCCGGCAGGCTCGGCGCCGAAGCGCCGGCAGTCGGCACTACACTTTCTGAAGTGAAGACGTTCGGGCGACTTCTGGGCTTCCTGCGCCCCTACCGGCGCAACGTCGTGCTGTCCGGACTGCTCGCCACCGCCGCGATGGCCATGACGGTCGCGATCCCGGCGCTCACCGGGCGCGCGATCGACCAGATCCGCGCGGGCGACAAGGAGAACCTCAAGCTGCTCGCGGTCGCGGTGCTGGTCGCCGGCATCCTGCGGCTCGCGCTGACGACCGTGCGCCGGCTCGTCGCGGGCCGCGTCTCGCTCGGCGTCGAGCGCGACCTGCGCGGCGGGATGTACGAGCACTTCCAGAACCTCGAGCTCGCGTTCTTCGACAGTCAGCAGACCGGCCAGCTGATGTCGCGCGCGACGATCGACCTGCAGTCGGTGCGCTTCTTCCTGGGCTACGGCCTCGTGTTCATGCTCCAGTCGGCGCTGACGATCGTGCTGTCCGCGGTCGCGATGTTCATCGTCAACCCGACGCTGGCCGCGATCTCGCTCGCCCCGGTGCCGCTCGTCGTGTTCGTCGCCGCCCGCTACGGGCGGCGCTCGCGCCCGGCGCTCCAGGAGGTCCAGCAGCGGCTCGCCGAGCTGACCGCCGAGGTCGAGGAGAACGTCTCCGGCGTGCGCGTCGTGAAGGCGTTCGCCGCCGAGGCCCGGCAGCGCCGGCGCTTCGAGCGCCAGGTCGGCCGCGTCTTCGAGCAGGCGATGGTCTCGACCCGGATCCAGGCCTTCTACGGCCCGTTCATCGGCTTCCTCCCCCAGCTCGGGCTCGCCGCCGTGCTGTTCATCGGCGGCCGCCAGGTGATCAACGGCACGATCACGCTCGGGCAGTTCAGCGCCTTCTACACGTACCTGCTGATGCTGATCGGCCCGATGCGCACGCTCGGCATCTCGCTCGGCATGGCGCAGCGCGCCACCGCGTCCGGTGCCCGGCTCTTCCAGATCCTCGACCGCGAGCCGCAGATCACCGCGCGCCCGGGCGCCGGCCCGCTGCCCGCCGGGCAGGGCCGCGTCGAGTTCCGCAACGCGACGCTGCAGTACGACGGCGCGACCCGGGCGGCGGTGAGCGACGTGACCCTCAACGTCGCCGCCGGCACCACCGTCGCCGTCGTCGGCGCCACCGGCTCGGGCAAGACGACGCTCGTGCAGCTCGTCCCGCGCCTCTACGACGTCAGCTCCGGCGCGGTGCTCGTCGACGGCGTCGACGTTCGCGACGTCGACCCCTCGGCGCTGCGCTCGCAGATCGCGGTCGTGACCGACGACCCCTTCCTGTTCTCGGCGACGGTGCGCGAGAACATCGCCTACGCGCGGCCCGAGGCGAGCGAGGACGAGGTGCGGGCGGCCGCGCGGCGCGCCCAGGCCGACGGCTTCATCGAGCGCCTCCCGGACGGCTACGAGACGCGCGTCGGCGAGCGCGGCCTGACGCTCTCCGGCGGTCAGCGCCAGCGCCTGGCGATCGCGCGCGCGCTGCTCGCCGACCCGCGCATCCTCGTCCTCGACGACGCGACCTCGAGCGTCGACGCGTCGACCGAGCAGCAGATCAAGGACGCGCTCAGCGAGGTGATGACCGGTCGCACGACCTTCGTCATCGCCCACCGGCTGTCGACGATCTCGCTCGCCGACGAGATCGTCGTGCTCGAAGAGGGCCGCCTGATCGCCCACGGCACGCACGACGAGCTGCTGCACGAGTCCGACCTCTACCGCGAGATCGTCGAGAAGGGCCTGCCCGACCAGGTCTTCCTCACGCGCAAGCCGCTCGAGCCGGAGGTGGCAGGCCTGTGAGCCCGCACGGCCACTGGGGCCCGCCGATGGACGACCGCCCGCCGGTCGTCCCGCAGGACGCGGGCTTCCGCGAGCGGATGCGGCTGCTCTGGGACGACACGCAGGCGCCGCCTGCGCGGCACCGGCGACCGCGGGCGCAAGGTCCGCGGGCTCGCGGCGCTGGTCCGGCCCTATCGCACGAAGACGATCCTCATGGGCATCTCGCTCACGATCGGCGTCGCCGCGTCGCTCGCGCCCGCGCCGCTGGCGGCGAAGGCGATCGACCAGGGCATCGTCCCGGGCGACGTCGCCGTGCTCGACACGGTCGTGGCGCTCTACGTGCTCAGCGTCCTGATCGTCTGGGGCACCTCGTTCGCGCAGACCTGGCTCACCGGCTGGGTCGGCCAGCGCGCGCTCGCCGACCTGCGCCAGCGGATCTTCGCCCATCTCCAGCTGATGCCGATCGGCTTCTACGAGCGGCGGCCGGCGGGCGTCCTGATCAGCCGCATGACGAACGACGTCGAGGCGCTCGACTCGCTCGTCACCGACACGGTCGTGACGCTGTTCCAGGCCAGCCTCACGCTGATCGGCTCGATCGTGATCCTGCTGCTGCTCGACTGGCAGCTGGCGCTGCTCGTCTTCCTGATCTTCCCGGTCATGGCGCTCGGGTCGCTGATCTTCCGGATCGTCAGCGCCGACGCCTACCGCCACACGCGCGAGACGATCGGCTCGATCACCGCGGACCTGCAGGAGACGCTGTCCGGCATCCGCGTCGTGCGCTCCTTCGCGCGCGAGCCGTTCCACCGTGACCGCTTCGCGCGAGCTCAACGAGCGCAACCTCGAAGCGAACATGAAGACCGTCTACCTGAACGCGGCGTACTTCCCGGCGGTCGAGTTCGTCGGCTCGCTGGCGACGGTGATGGTGATCGTGTTCGGCGGCCTCCAGGCGATCGACGGCAACATCGAGATCGGCGTCCTGGTCGGCTTCATCGCCGCCCTCAACGGGTTCTTCGACCCGATCGGCCAGCTCAGCCAGGTGTACACGACCTACCAGTCGGGCATGGCCGCGCTCGACAAGATCTTCGAGCTGCTCGACACCGAGCCCGACCTCGTCGACGCACCCGACGCGGGCGAGCTCCCGCACATCAGGGGCGAGATCGAGCTGCGCAACGTCTCCTTCCGCTACCGCAAGGCCGGTGAGGAGGGCGCGACGAAACTCGCGCTCGACGACGTGTCGATCACGATCCCGCCCGGGCAGACGGTTGCGCTCGTCGGGGCGACGGGCGCCGGCAAGTCGACGATGGCCAAGCTCGTCGCACGCTTCTACGACCCGACGAGCGGCACCGTGCTCGTCGACGGGCACGACCTGCGCACGGTCACGATGGCCTCGCTGCGC
Source organism: uncultured Actinomycetes bacterium (assembly GCA_963721255.1). GTDB lineage: Bacteria > Actinomycetota > Thermoleophilia > Solirubrobacterales > Solirubrobacteraceae > F1-60-MAGs163. Next base: position 14,588 of record CAVRIM010000008.1, read on the forward strand.
TCGCAGATGGGGATCGTCCCGCAGGAGGCGTTCCTGTTCAGCGGGACCGTCGCCGACAACCTCGCCTTCGGGAACGAGGACGCCTCGCGCGAGACGCTCGAGGACGCCGCCCGCGCGATCGGCGCATGGGACTTCATCTCCGCGCTGCCGAACGGCCTCGACACCGAGATCGGCGAGCGCGGCGTGCAGCTCTCCGCCGGTCAGCGCCAGCTCGTCGCGTTCGCCCGCGCGCTCGTCGCCGACCCGCGGATCCTGATCCTCGACGAGGCGACGTCGAACGTCGACCTGCACACCGAGGGGACGATCGAGCAGGGCCTGCGCCGGCTGCTCGGCGGGCGCACCGCGATCGTCGTCGCGCATCGGCTCAGCACGATCCGCCAGGCCGGCCGGATCGTCGTGCTCGACCACGGGCGCATCGCCGAGCAGGGCACGCACGAGGAGCTGATCGCGGCCGGCGGCCGCTACGCCGAGCTGTACCGCGACTGGGCCGAGCACGCCGCCGCTGACGCGCCTGCCCGAGCCGCCGTTAGGGTCGCGGCATGCCGAGCGCCTCCGAGACCGTCGACCTCTGCCCGCTGTTCGCCACGCTGGCGCCGAAGGAACGCGCGAAGATCGCCGCCGACCTGCGCGAGCGGCGCTACGCGGCGGGTGACGCGATGACGAGCGAGGATCAGGGCGGCGTCGCGTTCTTCCTCGTCGGCGAGGGCAGCGCGACGGTGAGCGTCGGCGGGCGCGGCGAGGTCCAGCGCCTCGGCCCCGGCGACTTCTTCGGCGAGATGGCGCTGATCACCGGGGAGACGCGCAGCGCCGCGATCGTCGCCGACACCGAGGTGCAGTGCTGGGCGCTGTCGCAGTGGCACTTCAAGCCGCTCGTGCTGGAGCACACGGAGATCGCCTGGGCGCTGCTCGAGGTGCTCGCCGCGCCGCGTCCGGGAGACGCAGGTCGCCGCCGGCGACGACTAGACCGGGACGGACCCTTCAACGCGCAGACGCCCCCGGCCTGGAACTCGGGGGCGCCCACTGCGGAAAGGTCATCCGCGAGCACATCGGAACAACGTGGCAGGGGTGCTACTTGACGTGCCCGCGGTACCTGCTTCAACTCAGGCGAGGCGCGAGAGTTGCGGCGTTGCTGACGACGTCGCTCAGGCGGCGGACCTGGCCTGGGCGGCGGGCGCGACTCCTCGACGGCCGACTGGCCCTCGTCCGAGGTGATGTAGGCGGTGCGCGTGTCCGGGCCGCCCGTGACGCGGATCGAGTGCGGGACCAGCGACGGCACGACGAGCGTGTCACCGGCCTGGAGCGAGACGCAGTTCGTCCCCGACGCGCGCCTCGACGGCGCCCGCGAGCACGACCGCGATGACCTGGCGCGGCGAGATCGTCGGCGGCGCGAAGTGCTCCGGCCCGCCGTTGCCGAGCAGCACGGTCGCGGCGGCGGTCTGCGCAGCCACGCGCGTCTCGCCGCCGTGCTCGTCCCGCACGACCGGCGTGTCCGTGGCGCGGACGACCTGTGCCTGGCCGCTCGCCTGCGCCGGACGACCGAACAGGTTGGCGCCGTGCAGGTCGAGCTCCTTCACGATCCGCGTGAGCGTCTCGAGGCTGGGACTCGCCAGCCCGCGCTCGATCTTGCTGACGTGCGCCGGCGAGAGCTCGCACTGGCGGGCGAAGGCCCGCAGCGAGATGCCGCGCGCTTCGCGGCGCCGGCGGATGATGGCGCCGACCGTCCTGGCGCGATCGTCCGCTCGACGTCGCTCGTCGCGGCGGGGCTCACCGGCCGGCGCGCCTCCGCGGCCGCGACGCACGGAGGTGGGTTCGTCCGCCGCGTCGGCGGTCGCCGGAGCCGGCTTGACCCAGTCGCGGGCGGTCGCGACGAGCTCGCCGGGCTCGCGCCCGACGACCTCGGCGACGACGCGCTGCGCGTCGGCCTCGCTGTCGGCGTTCACGCTGACCAGCAGCGCGTCACCGACCTCGACCGGCCGGTAGCGCCCACGCTCGCCCTCGAGCGTGACGACGTCCTGCCCCAGACGCGTGAGCTGCTCGCGCTGCGCGGCGGTGATCCCGCGCCGGTCCGCGATGTTGACGTTGAACACCATGATTACCGTTTCCTCCAGCTCCCCCCAGGGGGCGGATTCGTTCTGCGACATCCTGTCGCGGCTAGCAAGGTTGGAAGCTACGGCAAAACGCGGAGAACGCAATTCGTAGTTGGCCGTGGTTTCAACCCAACGGCACATGTTAACAGAAGGCAAACGGTGTGAAACCGGTGTAAACCATTGCGTCTCTTGCCGGTCCGCTCGCGCCGAATCCCGCGTTTGCGTCCGGCGGTTCGGATGATGGATGATCGCCTGGTGCGCTCGGGCAAGCAGCGCTCGCGGGGACGGCTGCTCCTGGCGGCGACCGTCGTGGCGCTCGCGCTGGCTCCGGCGGGCCCGGCCGCTGCGGCCACGAAGACCGTCACCTTCGACGACCTCCCGAACAACACGCGGGTGTCGAACGAGTATCAGGCCTCGAGCGGGGTCAACTTCCCCTCCGGGGGCATCTGGTACCAGCCGTTCGTGAAGTCGTCGCTGCGGGCGCATTCCCTCGGCAATGAGGCGATCTACAGCTGCGAGGGCCTGCTGGGGTGCGGCGAGGGCTTCACGACCCCGCGGTTTCGCGGGGTCCTGAGCACGTCGGCGAGCTCGGTGAGCGCCTACGTCGGCTACTTCGTCAACTTCGCGACGATGGACACGGTGAAGGTCCGGCTGCGGGCCTACAACGCCGATGACGTTCTCCAGGCCGAGAGCCCGTTCGTCACGGTCACCGAGGATGCGCCGTTGACGCAGCAGGTGACGGCGACGGCACCGGCGGCGACGATCGACTACTTCGAGATCGTCGCCGACGGCGGCGACATGTCCGAGGGCAAGTCGATCGCCTTCGACGACCTCACGATCGTGACGCCGGACGGGCCCGGGGCGCCGAACGTCACGCTCAACCCGGGACAGGGGGTGGCGAACGTCCTCGCCGGGACATCGGTGAGCATGCCGGTCGAGCTGAACCGGCTGAACGCCTCCAACGGGGACGTGTCGTTCACGGTGTCCGGCCTGCCCGCGGGCATGAGCGCCGCGTTCAGCCCGAACCCCGTGTCCGGCACCGGCACGACCACGACGCTGACCCTGACCGCGGCCGCTGACGCGCCGCCCTCGGATGCGTATTCGGAGATCACGGTCACCGCCACGCCGAGCCCTGGCGCCGGCCCGACGCCGCGGACCATCACCAAGCAGGTTCGCGTCCGCACGGCGTTCACGATGGCCGTCAAGGGACCGCCGGACGTCGACCTGGCGCCGTGCGCCGTCCCGGTGCCGCTCGAGTTCGTTCGCGACTTCGGCTTCGCCGGCCCCGTGTCGCTGTCGGTCACGGGTCAGGCCAACGGCGTGCTGGCGAGCTTCGAGCCGGCGCAGGTCACGTTCCCCCACGGTGCCGGCGCGGAGACCGTCAACCTCGTCGTGACCGGGCCGCCCACCGGCCTCCCGGTGCCGGCGACGACGCTCACGATCCGGGCCGGCGCCCCCGGGCTCGCCGACCGCACCGCGACCGTCACCGTGCACGGGACCTGCCCGCAGGAGTACGACGCTCGGGTGACGTCGCTCGAGATCACGCAGGGAACGCAGTCCGAGGTCCTGCCGCAGCGATACCTCGACCATCCCGCGTCACCGATCCCCTACGCGGAGATCCCCAACACGGCGCGGCTGCGGCGCGACGGGACGACGGTCGTGCGCGTCTACGCGAACCTGCGCTTCGGCCCGGCTGCGGGCGTGCCGAACGTCCCGCTGGTGCTCAGCGGCGCAAGCCGCGACCGCTTCGGGGCGCTGAAGCCGCTTCCGGGGAGCCCGCTGTCGCCGATCAGCGGCCTGCGGCGCCTGAAGCTCGGCGCGGAGCAGCCGACGCCGGCCGAGGCCGGGAGCGAGACCGAGGCGTACACGTTCGTGCTCCCGCAGGACTGGACACACTCGGCGCTCACGATCGGAGCGAACCTCCTGCCCTCGCTGGGCGGCGGGTCGCCCGTCGTTCGCCCCTGCGACAGCGCTGCCTGCGTCGAGAACGACAACATGGGGCTGAAGGAGATCCCGTTCGTGGCCGCGCGGCAGGTGACGGTCATGCCGCTCCAGCTGACGGTCAACGGTGTCGGCCAGCCGGACCCGGCAACGGTGTTCGACTGGCCGCGGATGATGCTCCCGCTCCCCCTTCGGGTGATGCCCTACCAGGCGACGATCGACATCACCGACGTCTCCAACGACCTGGCCGCGTGCCTCGCGGCAGCGTCGGGCGGCGCCGCTCGCGCCGCCTGCTCCGACGACGCCAACGGGTCCGGCGCCGACCGCGTCAACGACTGGGACTGCGACCACGAGCCGTCTGACACCACGTTCAACATCGGCGTCAACACGGGCGTGGCGCGCGGCCTCACGGCCAGCCACTGGTGCTTCGGCGACTTCCACCTCGAACACGACGCGGTCGTCGAGCGCAAGCGCCCGATGACCAGCGTGGCGCACGAGTTCGGCCATCTCCTGGGCCGTGTTCACGCGGACCTCCTGTGCGGCGGCAACAGCGACGGGCAGGAGGGCGAGGCCTGGCCGCCCGACGACCAGGGCTTCCTGCAGAGCGTCGGGCTCGCCACAGACCTCGGAACCGGCATGAACGGCGGCCCCTACGCGGTCCTCGCCCCGCCCAAGCAATGGTTCGACTACATGTCCTACTGCACCGACTCGGGCGAGCTCCCCAACCCGCTCGTGGACGGCAACTCGTGGATCTCGGTGCGCAACTGGAACCGGATCCTCGGCGGCTTCGACCTGGCGCGGGTCGCTTCGGCGCCGGCGTCCGCGCCCCGGGCGCGCGCGGCAGCGGGGCCCGCGGTCGCCTCGCTGCACGTGACCGGCTTCGCCATCGAGGGACGGGCGTCGATCGTCGCGGTGAGCCCGGTCAGCTCACCGCCCCAGCCCGCCTCCAGCTCGGAGTACCACCTCGTCGGCTTCGACGCGGCGGGGCACCAGGTCGCTGACGTCGCGCTGCTGCAGGCCGGCGTCCACAGGGACGGTTCGCCGCCGTCGCTGACGCTGGACGGCGTGATCCCGGCAAGAGGCGTCGTGAGCGTGGCGATCGTGAGGAGCGGGAAGACGCTGGCGACCCGCGCCCGCAGCGCGAAGGCACCCACGCTGTCGCTCAGCGGGACTCCGGCCTTCCGCCGCGGCAGCGCAACCGTGCGCTGGCGGGCCCGCGACGCCGACGGCGGCAGGCTGCTCGCGACGATCGACTACTCGGCCGACGCGGGCCGCAGCTTCGAGCAGGTCTGGGCCGGCCCGAGCCGCGGCATCGCGCGGTTCCCCGCGCGCTACCTGTCACGGTCCTCCCGGGCACGCGTGCGCGTCACCGTCAACGACGGCTTCCGGCAGGCGTCCGACAGCTCCCCGCGGTTCCGCTCCCCGGGCGCGTCGCCCGTCGTGACGATCCTCAGCCCGGCCCGTCGCCTGAAGCAGCCGAACGACGCGCCGCTCGTGCTGTCCGGCCAGGCGTCCGACGACCGGGCGAGGGCGCTGACCGGCCGGCGGCTGCGCTGGCTCCTGGGGAAGCGCGTCCTCGGTACCGGCGAGCGGATCAGCGCAGCCGGCCTGCCCGCAGGCCGCCACCGGATCGACCTGCTCGCTCGTGACAGCGCAGGTCGCACGAGCCGCGCCTCGGTCGTGGTCGTGCTGACCGCGGCGCGTCCGCTCTTCCTGACGCTCTCGGGCCCCAGCGCCGTCAAGCGCACCGCGCGCTCGCTGCGGCTGAAGGTCACCTCATCGCTCCCGGCAACGCTCGTCGTGCGCGCGACCGGGCTGCGGACCCAGAGCTTCACGGTGAGCCGTAGGCAGCGCGCGGCTGACGCTGCGCATTCCGCGGGGGACCAGGCCGCTGGCGCTTCGGCTGTCGCTGACGGCCGGCGGCGCGCAGCAGCTCGACGAGCCTGTCGGTGACTCGCGGCTGAGGGTTTTCCTGGCCCCGAGCGCGCGTTAGTGTCGGCCGGTCAACGACAGGAGGCGCTCATGAAGACCTATGTGATCCTGCGTCGCGGCGGCTTTGAGTCCGGCGACGTGCTCCAGGCGGCAGCGGCGCGCTCGTCGGCTGTGGGTGATCAGGAGATGTCGGACGACATCCGCTGGATCCGCAGCTACGTGCTCGCCGAGGAGCAGGGCGGGCTGGGCACCGTCTGCATCTACCAGGCGTCGAGCCCCGAGAAGGTGCGCGAGCACGCGCAGCGCGCCGGACTGCCGGTCGACGAGGTCATCGAGGTCGCGGACACCGTGATCGTCCGTCCGGACCCCGAACCCGCGACGGCCTGAGCCGCTCGGTCACGCTCAGCGCTCGGCGGCGGCCGGGCGCGAGCGAGATCGGCCTCGTGGTAATTGCGCTTGCTCTCGGCGTCCCGATGCGCTCTGCTTGCACAATGCTCCGACTCCGCACGCTCCTGGCCCTCGCGACATGTGCGCTGGCGCTCCTTCCTGCCGTCGCGCGCGCTGATGCCGCGTTGAACCTCGATGGCTTCGCCGTCACATTCCCCAAGGCCGCCGCCCTCTGCTCCAAGGCCGACAAGGGCAGGCTCGGCAAGAAGCTCACCCCGTCCAAGGGCAAGGTGAAGGCCGCGTGCCAGACCCTCAAGCGCAGCTACAGCGACGCCCTCAAGACGCTCCTCGCGACGACCACGCCGCTGCGCCAGCAGGTGAAGGACATCGTCACCGCGCAGCGCGCCGCCTGCCTGCAGGCGCGCAAGAGCAGGGACCGCCTGGGATGCCGCAAGGCGGCGCTCGACGCCCGCGCGCAGCTCGCGCCGATCCGTGCCCAGATCGCGGCCGCCCAGGCGACCGCGCGAGCGTCCTACGAGAAGGCACGCAAAGCCTTCTGGGCGTCGGTCAAGAAGCTGCGCGGCGCAGCGGGCATCAGCCCCGACGGACCCGCCGGCGAGCCGCCCGTAAGCGACGTGCCGCCGGACACCGCGCTCGACACCGCGCCATAGCCGCGGACGCCTCCCGCGCCCGCGCGGACAGTCAACCCAAGGTTGAGACTTGCATAGGTTTGACGCTGAGGCCATAGTCGGCCCAGCCGCTAAACCGATGGGACCGGCGCGGCTCCTTGTTCAGCGCGTCGCCCGCTGCCCCCACAACGGCGGCGGGCGGTCGCGTTGCGATTGGAACCATGCGCGCGTCCGGACGGGAGGCGGACGGCGTGCGTGACCTTTCCGGCGCTGGCCTGTTCTACCCCTCAGGCCGGGTGGGCGCCGCGCCGCTTCCTCCCCCTAGTACTGACCGCGCGGCGCCCGGCCCAGCTTGCGCCGCGGGCGTGCTGGCGCATCCGCCCGCGGCGTAGCGTCTCCGGGCCTGCCTCGCGACGGATGATCCGCGCTGCCGCGCGGCGGCACGCCGACGCCTACTCGCTCACCCTGCAGCGTGACTTGCCCGGCGCAGCGGCCAACGGCCGTCGCGGGTCGACGGGCACAGGAGATCAGCGCAGTCGCCGCGCCCCCCGAAATCACGTGCCTGACCGTCACGCCCGCGATCGCGACGTGAGCCTATCGACCACCGCGACGCGCGACGGCGTCGATGGCTCGACGACGGCACCACGATAGCGCCTCGGCGCAGCCGTGCTCCGTACTGTCGGCACAGCCGCGCCGCTCCGCGTCGTCCTGCCACCCGGCGCGACCAACGGCGCCGGGCCGTTCCAGCGGCGCTCCAGCCGACAGCGCGCGCAGCGAGGCGGCCGTCCTCCGAGTTGGTCGGCCGCGGCAGGGCCACTTCCGCGGCTGCCGACTGTCGCCGTCGGCCGTGCGGCCCTCGGCTTGACCCACGAGCGGGTTCGCCCGGCAGTCGCGGCCGCGTGCCTTCCTGCGGGTCTCCCGGAGACGGCGGCCAGGTGCACAGCCGTGCACGGCGACGACTGCGGGACTAGGGCTCGAAGAGGTGCCCCTACCGCTTGACCTATGCGGCGTCATCTAGCCGTCACGCCGCCTGGGCCGGCGTCAAGCCATGGTCGAGGTCTGCGCAGGTGTCGTGACCTTCGCGTGCGGGCATGCCTTACGGCGAGCAAGGATGCACGAGGACGAGGCAAGGATCACCCCAGGCCGCTCGGCCCACAGCCCTCCGGTCCGAGTTGTCTGGGGCCGCCGCTTGCGACGGAACCGACGAGCCGACTTCCCCGGGCGTCGGGGCAGCCTGCGCCGTGAGGGAGAGTGAGCGTCGCGGGCCGCTCCGAATACTTCACCGAGCTTCACACGCCCGCGACGCGACGCGAGCTCATGACACCCCGCGCGCACCGCGCGATGACTAGACGAACGCCTAGTGGCGCGTGCGGTGGAGGTCGTCACCGCATGACCGAGGTACTTCGTCAGTCGCGGAACCCAGGCGAGCAGTCGGGAGCGGCACGCGAACGCCGGTACTCGCCGCGGATTCGCCGCACGTTTCCCCCGAGGGCGCACCGGGAACAGCAACGGCCCCGTGAACAGGGGCCGTTGGCGACTGCGGGACTAGGACTCGAACCTAGAATCCCTGCTCCAGAGGCAGGTGTGTTGCCGATTACACCATCCCGCAAAGGCGGTGGCGGAGTATAGGAGGTCGTTCCGCGTGGCCTCCGCCCCGCCTCACGGCGCCCCGGCGGCGGGCTGACCGGCCGGTGGCCGCAGCCCCGCTTCGGCGTAGAGCGCGGCGACGAGCGGGTCGAGCCGCCCGGCCTCGAGGTCGCCGATCGGATCGTCGATGTACGGCTTCAGGTCGAGCCACGAGAGCCCGAACGCGGCCCGCATCGCGAGCAGCCGGTGCCGCTCGGGTCCGACGACGGCGTGCAGGGCACGACGGGCCGCCGTCAGCCCCCGCATCTGCCGCGCGCGCAGCGGGATGAAGAACGCCAGCAGCACGAGCGTCGGCAGCGCGAAGGTCACCCAGCCGAGCACGCGGGCGGTGTCGTTGACCGCCGTCTCCCCCTGGCGCCCCGCCGCGACGACGTTCCCGCCGGTCGCCTGCCCGGCGGTGCCGAGGCTGTCGCTGAGCGAGCCGCCGACGATCGGGATCCCCGACACGGCGCCGGCGACGTCCTTGAAGCCGGTCTGCACCGAGGTTCCCGGCCTCCTGCACGCCGCGTGAGATCGAGTTGAGGTCCGTGACGGTGTCGTGCACCTTCACGCCCGACCACGCGAACAGCGCGATCAGCAGGACGACGACGAGATCGGCCGCGATCGTGCGGGTGCGCGGGCCGGGAAGCTGCGGATAGAAGTGCATGCGCGCATGCTCGCGCGCCGCGCAGACGGCTGTTCGGGCGTCAGCCCGTGAACAGCGGGGTCACGTCGTCCTCGAGGCCCGGGTCCAGGCAGACGAGCACCTCGTCGCCGGGCTCGATCACGGTGTCCGCCTTGGGGACGAAGCCGCCGCCCTCGCGCAGGACCGAGATCACGAGCGTGCCCTCGGGCATCGCGATGTCCTGGACGGCGCTGCCGGCCGCCGGGTGCGCCCGGAACGACCTCCATCTCGATGATCTCGAGCTTCTCGCCCGGGCAGGTCGAGCAGGTGGACGGTGCCGTACTGCGGCACCTCGTGCTCGATCAGGCGCAGGATCAGGTCGGTCGCCGAGACCGACGGCTGGATGCCCAGCAGGTCGAAGTACTGCTTGTTGCGCGGGTTGTTGACGCGGGCGATGATCCGGTCGACGAGGTACTTCTCGCGCGCGATCTGGCAGACGAGCAGGTTGTCCTCGTCGTCGCCGGTCACCGCGACGAGCAGGTCGGCACGCTGGATGCCGGCGCGCTCGAGCACCCACAGCTCGGTGCCGTCGCCGTACTGGGCGACGTACTCGAGCTCCGCCTCGATCGCGGAGTAGCGGTCGCGCCGCTGCTCGATCAGCGTGACCTCGGAGCCCTTGTTCAGCAGCTCGCGGGCGAGGTTCAGGCCGACCTTGCCGCCGCCGACGACGATCGCGTACATCAGCTCGGCGCGCCGATCCGGGCGAGGCGCTCCTCGAACATCGAGATCGCGTAGCGGGTCGGGCAGATCGTCTGCAGGCCCTGTGCCTCGTACCACTCGGCGCGGGCCGGGTCCATCACGCGCACGAGGATGTTCGGGACCTCGAACATGCCGCGGGCGATCTGCGCGATCGTGAGGTTCGTGTTGTCGCCGTCGGTCGAGGCGATGAACACGTCGGCCTGCTCGATCCCCGCCTCGACGAGCGCGTCGCGCTCGATCGCCTGGCCGATCGTGAACCGGCCGCCGGCGTCCTCCCACGTCGTGGGCATGCCCGAGTCGAGGCGCTCGTGCGAGAGCGGGTCCTCGTCGAGCACGGACACCTCGTGCCCGGATGAGAGCATCGAGCGCGCTACCGCTGAGCCCACGCGGCCTGCGCCGACGATGAGGATGAAAGCCATCGGGACGCGATGCTAGCGGTCAGGCTCGGCAGGCTTCACCGCCGCCGGTATAGGGTCCTCCGGCTCGCCGGAGGACACGGCGCGGTCGCCCATCGGCGGAGCGGTCAGGATCACCGTGCACGGCGCCTTGGAGATCACGGTCTTGGTCGCCTCGCCGACGTAGTTCTCCGACCCGCCGAGCCCGCCGAGCCGGGTGCCGCCGCGGATCTTCGACGGCTCCTCGGCGGCGAGGACGATCGCCTGGACGCCGCGCCGCCGGGCCTCGTCGACGATCGCCTGCCCGGCGCGGCGCGCCCGCACGGTCGCGGTCGCGACCTCGACGCCGTCGTACTCCTCCCCGACCGCCTTGGCGCGGCTCAGCGCCTGTCTGGCGCGTGCCAGCTCGCCGTCGGGCAGGCGCGCGTCGATCGGCAGCGACATCGGCACCTCGAACACCCAGATCGCCTCGATCGTCGGCCCTTCGCCGACGTCGAGCCCCTCCTCGGCGGCGAGCCGGCCGGCCGTCTGCACGATGTCGTCGTCGAGGCTGGTGCCGAAGATCGGCACGAGGATCGAGCCGTACTCGGCGCCCTGGTGGTCGCCGAGCAGCGCCTCCTTGGGGACGGTCACGCGCTTGCAGCAGCGACTTGCCGCTCGCGCTGCGGTAGATCACGTAGAGGAGCGAGCCCGAACGCCATCCAGGCCGAGCCCGACCCAGCGCGCCGACGCGTGCGTGACCACGACGCTGACCCACGCCAGCGAGCTGAGCGCGATGCCGAGCAGCGTCGGCATCGGGATCGAGCGCCCGCGAATCGTGATGTTGGCGGGCGTCACGTACGGGCGCGGGCGATCGGGCTCGGTGATCCGCAGGCGCACGATCGACGCGTGCGCGATCGTCAGCCCGAGCAGCGCGCCGAACGCGTACAGGCCGAGCAGCATGTTGAGGTCGCGCGGCAGCGCGAGCGCGGCCGCCAGCAGCGTCGCGAGGACGATCAGCACCCACGGCGTGAAGCGGGTCGGATGCAGGCGCCCGAGCGCACTGGGGATCTGGCGGTTCGTCGACAGCGAGTAGGCCAGGCGCGAGAGGCCGAGCATCGCCGAGTTCGCCGCCGCGATCAGCGTGACCGCCGCGACGGCGGCGACCGCGTACTTGAGCGAGTCGCGCAGCCACGCCTGCTTGAACGCCGCGACGACGCCGAGCATCGGCGCGTCGCGGTACTGCTCGCCGAGCGCCGTCTTGCCGTTCACCACCGGCTGCGCGCTCATCGCGACGAGGGCGATGCCCGTGTAGACGACGAACACGGTGAGCGACGAGGCGTTGACGAGGCGGCGCAGGTCCGCCGCGCGACACGCCGACCTCGCCGGCCAGGCCCGGCCGCCGACTCGAGGCCGGTCGAGACGACCGTCGCGATGCCCAGGGCGACGATCACGTTCTCGAACGTCGGCGTCGTCCCGAGGTCGATCGTGCTCGTGATCGCGTCCGGGATCGAACAGCAGCGCCATCCCGAGCACGATGATCAGCAGCTGGATCCCGATGTCGCGCGACGACGAGCATCCGGATGCGCGAGGAGCGCGTCGTCGAGAAGCCGCGGATGTTGCGCGCCGCGACGTAGCCGAGGATCGCCGAGCATCGTGATGATCTCGACGGTGCCCTCGCCGAACGGCTTCCAGAACGCGCCGAGGTAGTTCGTCGCGCTGAAGACGGTCGCCGCGATCAGGATCACGTAGTCGAGCAGCACGGCCCAGCCCGCGATGAAGCTCCACAGCTCGTTGAAGGCGTAGCGCGCGAAGATCGTCGAGCCGCCGCGGTCCTGATGCAGCGACGAGCCCTCGACGTACGTCATCGCCGCGAGCAGGAACATGACGCCGGAGGCGACGAAGACGACCGGCGTCAGGCCGAGCGCGTAGTCCGCGATGACGCCGAGCGCGAAGTAGATCGCGCTCGCGAGCACCGTCCAGACGATGCTGAACAGCATCGGCGAGCCGAGGCCGCGCCGGAACAGCTGCTCGCGCCGCTGCTGCCCCTCCTCGCTCACGCGGCCCCGCGCGACCCACAGCCGCCCGACGCCCGCGGCCACGAACAGCACGCCGACGAGGATGCCCGTGGCGAGCGGGCCGCCGCCCGCGGCGACCGTGCGCACGAGGATCGCGCAGCCCGAGCACGATCAGGACCACCGACATGACCGTCGTCATCTGGCGGTGCGCGTCGCGGCGGGACATCGGCGGCCGATGCTACGCGGCGTGCGGCGCCTTCGGCCGCTGCGCCTGCGGGATCCGTCTGGATGATCACGCGGCACGGGCGGTCCTGGAGGACCGTCTCGAGCGTCTTGCCGAAGATCGCGCCGGCCTGGCGCGGCGGCAGCGGCATCACGATCGCGCGGGCGCGCAGCTCACGCGCCTCCTCGACGATCAGGCCGCCCGGCCTGCCCGGCGCGCACCTTCTCCCAGTGCCCGGTCACGCGCCGGCCGCCCTGCAGCCGGGCCTGCTCGATCAGCGCCTGCGCCGCCGCCTCCTGCTCGGGCATCGAGGCGTCGATCGGCGACGAGGCGGGGACGACGATCGGCACGAGCACGTGGATCCCGCGGCGCCGCCGGGCGGCCATCCGCACCGCGGTCGAGACGGCGCCCGGCGAGTACGTCCGCGGGTCCAGCGCGACGAGCACGGAGTCGTACTCGGCCTCGTGCGCCACGACCGGCTTCGGCACCGCCACGCGCACCGTCTCGGTCAGCGTCAGGCCGTGGCGGTGGCGGTACCACGGGTAGAACGTGCAGCCGACGAGCAGCCAGCCGATGCCGGCGATCGCGACGTCGACGTGCAGGAACGTCACGACGGCGAACGACGAGCGCCGTGCCGATCGTGCCGAGGATCGCGAAGACCGGGCACGTCGACGCCGCGGATCGTCGACGTTCATCGGCCCGCGGTAGGGCCGCTTCGACGTCCGGTTTGCTCACGCGCAGCTTGATCACCGCGAGCTGGGCGATCGTGAACGACAGCATCGCGCCGAACGCGTACATGTTCCCCAGGAAGTCGGCCTGGCCCGGGATCATCGCCAGGCACGCGATCGCCGCCGAACAGCAGGATCCCGATCCACGGCGTGCCGTACTTCGGGTGCAGCTGGCGCAGGCTGTCGGGCACCTGGCGGTGGATGCCCATCGAGTACACGAGGCGCGAGACGCCGATGATGCCCGGCGTTCGTCGCGATGAACAGGATCGTCGCCGCGAGCAGGCCGACGTAGAGCTGGGCGGCGTTCTGGAGCGCCCCGAGGTCGATCTGCTTGACGACGCCGAGGATCGGGTCGCCGGCGTAGCCGCCCTTGTCCTCCGGCTCGCCGAGCAGCGTGCTGTACGTCCCGTCGGCCTGCTGGGTGACGGGCAGCGCCGACAGCGCGACGGCCGGCAGCACGGCGTAGATCGCGAACACGGCGATCGACGACGCGGTTGATCGCCTTCGGGATCGTCTTCGTCTCGTCCTTGGCCTCCTCGGCCATGTTCGAGATCGTCTCGATCCCCGTGTAGGCGATCATGCCGACCGGGATCGCGAGGAAGAAGTCCTTCCACGTCGGCGCGATCCCGAACGAGACGTTGTCGATCAGCGTCTGCGGCGAGAAGACGAGGAACATCCCGACGAGCACGAGCAGCAGCTGCGTGGCGAAGTCGAGCAGCGCGAGCGTGATGTTGACGCCCGCGGACTCCTTGACGCCGATGACGTTCACGAGCGACAGCACGATCACGACGCCCATGCCGAAGATGATGTCCCCGGGCGACGAGCGCAGCGGCTCCCAGAACAGCCCGCCGAGGTAGTGCGGCACGAAGAACGCGGAGATCGCGATCGTGATCGTGTAGTTCAGCATCTGCGCCCAGGCGGCGAAGAAGCTCCAGAACTCGTTGAACGCGTGGCGGGCGAAGCTCGACGAGCCGCCCGCCTCCGGGTACATCGCCGTCGCCTCCGCGTACGTCGAGGCGACGAGGAAGAAGATGAACCCCGTGATGACGAAGACGAGCGGGGTGAGCCCGAGCGCGAACGACGCGACCAGGCCGAGCGCGTAGTAGATCGACGAGCCGACGTTGCCGTAGGCGGTCGAGAACAGCGCGTTGACCCCCAGCACGCGCTGGAGCCCGTGAAGCCGGCGCTCAGCCATCTAGCTGTGGTTTCCACCATCAGCGCCGCGGCAGTCTACGCCGCGCGGGCCCTACGCGCCGCTGGTGACGGTCCGGACAGGCTCTCGGCGACGGCCGCGATCGCCTCGCCGATCGCCTGCCCGGCGTCGTCGATCTGCTCGCGGGTGGCGACCAGCGGCGGCGAGATCGCGACGGCGTCGCCGAGCGGCCGCACGAGCACGCCGCGGGCCTTCGCCTGGGCGAACGTGCGCGCCGGAAGGTCGGGGTGGGCGGCCAGCGCGTCGCGTGTCGAAGGCGACCGCGCCGAGCGCGCCGATCCCGGTGCGGATCTCGCCGACGAGCTCGGCGCCGCGCCAGCGGCGCGAAGGCGGCGGCGATCTCGTCCTCGAGCTCGCGGCCGCGGTCCAGCAGGCCCTCGTTCTCGATGATGTCGAGGTTCGCCATCGCGGCCGCGCAGCACGTCGGGTGGCCGGAGTACGTCTGGCCGTGGCGGAACCACAGGCTCCCGCCGTCCTCGCGCGGCGTCCAGAACGGCTCGGCGACCCGCCCGCTCACGACGACGCCGCCGAGCGGCAGGTACCCGCTCGTGACGCCCTTGGCGAACGTGATCATGTCCGGCCGCAGGCCGAAGCGGTCGACGCCGAACCACGTGCCGAGCCGCCCGAACGCCGCGATCACGCAGTCGGCGACGAACAGCGCGCCGTGACGGCGGCACAGCTCCTGCAGGCCCTGGAGGTAGGTCGGCGGCACGCGGTGCACGCCGCCGGCGCCGATCACCGGCTCGGCGAAGACCGCGGCGACGCGCTCGGGCCCGACGCGCTGGAACTCCGCCTCGAGCGCCTCGAGCGAATCCCACGGAACGTGGGTGGTGTCCGGGTCCTGCGGGCCCATGCCGGCCTGGTTCGCCGGGATGCCGCCGATGCTCGTGCCGAGGCCGTGCGTGCCGTGGTAGCCCTGCGTGCGGCCGATGATGTGCGTGCGCTCGGGCTGGCCGATCGCGTCGAAGTGGCGCCGGGCGAGCTTCGCCGCGGTGTCGATCGCGTCGCCGCCGCCGAGGCCAGGAAGATCCGCGGATCGTCGACGACGTCCTCCGCGTAGCCGGCGAGGCGCTCGGCGAGGTCGAGCGCGGGCCGGCTGGCGAACGCGCCGAACGCGGAGTAGCTCGCGAGGTCGCGCATCTGCGCCGCCGCCGCGTCCGCGATCTCCGGCGGCCGTGACCGACGTTGACGCACCACAGGCTCGCCGTCCCGTCGAAGTAGCTCGCGCCGGTCGCGTCGGTGACGACGTGCAGCCGTCGCCGCCGGTGATGACGATCTCCGATGACCGGACCTGCGCCATGTCGGCGAACGGGTGCCAGAACCGCGTATCGGTGCTCATGCCGTTGACGGTAGCCCGCGCGGCGGCCTCGAGGGCAATCGTCGATCCGGCAAACCCGCGCGCGCGCGCGTGCGCCGGACCTGCCTAGCGGACGCTAGCTCTGGTCGAAGGCGATCGCCGTGCCGCCGGCGTCCAGCACGCGCACGAGGAAGCGGTAGCTCCCGGGCGCGAGTGCAGCCGCCGAGCGCGGCGCGCCAGCGCCAGCCCCCGGCGCTGCGGCGCAGGCTCGGCGGGCATCCAGCGCGGGGCGGCGCAGCGACTCGCGGCGCGCCGTCGTGAAGCGCGCCGAGCGTGCCGTCCACCAGCCGCAGCCGTGGCGCGGGCCACCGCGGCGGATGGCGACCTGGACGGACCTGGCTCCCGGAGCGCCGAGCAGGCCGCCCGCCAGGGACCGCGGGGCGAACGGCGTGGGAGCGTCGAAGCTCAGCAGCGGGATCGCTGCTGGCCGCCGGCGAGCGCCGCCGCGCCGCCGGTCGCCGCCGGCGGCCGTGACGAGGCCGACCGGCCCGAGCGCCGTCCCGATGTCGCTGCGCGGAGTCTCAGGGTCCTCCGTGGTCGCAGCGGGCGGATCGGCCGCCGCGACGGGCGACGGTTCCGCGGGCGGAGCCGGCTGCGGCGCGCGGCGCCGCGTCGTCGTCCGCCGTCCTCGTCGTGCACGCGTGCCGGGTGACCCTCCCCCCGAGGGCCACCCGCACCAGCGTGCGGACCGTGTGCGTGCAGAGCGGACGGGCGGGACCTTCCTTGGCCCCGTGTCCCGTTCCGTCAGCGGCCCAGGCGCCAGGCGCTGCCGTCAGAGCCAGCACCAGAAAAGCCGCCCACCCCCCGGTGGCCACCTTTCGGAGCGTGCCTCCTGCCGCTCGTCGCATCACGACACGGAAGCTACGCGACGAAACACGCCTCGTGGCTAGATCGGCAATCCGTCTGTCAGCGGCGCCCGCGAGCGTCCAGAACCGCGTGGACATCGGACGCCGCTCAGGCGTAGAGCTCCTCGATCAGCGCCGCGTACTTCTGCCCGATCGGCTTGCGCTTCAGCTTCATCGTCGGGGTCAGCTCGTCGCCGCCCGGCTGCCATTCGCCCGGGGATGATCGTGAACTTCTTGATCTGCTCGACGCGGCTGAGCCGGCTGTTGGCGAGCTCCACCGCCTGCTCGACCAGCGCACGCGTCTCCGGGCTCGTCCGGGTCGTGACCCGCGGCGCCGTCCGGGTCGAGCGAGATCAGCGCGACGTTGTACGGCCGCGCATCCCCGATGCAGACCGCCTGGCCGATCAGCGGCGAGGCGGACTTGATCCGCGCCTCGATGTTCGCCGGCGACATGTTCTTGCCGGCCGCGTTGATGATCAGCTCCTTCTTGCGGTCGACGATCCGCACGTAGCCGTCGGCGTCGATCTCGGCGATGTCGCCCGTCGCCAGCCAGCCGTCCTGCGCCGAGCGCACTCGGCGGTCTGCTCGGGCAGGTCGCGGTAGCCGTTCATGACGTTCGGGCCGCGCACGAACACCTCGCCGTCGTCCCCGAGCCGCAGCTCGACGCCCGGGATCGGCCGGCCGACGGTCCCGATCCGCATCGCGTCCGGGGTGTTCGTCGTCGCGATCGCGGCCGTCTCGCTCATGCCCCACAGACTCGCACGGCGGGACGCCGATCGCGGCGAAGAACTCGAGCACCTCGATCGGGGTCGGCGCCGCGCCGACGACGCTCCAGCGCACGTTGTCCAGCCCGAGCGCGGCGCGCAGCGGGGCGAACAGCTGCTCGTCGGCGGCGGCGACGGCGGCCGCGAGCTCCGCGGGCACGGGCTCGCCGGCCTGCTCGAGGCGGACCTTCGCGACCGCGGCGTCGATCGCCCCCTCGAGCCTCGCCTTGACCTCCGCGTCCTCCTGGCCCGCGACCATCGCCTCCAGGCCGGCCTTCAGCTTCTCCCAGATCCGCGGCACGCGCACCGAAGAACGTCGGATTCACCTGACTCGACGATCTGCATGACCTGCTTGGGGTCGGAGCACGTGGTCATCGTGTAGCCGTAGGTGATCAGCGCGGCGTAGTGCGATCCCCAGCGATCGGCGATGTGCGCGGACGGGCAGGAACGAGACGCCGGCGCCGTTCGCCCGGCCACGGGAACGCCTCGTGCATCCCGCTCATCGTCGCGAGCAGGTTCGCGTGGGTCAGCATCACGCCCTTCGGCGGGCCCGGTCGTCCCGGACGTGTAGATCAGCGTCAGCGTGTCGCCGGGCTCGACGGCGGCGAGCGACGCCTCGAGGTCGAACGTGCCGTCGGCGGCGGCCTCGGCCTGCTCGAGCGAGATCACGCCGTCCGGGAGGCGTCTCCTCCGGGCTCGGCGTCCAGCAGCACGATCGTCTCGAGCGGCGTGCCGGCGTCGCGGGCGGCGAGCAGCGCGCTCGAGGAACTGACGCTCGGTCACCGCGATCCGCGCGCCGGCGTCGCCGAAGAGGTAGACGATCTGCTCCGGCGCCGAGGTGTTGTAGACGGAGAACGGCGTCGCGCCGACGCACAGCCCGGCGAGGTCCACGACGTGGAACTCGGGGCGGTTGACGAGCATGATCCCGAGGGTGTCGCCGCGCCGCAGGCCGAGGCCGTGCAGCCCGGCGGCGAGGCGCTCGGCGCGCTCGCGCAGCTCGGCGAACGTGTACGACACCGAGTCGTCCGGCGTCCGGACGGCGACGCGGTCCGGGTGCGCGTCCACCGTCAGCGCGGAACGCCTCGACGATGGTCGTCGCGGCGAGCGCGGGGATCTGCTCGAGATTCTCGGTGGTCGTCATCTGCGTGTTCTACACGCTGGGCCACCCGCGCGGTTAGGTTCTGCCGACGCCCACTCCGAGGAGGTCCCGATGGCCGAGCGATGGTTCTCCGACGAGCAGCTCCACGAGCTGTCCCGCCCGACGATGGACCGCGTGATCGAGGCGATCGACGCCGGCGACCTCGAACTGGCCCGCAGCCTCAGCGAGGGCATGAAGTACGAGTGGCTGATGCTGCACGACCTGTACGCGCACGGGACGGCGGCGCTGCTGTCGTTCATCAAGGAGCGGCTCGGCGAGGACGCCGTCGGCGAGTGCCAGCAGGACGGCTACGGGTACTGGCAGGGGCAGGTCGAGAAGGTGGCGAAGCTCGACCGCCGGCAGGTCGTCGAGCTGCTCGCCTCGACGTGGCGCGCGCATTCGACGTCCGGCGTCGGGCGCAACCCGGGGGCGTTCACGATCACCGAGGACGACGAGAAGGTGACGTTCGCGATGAACCCGTGCGGCTCGGGGCAGCGGCTCTGGCGCAACGGCTTCTACGAGGGCGAGCGGGCGCTCGCGGTGACCGACGAGGCGCACGACTGGAGCTACGGGCGCAAGGGGCTCCCGATCTACTGCACGCACTGCACGTTCATGAACGAGTCGCTCCCGATCCGCTGGCTCGGGCTGCCGCTGTATCCGAGTCATCCGCCCGAGGACTACGACCATGACCCGTGCGTCTGGCACTGGTACAAGGACCCGGCGGACATCCCCGCCGAGCACTGGGAGCGGTACGGCCTCGAGAAGCCCGGGGCGACGGCGTGAACGCGCTCGTGACCGGCGCGACCGGCGGGATCGGGCGCGCGATCGTGGCGGAGCTCGTGAGCGAGGCGCGCAGGTCGCCGCCTGCGACCTGCCGCCCGCGCTCGCGGCGGGGCCGCTCGAGGGAGTCGCGGTCACCAGCGGCTTCGACCTGCGCGACGCCGAGGCGGTCCGCGCGGGCGTCGAGAGCGCGGCGAGCGCGCTCGGCGGTCTCGACGCCGTCGTCGGCAACGCCGGCGTCGTCGACACGATCCACCGCGCCGACACGTTCCCGCAGGCCGCGTGGCAGGCCGACATCGACGCGAATCTCAGCGGCCAGTTCGCCCTCGCCCAGGCGGCGTTCCCCGCGCTGCGCGAGAGCGCCCGGGCCGGCCGCTCCCCGGCGATCGTCCTCGTCTCCTCCACGGCGGCCGACACCGGTCTCCCCGGCCAGGCCGCCTACGCCGCGTCCAAGGCCGGCGTCATCGGCCTCGCACGCACCCTCGCCGGCGAATGGGCGCCC
This sequence comes from uncultured Actinomycetes bacterium, assembly GCA_963721255.1. Lineage (GTDB taxonomy): Bacteria > Actinomycetota > Thermoleophilia > Solirubrobacterales > Solirubrobacteraceae > F1-60-MAGs163. The sequence continues at coordinate 34,516 of CAVRIM010000008.1, forward strand.
CACGGCATCCGCGTCAACGTCGTCATGCCCGGCCTCATCGCCACCCCCAAGGTCCAGGCACTCCCCGAGAAGCTCCTCCGCGCGATGACCGCCACCATCCCCCTCGCCCGCCCGGGAGAGCCCCAGAGGTCGCCGCAGCCATCGCCTTCCTCTCTCCCCCACAGCCGACCTACATCACCGGCCAGGTCCTCCGCGTCAACGGAGGAGCCGGCCTCATGACCGGCTCACTGGCAACCGGAGACGAGGTAAGCCAAGGAGCCCACAGCGCACGAAGCACAGCGCCGCCAGGACAGGAGCGAGAGATCGCGGATGCATGAGCGCCGCACGCGCGCCGGGTGCTGTGCTGGAGGCACAGCCCCGGCGACGCGGGTGGGCGTCAGGCGCCGCGAGATCCGCGACCGATCATCCCGATCAAGTGATGATCGGGATGATCAGGATCGCGACGATGTTGGCGACCTTGATCATGGGGTTGATCGCGGGTCCCGCCGTGTCCTTGAACGGGTCGCCGACGGTGTCGCCGGTGACCGATGCGGCGTGAGCCTCGGAGCCCTTGCCGCCGAATGCGCCGTCCTCGATCAGCTTCTTGGCGTTGTCCCATGCGCCGCCGCCGGCGGTCATGAGGACGGCGAAGAAGAAGCCGACGACGATGACGCCGATCAGCAGGCCGCCGAGCGCCTGGACGCTGATGAGGCCGACGATCGTGGTGAGCACGATCGGGATGAGCGACGGGATGATCATCTCGCGCTGCGCGGACTTGGTGACGATGTCGACGCAGACCGCGTAGTCGGGCTGGTCGGTGCCTTCCATGATCCCGGGCTTCTCGCGGAACTGCCGGCGCACCTCTTCGACGACGGCGCCGCCTGCGCGGCCGACCGCCTCCATCGAGAGCGCGGCGAACAGCGTGACCATCATGCCGCCGATGAGCAGGCCCATCAGCACGGGCGGGTCGTCGACCCGGAACAGCGTCGCTGACGTCCGCGGCGGCGAGCTCGGCCTTGAAGCCGGCGAACAGCACGATCGCGGCGAGGACCGCCGAGCCGATCGCGTAGCCCTTGGTGACGGCCTTGGTCGTGTTGCCGACCGCGTCGAGCGGGTCGGTCACGTTGCGGACCTCTTCGGGCATGTCGGCCATCTCGGCGATGCCGCCGGCGTTGTCCGTGATCGGGCCGAACGCGTCGAGCGCGACGATCAGGCCGGTCAGCGAGAGCTGACCCATGACCGCGACGCCGATGCCGTAGATGCCCTGGGTCCCGCCGCCGGCGAGCTTCCAGGAGCAGAGGATGCCGAGCACGAGGACGAGCGCGGGAAGCGCCGTCGCCTGCAGGCCCTGCGCGAGGCCGGAGATGATGTTCGTGGCGTGACCGGTCTGCGACGCCTCGGCGGTCTTGCGGACGGGGCCGAAGCGCGTCGAGGTGTAGTAGTCGGTGATGACGAACAGCAGCGCCGTGACGGCGATGCCGACGAGCGAGCAGAGGTAGAGGTCGGTGACGCTCGGGACCTCGAGGGAACCGGCGGCGCTCTTGTACGTGAGGTCGTCCATCATCCAGTTGGTGATCGGGTAGAACGCGATCGCGGCGAGCAGGCCGGAGACGATCAGGCCCTGGTAGAGGGCGCGCTCGACGTTGCCGGTCGTGGTCCGCACCGCGAAGGTGCCGATGATCGACGCGATGATCGCGACGCCGCCGAGGACGAGCGGGTAGAGCGCGACCGCGGTCGACTCCTGGAAGGTGAGGACGCCGAGCAGCATGACGGCGACGGCGGTGACGGCGTACGTCTCGAAGAGGTCGGCGGCCATGCCGGCGCAGTCGCCGACGTTGTCGCCGACGTTGTCGGCGATCACGGCCGGGTTGCGCGGGTCGTCCTCGGGGATGCCCGCCTCGACCTTGCCGACGAGGTCGGCGCCGACGTCGGCGGCCTTGGTGAAGATGCCGCCGCCGAGTCGGGCGAAGACCGAGATCAGCGAGCCGCCGAAGCCGAGGCCGATGAGCGCGTCGACGGCCTCCTTCGGCGTCTTGTCGAAGAACGCGGTGAGGACGCCGTAGTAGCCGGCGACGCCGAACAGCGCGAGGCCGACGACGAGCATGCCGGTGATCGCGCCGCCGCGGAAGGCGACGCGCAGCGCGGGGCTGATGCCGCCGCGGGCCGACTCGGCGACGCGGCAGTTGGCGCGCACCGACACGTTCATGCCGATGTAGCCGGCCGCGCCGGAGAGCAGTGCCGCCGAGCAGGAAGCCGATGGCGACCGAGACGTTCTGGATGAAGATCAGCGCGATGAACAGGAGCGCGCCGACGCCGGCGATCACCGTGTACTGGCGGTTGAGGTAGGCCCGCGCGCCCTCCTGGACGGCGCCGGAGATGCGCTGCATCTCTGCGTTGCCGGGCGAGAGCGCCAGCAGCTGCGTCGTGGTCAGGACGCCGTACGCGACGGCGATCAGGGCAGCAGACGACGGCGACGATGACCCCGTGGTCGATCAGGAACTCAGTCAACGGTTTGATCCTCCGAAATCAGGTGTCGCGGCTCGGGGCGCTGCGACACGAAGCGGGGCGCACGTCAACGTGCGCCCCGGCTAGAAGCGCGGCGGATGGTAGCGGGAACGGGGGCGGAACGGCGTGTCGGCGGGCTACTGGCCCGGCACCCAGAGGCGGCCGGAGCTCTGCGCCGGGCCTGGCGCCTCTCGCCGCCCGGGCCCTGGGCTCGCCCTGCTGGCCGGGGCCCGCGGCCGCCGGCCCTCGCCCGGCTCGCCGCCGCCCGCGGCGCCGGCGAGCTGCGCGTAGGCCATCTGGAGCTGGGACAGCGCGTCGCGCAGCGGGCCGGAGTTCGGCCCGAGCGCCGGCTCGACGACGGGCAGCAGCGCGCGGGCGCCGTCGATCGCGAGGCGCACCTGCTCGAGGTCGCGCTCGGCTTCGCTGCCGGGCACGAGGCCCGCCTTGCGGGCGCCGAGGTTCAGCAGCGAGACGATCGTCTGGATCAGGACCTCTTCGATCCGCAGCTGGGCGAGCTCCGCCTCGTAGGCGGCGCGCAGCTCCTCCTCGGTGGGCGGCGGGCCCGCCTCGGCCGCCGGGGATCAGGGGCTCGTCGGTCATGGTGTCTGAACCTCAGGGTCGATGGCCGGTGCGTAGGTCCGCGCGGTCTCCTCGACGGAGGCCGCGAACGCCTCCTGCAGTGTCGCGCCGTCCGCGATCGCCGCGCGCTGGCGCTGGGCGCCGTTGAGCTCCGGCAGGACCGGGTCGATGCCGTACTCCGAGCGGACCGGATCGCGTCCAGGCGAGCAGCCGGTCGATCGCGCCGCGCGTGGGCTCCTCCTCGAGGCGCTCGAGGTCGATCATCCGCCCGTCGAGGCCGCAGCGGATCGCGCGCCACAGGTTCTCCTCGATCATGCGGCGGTCGGGATCGCCGAACGGGACGCCCTCGTCGACGTCGCGCGCCGCCTGCGCACGCAGGCGACGATCAGCTTCGCGAGCTCCTCGGACTCGCCGGCGGTGCCCTGGGCGTCGCAGATCCGCACCTCGACGGTGCCGAACGCGAGGTGCGGGCGGACCGACCACCAGACCTGCGTGGACTCGACGATCGAGCCCGTGGCGACGAGCATCTCGAGGTACGCGCGGTAGGCCGCCCAGCCGCCGTAGGCGTCGGGGACGCCGCAGCGCGGGAAGGACCTCGTGAAGACCTGCGTGCGCGCCGAGTGCAGCCCGGTGTCGAGCGCGTCGACGAACGGGGAGTTGGCGCTCATCGCCAGCAGTGCCGGCAGCACCGGGCGCAGCCGGTCGCAGGTGAGGACGGCGCGGTCCAGGTCCCGGACGCCGACGTGGACGTGCAGCGAGAAGGTGTTGTTGCGCCGCGCGACGTACTGCAGCCCGTCGACCACGCGGCGGTAGTGCTCGGTGTCGATGTTGGGCTGCTCGCGGAAGTCGGCCCACGGGTGCGTGCCGGTCGCGCCGAGCGCCGCGCCGTGCGCGTCGGCGTGGGCGAACAGTCGCCGGCGGACCTCGCGCTGGCGCCGGATCGCGTCGTGGACGTCCTCGCCGGGGCCGGAGCGGATCTCGATCTCCGAGGAGATCAGCTCGCCGGCGATCGACTCGCTGAGCAGCGCGTCGTCCTGCGCCTCGTCGCGCAGCTCCTCGAAGCGCGGGACGAGCTCGAGCGTCTCGGGATCGAGGATCGCGAACTCCTCCTCGATCCCGACGGTGCCGTCCGTCGACGACGCGAAGGCCAGCTCGGCCCCATCAGCAGGATCTCAACGGACGTACTCACGACGACAGCGCGCCGTTGTTCGACAAGAGTCCGTGCTTCATTCCGGCGCCAGTCCTCACGACAGGTAGAAGTACAGCGCGTGCAGCAGGTCGACTGCGGGGCTGGACGTGTGCACGGTCACGTCCTGCGGCACCTGGAGCAGCGCGTCGGAGTAGTTGAAGATGATCCGCACGCCGGCCGCGACGAGCTGATCGGCCAGCGGCTGGGCGGCGACGGTCGGCACCGCGAGCACGCCGACGACGATGCCCTCGTCCTCGACGACCTGGCTGAGGTCCTCGACGTCGCGGACCTTCTGGCCGCCGACCTTCGACCCGACCTTGCGCGTGTCCGCGTCGAAGATCGCGACGACGTTGAACCCGTGGTCGGCGAAGATGTCCGACGAGGCGATCGCCTTGCCCAGGTGTCCGGCGCCGAACAGCGCGATGTTGTGCTGGCCGCCGGTCTGCAGGATCCGGCGGATCTGCGTGACGAGCGAGTCGACGTTGTAGCCGACGCCGCGCTTGCCGAACTTGCCGAAGCCCGACAGGTCACGGCGGATCTGCGTCGAGTTCACGTGCGTGTAGTCCGAGAGCTCCTTGGAGGAGATCGTCTCCTGGCCCATCTTCTTGGCCTGCGTGAGCACCTGGAGGTAGCGCGACAGGCGCGCCGCGACGCCGAGCGACAGCCGCGCGACCGGCGGTTCGCCGTCGATCCCGTCCGGGTCGGCGCGCTCGATCTCCCCGATGCTCATCGTCCGTCCGACTCTACCGTTCGCAGGCGCCGCGACAGGTCGGCAGCGTCCACCACGAAGTCGTAGAGCTCCTCCCCGTCGAGCACGATGACGGGGATCCGCTCGAGGTAGCGGGCGTGCAGCGCGTCGTCGGACTCGATGTCGATCACGTCCAGGGAGAAGTCCTGCTCGCGCTGCAGCTCGCGCAGCAGCTCGAGCGCCGACCTCGCACAGGTGGCAGCCCGGCCGCACGTAGACCGTGACGAGCGCGGTCACAACCCGCGCTCACCGGTGGCGAAGGCCTCGAGCGCCAGCGCCGCCGCCGGGCTCGAGCGGCGCTCCCTCGAGCGCTGCGAGCGCGATCATCGCGGCGTTGTCGGTGCAGAGCTCGGGCGCCGGGACGTGCGTCGCCGCGCCGAGCGCCGAGAGCCGCGTCGCGCAGCGGCCCGTTCGCCGCGACGCCGCCGCCGATCGCCAGGCGGTCCAGCCCCGTCTGCTCCAGCGCGCGCGTCACGCGCTGGGCGAGCGCGTCGACGATCGCCTCCTGGAAGGAGGCGGCGAGGTCGGCGCGCCGGCGCTCGGCCTCGTCGCTCGCCGAGGTCGCGCAGCGTGTAGAGCAGCGCGGTCTTCAGCCCGGCGAAGCTGAAGTCGAGCCCGGGAACCCCGGCGGCGCGCGGGAAGTCGAACGCCTCGCGGGTCGCCGTCCTGCGGCGAGGCGCTGGAGGTGCGGCCCTCCGGGGAACGGCAGGCCGAGCATGCGGGCGCCCTTGTCGAACGCCTCGCCGGCGGCGTCGTCGAGCGTGGCGCCGAGCACCTCGAAGCCGTGGCGGTCCTCGACGCGCGCCAGGAACGTGTGGCCGCCGCTGGCGATCAGGCAGACGAACGGCGGCTCGAACGGATCCGGCGCCGCGAAGTTCGCGGCGACGTGGCCCTGGAGGTGGTCGACCGCGATCAGCGGCAGCCCGCGGGAGGCGGCGATCGCCTTGGCGCTCGCGACGCCGACGAGCAGCGCGCCGACGAGCCCCGGCCCGGCGGTGACGGCGACGGCGCCCAGCTCGTCGATCGTCGACGCCCGCCGACGCGCAGCGCGTCCTCGACGACCGCCCCCATCAGCACGAGGTGCTGGCGCGAGGCGATCTCCGGGACGACGCCGCCGAAGCGGTCGTGCACGCCCTGCGAGGAGATGATGTTCGAGCGGATCTCGCCGTCGCGGCGTGACGACGGCGGCGCAGGTGTCGTCGCAGCTCGTCTCGATGCCCAGGACGACGCCGGCGCCACTCACGTGGGCGCCACCGGCCCGGGATTCGGCACGTCGTCGAGCCGGCCCTCGAGCGTGGCGGGCGTGCGCCACATGATCAGGGCGTCCTCCCCGTTGTCCTGGTAGTAGCGGCGGCGCGTGCCGGCGGCGAGGAAGCCGAAGCGCTCGTAGAGCGCGATCGCCGCGTCGTTCGAGGGCCGCACCTCGAGCGTCATCCGCGCGTCGTCGCCGAGCCGGCCGATCAGGTCCTCGAGCAGCGCCGTGGCGATCCCGCGGCGCAGCTGCAGCGGGTCGACCGCCACGTTCATGATGTGCCAGACCTCCTCGTAGCGCGAGCAGATCACGTACCCCGTGAGCGCTCCGTCACGACGGACCGCCAGGCACTGGCCGCCCGGCTTGCTGAGCTCCAGCACGAACATCGCCAGCGACCACGGCGTCGGGAACGCGCGCCGCTCGATCGCGATCACCTGTGGGAGGTCCGCGTAGGTCAGGCGACGGATGTCGAGGGCGACGTCGGTCACGGCCCGGCTGCGACGCGGCGATGGTGGATCTCCGCGTCCGGAAGGCGCACGTAGTCTGGGACGAGCGTAGCGACGGGAACCGGCGTACCGGCCGCGGCGAGCTGCACGAGCGGCGGCCCGCCGACCCTGTGGCGCGGGTCCGCGTCGGGCGGGACCTCGATCCCGCCGGACTCGAGTTCCCCGCGGTAGCGGACCGCGCCGTCGCCGACGGCCAGCCAGCCAGGGGCCGCGAGCCCGGCGAGCCCCGGCGGGTCGACGCTCACCGCGGCGGTGCCGCTCGCCGCGCCGGCGCCGAACGCCGCGGCGAACGCCTCGCCCCGGCGCGCATCGAGCACCGCCAGGACGTCGCGCGCCCCGGGCCCGTCGTCGCCGGTCACCCCGCGGGCGAGCGCCGCGAGCGTGGAGACGCGCGACCGTCTCGACGTTCCGCGACTGAGCCAGCGCCCGCGCGGTCGCCACGCCGATCCGCAGGCCGGTGAAGCTGCCCGGGCCGACCCCGACGCCGATGCGGTCGACGTCGTCCCAGGCGGCGCCGGCCGCGGCGAGCGCGTCGGCGCAGAGCGCGAGCAGGGTCTGCGTATGCCGCGGCCGTGCGCCCGGCTCCGGGTCGTCGCGGCGCTCGATCGGCGCGCCGCCGGCCGCCAGCAGGCCGACCACGGTCGCCTGCGTCGCGGTGTCGAATGCGAGGACGAGGCTCATGCGTCGCGCCGCGCGCTCGATCGTGACGATCCGGCGCTCGGGCCCGTCGTGCTCGAGCCGCACGCGCGCCACGACGCGCGCGCGCGTCGAGCGGGGCGCCGTCCACCTCGGGCCATTCGACGAAGGCGATCGCGGCCCGGGCCGAGCTCCTCCTCGAGCAGCTCCGGATCGCCCGGGTCGGCGCCGGCGAGCCGGTAGAGGTCCAGGTGCGAGACCGGGATCGGGCCGCTCTCGTAGCGCCGCGCGATCGTGAACGTCGGGCTCGTCACGCGCCCGGTCACGCCCAGCGCGCGGCAGGCCCCGCGCACGAACGTCGTCTTTCCGGCGCCGAGCTCCCCCGAGACGAGCACGACGTCACCCGCACGCAGCGTGCGCGCGACCGTCGGCCGCAAGGCGCTCGGTCTCGTCGGCGCTCGCGGTCTCGTGTCGTGCCACGCTCGCGGGCTCGGCCATCAGAAGAGCCCGAGCTGGGGTTCCGGCGTCTCGGGCTCGGCGGCGGCGCCGGCGGATCCGGCGGGCTCGTCACGGACGCGGCCGGCTCCTGCGTCGAGCGCCGCGCGAGCCTCGGCGATCGCCTCGTCATCCGGCTGCGGGCGTCGGCCTCGGGATCCGGCTGCGGCGGCGGACCGAGCGCGAGCAGCGCGGGGATCAGCGCCAGGTCGCCGGCCAGGACCGCACGGTTGGCCGGCGTGTACAGGGCCGCCGCGGGGTGCAGCACCGGCAGCAGCCGCACCGCGCGCGGCCCGATCGTGCGCACCTCGACCTGGCCGCGGATCCGCGTGATCGAGGTCTGATCCTCGCGCAGCAGGCGGGTCGCGAAGTTGCCGAGCGTGACGACGACGGTCGGCTGGATCAGCTCGAGCTGGCGGTAGAGCCAGCGGGAGCAGTTGGCGATCTCCGGCGCCGTCGGGTTGCGGTTGTCCGGCGGACGGCACTTGAGCACGTTGGCGATGAACACGTCCTCGCGCGCGATCCCGACCTCGCCCAGGAGCTGCGTGAGCAGCTTTCCGGCGCGACCGACGAACGGCACCCCGTCGCGATCCTCGTCGCTGCCGGGCGCCTCGCCGATGAAGAGGAGGTCCGCATCGGCGTTGCCGGCGCCGAAGACGACCTGCGTGCGGGTCTGCGCGAGGTGCGGGCAGAGCACGCAGGCGCGGGCCTCGCGATAGACGTCCGCGAGGACCTCGCGACGTGCCTCGGCGGTGTCCGGAACGGCCATCCGGCGCGATGCTACCGGCAGTTCAGCACCTGCCGCCGCGGGTGATACCTTTCTCGGTGACGGGGCCGTCACCTTCGGGGCCGGACCCCGGAATCGACTGACTTCCCACACACGCATCAGACCGCGACCGGTATCCCATGGGGAACTGGACCGACATCACTCCGCGCATCGCCATCATCGGCGCCGGCCGCCTCGGCTCGGCACTCGTCGGCGCGCTCCGGGCCGCCGGGCTGCCCGTCGAAGGACCGCACGGCCGCGGGTCGGACGGGGCCGGAGCCGACGCCGTCCTGCTGTGCGTCCCGGACGCCCAGATTCCCGTCGCCGCGGCAGCCGTGCGGCCCGGAACGATCGTCGGGCACTGCTCCGGCGCGACGGGCCTCGGGGCGCTCGCCGGCCATGAGGCGTTCGGCCTGCATCCGCTGATGACCGTGACGCCCGAGGGCGCCGTGTTCGCCGGCGCGGGCTGCGCGATCGCCGGCACCAGCGACCGGACGCTGGCGCTGGCGCGGCACCTGGCGCTCGACGCTCGAGATGACCCCGTTCGAGATCGCCGACGAGGACCGCGCCGCCTACCACGCCGCCGCGTCGGTGGCCTCCAACCTGCTGGTCGCGCTCGAGGGCGCCGCCGAGCGGCTCGCCGCGACCGCGGGCGTCCCGCGCGAGGCGCTCGCGCCGCTCGTGCGTGCGAGCGTCGACAACTGGGCCCGGCACGGCGCCCAGCGCGCGCTGACCGGCCCGATCGCCCGCGGCGACGAGGCGACCGTCGCGCTCCAGCGCGACGCGATCGCCGAGCGCGCGCCTGATCTGATCGCCCTGTTCGACGTGCTCGGGGCGCAGGCGCGGACCCTGAGCGGGCGCCCCGCCCCGGCCCCGCCGCGGATCACGCGCACGATCGCCGACCTGCGGATGCTGGTGGACGAGGCGCGCCGCCACGGGCGGACGGTCGGCCTGGTGCCGACGATGGGCGCCCTGCACGAGGGGCACCTGGCGCTGATCGCCCGCGCCCGCGCCGAGCACGACCTGGTCGTCGTCTCGGTCTTCGTGAACCCGGCGCAGTTCAACGACGCCGGCGACCTGGCCGCCTACCCGCGCGGCGAGGCACGCGACGCGGAGCTCGCGTTCGCCGCGGGCGCCGACGTCCTCTTCGCGCCCTCGCTGCCCGAGGTCTACCCGGACGGCTTCGCCACGACCGTCGCGGTGGGCGGCCCGCTCACGCACACGCTCGAGGGCGCACACCGCGGCAGCGGGCACTTCGACGGCGTCACCACGGTGGTGACCAAGCTGCTCACGATCGTCGCTCCGGACGCGGCCTATTTCGGCCAGAAGGACGCACAGCAGGTCGCGGTGGTGCGGCGGATGGCCGCCGACCTCGACCTGCGCGCGCGGATCGTGACCTGCCCGACCGTGCGCGATCCGGACGGGCTGGCCCTCTCCAGCCGCAACGCGCGGCTGACCGCCTCGGGCCGCGAGCGCGCCCTGTCGCTCTCGCGCGCGCTCCGGCAGGTCGCCGCGGCGATCGGGGCCGGCGAGCTGCGCGACGGCGCGGCGATCACCGAGGCCGGGCTCGCCGCGCTGCGGGCCGGCGGCGCGGAGCCCGAATACTTCACCGCCGTGGACCCCGCGACGCTCGAGCCGGCACGAGCGGTCACCGGCGAACTGCTGCTCGTCACCGCAGCGCGCGTCGATGACGTGCGCCTGATCGACAACCTGACCGCGGGCCCTGCCGGCTCCTCCACCCTCGATGCCCGGGCGGCGACCGCAGGTGCGGCGCCGACCCCGTGAACTAGGAGAACCTGATGTCCTCGATGCCCTCGAACATGCCCGTCCCGCCTGACGCTTCGAGCCTGCCGATGACGCTTCCGCGGCTGCTGGAGAAGAAGCACACCGGCGAGCCGATCGTGATGGTCACGGCGTACGACTACCCGAGCGCGCTCGCCGCCGAGGGTGCCGCCGTCGACCTCGTGCTGATCGGCGATTCGGGCGCGATGACGGTGCTCGGCTACCCGTCGACGGTCGCGGTGGAGCTCGACGAGCTGCTCGTCCTGGCGCGCGCCGTGCGGCGCGGGCTGAAGACCCCGTTCCTCGTCGGCGACCTCCCCTTCGGGTCCTACGAGGTCAGCGACGAGCAGGCCGTGCAGACCGCGATGCGGTTCGTCAAGGAGGCCGGCTGCGACGCGGTGAAGCTCGAGGGCGGCGGCGAGACGCCGGTCGCGCGGGCACGCGCGATCGTGCGTGCCGGCATCCCCGTGATGGGTCATGTCGGCCTGACGCCGCAGACGTCGACCGCGCTCGGCGGCTACAAGGCGCAGGGCCGCAGCGCCGCCGCGGCCAACCGGATCGCGCGCGAGGCGCTGGCGCTTCAGGAGGTCGGCTGCTTCTCGCTCGTCTTCGAGGCGATCCCCTCGGCCGTCGCGCAGGAGCTGATGCCGCACCTGAGCATCCCCGTGATCGGCATCGGCGCCGGGCCGTCGGTCGACGGCCAGGTGCTCGTGTTCCACGACCTGCTCGGCATCCGCGAGGGCCTCGGCGCACGGTTCGTCAAGCGCTACGCGAACCTGCTGGACGACATGATCACCGGCGTCTCCGCCTACGCCCGCGACGTGCGCGACCGCACCTACCCCGGCCCGGAGCACGGATACTCGATCGACGAGTCCGAGCTGGAGGACTTCCGGGCGACGCTCGCCGAGCACGATCCGGGTATCGCGCACCCCGTCTGACCAGCCGATCACGCACTCGGAGGCCGGCTCGCGGAACGTGATCTCGCGCAGCACCTTGGCGGGCGCTCCGGCGGCGATCGTGCCGGCGGGCAGGTCGGTCGTGACGACGCTGTTCGCGCCGACGACGCAGCGATCGCCGATCGTGACCCCGCTCGTGACGACGACGTTCGCGCCGAGCCAGACGCTCTCGCCGAGCCGCGTCGGCCCCTTCGAGCTGAAGCCCTGCCACGTCACCGGCTTCGTCGGGTCGTCGAAGTTGTGGTTGCCGTCGGTGATCATGCAGCCGTTCGCGGCCATGCAGTGATCGCCGATCTCCACGAGGTCGGTCGCGGCGACCATCACGCCCTGGTTGAGAAAGACGCCGGAGCCGATCCGGATACGGCCGCTCTGCCCACCGGTGAGCCAGACGCCGGGCTCCAGCAGCGTTCCCTCGCCGATCTCGAGCCGGCCGTCGCGCAGCAGCTCGAGCACCTCGCCGTTCAGCGGGCCCTTGTAGAACGCGCGCCGCGCAGCGAACTCGCGGTGCAGGCGAAACCGGTTCCACGGCAGCCTGGCGCGCTGGTACCAGCGCCATTTCTGCCACCAGAGCCTGGCGTCGGCGAAGGCGACTGCCGGCATGAGGTCAGGCGGCGGCCTTCTCGGCCGTCCGCCGCGCGCCGGTGCGCCGCGCCTTCGGCACGGACGGCGTGACCAGCTCGGCGAGGAACTCACCGGTGTACGAGCCGGGCGTGCCGGCGACGTCCTCGGGCGTGCCCTGGGCGACGATCGTGCCGCCCTCCTCGCCGCCCTCCGGACCCATGTCGATCACGCGGTCGGCGGTCTTGATGACGTCGAGGTTGTGCTCGATCACGACGATCGAGTTGCCGGCGTCGACGAGCCGGTGCAGCACCTCGAGCAGCCGCTGCACGTCGGCGAAGTGCAGGCCGGTCGTCGGCTCGTCGAGGATGTAGAGCGTCCGGCCGGTGGCGACCTTCGACAGCTCGGTCGCCAGCTTCACGCGCTGCGCCTCGCCGCCGGAGAGCGTGGTGGCCGGCTGGCCGAGCCGGATGTAGCCGAGCCCGACGTCGTTGAGCGTGTCGAGGCGCCGGTGGATCTTCGGGATGTGCTTGAAGAACTCGACGGCCTCCTCGACCGGCATGTCGAGGACGTCGGCGATCGTCTTGCCCTTGAAGCGGATGTCGAGCGTCTCGCGGTTGTAGCGCTTGCCGTGGCACTGCTCGCAGGGCACGTAGACGTCCGGCAGGAAGTGCATCTCGATCTTGATCTGGCCGTCGCCCTTGCAGACCTCGCAGCGCCCGCCCTTGACGTTGAACGAGAACCGGCCGGGCTTGTAGCCGCGTGCCCGCGCCTCCTGCGTCTTGCTGAAGATGTCGCGGATCACGTCGAACAGCCCGGTGTAGGTCGCCGGGTTCGATCGCGGCGTGCGCCCGATCGGCGACTGGTCGACCTGGATGATCTTGTCGAGCTGGTCCAAGCCCAGGACCGCGGTGTGCGCGCCGGGGCGCTGGCGCGCGCGATGCAGGCGGTTGGCGACGGCCTTGAAGAGGACCTCGTTGACCAGCGTCGACTTGCCCGAGCCGGACACCCCGGTCACGCAGGTCAGCACGCCGAGCGGGACCTTCACGTCGACCGAGCGCAGGTTGTTCTGACGCGCTCCGCGGATCTCCAGCCGGCCGGACGGCTTGCGGCGCTTCGTCCGGCACCTCGACGAAGCGCGTCCCGGTGAGGAACTGCCCGGTCAGCGACTCGCGGACCTTCTCAACCTGCGCGGCGGTGCCCTCGGCGACGACGCGCCCGCCGTGCTCGCCGGCGCCGGGACCCATGTCCACGAGATGGTCGGCGGCGCGCATCGTCTGCTCGTCGTGCTCGACGACGAGGACGGTGTTGCCGAGGTCGCGCAGCCGCTCGAGCGTGCCGATCAGCTTCGAGTTGTCGCGCTGATGCAGGCCGATCGACGGCTCGTCGAGGACGTAGAGGACGCCGACCAGCGCCGATCCGATCTGGGTCGCCAGCCGGATCCGCTGGGCCTCGCCGCCGGAGAGCGTGGCGGCCGCGCGGTTGAGCGAGAGGTAGCCGATCCCGACGTCCTCGAGGAACCGCAGCCGCTCCTCGATCTCGCGAAAGACCAGCCGCGCGATGTGCCGCTCGGTCTCGGTCAGCGTGACCTCGTCGAGCCAGCGCCGCGCCTGGCGCACCGAGAGCGCGGTGAACTCGTGGATCGCCATCCCGCCGACGAGGACGGCGCGCGATTCAGGCCGCAGGCGCGAGCCCTTGCACGCCGGGCACGGCACGACCGCCATGAACTCCTCGATGCGCTCGCGCATCGTGTCGGAGTCCGTCTCGCGGAACCGGCGCTCGAGGTTCGGGACGATCCCCTCGAAGCGGGTGGAGTAGGAGCGCTTGCGCCCGTAGCGGTTCTGGTAGGTGACGAGGATGCGCTCCCCACCGGTCCCGTCGAGGAACAGCGCGCGATGCTCCGTCGGCAGGTCCTGCCAGGGCGTGTCGAGGTCGACGTCGTACTGCTCGGCCAGCGCGAGGGTGATCTGCCCGTAGTACTGCGAGGCGCTCGACGCCCACGGTGCCAGCGCGCCCTCGCCGATCGAGAGCGTCGGATCGGGAACGACGAGCTCCGGGTCGATCTCCATCTGCGAGCCGAGGCCCGTGCAGCGCTCGCATGCGCCGTGCGGCGAGTTGAACGAGAAGATCCGCGGCTCGAGCTCCGGCATCGACGTGCCGCACTTCAGGCAGGCGAACTTCTCGGAGAACGTCAGGATCTGCGCGGCCTGCTTGTCCCCCTCGCGCGGGACGAGCTCGACCTCGACGATGCCGTCCGCCAGGCCGACCGCGGTCTCGATCGAGTCGGCGAGCCGCTTGCGCAGGTCGGGGCGCATCACGAGCCGGTCGACGACGACCGAGATGTCGTGCTTGAACTTCTTGTCGAGCTCGATCGTCTCGTCCAGCTGGCGCAGCTCGCCGTTGACCTTCGCCCGCGCGAAGCCGTCCGTGCGGAGCTCCTCGAAGAGCTTGCCGTACTCGCCCTTGCGACCGCGGACGACCGGGGCGAGCACCATGAACCGCGTGCCCTCGTCGAGCTCCATCACCTGATCGATGATCTGCTCGGTCGACTGCCCGGCGATCGGCGCCCCGCAGTTCGCGCAGTGCGGGTGGCCGACGCGCGACCAGAGCAGGCGCAGGTAGTCGTAGATCTCCGTGACCGTGCCGACCGTCGACCGCGGGTTGCGCGAGGTCGTCTTCTGGTCGATCGAGATCGCCGGCGACAGCCCCTCGATCGAGTCCACGTCCGGCTTGTCCATCTGCCCGAGGAACTGGCGCGCGTAGGCGCTGAGCGACTCGACGTAGCGGCGCTGGCCCTCGGCGTAGATCGTGTCGAAGGCGAGCGACGACTTCCCCGACCCGGACAGGCCGGTTATGACCACCAGCGCGTCGCGCGGCAGCTCGAGGGAGACGTTCTTCAGATTGTGTTCACGCGCGCCGGAGACGACGATCGCGTTGGAGGGCGGCATCCCGATCGATGCTACAAGAGCGAACAGACGTTCGCCTGCCTAGAGCAGCCCCTCACGCGTCAGGAATGCCACCTGGTCGCCGGCGATGCGCGCCGGAAGCTCACCGAGGAAGACGTCGAAGTGGTCGGCGTCGTAGCGCTGGAGCTCACCCGCGCGGCGCGCGCTGGGCGAGCCGCTCGACCGCCGGCCTGTGGACGCTGATGTCGCGCTCGCCGAGGCCGACCCAGAGCGGACAGCGTCACCTTCGCGGCGTGGCGCACGGGACGCACGGTCCCGACCGTCAGGAAGATCGCGGGCGAGATCTCGTTGCGCCACGGCGAGCCGTCGGGGACGGCGCGGGCGAAGCCGTCCGCCTCCCCCGGCAGCGCCATCGCGGCGTGCGTCCCCGGCTGCCCGGTGACGGGGATCAGCGTGTCGCGGCCCGGCGGCGTCGGCGAGCGCGCGGGGAATGATCCAGGCCGAGAGCGCAGGCGGCGTGCCGAGCGCGCGGCGCAGCCCGTCCACGAACGGGCAGAGCACGACCGCGGCGGCGATGTCGTCGCGCCCGGCCGCCAGCGTCACGACGTGGCCGCCCGAGAAGGAGAACCCCCAGAGCACGATCCGCTCGGCTGCCACGCCGTCGAGCGTGCGCGCGAACGCGATCGCGTTGCGCCAGTCCTCGAGCTGCGCGCCGCGGCGAAAGCGCTGGCGCGGCATGCCACCGGAGTCACCCAGGTAGCGGTGGTCGAAGACGAGCACGTGCGCACCGGCGGCGGCGAGCGCCTCGGCGTAGAGCGACAGCCCGTCGTGGCGCGTCAGGCTGAAGCCGTGCGCCATGACGACGCAGGTGCCGGTCGCCGTCGGCCGTTCCCGGCGTGTAGTGCCATGCCGCGCAGCGCTCGCCGCCCGAGGTGAACGCGGTCTCGACCCGCTCCGGAGCCGTGGTCTGGGTGTCCGTGGAGGCCATCGCGCGAGTCTCGCAGATGGCCGCAGGTCAGCCGGCGGCGCGCGCGTCCCGCCGCCCGGCGACAATCAGGGCATGCGCGCTCCCCTCCTCGCCGCCGTCCTCGGCGGCTCGCTCGCGCTGTGTGCGCTCACGCCCGCGGTCACTCCCGCCGCCCGTCCGGCGGCGGCCACGGCCGGCCCGACCACGATCTGGGCCGTCGGCGACGCGGAGAACAGCGCCAGGGCCCGCGTGCTCGCCGCGCGCGTCCGGCGGGAGCGGCCCGACCGCCTGCTCTACCTCGGCGACGTCTACGAGACCGGGACCGCGCGGGAGTTCCGTCACGGCTACGACGCGCTCTACGGCGCGCTCGCGCGCCGCACGATCCCGACGCCCGGCAACCACGAATGGGGCAATCGCGCCGTCGGCTACCGCCCCTACTGGCGCGCGAAGCTCGGGCAAGCCGATGCCCGACTGGCACCGTCACACGCTCCCCGGCGGCTGGCAGGTGCTGTCGCTCAACAGCGAGGCGCCGCACGGCGCCGGCTCGCCGCAGGCCCGCTGGCTCGCGCAGGCCGTGCGCCGCCCCGGTACATGCCGGATCGCGACCTGGCACCGGCCGCGCTGGAGCAGCGGGTGGCACGGCGATCAGGCCGACATGGCTACGCTGTGGAACGCGCTGCGCGGTCACGCCCGGATCGTCCTCTCCGGCCACGACCACGACCTGCAGCGCTTCGCCGACCGCGACGGCCTGCGCCAGATCGTCTCCGGCGGCGGCGGCCGGCCGAACATCCCGCTGCCGCGCGGGTCGCAGGCGACGCTGCGCTTCGTCAACCGGGTGACGCCTGGCGGGGCACGGCTGTTGCTGACGCGGGGCCGCGCGACGATCGAGATGGTCGCGGCGAGCGGCCGCGTGCTCGACCGCAGCGTCGTGACCTGCCGCCCGGTGAGCTGAGGCTCAGCCGCCGAGGCTCGCGGCCGCTTCGTCGAGCAGCCGCGCGGCGTCGCTGCCGGGGAAGCTCGCCTGCAGCTCGCGCTCGGCGTCGGCCCGCGGCACGTCGCGCATCACGAGGTCGAGCGCGACGAGGCGCGCCCCGTCGTCTGCGGGCTCCGTCAGGCTCGGGCGCCGGATCGTCGCCGCCGACCGGAGGCTCGATCGTCGGCCGCCGGCGCCGGGCGTGAGCGCGATGCCGTGCAGGTCATGCACGGCCGCACGGGCCCGCGCGACCTCGCCGCGCAGGCGCGCCGCCGTCCCGCGCACGCTCTCCTCGAGCTGGGCGAGCTCGCGCTCGACGACGTCGAGGCGTTCGAGCGCTTCCGCGCGGCTGTCGTCTGCCGGTGTGCTCATCGGCGCCGGAGCCTACGCCAGCCGGGCGCCGCCCTGCTCCACCACGACGAGCCCCTCCGCTCGCGAGCGCCGCGAGCGCCGGACGCAGCCGCCGCTCCGGGATCGCCGCCGGCAGCCCCTCCCCGGCGGCGAGCGCCGCCACGATCCGGCCGCGAACCCACCGGCTCGAGTCCTCGAAGCGCTCGCGCGTCCCGCCGGGGGCACGCGGCGCGACGACGACGCGCCCGCGCGACGCGCAGGAGGCCGCGACCGGGCACGCCTCGCAGCGCACCGTTCGCGCGCCGCAGACCGTCGCGCCGAGCTCCATCATCGCCTGGTTCCAGTCGTGCGCCCGGCCCGGCGGCAGCAGCGACTCGGGCGATCCGCGCCGCAGTCGCGCGGCGACGCGACGCACGTTCGTGTCGACCGCCGCCACCTGCTCCCCGAACGCGAACGACGCGACCGCCGCCGCGGTGTACGGCCCGACGCCGGGCAGCGCGCGCAGGCCCGCGGCGGTGCGGGGCCAGCCGTCCCGCGCGA
>CAVRIM010000009.1:0-134972 GCA_963721255.1 uncultured Actinomycetes bacterium
AACTGCGCGGACTATCTGGTGGCGTTGACCTCTGGGTGGGTGGCGAGCAGCGTCTGCGTGAAGACGTAGTTGAACGCGAAGACGCCGAGGAAGGCGATGACGACGGCCTGGTTGACCGCGCGCCCGACGCCGGCGGCCCCGCCGGAGGCCGTCATGCCTTTGTAACAACAGACGATGGCGATGATCGCGCCGAACAGCAGGCACTTCAGCACCGAACCCCAGAGATCGGTGATCGACGCCTGGCTGAAGAACGTCGCCCAGAACGGTCCGAGCGGAGCGTGGTTGACGAGCGTGGCGGCGATGCCGCCGAAGGTTCCGAAGATCAGTGCGTAGATGTCGAACAGCCCGGTGACGAGCATCAGCGACAGGAACCGCGGCACGACGAGATTCTTGATCGGGTCGACGCCGAGCACCTGCAGCGCGTCGAGCTCCTCGCGGATCTTGCGGGCGCCGAGGTCGGCGGTGATCGCCGTGCCCGCCACGCCCGCGAGCACGATCGCGGTCACGAACGGCGCGAACTCACGGATCGAGGCGAGGACGAAGAAGCCGCCGAGGCGGTCCAGCGCGCCGAACAGCACGAGGATGTTCGCCCCCTGCAGACCGGGTGCCGCATAGCCGAACGCGATCGTCGAGATCATCAGCGGAAACCAGCACAGCCTCAGCGCGAAGAGGAATTGGATGACGAACTCGCCGCCGTAGGGGTACGGCGGACGGACCGCGGAGACGAGCGTCTTCCCGGTCAGGATCAGCATGTCGCCGATCTCCTCGAACAGCTGCCGCACGGGAGTCATGGCGCGATCAGCGCTGCCGCGAATCATCGTCTCCACCTCTCCTCGGTAGCCGCGACGCTAAGGCCAGGACACGCAAGAGCGCATCCGCAGGTACTACGGGCGACACCTTGGAAGCGCGGCGGTCAGCGGCGTCCACGCTTCTTCTTGGGGGTGCAGGTTCGGTAGGTGCGCTTTCCGGTGAGTCTCGTGCCGTCAGCGAGCGTGAGGCTGATCCGGACGACGACACGGCCTGCGGGCAGCCCGCGCAGGTCGACCGGCGCGGTCAGGCGCTTGCCCTTGACGACCTTGACCCGGTGGCCGTTGACCGAGACCGTGGCCGAACGGTAGGTGACACCGCTGCGCTTGCGCAGCCTGATCCGGAAGGCGCGGCGGCTGACGCAGCGTTTGGCCGACGGGAGCGTGACGAGGTCCGCGAACCGCAGCTTGGCCTTCACCGTGCCGGCCGGGGGCTGCGGGGTCGGCGGCGCAGGCGGCGTGGGCTCGGACGGCGGGATGAACCGCATCAGCAGTCCGACGAGCGTGCCGGACTGCTTGGCGAACCCTGCCGCGAGCACCTTGCCGTCGGGTTGGACGGCGAGTCTCAGCGGCTCGGAGGACATTTCCATCGGGCCGGCGGGGTCACCGAAGGGCTGCAGGAAGCTGCCGCCGGTGCCCCAGAGCGGGTCCAGTGCACCGGAGCTGCTCAGGCGGGCGATGCCGACGCCCCCGGTCTGCGGAGCGATCGTCCCGCCGAGATAGATCCGCCCGTCGGGCGCGAGCGCAGGGAAGCTCTCGGTGCTGCCGATCCCGTCGGCGAAGCCGAACTTCACCGAGCGCCCGCCGCCACCGAACGTGGTGTCCAGGGTGCCGTCAACGTTCCAGCGGGCGGCAGCGAGCCCGGACGTCGTGCCGCCGTAGCCGTCCTGCATGGCCTCGACGATCTTCCCGTCGGGCTGAACGACCATGCCCGACGCGAAGGTCGGAGTACCTGGGGTGAGCGTCAGCGTCGACACGCCGCCAGAGCCGAAGGTCGTGTCGAGGGCGCCGTTGCTGGGGGTGGTGCCGGCGTGGAAGCGCAGCACGGCGGCGCGCGGGAGGGTGCCGTTGCGTCCCCCGCAGAGCGCACCGACGATCAGGCCCGCGACCGTCGGAACGATCGTGTTGGCGCCGCTCTGCG
Source organism: uncultured Actinomycetes bacterium (assembly GCA_963721255.1). Lineage (GTDB taxonomy): Bacteria > Actinomycetota > Thermoleophilia > Solirubrobacterales > Solirubrobacteraceae > F1-60-MAGs163. The sequence goes on from CAVRIM010000009.1 coordinate 1,948, forward strand.
CGTCGGTGCCGCACGCGCCGGCGTTCGCCGTCCGCGCCGCGCCGTCGCCGTCGAAGGTCGGGTCGAGCCCGCCGTCCTTGCCGTAGCGCAGGACGAGCGTGCCGCTGTCGGCCCCTGCCGCGGCGGCTGCGACGACGATCCTGTCGTCGGGCTGGATTGCCACGTCGATCCCGTCGCGGGCGATCGCCGAGCTCTCCTGGACGTAGCCGGCGCCGCCCGCGAACGTGGTGTCGAGCACGCCGTCGAACGTGAAGCGGGCGAGCGTGGAGACCGGGTCCGACGCCGCATCGAACGTCGCCCCGACGGCGACGATCCTGTCCCCCTGCAGAGCCAGGTTGGAGACCCCGCCCCCACCTGTGCCGATCTGCTGCGTCGTGACGCCGCCGGTGCCGAAGGTCGGGTCGAGCAGGCCGTTCGCCAGGTACCGGGCGAGGACGAGGCCCTTCGTGTTCGCTCGCCCGCCCACAAGGATCTTGCCGCCCGGCAGCGGCAGCACCGCTACGAACGAGGCATTTGGGCCCGGCGCGAGCGTCACAATGCCGCCGGTTCCGAAGGTCGGGTCGAGCGCGGGGGCGGCGGCGAACACCACCCCGCTCGCGGCGGCAAGTCCCGCGCTCACGAGCGCCGCGGTGATGAGAGCGATCAGATGGTTGCGGCGCGGCACGACGAGCCTCCCGAGTAGGTGGGCTGGTTGTAGCGGGTCGACGGCCGCGCGTCGAGGGCGACGGCTGTTCCGCGGCGCTGGTGCCTGGGCCAGCGTGCCGGAATGTACCCAGCGGCGTCCGTGATGTTGAGCCGTCGCTGATGCATGGGGTGGCTGCATAAGCGACGGCGCATCAGAGACATGTCGGCACCTCGTCGAAGCCGACGCGATGTGAGACGATCGCCGCATGCGAAGTGGATTACTGTGCGGTGTCGTCGCAGGCGTTCTCATGGGAGCCTTCGCCGGCCAGGCCGCGGCCTTCACGACCTACAGCCCGCCGTTCACCGGCGGGACGGACATCGCGACCGGATTTCCGACCTGCTCGACCCCGACGGGCGCCGCCGGTCCGACTGGCGTCGCGGTCGACGGTCAGAAGCTGTTCGTCGCGGACACCTGCAACGGGCTGATCTACCGCTTCGGCCCGGATGGCGGCACCGTCGCCACGGCCGAGGCGACGAGCGCCGCCCCCGTGGCGAACGGCGGCCTGACCATCGCCGGCGGCCGCTATTACGGCACGCGGTTCGCCTATGGCCTCGGTCGACCGGGTCAGGGGTCGTGGAGTTCGACCCGGTCGCGCTCACGGTGACACGGACGATCAGCGCCACCGTCAACCCGCGCGGGATCACGACCGACCCGCTGACCGGCGACCTCTACTACGCCGAGGCGCCGGGAGCAGTGCGGCGGATTGCAACCCCGATCGCGGCTTCGCCGGCCGACACGGTCTTCGCGAGTCCGGGATCGGGCGTCTACGACGGCATCGCGTTCACGGCCGACGGCAGCCGGCTGTACGTGGCGGACTACAACACCCAGCACGTGCTCGGCCTCGACCGCGCCGGGACCGTCGTGTTCGACGTGAGCCTGTCGGGCCATGGTCCCGACGGCATCGCCGTCGCACGACCGAACACGGTCATCGGCGGTGTCGACTTCTCGAACAACGTCTTCGTCAACTCCAACGACGGGACGATCCAGCGGATCGACGTCAACACCCCCGGCAACCCCGTCACAGTGGTGGCGAGCGGCGGCACCCGCGGCGACTTCACGTCCGTCGGCCCTGACGGCTGCTTCTACGCGACGCAGTCGGACCGCGTCCTGAAGCTGTCCCCTTGCGTCTTCCAGCAGGTGGTCAATGCCGTCCCGGTCGCCGCCCTCACCGGCTCGCCGGCTGGCGGGACGAGCCCGCTCTCGGTCTCCTTCGCCACGATCGGGACGGGGGATCGCGACGGTCCGCTCGCGCGCCTGGACGCTCGAACTTCGGCGACGGCAGGCCCAGCCGCGACCGGCGACGGCGATCCGCCCGCGACCATCGCGCACACGTACGCGACGGCCGGCACGTTCACCGCGACCCTCACCGTGCGCGACAAGGCCGGGGCGCAGGCGACCGCGAGCGCCACCACGACGGTCACGGCGCCGCGGGCGGCCGCCGCCCTCAAGAGCGCCGCGATCATCAAGCTGCCCTCCGCCAAGGCCTGCGTCAGCCGGCGGAGCCTGCGGATCCGCCTCGTCCGGCCGAAGGAGACGGCGCTGGTGTCGGCGGTCGTGCTGGTCAACGGCCGGCGCGTGAAGACGGTCAAGGGCGTCCGGATCACCGCCCCGGTCGACCTGAAGGGCCTCCCGAAGGGCCGCTTCACCGTGAAGATCACCGCGACGACCGCCGACGGCCGCACCGTGACCGGCCTGCGCCGGTACCGGACCTGCGCCGTCAGGCGCAAGGGCTCGCGCAAGCTGCACCTGTAGCAGCGGGACATCCCTCGAAGCGACCGACGCACCGCGTGCGGTCCAAGCGACGACTCGGAGCGGCGCCCGGGCGACACCCCGCCCGCCTGGGCGAGCGTTCAGGAATGTCACCAGCGACGTGGCTCCTGCTCTTCGTCCCAGGCGGGAGCGGCCATGCTCACGGGTGTCGAAGCCGCGGTTAGTCTCGTCCCGTGGACATTCCGCAGACGCGATATGCGCGCAGTGGCGACCTGCAGATCGCCTACCAGGTGGTCGGCGAGGGTCCGCTGGACGTTGTGCTGGTCCCGACGTACCTGTCGAACATCGAGATGTACTGGGAGTTGCCGTCGTTCGCGCGCTTTCACGAACGGCTCGCCGCGTTCTCGCGGTTGATTCTGTTCGACAGGCGCGGCAGCGGCATGTCCGACGGTATTGCCGGGGCGACCCCGCTGGAGGAGCAGATCGACGACGTCCAGGCAGTGATCGACGCCGCCGGCTGCGAGCAGCCGGTGCTGGCCTCGTGGCTCGAGGGCTGCACGCTGACGGCGCTCTACGCGGCCTCACATCCGGACCTTGTTCGTGCGCTCGTCCTGATCTCCCCGCAAGCCCGATTGGTCGCCGGGCCGGGATACGAATGGGCGCCGAGCACCGAGCAGCGCGCTGCGATGGTTCAGGCGATCGTCGATTCGTGGGGCAGCGACTCGCCCGAGAACCCACTCGCGCTCGGGATCGGCGGCGACGATCCGCGGCTGCGAAGCGTCATGGCGCGCCTGCAGCGTCTTGCGATGAGCCCGGCGGCCGCTGCGGCGTCGCTGGCGATGATCGGCGAAACGGACGTGCGCGAAGTCCTGCCCAGCGTTCAGTGCCCGACCCTGGTGGTGCGGCAGGAGCACGACGTGTATCTCGACGAGCGCCACTCCCGCTACGTCGCCGAGCACATACCGGGCGCGTGTTACGTGCAGGTCCCCGGGGACCGGATGCTCTGGGGCGGACGGGAGGATGCCGTCGCTGATGAGATCCAGCAGTTTCTGACCGGCGCTCGGCGACCGGTCGTCAGCGACCGCGTGCTCGCGACGGTGCTGTTCACCGATATCGTCGGCTCGACCGAACGCGCCGCTGCGCTCGGCGACGGCGCGTGGCGGTCGCTGCTGGAGCGCCACGACACGCTCGTGCGCGAAGAGGTCGAGCGCCACCGTGGCCGGTTCGTCAAGTCACTCGGCGACGGCGCGCTGGCCGTGTTCGACGGTCCGAGCCGCGCGATCAGCAGCGCGACCGCGATCCGCGACCGCGTCGGCGACATCGACCTGGAGATCCGCGCGGGACTGCACACCGGCGAATGCGAACTGTTCCCCGACGACGATGTCGGCGGCCTGGCGGTCCACATCGGCGCGCGCATCAGCAGCCTCGCCGGACCCGGCGAGGTCCTCATCAGCAGCACCGTCCGCGACCTCAGCATCGGCTCTGGGCAAGCCCTCGTCGATCGCGGCGAACACGACCTCAAAGGCGTGCCTGGACCGTGGCGGGTCTTCGCCGTCGAGACATAGGCGCTCCCTCACTCGTCCGAAGCGAGAGCAAGACTGGCCGCGTGGCAGTTCAACGGATGGATAACGTCGGAGTCGTCGTGGAGTCGCTTGATGTCGCTGTCGCGTTCTTCACGGAGCTGGGCCTCGAGCTCGAAGGGCGAGCAACGGTCGAGGGAGACTGGTCGGACGTGCTCACCGGACTGCGCGACCAGCGTGTCGAGATAGCCATGATGCGTACGCCGGACGGCCACGGTCGGATCGAACTCTCCCGCTTTCTCGCGCCGGCCATCGTCGCCGATCATCGGAACGCTCCGGTCAACGCCCTCGGCTACCTCCGCGTCATGTTCGCGGTGGACGATCTGGACGAGACGCTTGCCCGGCTCAACAAGCACGGCGCGCAGGTCGTCGACGAAGTGGTCCAGTACGAAAACGTGTATCGGCTCTGTTACGTCCGAGGCCCCGAGGGGATTCTGATCGGTCTGGCCGAGCAGCTCGACTTGACACGCGACAGGCGCCCGGGCGCGCTGCCGCTTTCATGCAAAGCATGAGTCCGAGGGAGACCCCACTCGCCTGGGCCAGCGTTCAGGAATGTCACCCGAACCGCGCTGCTGCTCTTCGTCCTGGCGGGAGCGTCGAGAGTTGCTACGACCCGAGGCCACGGGGTACGGTGCGACGCTCGGGCGGGTCGGGCCGTAGACGATCGCATTCCAGACGAGGAGGCCGTGATGGGACGTGAACCGGTGGCGTTGACGGACGGTGGGATCGAGACCGTTCTGCTCTTCCACGAGGGTTTCGACCTCCCGTGCTTCGCCTCGTTTCCGCTGCTCGAACAGGAGGCTGGCCGGGCGGCGCTGCGCCGGTACTTCGAGCCGTTCCTCGACACCGCACAGGATCTCGGGCTGCCATTCGTCCTGGACACGGCTACCTGGCGCGCGAATCCCGACTGGGGCGCAGAGCTGGGCTATGACCTCGACGCGCTGGCGACCGCCAACCGGGACGCCGTCCAGTTCGCCAACGAGCTAGCCGACGGAAGACCGGATGTGACGATCAACGGCTCGATCGGGCCGCGCGGCGACGGCTACGTCGTCGGGGACCAGATGACCGGCGCGCAGGCCACCGAGTACCACGCCTGGCAGATCGGCGTCCTGCGTGACGCCGGGGTTGAGCGCGTCACCGCGCTGACGCTCTCGTACCCCGATGAGGCGATCGGCGTCGTCCAGGCCGCGGCCGCCCTTGGCCTGCCGGTGGTCGCGGGATTCACGGTCGAGACCGACGGGCGCCTGCCGACCGGCGAGACCGTCGCGGCTGCCATCGAGCAGGTCGACCAGGCGACCGGCGGGGCAGCCGAGTTCTTCATGATCAACTGTGCGCACCCCACCCACATCGCGGCCGGGATTGACGGCGCTCCCGCACTCGAACGTATCGGCGGCGTGCGCGTGAACGCATCGGCGCTGAGCCACGCCGAGCTCGACGAGGCCGAGGAGCTCGACGAGGGCGATCCAGCTCTGCTCGCCCGCGACAACGCGGCCCTGCGCGACCGGCTGCCCTCGATCCAATTGCTCGGCGGCTGCTGCGGCACCGACCACCGCCACGTCGCACAGATCATCACTGCCTGGGACAACGCCTGAGGCACGGCACGTCGACGCACGGGTCCGCGCCTCACCGTCCATGCGAAGCAGAAGCGCGGACGAGGGCCCGCCCGCCTTGGCCAGCGTTCAGGAATGTCACCCGAGGCGCATGGTGCCTGGTGCGACGCCGTCGTGGTTCTGAGCGGGGTGACGGGTGTCGGCGGGCGGCGTCTGCCGCTGACGGTCAGGGCGCAGCCTGATTGCCGCACATGCTGGTGGGTGAGCTCGCGAGCCCGGACGCGGCTGCGACGGCCGCGAAGAAGTCCTGCGATGGGACCGGGTCGCTGAGCGAGAAGGACCAGCGTCCGGCTTGATCGGTCGTCGTGGTCAGACCGATCGGCGTGAATGGCCCGCGACCTTCGGGACGGTCGCTGTGCAGCAGTTCGATCGACGCTCCCGGGAGCGGGTCGCGCCGAACGACCGCGCTTCTGCGGACCATCGCGCGCGTGAGATCGCCGGACACGACGATCGGGGCGGCCGCGGGTCGTCGAATGCAGCCCGGTGGCACGGTGGTCATGCGCAATCGTGGCGGCAGTGCCCGCGGGGTGAGAGAGAACGGGCTTGCGGACGCGCGGACGAGCCGACAGGGCTCGAACGGCGACACGCAGAACGGTGGGTCGTTGTCATTCTCGGCGGGGGGCTCAGGAGCTTGCACGTACCAGTAGACGCCGCGCTCATCGCGGGCGATGCGACCGGCCAGGCGCACGTTCGATTGCACGACGGTCGGAGGCTTTCGCGAGCCCGTGAAGCGCAGGAAGACGTCCGACTTCGTCCCTCTGCGGAAGCCTGTGCGCGTCACGTAGATCTCCGTCGCCGACTGGCTCGGGGACGAGAACGGGCTGTACCCGTCCTCTCCTCCGGTGGCGCCGGCGAGCACGCGCGCGGCCCCGCCTTGGGTCCGAAGCACGCGCACCTGGCTCTCGGACCCGGCACCGCCCTGGTCCAGATCGGTCACCTGCACGATCCGCTCGCCGTGGATCGACATGCCCGTCGTCGGGGCGCACGATCCGCGGTCCAGTCGCCGAGCGGGCGCCGGCGTGGACAGCGTCTTGACGTACGGCTCGTCGCAGTCCATCAGCTGGCCGCCGCCGCGCTTTCCACGCGGATCGGGCGGAGGACCTCCCCATCGAGGACGTAGGCCCGGGCGCGGCGCACGAACGCCAGGTGATTGCGCCACTGCACGGGCCAGGCCTCGTCCCTTGTCGGCGATGAGACCGATGCGACCTTGCTCTCTCGGCGAGCCTGGACGTCGTAGCGATACACGTCGCAACCGTGGTTGACCGTTCGGCAGCGGGTGTAGAGCGCAACGACGCGATCCTGAGCGTCGGGACCCAGGCTGACGTCGAACGGGCGCCGTGATTCCGCGATCGCCGAGGCCGTGACCTGGTCGCCCCGGCGCATCAGGAGCTGGTACTGGTTCGTCACAGGTCGTAGCCAGACCACGCAATCACGCCACCGTAAGCCGCGACCGGCGTGTCACGGGACAGATTCGCAACGACCGCATCGCCAGCGGCAGGAGCGACCACGACAAGCGCCCCCACGGCTATGCCGAGAAAGGACGCGCAAGTCGCGATCTTGAAAGTCATGGCCCTTGAACGAGCGCGCTCCGAGAGAAGCCCCGCATGGGCCCGGCCCCAGCAACCAACCCGCCCGCCAACGCGACGGCAGCGATGCCGGCCGGAGCACGGCGCAGTACCGAGTACATGCTCATGCACCAACGTTAGGACCGATCAGGTGCCCGCACATCCGCAGGCAGCACTCCGACTCGCGGCGGACTACCGAGGCACAGGCGGCCCGCGAAACAGGAGTCGATCGACACCTCGCCGGTGTGGGCCAGCGTTCAGGAATGTACCCCGAGCCGCCGCTCCGGTTCAGTCGGCGCTGAGCGGCGGCCCGAGCAGCTGCATGTCGTGCTTCTCGAAGATCGCGGCGACGGCTGCCATGTCGCGCTCGCCGCCGCGGACGAGGGGCCCGAACTCCTCGAAGAAGCGGTGCCCGCCGCCGGGCGCGAACACGATCACGAGTTCGCCCGGCTCGTCGGTGAGGTTCACGAAGGCGTGCGGAACACCCGCCGGAAGGAACGCGAACCCGCCCTCCTCGACCTGGAAGAGCTCGTCCCCGAGCCGGACGGTGAACCGTCCCTTGAGGACGTGGATCGTCTCGGCCTGGTTGTGGTGCACGTGGAGCGGCGGCCCGTCCTTGGGCGCGACCGCGACGGTGAAGTAGTCAAACGCACCGCCGGTGTCGTCGCCGGTGACCTTGAAGATCAGCTCCCGGCCCGGGCCCGACCCCAGATGCAGACCCTCGCCCGCCGCCAGGACCGGGCCGGCCGTGGCGTTCGCCATGTTCGTGGTCATGCGCCGTCTCCTCGTCGAGCACCCGCACGCAGGCGCTAAGGTATTTGCGATGCGCAAACACTATCCGAAGGTATTTGCGAATGTCAAATAAGCCTGGCGCGACGCCCGGGCGGACTCCCGGGGTCAGCGGACCGCCCGAGCCCGATCCGTTCACGCCGGACGAGTTCGGCGCGTGGCGGGGCCTGCTGCGAGTCCACACGAGCGATCATGCGGGAGCTCGACCGCGCCCTCCAGGCCGACCACGGGTTCGGCGTCGATGCCTACGGCGTGCTCATCACGCTTGTCGGCTCGCCGGGCGGCGCGCTGCCGATCGGGGAGCTGGGCGAGCAGCGCAACCTCACCCCGAGCGGGGTCTCAAGGTCAGTCGACCGGCTCACAAAGACCGGGCTCGTCGAGCGCCGCGCCAACCCCGCGGACGGGCGCAGCCAACTCGTCGGACTGACCGAGCGGGGCCTGGCTCGCCTGCGCGCCTCGCAGGTCACGCACCATCGGATCGTGCGGGACCTGCTCCTCGATCGTTTGGGCGAGCGCGATCTCGGCCGCCTCGCCGGGCTGTGGGAGAAGGCGATGCCCGGCGCGGTTTCAAGCCCTGCCTGGCCCGTGCCCTAGGCACGCTGCCCGCGACAGGACGCCGACATGGGCCAGCGTTCAGGAATGTCACCAGCGACGTGGCACCTGCGTCTCGTCCAAGGGCGGGCTGTGTGATCGCGGCTCGCTAGGCGTCTGTGCGGAACGTGATGTCGCCGAGGTGGATGACCTGATGGGCCGGGTTGCTCGGACTGAACACGCTGGCGATCCCGGCCACATCTGGGAACCCGGCTGGGTAGATGAACATGAGCGCGGTCCCTCCCTGGTGGACGCCCGCGGTCTGGCCGGTCGCAATCGGGAAGGACAGAATCCGCTTCGGGCGCTGATCGGCCGGAAGCCGAAACAGCGCCGGCGCAACGTTCAACGTCGTCGACACGGTCGCGGAGCCGCGGATATGCACTTGGCCGATCCGGTCGCGCCAGACCTGAATCCCGGGGGAGTCGAAGCCTCCGGCGATCCAGTGGTTCGAGGTTGTGCCACAGAGCACCATCGTGGCGGGTACGACCGGGCCCGCGCACGGATCATCAGTGCCGCCCGGGTTGTCCGCGACCGAGACGGGCGGATCGGAAGGAGCGAGCGTGGGCGCGGGGTACGTGCCGGTCAGGTCGCCGCCCGCCGGCCCGGTAGAAGGCCCGGGAGCACCCGGTAGGCCGGTCTCTCCCCTGGGCCCCTGCGGACCTTGGACCGACCCGTTGAAGTCGGCGGCCGTCAGCGACTTGTCCTTGACATCGCTACCGGTCAGCGAGCCGTTCTTCACCTTCGCGCCGGTGACGGCGTTCGTCTTGATCTGCGCGCCGCCGACGCTGCTCTTGGGCAGCTTCACGGCGGCGTAGCTCGCGCCGCCGAGTGCGATGAACAACGCCATGCTTGCCACGACGTTGGAGTACGTCAGGCGGCTTCTGATCATGCGAAGCATCGTCGCCCTCCCCGGGTCGGTTCAGCCGACCGTATCCCCCGCGCCGACCGGCATCAACCCGCCCGCCGCGCTATCGCGTCCCATGAAGCGCAACCCGAGTGACACCCCGCCCGCCTGGGCGAGCGTGCGGGAATGTACCCAGAGCGAGCGCTCCTGCTCGTCGTCCCTTCCGGGAGTGTGAGACAGGCCGGGCGCGAGGTGCGAGCCAAGCGTTCCGCGACCTTCTGGGCCGGCGTTAGCGAATGTTCCCTGAGGACGGCGCGAGGCGTCTAGCGCCGCGCCGACACGCTTGGTAGCGATCGCGTTCGACTGATTCATGGTCAGCCAAGAGCGAAAGGTCGCTGCGAAGCAGGCGACGGTGCCGACTGCGAACGCGAGCCAAACGCTGGTGCCGCGCCCGGCAGCGATCACGCTCGCCGCGATGGTCCCGCCAGCCACAAGCACGAGGATGACGTATCGGAGGTACCGCAGGCTCCCAACCAACGGCGGCACCTTCCGGATGTCGGCGACAACGGTCTCATAGATGAGCCCAGGTCCCCCTATGGCCTCATTAACACGCCGTTCGAGCTCCAACCGAGCCATACCAATCACGGTGAGATCCGCGTACTGCTCGAACATGTGAGAGAGCAGGAGTGCCACGACCGCCGGTAGCGGGATAACGACTGCGTCGCTTCCTTGTGCGCCGAGCGAGGCCCCGATCCCTATGACAGCGATGATCGCCGCCAGTGTGCGCTCAGCGGTACCCCGCATCGCTTGGTTCGTCTGGAAATAATCAGCGGCTTCCTGCCGCCAGGCGTCGACAACGGCGGGCGACACAACATTCGAGCTGCTGACTCCGTTCGGCATCTATGTGATCGTCCCATCGATGCCGCCTCAGCACCCAGAGACAGCGCTGCTCACTCGTCACGCGGGAGCCTACGGCGGCAACGCTCGCCTGAGCGAGCGTGCGGGAATGTTCCCTGACGATCCGGGTCGCGCCGGTCGTCCTGCCCACACCACGCATACCATTCGATCAGTGAGCGACGACTTCACGATCCGGGTATCCGCTGACGTAGACGCGAGGGACGACGAACTCGCTGCGCTCGACCAGGCGTTTGGGCGCATCGGGTTCGAAATTCGGTCCCAAGCCGCTGTCGAGATGAAGTCGCTCGGCGATCTGCCATGGGCCATCTACATCGAGATCGGCGCACCGCTCGCAACGTTCTTCTCCACCATCGCGCAGCGTGCAGGCGACGATGCCTACGACGCGGTGAAGCGATGGGCGAAAGAGGTGCTCGCAGCGCGGGCGAACGCAGAGCGTGATCGCGGATCGGCAGTCGTGAACGACCCCGACGGCACCAACCTTGTCCTAACGCCAGGGCTCAGCCCGGAAGCTCTTGACGCACTGGCGAAGCTCGACTGGAGCAGCGTGAGCGGCGAGTACCTGCTCTGGGACGAGAGGGCGGGCGAGTGGCTTGACGCGATGACGCCTCGCGAGAACGACCCGGGTTAGGTGGCCAGGAGCGAAGGCTCCGGTGACGGGCCGCCCGCCTGGGCCAGCGTCCCGTCACCGAACCCACCCCCACGCCGCTCGAGCGGAAGATCGTGGATGCATGGGGCCGCACGCCAACGGGGTGCTGTGCCGAAAGGCACCGCCCCCGGCAGGCGCGTGCGGCCCCAGGCGCCACGAGATCCGCGGGCTACCCGGGAGGTCGAGTTCGCCGCGCACGATCCGCTCCGTGACGTCCGCGGCGTCGCGCACGAGCGCCTCGACCTCGGCGGGCGACTGGCGCCAGCGCCCGAGGACGTAGGCGGCCACGATCTCGGGGTCGGTCGAGTCGGGACGACCGACGCCGACGCGCACGCGGCCGAAGTCCGGTGATCCGAGTCCGCGCTTGCAGCGACTTCAGCCCGTTGTGCCCGGCCGAGCCCGCCGCCGAGGCGCGGGCGGATCTCACCGAACGGCAGGTCGATCTCGTCGTGCACGACGAGCACGCGGTCGAGCTCGACCTTCAGCGCGCCGCGGGCCGGACCGACCGCGGTGCCGGATTCGTTCATGTAGGTCTGCGGCTCGCAGCAGCCCGACGCGCGGGCCGCCGATGCCGGCGCGACCCTCGGCGAGCAGGCCGCCGAACTTCTTCCTGGGCTTGCGCAGGTCCCAGCGGCGCGCGAGCTCCGCGATGACCTGGAAGCCGACGCTGTGCGGCGTGCGCTCGTACTCGGCGGCCGGGGTTGCCCAGACCGACGACGAGCCAGTCGGCCGGCGCGGACCCGCCGAACGGGCTGCGCACGGCGGAGCTGAGCCCTTAGCTCTCGTCGCCGGAGTCGCCGGCGTCGGAGGACCTCTTCGCCGCCGGCCTCGCCGACGATCGCCGGTCTCCTCCTCGATGCCCTCTTCCTCCTCGACCTGCAGCCGCGGGGCGAGCATGGTGGCGGCGGTCGCCTCGGGATCGTCGAGCAGCTTCACCTTCGGCGGGGATGACGACGGCGGACAGCGGCAGCGTGTCGCCGATGTTCAGCGCGGAGACGTCGAGCTGGATCGTCTCGGGGATCTCGTTCGGGAGCGCCTCGACGTTGACCTCGCGCATCGTCTGGTCGAGGATGCCGCCCTCCTTGACGCCGGGGGCGTCCTCGGCGCCGATCAGCTCGATCGAGACGACCGCCTCGATCGGCTTGGTCGAGGTCCACGCGCAGGAAGTCGACGTGCGTCGTCTCACCGCGCACCGGGTGGTGCTGCGAGTCCTTGAGCACCGCCGAGGTGCTCTGCCCGTCGAGCTGGAGCTCGACGACCGCGCCGGACGCCTGCAGGGCGTGACGCAGCTCGCGCGCATCGACCGTGAACGGCAGCGGATCGCCGCCGCGTCCGTACAGGATGCCGGGCACGAGGCCCTGTCGCCGCAGACGACGGGTCGACCGCGAGCCTTCGACGGCGCGGGGTGAAATGGTGAGGACGGTGGTATCTGACGTGGCCATGAGCGACGATCGAAGGTAGCAGGACGCTGGTCGCCGGGGCAGCCCCGGGCAGGCCTCGTCAGCGCCCGGCGGTCGCGATCTGGACCGTCGAGCGGTAGAGCTGCTGGAGCACCGCGTAGCCCGGCTTGGGCACGCCGTCGAAGGTGACGACGCCCTTCTGGTGCAGCGGCGGGAGCGCCCGCGGGTTGCCGCCGTCCCACCCCGGCCGCACGCGGAATTCCTGGAGCGCCCAGTAGATCGCGCCGGACAACCACGGCTTGGTGGCGAAGACGCCCAGGTGGTAGGAGATGAAGTCCTGCTGGAACTGGTTGGTCCCGCGCTCCTCGGCCGGGCCGTCGCGGTTGGCCTCCGCGCCGAACTCGCTGATCATGATCGCCTTGTCCGGATAGCACGCGCGCACGGTGTCGAGGTACTCCGACAGCAGGTCGCGGTCGGCGATCGTGCCGTTCGGTCCGGCGTACCAGCCGAAGTAGTCGTTCACGCCGAGGATGTCGAGCGGCGCGTACTCGGCCCGGCAGCCGACGGTCGGCGCCGCCGCGTAGGCGAGCGCGACGGGACGCGTCGGGTCGAGCGACTTGGCCGTGTCCGCCGCGCGCTTGATGTACGCGGCCTGCGAGGGCCCGGGGCGCGCGCTCAGCTCGTTCCCGATCGACCACACGATCACCGACGGGTGGTTGCGGTCGGCGATGATGCTGGACTGCAGCACGCTGACGGCGGCGTCGCGCACCTGCGCCTTCGCCAGCTCCTCGGTCTCCACCTGGTAGACCGGCACCTCCGACCAGACGAGGATGCCGAGGCGATCGGCCTGCTCGAGCGTGTACGGGTGCAGCGGGTAGTGCGCGCGGATCATCGTGGCGCCGAGGTCACGGACCCAGCCGAGCTGCTGGTCGCGCGTGGCGTTGTCGATCGCGAACCCGCGCGTGCGCGAGTCCTCCTGGATGCCGACGCCGCGCACGTTCAGCGCGCGGCCGTTCAGGCACGAGCCGCCCGCCGGACACCTTGATCGAGCGCACGCCGACGCTGCGCGTGAAGGTCTGCAGCGTGTGCTTGCCCGGAGACCGCGCGCAGCGACGCGTCGTAGAGATACGGGCGGTCCGGAGACCACAGCCGCGGTTTGGGCACGCGCAGCTTGTGGATCAGCGTCGCCGACGTCTTCGGCCCGAGCACGACGGTGCCGAGCTTCACGCGCCGGGCGCCGAAGTTCCCGGTGACGGTGACTCTGCGGCTCTTCGTGCCGGCGTTGCGCACGCGCACGGTCCAGTTGACCGTCGCCGCGCAGCGTGGCGCACGGCAGGTCGGGCCGCACGTCGACCACGTCGAAGTCGATGTCGTCGATCGCGCGCAGGTAGACCTCGCGCAGGATGCCGCCGTAGTTCCACCAGCCGCCGAGCGGGCGCCCGCGCTCGTCGAACTTCGCCGGCGGGAAGTCGCTCGCGGTGCGGCGGCTGTCGACGCGCAGCACGAGGTGGTTGACGCCGGTCCGCTTGAGGAAGCCGCGCGGCAGGCGCAGCTCGAACGGCAGGTAGGCGCCCTTGTGCGTGCCGAGCGAAGCGGCCGTTGAGCCAGATCGTGACCTTGTAGTTGATCGACTCGAAGCGCGCGGTCCACATCAGCCGCTTGGCGGTGGACGGCAGCCGGAAGTCCTTGCGGTACCAGCCGACGGCGCCGGCGAACGACGCGGGGCTCTCGTCGGTCGCGTTCCAGGCGTTCGGGACGGTCGTGAGCATCCAGCCGTTCGTCGACGGGTCGCGCTGCCAGCCCTGGCCGTCGCCGTTGATCGACGGGTCGGCGCGGTACAGCCACGGGCCGTCGACGAGGAAGCGGCCGGACGGGCCGTCGCGGTAGAGCGTGCGCGACGACGGCGTCGAGACGACCGACGACGCGGGCGGTCCCGCGGCGGGCGGCGTCACGACCGGGGGCGTCTGGCCCAGCGCGGCCGGCGCGAGCGTGAGCATCAGGCCCAGAGGCGACCAGTGCCGCGGCCACCCGCGCACGCCTCAGCATGCCGCGTCGCCCTTGATCTGCGGCCCGATGTAGCGCAGCACGACCGGGCCGCCGAGGATCGGCACGCCGCGGCGCTCGACCTCCACGCACTGGACGACCGGGAAGCTCTTCCCGCCGACGTCCCACGCGACCCGCGTCGGGCCGCTCTTGGCCAGCACCGCGTGGGAGGTCGCCGAGTCGATGTTCAGGATCCGCAGGCGTCCGGCGCGCCGCAGCGTGCGCGCGTCGCGCTCGGCGTTGCTGCGACACGTGGGATTCGCCGCGCACCCGTCGAGCATCCTGATCATGGCAGCGGCGTCCCCGCCCGTTTGGGCACGGAGCAGGCTGATCACCGCGTCGCGCTCGCGGTTCTCCGCCGTCAGCCAGCGGGCTGCGAAGAAGGAGACGAGCAGAAAGGCGGCGACGCCAAAGGCGATTGCGAGCGCACGGCGCAGCGTCACGGACAGTCAGGGTAGAACCCCGGCCGGGTGAACCGCGCCGGTCCTGGGTAGGCTGCAAGCGTGGTCGCAAAGCTGCTGTACAAGCCCTTCGCCGTCGTGCTCGGCGTCGCCGCGTCGAAGGCGGCCGGCAAGGCCTTCGACGGCGCCTGGGAGCGCTCGCACGGCGCTCGCCCTCCGAAGGCGACGACGGAAGAGGCGACCTGGGGCCAGGTCCTGGGGGCCGCGGCGCTGCACGCGACCACGTTCGCCGTGACCGCCGCCGCCGTCGACCGCGCCGGCGCGAAGACCTTCCGCTACATCACCGGGTTCTGGCCGGGCGACAAGAGCCCCGAGCCCGTGAAGCAGGTCCGGGCCCGCAACGGCTGACGCGGGAGGGCCGTCGTGGACTCCCCCGCCGTGCGGCTGATGGAGCGCCTCGGGCTGACCGACGACGAGCTCTGCGCGACCCTCGCGGTCGACCCGATCGCGGTCATCACGGGCGAGCTGGACCACCGGCCGGAGCTGGGGATCCTGCTGGCGCTGACCGACGAGCCGCTGACGCGCGTGGGGCCCGACGTGCTGCGGCGCTGGGTGCGGACCGCGGGGCCCGCCGGCCGCCCCGTCGACCACCTGCTCGCGCGCGACTTCGCGGCCTTCGAGGCGGCGGTCGAGGCGCTGGACGAGCGCGGGTTCGTGATCGGCGGGTAGGCGCTCCTCGCTAGTCCTCGCCGAGCGTCTGGATCCCCAGCTCGCGCGGCCCAGATCCCGGCCATCGCGACGATGTCGGACCAGGGCATCGCCGCCCCGCGCAGGCGGTCCGCGCCGCGCACGCCGTCGAGCCGGCAGTCGCGCAGCTCGCAGCGCGCGAGCGTGGCGCCGCGCAGGTCGAACTCGGTCATGTCGCACGAGTGGAAGCGGACGGACTCGAGCTCGGCGTCCATGACGTCGGTCTGCCGCATGACGCAGTCCTCGAAGGTCACCCGCCTCAGCTTCGACCCGGCGAAGGACGCGAGGTTCAGCTGGGCACTTCTGATCGTGACGTCGAGCAGCGTGGCCTGGGTCAGCGCGATGCCCGTCATCCGGCAGCCGGAGAGCGAGGCGACGCGGATACCCGGCGCGGCGCGCCTCGACGTTGGAGAGGTCACCACGCTCGACGACGACCTCCGTCAGGGCGAGCGACTCGAGGTGCGAACCGGTCAGCTGGACGTCGGTCAGGCGACACGACTTGAACGTCACACCCGACGCGCGCTGACCGGCGAGCGCCGCGCCCTCCACACGAACACCGTCAAACGTGTCCTCGTGCTCGAGCGCGTCCACGCCGAGCGCGGGAAGGTCCTCGTCGAGGGCCGGGGCGCGCGGCGGCTCAGCGGCACGGAACGTCATCGCGCCGCAGTCTGACGCAGCGCGCGGAAGTGGTTTCGGTTCGCGCGGCGCGGGCCGTCTGCCCGATTGTGCAGGGTCCAGCGCGCGCAATCGGGCTCGGGCGAGTTCCGGGGGTCGCGGAACCCTGCGCGGCGTCTACCAGCGACCCGCCGGGCCGCAGCCGTCGGTGCCGGCGGGCGTGCACGTGCGGTGCAGGCTGCCGTCCGCTGCGCGGGTGATCGCGAACTCACCGCCGGTGCGAGATCGGGCGGCGATCGTGTACGTGTTCACCAAGGTCGCCGTCACCGCGGCCTCGCCGGCCTCCGGCGCCTTCCCGAGCGGAACCTCGTCGCCCCCGTACTGCGCGAGCTGCTCGGGGGTCGAGCACTGGGTGAAGTCCTGCGTCCGTGTCCAGCACGTCTCCATGACGGGCACGAGGGTCTTACGTCGGTCTTCACCGTCTGCCCCGCCGACGCGTCCTGCGCGAGCCGCGTGCGCTTGACGAATGCGATCGAGCCATCCGGAGACATCACCGTGATCCGATCCGCCGTCGGCGCCCGCAGCGCCGAGCCAGGCACCGAGCACCAGCCAGCGGCACGACGGCCCCACGCGACCAGGAGCACGCGCGCCCCGGTCGTGCTCCGGCCCCATGCCTGAGCGAGCACTGCGGCCGAGACCCGTCCTGTCCGGCGACGACGGCGAGTCCATGCGGAACCATCGGCACCTGCCCCGCCGGCTGGCGCTGGCAGACCGCCGCTCAGAACAGCTGGTTCTCGCCGCCGAAGACCTCGCTCACCGAGTCGTCGGTGAAGATCCGGCGAACCGAGTCGGTGAGCAGGTCGGCGCACGAGAGCACGCGGATGTTGTCCGGCGCGCCGGGGCGCAGCGGGATCGTGTCGGTGACGACGATCTGCTCGAAGCTGGCCGCGGCGAGATTCTCGTAGGCGTTGCCGCTGAAGACGGGATGCGTGGCGGCGGCGAAGACGCGCGAGGCGCCCGCGTCGAGCACGGTCTGCGCGGCGGCCTTCAGGGTGCCGGCGGTGTCGATCATGTCGTCGACGATCACGGCCGTCTTGCCGCGCACGTCACCGATGACGTAGCCGATCTCGGCGACCTGCTGAGCAGGCCGCTCCTTGTCGAGGATCGCGAGCTCGGCGCCGACCTTCGACGCGAACTTCTTGTTCAGCTTCACGCGGCCGGCGTCCGGCGAGACGACGACGAGGTCCTGCAGGCCGAGATCGTCGAAGTACTGGGTCAGCATGAACATCGCCGTCATGTGGTCGACCGGGATGTTGAAGAACCCCTGCACCTGACCGGCGTGGAGATCCATCGTGAGCACGCGGTCGGCGCCCGCCGCCTCGAGCATGCGGGCGACGAGGCGGGCGCTGATCGGCTCGCGCGGAGCGGACTTCTTGTCCTGCCGCGAGTAGCCGAACCACGGGGTGACGGCGATCACGCGGTGCGCCGAGGCGCCGACGGCCGCGTCGATCATCACGAGCAGCTCCATCAGCGCGTCGTTCGCGGTGACCCCGGTCGACGGGTTGCCGCACGTCGGCTGCACGATGAAGACGTCGGCACCGCGGATCGACTCCTCGAAGCGGCAGTAGACCTCGCCGTTGGAGAAGGTCTTCAGCGTGACCGGGCCGAGATCGACGTTGAGACGGTCGGCGATCTTGTTGGCCAGCTCGGGGTTGGCACGCCCCGAGAACAGCATGAGCCGCTTGTCGTAGTCGATCGGGAGGCTGGTGTTCATCCGCGGTTCAGGCTCGGGCCAGTCGGCGCCGGGGAGTGTAGGCACGAGCTCGGTCATGTCGTCTTCCGCGTCGGCGGCCGCGGCACGCCGGTCGTCGTAGCCGTCCAGGTTCGACTGGCGCTCGCGCGCGATCCCCAGTGCCCCGTCGGGCACGTCGTCGGTGATGACCGAGCCGGCCGCCGTCCACGCACGGTCCCCGACCCGCACCGGCGCGATGTAGGAGACGTGCACCGACCCGCGCACGCCGGTGCCGATCGTCGTGCGGTGCTTGCGGCGCCCGTCGTAGTTGGCGGTGATCGTGCCGGCGCCGAGGTTCGAGCCCGCCCCCACGTCGGCGTCGCCGATGTACGACAGGTGCGGCACCTTCGTGCCCACGCCGATGTCGGAGTTCTTGACCTCGACGAACGTGCCGATCTTCGCGCGCTCGCGCAGCACGGTGCCGGGACGCAGGTAGGCGAACGGCCCGACGCTCGCGCCGTCGCCGATCTGCGCGTCGACGCCGTAGCTGTGGAGGACGGTGGCCTCGTCGCCGATCGTCACGTTCGTCAGCGTGGTCCCGGGGCCGATGCGGCAGCGCTCGCCGGCGACGGTCGCGCCGCGCAGGATCGTGAACGGCTCGACGACGGTGTCCTGCCCGAGCACGACGCCGGCGTCGATCTGCGTCGACGCGGGATCGACGACGTCCACGCCGGCGCGCTGGTGGGCCGCGATGATCTGCGCCCGCGCGAGCTCCCGCGCCTCGCCGAGCTGGACGCGGTCGTTGATCCCGAGCACGATCAGGGGGTCGTCGACGACGTGCGCCGCGACCGTCGCGCCCTCCTCGCGCAGCAGCGTGAGCACGTCCGGCAGGTACAGCTCACCCTGTTCGTTCTCGGGGGTCAGCCGCGGCAGCGCGCCGAGCAGCGCGCCGCCGTCGAAGACGTAGATCCCGGTGTTGACCTCGCGGATCGCGAGCTCCTCGGTCGTCGCGTCGCCGCCCGCCTTGGTCTCGACGATCCGCTCGAGCGCCCCGCCGTCGCCGCGCACGACACGGCCGTACCCGGCCGGGTCCGCCAGCACGGTGGTCGCGACCGTGGCGGCGGCGCGCTGGTAGGCGTGTGCGCCGACGAGCTCGCGGATCGCGTCCGCCGAGACGAGCGGCACGTCGCCCATGAGGACGACGACGGGCCGGTCGGCGTCGAGCAGCTGGGCCGCCGCGGCGACCGCGCCGCCGGTGCCGTTGGGCTCCGGCTGGACGACGATCTCGACGTCGTCCGCGAAGCTGTCCGTCGAGCGGCCGGGCCGGCGAGTCGACGACGATGATCCGTCCCGCGCCGGCTTCCCGCGCCGCGGCGACGGGCCAGGCGATCATCGGGAGACCGCAGATCTCGTGCAGGACCTTGGGAGTCCGCGAACGCATGCGGGTTCCCTGGCCGGCCGCGAGGATGACCACGATCGGCGCGTTCACGGGCGTCATCCTACCGGGACTGCGGGGCGGGGATTCGAACCCCGACTAGACGGCTCCAAAGGCCGCTGTGCTGCCAGTTACACCACCCCGCACGGGCCTGCGGGGTGCAGGATAGGTGCGGCCGGGGCCGTCAGGACGGCGGTTGCTCGGACTCCGAGGTGCGCTCGTGGTCGGCCTCGCCGTACTCGGCGCCCGACTGCTCCTCGGCCGGGAAGGCGTCGCGCTCGGGCGAGCGGCCCTCCCAGTTCTCGGCGCGCTCGATCAGCTCCTGCTCCGCCAGCTCGAAGCCCTCGGCCTCGCCGCCGCCGGCCTCGTCGACCGGGCGCTTGGCCTCGCGTCGCTTCTCCATCCAGTCGGTCATGGACCAGTTGTATCCGAACTGCGCCGATTTGACACCTGTGCGGGCTACGGATGTGCGCTGCGGGAGGACCCGAGGGCGCCGAGCTGGGCGATCAGGGCCGGCGGCGCCAGCGGATCCAGGGCCAGCGCGCGCGCATCGGCGGGACTCACGAGCCGGCGCTCCGGCCGCAGCATCGCGACCGCCAGGCTGCGCTCGGCCGCGAGCGCCATCAGCTCCTCCCAGCCCTCGGCGGCGCGCTCGATCAGGTCGGAGTCGGCCGTCGCGAGGGCGATCAGGTACGGCAGCGCATCGTGCGCCGAGCCGACCGCGAGCTGCGTCCCCTCGGCGAGGTCGTCGAGCACCGAGCGCGCGTGTTCGGGCCCGAGCGCGGGGATGTCCGGGGCGACCAGCACGACGGGCCCGTCGTGACCGTCGAGCGCGATCACGGCGGCGGCCGGCGAGGTGGCCTCGAATGCGCTGCCGGGTGCCAGCTCCGCGACCCACCGGCGGGCGACCGCGCGCAGCTCCGCGCGCAGGCGCTGCGCGGCACCCGGGCCGACCGCGCGATCGAGCTCGGGGTCAGGCGGGGCGCCGAGGGCATCGAGCACCACCGCGGCGAGCATGCCGCGGATCGTATGCGGCCTACGGGGTCGCGGGAGCGGCGTCGGGCAGCAGCGGTCTCGTCGGGCGCGGCCACGCCGCCGCTCGGGTCGGCGGGAGCCGGGTCCGTCGCGGGTGGATCGATCGACGGCGGTGACGCGTCGGGGCGCGGGCGCCGGGGCCGGGTCGGGCTGCGCCGCCGGGGTCGGGGCGGGCTGATCGGTGGCCGGGGCGGGCGGGGCCGGATCGGGCGGTGTCGGATCGGCCGGTGCCGGCTCGGGCGTGACGGGCTCCGCCGGTGTCGGCTCGGGCGTCGCCGGGCGTCGGCTCGGGCTGGGTGATCGGGGCCGGAGCGGCCGTCGGGTCGCCGCCCTGCTCGATCGTGACGGCGTCGGTCACGCCGTCGTTGTTGCTGTCGCGGCTCCCGTCCGGAATGCCGTCGCTGCTTGCGGTGCGCTGCGGATCGGTCGCCAGGCGGAACTCGACGCGGTTCGGCACGCCGTCGCCGTCGGTGTCCGTTCGCCGCGTCGTGGAAGTTGCGCGGGTTCAGGCCGTTCTTGAGCTCCCACCCGTCGGGGATGCCGTCGTTGTCGGTGTCGGCGTTCGAGGGATTCGTCCCGAGCCGCTGCTCGGTCGCGTTGCTGACGCCGTCGCCATCGGAGTCCGCCGAGCCGCCGGCGGTCGTGCCGCCGTTTCCGGGCGCGACAGCGCCGCCGGGGGATCCGACGTCACCGATCGGGGAGTGGTGTGCGCGGGAGCGGCTGGGGCGCTTCCCCACGAGCGAGACGCGCTCCGTGCCGGAGAGCGTGACCGGCGCGCCGCCGGCGACCAGGCCGCCGGCCTCGGTCAGCAGCAGCGCGCGGTTGCCGGCGCCGGTGCCGGCGGCATGCTTGTGCGGTGCGTCGGGCACGATCAGGCGCTGTGCGACCGACGGGCTCGTCTGCGGCCAGGCATGGAAGCCGAGCACCCAGTGGTTCAGGGCGGCGAGGCTGCCCCAGACCATGAGGCACCCGGCGGAGACGCCGAGGGCGGCCAGCAGACGGGCCTGGGGGCGGCCGTGGACACGAGGGTCATCCGGCGGGGGGGCGGACGGCAACATGGGTGTG
Organism: uncultured Actinomycetes bacterium; assembly: GCA_963721255.1. GTDB lineage: Bacteria > Actinomycetota > Thermoleophilia > Solirubrobacterales > Solirubrobacteraceae > F1-60-MAGs163. The sequence goes on from CAVRIM010000009.1 coordinate 23,359, forward strand.
CGTTCGGCAGTTTTCACCCATGACTTGATCGAACATCCGTCCAGTTCGGCGCGCCGGGTCTCAAGCCGACCGTGTGGCGCTCTGGAAGCGCCGTTCAGCGCGGGCGTGGCACGCGGCCGCCGGAGGTGCCGGCCTCGCTGGCCGGGCCGCCGCGGTGGGCGATGCCCAGGACGCGCATCGCCTTCAGCCCGAGACTCAGCTTCTCGCGGCCGTCGGTGGATCCGACGTCGAGGCCGGACAGCTCGCGCACACGCTCGAGCCGGTAGCGGATCGTGTGACGGTGGGTGAAGAGCCGCTGCGCGGTGCCGGCGATGTTGCCGTCCGCCTCGAGGAACGCCTCGACGGTCGTGACGAGGCCCGTCTCGTACTGCTCGTCGTAGGCGACGAGCGGCTCCACGGTCTCGGCGTAGAAGCGCTGGAGCTCCGCCGGATCCTCGGCCATCGCGGACAGCAGCAGCCGGTAGGCGCCGGTCTCGTCGAACGCGAGGACCGGCCGCTCCGGGTCGCCCTCGGCGACGTTCGCCGCGAGCAGCGCCTCGCTCGCGGCGCGGTGCAGCTCGCCGATGTCGGTGCACGGCCGGCTGCAGCCGACGGTGAACGTGTGCCCGCTGAGCCCGGCCTGCAGCTCGCGGCGCACGCTCTCGGCGGCGCGCGCGGCGGCGTCCGGCTCGCCCGACGGCAACAGCACGAGCACCTCGTCGCCGGGCAGCTCGTGCCGCTCGGTCAGCGCGGCGATCGCGCCGGCGACGCCGCCGGCGGCGCCGCGCTCGACGAGCGAGAGGATCCGCGCGCGCCGGCCGTCATCACCCGCGACGTGCGCGTGTGCGCGCACGACGAGCATGCTGGCGCCGTCGTCGAGCTCGAGCCCGAGCTCGGCGGCGCCCTCGAGGATCGCGTCGGCGCCGGTCAGCTCCCGCGCGAGCAGTGCCCGCAGGAAGGCCTCGGCCGCCTGCGCCGATGCCCGCTCCGGCGCGCGCAGCCGCTCCACCTCGGATGCCACGATCGTCGTGACGAGCCGCAGCAGCACCGGGTCGGGCGGGCTTCCCGCGCGGACGCGCAGGATGCCGACGGGCTCGTCCGCGACGCGCAGCTCGTGCGCCTCGACCCCGTCGCGGTCGGCGAGGATCGCCTTCTCGTCGGCGCTCGAACGCGCGGCGACCGCGAGCACGTGGCCCGCGCGATCGCTGAGCACGAGGCTCGCCTCGAGTGCTCGGGAGGCGGCGCGCACGACCTCGGGGATGCCTGCGCCGGACGCGACGGCGTCCGTGATGGCGTCAAGCGCTTCGAGGTCCGTGTGCCCCGGCGCTCCCTGCGCCGGCGTCGACATGCCCCGCAGTGTAGGCCCGGAAACGCGGCTCAGCTCGCCCAGAGCCAGACGACGAGCGCGCCCGCGGCGACGCCGACGCCGACGAACGCGGCCACGGCGTAGAGCGAGAGGAAGACCGCGCCGATCCGTTCCCAGACCCGCGAATAGGACTGCCAGGCCGGAATCGCGAGCAGCCCGACCCAGGCGGCGAACCCGAACACGGCGCTGCACGCGGCCACCAGGATGATGATCGACTCGTTGCTCATTGCGGCTCCGGCGTGCATTCTGACGCACGAAGGCGACGACCAGCGCCACGATCGCCACGAGCGAGAAGCTCATCGCCGCGACCCCCTCGCCGCCGAGGACGTCGGACACCCAGTGCACGCGCAGGTACAGGCGCGTGAGCCCGACGAGCGCCGCCAGCACGATCGCGGCGATCACGAGCCACCACCGGCCGCGCAGCACCGGGACGACGCGGACCGCGACGACCGCCAGCGCGATCCACGCCATCGCGTAGGCGGCATGGCCCGAGGGATAGGCCGATCCGGCGGCGTCGACGAGCCCGTTCGAGGGACGCGCGCGGTCGGTCGCGTGCTTGGCGATCTGCACCAGCGCGACGGTCATCGCCATCCCGATCCCGATCACGGCCGCCTCGAGGGCGCGGCGGCGCAGCAGCAGGATGATCGTCACGAGCGCGCACAGGGTCTCCATCAGCCACGGCGCCCCGAAGACCGTGAGCACCTTCGCGACGTGGACCATCGTCGGCTGCGAGAGGTCCGCCGCCCAGCGATTCGCCGGGCTGTCGATCCCGCTGGCGTTGCCCTCCGCGATGAGCATCCAGTACCCGAGGAACGCGAACGAGCCGACCGCGGCGATCGCCAGCAGCGTCGTCAGCTCGAGCCCCAGCTGCCCTGGCGTCAGGCGCCCGATGAAGAACCGCAGCGGGCCGCGCGCCCAGCGCACGACCGGGCGCAGCACGCGCAGCCCCGGCCGATCGAGCGCGGCGTCGAGCCCGCGCTCGAGCCGCTCGCGGTTCTCGGCGACGCGCAGCCAGCGCACGACCCACACCACGCCGACGATCAGCGTGATCGCGATGCCCAGCCCGAGCGCGCCCTCCTTGGCGATCTTCAGCACGCGGCCGAAGCTCTGCCAGAAGACGTAGCCGATCATGATGAACGTCGTCGCCCAGAGCCCGGCGCCGAGCACGTCGTACGGGATGAAGCGCCGGAACGGCATCCGCCCCGAACCGGCGAGGAACGGCGCGACGGCGCGGACGATGCCGACGAAGCGCCCGATGAAGATCGCCTTGCCCCCGTGCTTGGCGAAGAACGTCTCCACCTGCGCCAGGCGCTCGGGCCCGATCTGGAAGCGCGGGCCGTGCTTGACGAGGAAGTCGCGCCCCAGCCGCTTCCCGAGCAGGTAGCTCGCGCAGTCGCCCGCGACCGCCGCGACCCATGCGACGGCGATCAGCGTGATCACGTTGATCTCGCCCTGGCCGGCGACGACCCCGCCGAGCATCATCGCGGTCTCACCCGGCGCGATCAGGCCGATGAACGCTCCGGTCTCGAGGAAGGCGAGCGCGCCCACGAGCAGGTAGGTCCACTGACCGAGCGTCTGCCCGATGTCGAGCAGCAGCGTTTCGAGGTTCGGGAGCTTCACCGCGCCGCTGCCGTAGACGCAGAGCACGAGCGCGATCAGCGCGCCGCCGACGAGCAGCGGCGGCTCGAGGTGACGCCGGCGCCGGATCAGCAGCGCGACGAGCGCCGCCGCGGCCACGAACGGCCAGATCTTCACAGCAGGTCTCCCGGCCTCAGTCCCGGGTACCAGGGTTCGACGGCGACGGGCCGCGGCTCGCGGCCACTCAGGGACACGGCGGCCGAGCGCGCGCGCTCGACGTCGGAGAACAGGCCGACCACGGTGGGACCGGATCCGCAGACGAGCGCGTGATCGGCCCCCGCCCCGCGCACGTCGTCGAGCGTCCACGCGAGCTCGGGCAGCAGCGAGACCGCGGCGGGCTCCAGGTCGTTCAGCAGCAGGTCCCCCGGCGCGAGCGGTGAGCCCGCCGCGAGCGCGGCGACGAGGTCCGCGGTGCGGGCTTCGAGGGCGGCCTCCGACCGCGGCAGGTTCAGCCGGTCGGCCTCGCGGAACACGTCGCCGGTCGCCAGGCCGTGCGCCGAGCGCACGACGAGGATGCCGAACGGCGCCGGGTCCGGCAGCGCCCGCAGGATCTCGCCCGCGCCGGTCGCGAGGTACCGGCGCGGGCGCACCTGGGCCGGGACGTCGGCGCCGAGGCCCGCGGCGATCTCGCGCAGGACGTCGTCGTCGCGCCACCCGGCGGCGCGCGCCGCCAGCCGCAGCGCGGCGGCGGCGTCGGCGGACCCGCCGGCCATCCCCGCGGCCACCGGGATCCGCTTGAGGATCTCCAGCCGGACCGGTGCTCCGGTCCAGCCCGTGCGCTCGCGAAACGCGCGCAGCGCCGCCGCGGCGAGGTTGTCCCCCTCGACGCCGGGGCAGTGGACCTCGTCGCTCGTCGCCCCGAGCTGCGTCGGGAGCAGCCGCACGCGATCGCAGAGGTCGACCGGCTGCATCACGGTCACCAGCTCGTGGCGGCCGTCCGCGCGCGCCGGCCCGAGCGTCAGCCCGAGGTTCACCTTCGCGGGGGCCAGCTCGCCGAGCGCGCTCACGCCTGCAGCCGCTCCAGCAGCTCGCGAAACTCCTGCGGCGCCAGGCGCTCGGCGCGCTCGTCCGGCGGGTGGCCGATCGCCTCCAGCGCCGCGCGAGCGCGGGGACGCACGTCCGGACCGCCGATCCCGCCGGCGAGCTCGAGCGAGCGCGGGAGCGCCTTGCGGCGGTGGGCGAAGGCGCCGCGGATCAGGCGCCGCAGCTCGGGTGACGGCGCCGGGCCCGTGCGCTCCAGCCGCACGAGCACCGAGTCGACGTTCGGGACGGGGACGAAGACCGAGCGCGACACGGCACGTGCGACCTCGACCGTGCACGCGAGCTGCGCGATCGCGGAGGGCACGCCGTAGAGCTCGTCCCCCACGTGCGCGGCGAGCCGGACGCCGACCTCCTTCTGCACCATCGCGACCCAGCGGGTCACGGCCGGCAGCTCCTCGATCGTGCGCAGGATGGCGCCGGCGGCGATCCCGTACGGCAGGTTGGCGACGACCTTCGTCGGGGCCGGGTCCAGCGCCGCGAGGTCGAGCTCCATCGCGTCGGCCACGTGCAGCGTCGTGTTGGGCAGCGGCGCGAGCGCCTCCTCGAGCGCCGGCACGAGCGCGACGTCGATCTCGACGACGTGCACGTGGGCGCAGCGCGGCGCGAGGTACTCGCTGAGCACGCCCAGCCCGCCGCCGACCTCGAGCACCACGTCGCCCGGCTCGAGCCCCGCCAGCCGCTCGATCACGCCGAGGATGTTGGAGTCGACGAGGAAGTTCTGCCCGAGATCGCGGCGCGGGCGCACGTCGTGCTCGCGCATCCGCCGCAGACTCGGCTGGGTCGGCATCGGGCGGTCGCTCATGGCCTGCGCTGCGCCGGCGGGCTCACCAGCCGAACAGCTCGGCCGCGTTGCGCTCGACGGCGTCCTCGAGCGCGGTGTAGGTCATCCCGCGGCGCTCGGCGACGAACTGCGCGGTGTCGACGACGAACGCCGGCTGGTTGCGCTCCTTGCGCACCGCCTGCGGCGACAGGTACGGGGCGTCGGTCTCGACGAGCAGGCGCGAGTCCGGCACGCGCTCGCACGCGGCGGCCAGGTCGCCGGCGCTCGGGTAGGTCACGTTCCCGGCGAAGGAGATCCACCAGAGCGGCTGCTCGAGGCACTCGTCCAGCCGGTCCGGCATCGAGAAGCAGTGCAGGATCACGCGCAGGCCGTCCGCCTGTTCGCGCAGCGTGCGGATCGTGTCGTCCTCGGCCGCGCGCGTGTGGACGACGAGCGGCTTGTCGAGGTCCCGCGCGAGCTCGATCTGGGCCTCGAACGCGCGCTGCTGGTCGGCCCTGGGCGCGCGGTCGCGGAAGTAGTCGAGGCCGGTCTCGCCGATCGCGCGGCAGCGCTCGTGCGCGGCGAACGAGCGGATCAGCTCGGTGGCGCGATCGTCGTAGCCCTCGGCGAGGTTCGGGTGCCGGCCGGCCGCGAGGAAGACCTCCGGGAAGCGCTCGGCGGCGACGGTCGCCGAACGGCAGCTCTCGGCGTCCATGCCGACGGTGAGGATGCGCCGCACCCCGACCGCCCGCGCCGCCGCGACGAGCTCGTCGTTCGAGCGGCTCGCACGAATCCAGATGCGTGTGGCTGTCGATCACGCCGCTGCGGGTTCCGTCGGCTGCTTCGGGAAGAGCGGCTCGATCGGCTGCACGGCGCCGACGCGGCGCGCCCCGAGCTGCGCCGCCTCGAGCGCATGATCCGGCGCTCCGAGCGCGGCGAGCAGCTTCTCCGCTGGTCGCCGGGAGCCACGGCTGGAGCAGCACGGTCAGCACGCGCAGCCCTTCGACGAGACTGGCGAGCACGACGTCGAGCCGGCCGGCCTGCGCGTCGTCCTTGGCCAGCTTCCAGGGCGCGCATTCCTCGACGTAGCGGTTCAGCCGCCGGACGCGCTGCCAGATCTCCTCCAGCGCCTGCGTCACCTCGGCGGCGTCGAGCAGCTCGGCGACGCGGCCCGACAGCCCGTCGAAGTCGGCGTCCAGCGCCGGGTCGTGGCGCACGTCGGGAGCGACCCCGTCGCGGTAGCGGGTGACCATCGCGAGCGTGCGGCTGGCGAGGTTGCCGTACTCGTTCGCGAGCTCGCTCTCGTACCGCTGTTCGAACGCGCCGGGCGACACCGACCCGTCCTGACCGAACGAGACGTCGCGCAGCAGGTAGAAGCGCAGCGCGTCGGCGCCGAACCGGTCGATGACCTCGAACGGGTCGAGCACGTTGCCGAGCGACTTGCTCATCTTCTCGCCGTCCATCAGCAGGAAGCCGTGCGCGAAGACGTGCTCGGGCACCGGCAGGTCGGCGGCCATCAGCAGCGCCGGCCAGTAGACCGTGTGGAACTTGAGGATGTCCTTGCCGATCAGGTGCAGGCTCGCCGGCCAGAAGCGGTCCGTCAGATCCTCGCCGTCCCGCGCGAACGAGAGCGCCGTGAAGTAGTTCAGCAGCGCGTCCCACCACACGTAGAAGACCTGCTCGGGGTCCCACGGGACGGGCACGCCCCAGCCCAGGCCGCGGCGGCTGAGCGAGATGTCCTGGAGGCCGCCCTCGATGAACGAGAGCGCCTCGTTGAAGCGCACGCGCGGCTGGACGAAGTCGGGCCGGTCGGCGAACAGACGCTCGAGCGGCTCCTGGAAGGCGGACAGGCGGAAGAACCAGTTGTGCTCGCTCTCCCACGTCAGCGGGATCTTGTGGATCGGGCAGGTGTTGCCCTCGGCGATCTCGCGGTCGGTCTTGAAGTCCGCGCAGCGCGGGCAGTACCAGCCCTCGTACACGCCCTCGTAGGCGTGGCCGTTGTCCTTCACGCGCGTGAGGACCTCCTGCACCTTCGCGACGTGGCGCGGGTCACTCGTGCGGATGAAGAAGTCGTTGCTCGCGCCGAGCTGCGGAGCGAGCGCCTGGAAGCGCGCGTAGTTGCGATCGGCCAGCTCGCCGGGCGTCACGCCCTCACGCTCGGCGGCGAGCTTGACCGGCTCGCCGTGCTCGTCGGTGCCCGTCAGGAAGAAGACGTCCTGCCCGCGCTGACGATGATGCCGCGCGAGCACGTCGGCGGCGATCGTCGTGTACGCATGCCCGAGATGCGGCGCAGCGTTGACGTAGTAGATCGGCGTCGTGACGTAGAACGTGGAAACGGCCATGCGTCCCGAACGCTAGTGGGTCTTCTCGTGGCGGCTGGCGCGGGGCGCCGGCAGGCTCTGGCGCCGCTGCTCCGCGCCGGCGGCGCAGCGTCGTCCCGAGTCCGGCCCCGACGCCGGCCAGCGCGACGCCGAGCCAGGCGGCGAGCGGAACGTCCGCCGTCACCGCCGACGGCACGGGGACACGCGCCGGCGGAGGCGATCCGGGCACGCGCCGCAGGCGCGGGCGCGGAGGCGGCGCCGGGCCGAGCGGACGCGTCGGCCGGCGCGCCGAGCAGCGCCAGCGGATCCCGGTAGCCCCACCGCTGCGCCGCCACGCGCGCTCCGAGGTACAGCGTTCCGCGCGCGCCGAGCGTCCCGACGGGCGCGCCGGCGATCACGACCGCGCCGCGCCGCACGCCGGGGCGCTCGAGGCCGAACTCGGTCGCCGCGATCCGGCCGCAGCGCAGCGACACACCCGGCCCGAGCCGCGGGAGCCGGCCCGCGAACGTGACCCGCCCGCTGCACGGTGCGCGCACGGCCTCACCGGGGTCGGCCGGCGAGACGCACGCCCCTGCGGGACCCGGCGGCGAACGGCACGGCGGAGTCGAACTCGAACTCCCGTGCCACGGCGACCCGCGAGAGCGGGCGCTGCCAGCGCTCGGCATGAGCGACGGCGGCGTGGGTCACGGTCAGGAGCAGGGTGATGACGAGCGGGAGCAGGACCATGACCCGATCGTGCAGCCCGCGCCAAGCGCACGGCCCGTCTGCGCGAGCGCCCGCGCACCACCGTCGCGATGCCGCCGCAGAGCTGCGCCGGCGCGTCAGGAATCGCCGGCGACGACGCGCGGCGTACAGCTCGTTCGCCGGCACCCCGGTGAGCCCGGCGACGACGCCCGCGGCGGCGCGCGGCCGCGCGCCCGCGTCGACGAGCTTGCGGACCGCATCCTCCGCTGCCGCACGGTCCGCGGCGCCCGCGGCCGCCGGCCCGATCACGAGCACCACCTCGCCGCGGACGGCCTCCTCGGCGTAGCGCTCGCCGAGCTCGGCGGCCGTCCCGCGCACGATCTCCTCGTGCAGCTTCGTCAGCTCCCGGCACAGCGCGACCGGTCGCTCGGGGTCGAGCTCGGCGAGCACCGCGAGCGTGGCGCCGACCCGCCGCGGCGACTCGAACGCGACGAGCGTCTCCTCGGCGCGCAGCAGCGCCTCGAGCTCGCCGCGCCGGCGCGGCAGGAACCCGACGAAGCGCCAGGTCTCAGCCGGCATGCCGCTGGCGACCAGCGCCGTCAGCGCGGCGCTCGGGCCCGGGCAGCACCTCGACGGCGATCCCCGCGGCGACCGCCGCCTGCACCAGCACGAGCCCGGGGTCGCTCACGAGCGGCATCCCGGCGTCGCTGACGAGCGCGACCGTCTCACCGGCGCGCATCCGCTCGACGAGCCGCGGCGCGGCGCGGCGCTCGGCGTGCGCGTCGTAGCGCACGCGGCTCGCCGAGACGCCGTAGCGGTCGAGCAGCACCTTGCTCGTGCGCGTGTCCTCGCACGCGATCACGTCCGCCTCGCGCAGCGCGGCGAGCGTGCGCAGCGTGATGTCCTCGAGGTTGCCGATCGGCGTCGGGCAGACGATCAGCCGTCCCGCGCCGGCGTCGCTCACGCGGCGAACTCCTCGAACGCGAGCGCCGCCGCCCCGAGCAGCCCGGCGTCGGCGCCGAAGCGGGCGGGGACGATCTCGACGATGTCGCGCAGCGACGGCATCGCACGCTCGGCGACCTCGCGGCGCGCCGGCCCGAGCAGCAGCTCTCCGGCCGCGATCCCGCCGCCGCCGACGAGGATCCGCTGCGGGTTGAAGATGTTCACGAGCGTGACCATGCCCGCGCCGAGCGCGTGGCCGACGCGCTCGATCGCCGCCTGCGACGCCGCGTCGCCGTCATGCGCGAGCTCGGTGACGAGCGCCCCCGTGACCTCGCGGCCCGCGGCCGCCTCGCGCGCAAGCGCCGAGTCCGGGTACTCGGCGATCAGGTCCGCCCCGGCCCGCCCGATCGCGTTGCCCGAGGCGTAGATCTCCAGGTGCCCGCGCCCCGGGCACTGGCCCTGGCACGGAGGCCCGTCGAGCTGCACGACCATGTGCCCGAGCTCCGCCGCGCCGCCCGATGCCCCGCGGACGAGCTGCCCGCCGCAGACGATCCCGCCGCCGATGCCGGTGCCGACGGTCAGCATCACCACGTCGTCGAAGCCGACCGCGGCGCCGTGCCGCCACTCCGCGAGCATCGCGCAGTTCGCGTCGTTGTCGACCGCCACGGGAATGCCGAGCCGCTCCTCCATGAGCGCCTGAAACGGGACGCCCTCGAGCGGCAGGTGCGGGCAGGCGGCGACCACGCCGGCCCGCGTGTCGAGCACGCCGGGCACGCCGAACCCGGCTCCGAGCACCGGCCCGGGGGCGGCGTCGGCCGCCTCGCGCACCATCGCGGCGAGCGTGTCGAGCAGCTCCATCGTCTCGAGCCCCTGCGATCCGCGCTGGGCGCGGTGATGCACCGCGAGGCCGGTGTCGACGGCGCCGGCGAGCAGCTTCGTCCCCCCGACGTCCACCCCGATGACGCACTCTCCGGCCATGCGCGGCACCATATCCGGGAGATGGCTGCCGACCCGCCGCCGCCGCAGCCCGGCGGGCGTCCCCCCTATCGCGTCTATCGCACACGCCCGCGCTGGCTGAGCCGCGGCGCCCCGTCGTTCGAGCAGCTGCGCGCGGCGCCCGGCGACGCCGGGAGCCCCCGGTCGCAAGGTCGGGGCGCCGAAGCCTCCGTGGCGCCGCGTGCTCAAGTGGACCGGGATCGCACTCGTGAGCTGGGTCGCGCTGTCGGCGGTCCTCTTCCTGTTCTCGGCCCAGTTCCTCCAGGACCGGGTCGATCACAAGACGCAGTCGCAGCTCGCGGGCGCCGGGACTCCCGATCGTCTCGGCGTCGACCGTCCTGATCCTCGGCTCCGATCAGCGCTCCAGCAGCACGAAGGAGCCGGGCGCCACCACGTCCGGCCCGAGCCGCTCGGACTCGATCCAGCTCATGCGCGTCGGCGGCGGCCACAGCGCGAAGCTCTCGATCCCGCGCGACACGATCGTCGAGATCCCCGGGTACGGGCTGAACAAGATCAACGCGGCCTACGCGATCGGCGGGCCGTCGCTGGCGGTCCGGACCGTCAAGCAGTTCCTCGGGATCGAGATCAACCACGTCGTGCTCGTCGACTTCGCGCGGTTCCCGCAGCTGATCGACGCGATGGGCGGCGTCGACTACAGCGGCGGCTGCGTCGTCTCGCGCATCAACGGCGGATTTCGCAACGGCGGCTTCACGCTGCGGCTGAAGGCGGGGACGACGCACATCGACGGCCGGCAGGCGCTGGCGCTCGCGCGCACGCGCCACAACCTGTGCAACGCCCGCGAGGACGACCTGACCCGCGAGCGCCGCCAGCAGAAGATCGTCGGGGCGATGCGCTCACGCGTGCTCTCACCGTCGGGCTTCATCCGCTGGCCGATGATCGCCTGGCGGGCGCCGCAGACGATTCGCAGCGACATGGGCGCCGCCGGGCTGTCGGGCCTGTTCGCCACGATCGCGACGTCGGGCAGCGCCACAGACGCGGATCCTGCAGCCGACGGGCGCGGCGACGCTGCCGGACGGCGGGGCGGGGCTGACGATCACGCCGCAGTCGAAGCGGCGCCAGGTCGCGCGCTTCCTGCGCGAGTGACCAGCGGGTACTAGGAGGGCTTCGGGCTCGCCGGCTTCGCGGCGGCCGTCGTCTCGGCCTTCTTGTCCTTCTTCTTCTCGGCGGCCTTGTCGGCCATCTTCGCGTCGTGCTTGTCGGACCCGTCCTTGGCCGACTTCTCGAGCTCCCGGTTGCGGCGCTTGGTGCCGTAGTCCGTGTTGTGGAAGCCCTTGCCCTTGAAGTGCACCGCGACGGGATGGAAGACGCGCTCGACCGGCACGCCGGTCTCGGGGTCCTTCGTCAGCGTGTCGTCGTGGATCGACTGGAGAATCTCGAAGGTCGATCCGTCGGGACGACGGTACTCGTAGATCGGCATTGCGCGCCCCAGGATAGAGGATGGTCCGGGGGCATCGGCACTCGTTGGTGGAGAGTGCCAAGCTGACCATCCGCCGCCATGTCAGAAGACGTCGTGACCATGGACAAGGTCGTCGCGCTGTGCAAGCGCCGCGGCTTCATCTTCCCCTCGTCGGAGATCTACGGGGGCCTCGGCTCGACGTACGACTACGGCCACTACGGCGTCCTGCTGAAGACGAACGTCAAGAACGCGTGGTGGCAGGCGATGCTCAGCCGCGAGGACATCGTCGCGATCGACTCCGCGATCCTCCAGCACCCGAAGGTCTGGGAGGCCAGCGGCCACGTCGGCGGCTTCACCGACCCGATGGTCGACTGCAAGACCTGCGGGAAGCGCTTTCGCGCCGACCATCTCGAGGACCTGCAGTGCCCGCAGAAGCCGTCGAAGCACCCGGGCGAGGGGCCGGACTGCGAGCTGACCGAGGCGCGCGAGTTCAACCTCATGTTCGAGACGACGGTCGGCCCGGTGAAGGACTCCGGCTCGATCGCCTACCTGCGCCCGGAGACCGCGCAGGGCATCTTCATCAACTTCAAGAACGTGCTCCAGTTCGCGCGCAAGAAGCCCCCGTTCGGCATCGCCCAGGTCGGCAAGTCGTTCCGCAACGAGATCACGCCGGGCAACTTCATCTTCCGCACGCGCGAGTTCGAGCAGATGGAGATGGAGTTCTTCGTGCCGCCGGCCGAGGCGGACGCAGTGGTACCGCTACTGGATCGAGGAGCGCGAGCGCTGGTACACGGACCTCGGCCTGCGCCCCGACCACCTGATGGTGCGCCCGCACGAATCCGACGAGCTGTCGCACTACTCCTCCGGCACGAGCGACATCGAGTACCTCTTCCCGATCGGGTGGAGTGAGCTCGAGGGCATCGCCAACCGCGGCGACTTCGACCTCAACGCCCACGCCGAGCACTCCGGCGAGAAGCTCGAGTACTTCGACCAGGGCAGCGGCGAGCGCTACGTCCCGCACGTGATCGAGCCGGCGGCCGGCGCCGACCGCGCGACGCTCGCCTTCCTCGTCGACGCCTACGACGAGGAGGAGGTCGGCGGCGAGACCAGGACGCTGCTGAAGCTGCATCCGCGCCTGGCGCCGGTGAAGGTGGCGATCCTGCCGCTCGTGCGCAAGGACGGCCAGCCCGAGCTCGCGCGCGAGGTGCACGCGGCGCTCAGCCCGCTCATGCAGTCCGAGTACGACGAGGGCGGCTCGATCGGCAAGCGCTACCGCCGCCAGGACGAGATCGGCACGCCCTGGTGCGTGACGATCGACCACGAGTCGCTCGAGAACCGCACCGTCACGGTGCGCGACCGCGACTCGCTCGCGCAGGAGCGCATCGCGATCGACGAGCTGCCGGCGCTGCTCGCCGCGCCGCCTCGCGACGCCGTGGACGAGCCCGAAGCTCACCGCGGCGTAGCGCGGGTCAGTCGGCGCCGGCGTCGCCGCGGTGACCGATCCGGCGCAGCTCCGCCTCGATCCCGTCGAGGCGGTCGTGCAGCGCGCCGACCCGCTCCATGACCGGATCGTCGGCCGTGTCCTGGAGCTCACCCTGCCGCCGCGCGACGAAGCTGCTCGTGATCGTCGCCGTCACGACCGAGAGAAAGGCGAGGCCGCCGAGCATCAGCAAGCTCGCGAACGCGCGGCCGACGGTCGCTCTGCGGCACGACGTCGCCGTAGCCGACGGTCGTGACCGTCTGGAGCGCCCACCACATCCCGAGCCAGACCGTCGGGAAGGTCTGATCGTCGACCAGATGCTCGACCACGCCCCAGATGAGGACGGCGGCGAACCACAGCACGATGATGACGTACGCCGCGTAGCGCGGACGCAGGCCCTTCTTCTCCTGGCGGCCTTCGAGCCAGCCCTCTGCGGTCTCGCGTGGATGGGCAGGGGGCATCCAGATCCTGTTCGTCGCCCGCTCCGGCGCTCCTGCGACTGACCCGCCGGTCAGTACCATCCGCCCATGGCCACCGCGACTCCCGCTCCCCGCAATGCCACAGCCGACGTGAGCTACGCCGACCTCTACCGGCGATGGGAGCTCGGCAACTGGTCGGCGACCGAGATCGACTTCACGCAGGACCGGATCGACTGGCACGAGAAGCTGACCGAGGAGCAGCGCCGCGCCGCGCTCTGGTTCTACAACCTCTTCTTCCACGGGGAGGACGCCGTCACCGACGGGCTCTCGCCCGTACCTCGACGCCGCGCCGCTCGAGGAGCAGAAGTACTTCATCGCGACCCAGCAGGTCGACGAGGCGCGGCACGCCGTCTTCTTCAAGCGCTTCATGGAGGAGGTCGTCGGCCTCGGCGACGGCACGATGGCCGGCGGGATGGCGGCGACCGAGGGCCTGCTGACCTGGGGGCACCGCAAGGTGTTCGAGCTGCTCGAGGAGATGACCGAGCGCCTGCGCCGCGACCAGAGCCCGCGGCAGCTCGCGGCGGCCGTGACGCTCTACCACGTCATCATCGAGGGGACGCTCGCCCAGCCGGGCCAGCACTTCATGGAGAGCTACATCGAGGAGCTCGAGATCCTCCCCGGCTTCCGCGCGGGCATCCGCAACGTCGCGCTCGACGAGCAGCGGCACATCGCCTTCGGCGTGAAGCTGCTCTCCGACCTCTACGCCGAGCGCCCGCAGGAGACGCAGGACGCGATCGTCGAGACGATCCGCGAGGTGGGCCCCTACACGGCCGCGATCGCGATGCCGCCGAACTGGGACGACACGTACTACACGGCGTTCGGGTTCACCTACGACGAGCTTGCGATCGAGGGGACGCGCTCACTGGAGTTCCGCCTGCGCGCGATCGGGCTGGACCTCGAGTCGGTCCCGCGCTTCCCGATCGCGATGGACCTCCCGCTCGAGGAGCGCTCGCGCCGTGGCCGGGTGCTGCTCGAGGCGAACCTCACGGGGCCGGGCGGCCCGGTCGCCCGCGACCCGCAGGCGATCGCGGCGATGTTCGACACGCCTGCGCCGCTCCGCGGAACCGGCGGCGGTCCGCCCAGGAACGGTGATCGAGTGGGACTTCACCGACCACGAGCCCTGGCACCTGACGCTCAGCAACGGCAGCACCTCCGTCGCCCCGGGCCGCGCGCCGCGCGCCGACCTGCGGCTCAGCCTCTCGCTCGACGACTGGGCCGACCTCTTCGCGGGGCGCCGCGACGCCCGCCGTCTGCTGCTGCGGCGGCGGCTGAAGCCGTCGGGCGACCTGCGCCTGCTGCTGAAGCTGCCGCGGATCTTCCCCGCCTGATCTCCGTCCCCGGATAGGGTCGCGGCCATGCGGATCCTCGTCACCGGCGCCAGCGGCTTCATCGGCGGACCCACCTGCGCGGCGCTCGCCGCGCGCGGCCACGACGTCATCGCGCTCGTGCGACGGCCGGGCTCGGAGCCCGCGGGAACCCGCGCGGTGGCCGGCGACCTGACCGACGAGGCCTCGCTCGTCAGCGCGCTTCAGGGAGGCCGCGCCCGAAGCGGTCATCCACCTGGCCGCGGAGAACGGAGCGCAGCGCAGCGAGGCCAAGCTGCGCACCGCGAACGTCACGGGCCTCGAGCATCTGATCGCCGCGTGCCGGGCGTGCGACCCGCCGCCGCGCGTGGTGTTCGTCTCCACGGTCGTCACCGGTGACGCGCACGGCGCGCTGCTCACCGAGGAGACGGCGCTCCCGGTGCAGACCGCCTACGGGCGTTCGAAGCAGGAGGGCGAGCAGATGCTCGCCGCGTCCGGGCTCGACGTCGTCGTCGTCCGCCCCTGTCACGTCTACGGCGCCGGCGGCTGGTTCGCCGAGGAGATCGTCGCCCGGCTGCGCCAGCCCGGGCGCTTCGCGGTCGTCGGCCGGGGCGACAACGCCTGGGACATGGTCCACGTGGACGACCTCGCCACCGCGCTCGCGCTTGCGGCCGAGTCGGGCCGCCCCGGTCAGACCTACCACTGCGCCGATGACGTGCCGACGACCTACGCCGAGGCCGCCGGGCGCGCCGCGAGCGCCCTCGGCGTCGGCGCCCCGCGGCACATCCCCGCGGCGGTCGCGCGCCTCGCCGCGGGCTCCGGCCCCGTGATCACCGTCACCCGCTCGGCCCGGACCTCGAACGCGAAGCTGAAGGCCGAGCTCGGCTGGACGCCGCGGTTCCCCGACTCGCGTGACGGGATCCCCGCGGTCGTCGCCGAGCTCGGCTGAGCAGGCCGGCTAGCCGGTCACGCGGAACGGGACGCGCGCCTGCGCGCGGCCACCGGCGACGCCGGTCGCGCGGATCGTCAGCCGGTAGGACCCCGGAGCGAGCGTGTGGCCGGCGACGCGACCGAAGAAGCGCAGGCGGTTGACGCCCGGCTTGCCGGCCGTGCGGATGCTGCCGTGGACGGCCGTGCCGTCACGGCGCGTCACCGAGAGCGTCACCTTGGCGGGCGCCGAGACGCTGAACCGCACGGTCGTGCCGGCGCGACGCGACGCGATCGCCGGGCCGCTGTGCCGGGCGCGGAAGCTCGCCGGCGACAGGCCTGCGCCGCGTCAGGGTCAGGCCGGCGGCCGCAGGCGTCCCGGCGGCGGTGCCCTTCGAGCCGGAGCCCGGGGCGGCCGCGGCGGCGGCGGCGGCGCGGGCTTCTGCGCCAGGTTGACGTCGGCCGGGCCCCAGTCGGGCTCGGTGGCGCCGGGGATCGCGAGCGTGTCGGTGACCTGCCGCGCAGCTCGATGCCGGCGGGGACGCCGTAGACGTGGATCGCCGTCGTTCTCGCCGACGGCGACGCGCGTGGAGTCCGGCGACCAGGTCGGGTTACACGGCCTTGCCGACGTCGCCCTGGCAGCGCAGCTCAGGCTGCTGGACGGCGCTCTCACCGATGTAGTCGTTCGTGTACGGCGGCTCGCCCACCCAGGCGGGACCGCCCACGCGACGCCAGCAGCAGCTCGTTCTTGGCGGTTCGGGTCGCTCGCCGTTCGTGAGCGCGAGCTTCGTCCCGTCCGGGCTGAGGGCGGGATCGACCGGGAAGAAGCTGTAGCCCTCGGCGTCCTTGAACTGGTACCACCACTGAGCGCTGTCGCTCGTGTACCCGTTCCCGGTCCCGATCTTCCACGTCCAGCCGCTCATGTGGAAGTCCGGATAGCCGGCGAGGATGCGGTCGTTGGTCAGCCACTCGGGCTGCGTGATGCCCTTGTAGTACTCCGACTCGGTGCTCGGGGTCGGTGAAGCGGTCGCTCCAGGTCCACGTCGTGCTGGCTGCGCAGGTCGCAGAGGTTGCAGTTGCACGGCGGGCTGTAGTAGCTCGGAGTACTGCCGAACCAGTAGGCGATGCGCTTCCCGTCAGGCGAGATCCGCGGCTCGTAGGGGCCGTAGAGGCTCCCGGTGGCGTCGGGCGGCGTGCCCATCCCGGCGAACGGCGCATTCAGCATGCCGGCCGCTGCGGTCCATCCGCACGATCGACTTGCCGTGCAGCGCCGCGATCGTGCCGTCGTCGGACTGCGACGGGCTGCTGTAGCCGCCGTCGAAGGTGACCTGGTAGCCGCGTGACCCGTCAGGGCGTGCTGAGCTGGACGTTGCCGTCCTTGCTGATCGAGACGATCGAGTCCGCGTGCGCCGCGGGCGCGGCGGCCAGGGCCGCGACGACGGTGAGCATGGTGAGCGTGATGTGGGGGCGGTGTCGGAACATGCCGCCACGGTCGCGCAGCGCGGCGCCCCTGTCGTCGCCCGCGGGAACGGACCTGCGTCGGCCGGGCGAAGGACCGTGCGTCCCCCGCGAGGATGACGCGTCAGCGCGCGCCGAGCAGCGGGCGCACGGCATCGCCGCAGGCCGCGAGCAGCGGTCCGGGGTCCCGCCCGGGCTCCGCGAGCATCCGCATCGACGCGCCGTCACCGACCGCGAACAGGAGGTCCGCGAGGACCTCCGGCGGCGCGCCGAGCTGCACGACCCCGTCGCGTTCCTTCTGCGCGAGGACGTCGCCGACCTCGCGGCGCATGCGCGCGAGCAGCGCACTGACCTCGGTCGCGACCTCCTCGTGGCGGCGCGCGAGCGCGAACAGCTCCAGCAGCACGGTCACGAACTCGGGGTCGTCGCGAACGGTCGCCTGGAGCGAGGCGACGAGCAGGTCGACGATCTCGTCGGCGCTGCCGGCGCGCTCGAGCCCCTCGCGCAGCAGCGGCAGCCGCAGCGCGGCGTCCCGCCGCACGACCTCGGCGAGCAGGCGCTCCTTCGTTCCGAAGTAGTAGTGCAGGAGCCCGCGCGAGACGCCGGCCTCGCGCGCCACGTGATCGAACGTCGAGCCCGCGGCGCCGCGGCGGGCGACCGATGAGCGCATCGCGTCGACGATGCGCTGCGCCTTCTCGCCCTCGATCGGGCGCTGTTCCCGCGTCGCGTCCACCGGCCGGGATCCTAGCTGGCCATCCAGCCAGCTCATCCTCGCTGCTGCGGCCGGAACGAGGAAGGGCGCCCGTCGGCGCCCTTCACGGCAATCCTATCGCGCCGCGGAGGTCAGGAGGCCTTGCCGGCGTCCTCCTCGACCGGTTCGCGTCGTCGGCCGCGACGGCCTCGGCGACGACCGCGGCCTCCGGCTCAGGCGCCGGCGCGGCCGGGCTCGGAACCGGCTCCGGGGGAGCGGTCGTCGAGACGTAGTCGAACTCCTCCTCGGCGCCGAACAGCACGTCGAGCACCTTGTTGCGCAGACCCTCGCTGAGCGCGAGCGCCAGCGCCGCCCCGGCGACGACGATCAGCAGACGCCGGCCCCAGTGCGCCTTCTTCTTGCGCCGGACGAGCAGGTGCTCGCGCGCGCCGGCGATCCCGCGACCCGTCGCCGCAAGCTGACTCTGCAGCTTCGCGTCGTCGAAGAGCGCGTCGATGATGTTGTCGGAGCCCTTGGCGCGATCGAGCGCCTCGCGTGCGGACAGGTAGGCGACCCGGGCGTTGTCACGGATCGCATCGTCTTCGATGACGCGCCGGACGTACGGGTGAGCCAGCAGATCCTGCACGGTCTGGGCGGCCTTTCCCGCCCCGCCTGGTGCTGCCATTCCGTCTTCTCCCTCACTGGTGACTGCGAATGGCCGAGTCTACCCCGGCCGCGCCGCCGCGACACCCCCGCCGCGAACCGCGGGCCCTACAGCTCGTAGACGGCCCCGTCGTGCGCGACCTCCACGGGCGCGCCGAAGGCCTCCGATGCGCCCTCGCGCGCATCGGCGACGTCGAGCTCGTCGGACAGGTGCGTGATGACGAGCCGGTGCGCACCCGCACGGCGGCCGTGGTCGCCGGCCTCGTCGCAGGTCAGGTGGCCGCGCACGCCGCTGCGCTCCGGCCGCGGGAGCGTCGCCTCGATCAGCAGCAGGTCGGTGTCGTGGGCGAACTCGACGAGCGCGTCATTCGGCGAGCAGTCGGCGCTGTAGGTGAACCGCGGGCGCTCGGCGTCCGCGGGCCAGAGCCTCGATCGCGAAGGTCGGGACGTAGTGCGGCACCTCGCCGAAGCGCATGCCGCAGCGCGCCGACCTCGATCACGCCGTCCGGGTCGTACTCCTCCATGCGGAACGCCTTCTCGATCAGCCGGTCGGCACCCCAGAGGCCGCCGAGCGTGCGCAGCGTCGGCGTGGAGCCCGGCGGGACGTGGAGCCACGGGCGCGCCGGCGTCTTCGTGCCGGGGTAGCCGCCGACGGGGACGGGCTGCTGCCGCGGCGCGTACGTGAGCGCGTAGGAGTACGGGCACCAGGTCCAGACAGTGGTCCGCGTGCATGTGGCTGATCACGACGGCGTCGAGGTCGACGTAGTCGACGATCGACCGCAGCTTTGCGAACACGCCGTTGCCGCAGTCGAGCAGCACCAGGGTGTCCTCGTGCTCGACGAGGTAGCCGCTGCACGCCCCGCCGGCGTCCTGCCACGACGGCGACTTGCCCAGGACTGTGATCCGCACGCTCGCCCATTCCTCCTGCTGAACCGGCGGGACTCTATCCGCGGCGAGGCCCGCGCGCGCGTCCGTCCGTTCAGGCTGCGTGCAGCGCGGCCTGCTCCTCGGCCGTCGGGAACGCCCAGGTCGTCCGCAGCCGCCGCTCCTGACGGAAGACGAGCCGCATCTGCTGGGGCGGCCGGAGCCCCTCGGGATGGTCCGGGCGGAACGTCGCGCAGGCCTCGTCGAGGTTCAGCGCGCACAGCATGTTGCGATGGAAGAAGCAGTCCTCGCAGGACACCTTCGCTGTCGTCCGACCCCTCGCCATGCCCGCCACATTCCCCCTGTCGTTCCCTTGCCGATGTGTGACAAGCGGCAGAGAAGCACAGCGTCGCGAAGGCGTGCAACGCCGCTCTCCGCACAGCGCAGGTTTTTCATGGGGACGCCCGGACGCGGACCTCGCAAACGCCGGGATTCGAGGTGTACGACCCGTATTCCCGGCAGGTGTGAAGATCCCCCCATCGTCACGAGCGCCGACCCCGCAACCTGCGGGAAACGGCTCGGGCGCTCTCTCCGTCCGCCGCCCGTGACCGATCTCAGCCAGCCCCCGCCCGCCTCTGACGTCGTCGTCGTCGGCGCCGGCATCCTCGGCCTGGCGGTCGCCCGCGAGGCGCTCGCTGCGGCGGCCCGGGCGCGAGCGTCCTGGTGCTCGAGGCGCGAGCGCGAGGTCGCTGCGCACCAGACCTCCCACAACAGCGGCGTGATCCACGCGGGGCTCTACTACACGCCCGGGCTCGCTCAAGGCGCGGCTCTGCGTCGACGGCGCGCGCCGGCTCTACGCGCTCTGCGACGAGCTCGGCGTCCCCGCGGAGCGCTGCGGCAAGCTGATCGTCGCGCGGACTGCCGGCGAGCTGCCGCGGCTCGACGAGCTCGAGCGGCGGGCGCGCGCCAACGGCGTGCCGGTGCGGCGCGTCGCGGCCGGCGGCATCGAGGCATTCGAGCCACACGCCCGCGGGGTGGCGGCGCTGCACTCACCGGACACGGGGATCGTCGACTTCGCGCGCCTCGCGCAGCGCGCTGCGGGCCGACGTCGAGGCGCGCGGCGCGCTCGTCGTGACGGGATGCGCGGTGCGCGAGGTGCGCTCCGGGGCCGTCCACCACGAGCACGGCGTGACCCGCGCGGGTACGACGATCTGCTGCGCGGGCGCGCAGTCCGACCGGCTCGCGCGAGCGCAGCGGCGCCGCGGCCGAGCCGCGGATCGTGCCGTTCCGCGGCGCGTACTTCCGGCTGCGGCGGCCCGAGCTCGTACGCGCGCTCATCTACCCCGTGCCCGACCCGGGACTGCCGTTCCTGGGGGTTCACCTGACGCGCCGCATCGCAGGGCGACGTCCTCGCCGGACCGACGGCGCTGCCGGTCGCCGCGCGCGACGCCTACCGGCTGGGGCGGGTCCGGCCGGCCGACCTGCGCGACACGCTGCTGTGGCCCGGCACCTGGCGCATGGCCTGGCGCTGGCGGCGCCATGCGCTGAGCGAGCTCGGGTACGCGCGTCTCGCGGCGGGCCTACGCGCGCGAGGCGCGCACGCTCGTGCCGGGCCTGCGCGACGACGACCTCGAGCCGGGCTTCGCCGGCATCCGCGCTCAGGCGCTCGCGCGTGACGGCACGCTGCTCGACGACTTCGCGTTCTCCGGCTCAGGCGGCGTCCTGCATGTCCGCAACGCCCCGTCGCCCGGCCGCGACGGCGTCGCTGGCGATCGCCGCGCGAGATCGCCGACCGCGCGGGCATCTGAGCCCCGGCCGGGGCCGTACCCTCGGCGACGATGCGGATCCTGGTCACCGGCGCGAGCGGCGCCATCGGCTCTGCCCTGGCTCCCGTGCTGGCCTCCGCCGGGCACACGGTTCGCGCGCTCGCTCGCGACCCCGCGCGCGTGCGCTGCGAGGGCATCGACGAGATCGTCACCGGCGACGCGCTGACCGGCGCCGGCCTCGACGCGGCGGCGGCGGGCGCGGACGTCGTCTACTACCTGATCCACTCGATGGAGCCGGCGCCGCCGGGCGCCGGCTCGTTCCCCGAGCGCGAGCGCACGTCGGCGGCCAACGTCGTCGCGGCCTGCCGGCGCGCGGGCGTGCGGCGCATCGTCTACCTCGGCGGCCTCGTCCCGCAGGGCCGTGCTCCCTCGGTCCACCTCTCGAGCCGGATGGCGCGTCGAGGATGCGCTGCTCGACGGGGCGCCGGAGGCCGTGGCGCTGCGCGCGTCGATCGTCATCAGCGCGGCCTCGCGATCGTTCCGCTTTCTCGTGCGGCTCGTCGAGCGCACCCCGGTCCTGCCGCTGCCGTCGTGGCGTGACAACCGCACGCAGCCGATCGACGGGCGCGACGTGATCGCCTACCTCGTCGCGGCGGGAACCTCGCCGGCGGTCCGCGGACGGCTCTCACTCGACATCGCGGGCCCGGACGTCGTCACCTACGGCGAGCTGATCCGCCGGATCAGCGACGCGCTGCTGCTGAAGCGCCCGCCGCTCGAGCTGCCCTTCTCGATGACGCCGGTCGCGAGCGTGGTCGCCTCGGCGATCGCCGGTGAGGCCATCGAGCTCGTCGGCCCGCTCATGGAGGGCCTGGGCGGCGACCTGCTGCCTCGCGACGAGCGCGCGCAGGAGCTCCTGCCGGTCCGGCTGCATCGCCTCGACGCGGCCATCGAGCGCGCGCTGCGTGACTGGGAAGCCGACGAGGAGCTGGCGGCGCGCTAGCGTCGGCCGACGATGGGTGAGGTCGACGTCAGCATCCAGATCGCCGCCACTCCGGCGGAGGTCTGGGCGATCGCGCTCGACCCCCAGCGGCTCGCCGATTGGGTGACGATCCATCGCAGTCTCGGAAAGCACAGCGACGGGGCGGCGCGCGCCGGCTACGAGATGACCCAGACGCTGACGCTGCGCGGCGCGCCGTTCAAGGTCCGGTGGCGGCTCGCGACGTGCGAGGCACCGCACGTCGCGGACTGGGAGGGTCGCGGCCCGGCGGGCTCCAGGGCGGAGACGTCGTACCGTCTGGACGCCGTTGACGGAGGAACGTGTTTTCACTACAGAAACAGTTTTCACGTCCCGTTCGGCGTCGTCGGACGCGTTGCCCAGAATGCAGTTACGGGTGACATCCCGCGTACTGAGGCGCTGAAATCGCTGCGACGACTCAAGGATCTCTGCGAGAACGGCGACATTTGAGGCTTTGGCTCGCGTCGAACGTTGGCGCATCGACGCCAATAGAAGTGACCCGCTTACGAAAAATTCAGCTTGTCGGTGTTAGATTGGTCCTGTTCGGTCCAGGCCCCCTCCGACACAAGGATGTTTCGTTCCGATGGCTGATTTCGTAGATGAGAAGCGACGGGAGATGGAGTCGCGCCTCAAGGAGCTGAAGCCGCTGGTGGACGAGTACCACCGCCTCGAGGCCGCCGTCCATGCCCTGGCCGGCGTCGGCGCGTCCGCCGTCCGGACCGTCACAGCACCCGCGCGCTCGGTCGGCTCGCGTAAGCGGTCGGCCCCCCGCAAGAGCACGGGAACCGGCAAGCGCGGTCGCCCGAAGGGCAGCGGGCAGCGCGGCAAGCAGGCGCTCGACATCGTGCGCTCGAAGCCCGGCATCACCATCCCCGAGATCGCCGACGCGATGGGGATCAAGCAGAACTACCTCTACCGGGTCATGCCCGGCCTCCAGCAGGACGGGCTCGTCACCAAGAAGGGCAAGGGCTGGTACGCGAAGGACGCTGCGTAGCGGTCACGCGGCCCGGTGGTTGTGCGGGGATGGCCCTCCCGCACAACGGTGCGCTCGGCGCCCTCGCGCAGATCGGTCGCCGAGCCCGCTCGCGGGAGTGCCACGTGCCGCCAGCCCGCGTCGCTCCCGAGCGCGCGCTCCTAGATCAGCCCCAGGTCCGCGACGGCCTGGCGCTCCTCGACCAGCTCCGCGGCGCTCGCGTCGATCCTTGCGCGGGAGAAGTCGTCGATCTCGAGGCCCTGGACGATCTGGAACTCGCCGCCCGAGCAGGTGCACGGGAACGAGGAGATGATGCCCTCCGGCACGCCGTACGAGCCGTCGGAGATCACCGACATCGAGACCCAGTCGTTCTCCGGCGTCCCGAGCACCCAGTCGCGCATGTGACCGATCGCCGCGTTGGCCGCCGACGCCGCCGACGACGCGCCGCGCGCCTCGATGATCGCCGCGCCGCGCTTGGCGACCTTCGGGATGTACTCGTTCTCGTACCAGTCCTGCTCGACCAGCTCGATCGCCGGCCGGCCCTTCACCTTCGCGTGGAAGAGATCCGGGTACTGCGTCGTCGAGTGGTTGCCCCAGATGGTCATGTTCGTGACGTCGCCGACGGTGACGCCCGTCTTCTGCGCCAGCTGCGCGATCGCGCGGTTGTGATCCAGGCGGGTCATCGCGTGGAAGCGGTCGGCGGGCACGTCGGGAGCGCTGGACTTGGCGATCAGCGCGTTGGTGTTGGCGGGGTTGCCGACGACGAGCACGCGGATGTCGCTCGCGGCGCCGCCGTTGATGGCCTCACCCTGAGGCCGGAAGATGCCGCCGTTGGCCTCGAGCAGGTCGGCGCGCTCCATGCCCGGGCCGCGCGGACGCGCACCGACGAGCAGGCCGATGTTCGTGCCGTCGAACGCCGTCTTCGGGTCGTCGTAGATGTCGATGCCCGAGAGCAGCGGGAAGGCGCAGTCGTCGAGCTCCATCGCCGTGCCCTCGGCCGCCTTCACCGCCTGCGGGATCTCGAGCAGCTTCAGGTGAACCTGCGTGTCCGGGCCCAGCAGCTGCCCGCTGGCGATGCGGAAGAGGATGGCGTAGCCGATCTGGCCGGCGGCGCCGGTGACGGTCACGTTCACGGGAGTCATCGCTGTTTCATCTCCTGAGGGGACATTCGGGGGAGGGCGCGCCGGACGCTACCGGTGCGTGTCAGGCCATGGCCTGCTGAAGGTTCTCGTCAATCGAGGCGAGGAAGTCCTGCGTCGTCTGGAACGGCTGGTCGGGTCCGATCAGCAGCGCCAGGTCCTTCGTCATCTTCCCGCTCTCGACGGTTTCCACGCAGACCCGCTCGAGCGTCTCCGCGAACCGGGACACCTCGGGGGTGCCGTCCATCCGCCCGCGGGCCGAGAGGCCCCGCGTCCAGGCGAAGATCGAGGCGATCGGGTTCGTCGACGTCGGCTTGCCCTGCTGGTGCTGGCGGTAATGGCGCGTCACGGTGCCGTGCGCGGCCTCGGCCTCGACGGTCTTGCCGTCGGGCGTCATCAGCACGCTCGTCATCAGGCCGAGTGAGCCGAAGCCCTGCGCGACGGTGTCCGACTGGACGTCGCCGTCGTAGTTCTTGCAGGCCCAGACGTAGCCGCCCTCCCACTTCATGGCGGCGGCGACCATGTCGTCGATCAGGCGATGCTCGTAGGTGATGCCGGCGGCGTCGAAGTCCGTCTTGAACTCGGCCTCGAAGACCTCGGCGAAGAGATCCTTGAAGCGCCCGTCGTACTTCTTGAGAATCGTGTTCTTCGTCGACAGGTAGACGGGAAACCCGCGGTCCAGCCCGTAGCGCAGCGATGCGCGAGCGAAGTCGCGGATCGAGTCGTCGAGGTTGTACATCGCCATCGCGACGCCGCCGCTCGGGAAGTCATAGACGTCGAGCTCGATCGGCTGCGAGCCGTCCGTCGGCGTGTAGGTCATGGTGAGCGTTCCCGCTCCCGGCACGACCAGGTCGGTCGCGCGGTACTGGTCGCCGAACGCGTGGCGGCCGATGACGATCGGCTTCGTCCACCCGGGCACCAGCCGCGGCACGTTGGAGATCACGATCGGCTCGCGGAAGATGACCCCGCCGAGGATGTTGCGGATCGTCCCGTTCGGGGAGCGCCACATCTGCGTGAGGCCGAACTCCTCGACGCGTGCCTCGTCCGGCGTGATCGTCGCGCACTTCACCCCGACGCCGAACTCCTTGATCGCGTTCGCCGCGTCGATCGTCACCTGATCGCCGGTCGCGTCGCGCTGCTCGATCCCGAGGTCGTAGTACTTCAGGTCGATGTCGAGGTACGGCAGGATCAACTGGTCCTTGATGAACTGCCAGATGATGCGGGTCATCTCGTCGCCGTCGAGCTCGACGACGGGATTCTGCACCTGGATCTTCGCCATGGTGTCCTTCGGCTCGGGTGTCAGGGAGACGCCGCGATGCTAGTGGCTCACTGGCCGCCGAGCGGCGCGGGGCGTAGCCTGCGCGCATGGCCACGATCAGGGCGACCACCCCATCCCTCGTCACGCACGAGGTCCTCAACCAGCCGCCGCCGCTTGCCGGCCGCAACCTGTTCCAGGACAACGCACCGCTGGTCGAGGCGCTCGACCGCGAGGGCGCGAGCTGGGCCGCCGGCCGCGCGCAGGCGAGGTCGGCGCATTCTGGGGCGGCGAGCCATACGCCGTCTGGGGTGAGCGGGCCAACACGCATCACCCCGGTGCTCCGCACGCACGATCGTTACGGGAACCGGATCGACGAGGTGGACTTCGACCCGGCGTGGCATCAGCTGATGACCGCGAGCGTGCGCGACGAGCTGCACGCGCTGCCCTGGCGGACCGATCGCCCCGGCGGCCACACCGCGCGCGCCGCCATGTACATCACCGCGATCCAGGCCGAGGCCGGGTTCGCATGCCCCACGACGATGACGTACGCCGCCATCCCCGCTCTGCGCATGCAGCCGGAGCTCGCCGCGGAGTGGGAGCCGCTGCTCACCGCCACGACCTACGACCCCGAGCTGAAGCCCGCGAGCGAGAAGGGCTCGGCCATCTGCGGCATGGCGATGACCGAGAAGCAGGGCGGCTCGGATGTCCGCGCGAACACGACGACCGCGACCCCGCTGAACGGCGGCGGGGCGGGCGCGGAGTACGAGGTCGTCGGCCACAAGTGGTTCTGCTCGGCGCCGATGAGCGACCTCTTCCTGATCCTCGCCCAGACCGACGAGGGGCTGTCGTGCTTCGCCCTGCCGCGGGTCCTCCCCGACGGCTCGCGCAACGCGATGCGCATCCAGCGCCTGAAGGACAAGCTCGGCAACCGCTCCAACGCCTCGAGCGAGGTCGAGTACCACGGCGCGTGGGCGCGCATGGTCGGGGAGCCGGGCCGCGGCGTGCCGACGATCATCGAGATGGTCGGCCACACGCGCCTCGACTGCATTCTCGGAACGGCCGCCGGGATGCGCCGCGGCGTGGCGGAGGCGACCTGGCACGCCGCCCACCGCAGCGCCTTCGGCAAGGTCCTCAGCGACCAGCCGCTGATGCGCAACGTGCTCGCGGACCTCGCGCTCGAGGCCGAGGCCACGACCGCGCTGGCGATGCGCATGGCCCGCGCCTATGACGCCGCGGAGAACGACCCGGCGGAGGCGCACCTCAAGCGCCTCGGGACGGCGGTCGGGAAGTACTACGTCTGCAAGCGCGCCCCGCAGCACGCGTTCGAGGCGCTCGAGTGCTTCGGCGGCGTCGGGTTCGTCGAGGAGTCCGGCATGCCGCGGCTCTACCGCGAGGCGCCGCTGGCCTCGATCTGGGAGGGGTCGGGCAACGTCATGGCGCTCGACGTGCTGCGCGCGCTGTCGCGCACGCCGGAGGCGCTCGAGGCCTACTTCGCCGAGATCGACCTCGCGGCCGGCGCGGACGCCCGCTACGACGCCTTCGTCGACGACCTGCGGGCCGAGTTCGCGGACACGGAGCAGGTCGAGTCCCGCGCCCGCCGCATCGTCGAGAAGATGGCCCAGGCACTGCAGGGCTCACTGCTCGTGCGCCACGCGCCGCCCGCCGTCGCGGACGCGTTCTGCGCCTCGCGCCTGGCCGGCGACGCGGGCCTGAACTACGGCACGCTGCCGCCCGGCGCCGACATCGAGGCGATCGTCGAGCGGCACACGCCGGCCGGCTGACGCCGCACCGGCGCCGCGGGACTACGCTGAGGCGTCGTGTTCGGCGACCGTTCGATCCAGC
Source organism: uncultured Actinomycetes bacterium (assembly GCA_963721255.1). GTDB lineage: Bacteria > Actinomycetota > Thermoleophilia > Solirubrobacterales > Solirubrobacteraceae > F1-60-MAGs163. Next base: position 50,362 of record CAVRIM010000009.1, read on the forward strand.
TCTTCCGGATCTCCGGGATCCGCATCGGCGCCAGCCCGAGCTGGTTCCTCGTGCTGTTCCTGATGATCTACTGGCTGTCGAGCTACTTCAGGACCGTGCTCGTGGACTCCTCGAACACCGTCTCGTTCGGCGTCGCCGTCGCCGCCACGGTCCTCTTCTTCGTCTCGCTGCTGCTGCACGAGCTCGGCCACGCGATGGCCGCGCGGCGCTTCGGGATCGGCACCAGCGGCATCGACCTGTGGCTGTTCGGCGGCGTCGCGAAGCTCACGCGCGACTCGAAGACGCCGAAGGAGGAGTTCATCGTCGCCGCGGCCGGACCCGCCGTGACGGCGATCATCGTCGGCATCTGCATCGGCGCGGGCGCGCTCGCCTCGAAGATGAGCGGGGTCGTCGACACGGCGACGTTCAAGGACGTGAGCACCACGCCCTCGATCGCGCTGATCGGCTGGCTCGGCCTGATCAACCTCGTCCTGCTGATCTTCAACCTGATTCCCGCCTTCCCGCTCGACGGCGGGCGGATCGCGCGCGCGATCGCCTGGAAGGTCACCGGGGACCGCAGCCGCGGAACCCGCTTCTCGGCGCGCCTCGGCGAGCTCTTCTCCTGGCTCCTGATCGGGCTCGGCATCTTCGTCTTCGTCCGCGGCGACGTCGTCAGCGGCATCTGGTTCGGCTTCCTCGGCTGGTTCCTGGGCTCGGCGGCGCGCGGCGCGGTCGCGGGATCGCGCTTCGCGGACGCGCTCGAGGGCGTCACGGCCGGCGACGTCATGGACGAGCAGCCCGTCACGATCCCGGCCCAGACGACCGCGCTCGACGCCGGCGACCGCTACTTCGAGCTGTACCGCGCCCCCTGGTTCGCGGTCGTCGACGAGCTCGGGCGCTTCGAGGGCATCATCCAGGCGGCCACCGTCGAGGCGGCGATCGCCGAAGGCCGGCCGGCGCTCACCGTCCGCGACCTGCTGGACCCGGCCGCGGAGCCGGAGTCGTGGGTGACGCGCGACACGCCGGTCGAGGCGCTGCTCGGACTCGACGCCGTGCGCCGCCTCGGAGCGGTCATCGTGGTCGACGCCGACGACCGCCTGTGCGGCGTCGTGACCGCCGACCAGCTCCGCCGCACGCTGGCCGCCGCCGCGCCGCAGGCGTAGGCCCGGCAGCGCGAATCCGACCTCCGCACTTGGGATTGCGGTGCGCCGAGGCGGCCGGAGGCGCAGGCCGCCCGAGCGCCACTCGCGTATAGAGTCCTGGACGCCGCGCAGGTCCTTCGTGCGGCGGCAACGACCCCTCTCAAAGAGCCAGATGCCAGCACATGACGTCCTGATCATCGGCGCAGGCCTCGCGGGCCAGCGCGCCGCACTCGCCGCCGCCCAGCGCGGCGCGTCGGTGGCGATCTTGAGCAAGGTCCACCCGGTGCGCTCGCACTCGGTGGCCGCGGCCGGAGGCATCAACGCCGCGGTCAACCCCGACGACGACTGGCGCTCCCACGCCTACGACACCGTCAAGGGCTCCGACTTCCTCGGCGACCAGGACGCGATCGAGATCATGTGCCGCGAGGCCCCGCACGAGGTCATGCACCTCGAGCACATCGGCCTCACGTTCCACCGCAACGAGAAGGGCGAGATCGACCTCCGCGCCTTCGGCGGCGCCTCGATGAAGCGCACCGCCTACGTCGCCGACATCACCGGCCAGGCGATGCTGCACGTGCTCTACGAGCAGCTGATGAAGTTCCACGAGGTCATCGACCGCTTCGAGGAGTGGTTCGTCACCTCGATCGTGCTCGACGAGCAGGGCCAGTGCGTCGGCGTCGTCGCACGCGACATCCGCAGCGGCCGGATCGAGACCTTCTCGGCGAAGAACGTGATCCTCGCCTCCGGCGGCGCGGGCCAGTGCTTCAAGCCGACGACGAACGCGCTGATCTGCACGGGTGACGGCATGGCGCAGGCATATGAGGTCGGCGCGCCGCTGATGGACATGGAGATGATCCAGTACCACCCGACGACGCTCGCCGAGAACGGGTTCCTCATCACCGAGGGCGCCCGCGGCGAGGGTGCACATCTCCTGAACTCCGAGGGCGAGCGCTTCATGGAGAAGTACGCGCCCAACAAGATGGAGCTCGCCTCCCGCGACGTCGTCTCGCGCGCCGAGCAGACCGAGATCCTCGAGGGCCGCGGCGTCGGCCCCGACAAGAGCGGCATCTGGCTCGACATCACCGTCGTGCCGAAGAAGCGCACGCTCGAGGCGCTGCGCGAGATCGTGAACATCGGCAAGGACTTCGCCGGCGTCGACATCACCCGCGAGCCGATCATGATCCAGCCCGGAGCCCACTACATCATGGGCGGGGTGAAGGCAGACGTCAACGGCGCGACATCGATCCCGGGGCTCTACGCGGCCGGCGAGGTGGCCTGCGTCTCGGTCCACGGCGGCAACCGCCTGGGCGCGAACTCGCTGCTCGACACGCTGATCTTCGGCCGCCGCTCCGGCGAGCACGCGGCGGACCGCTCGCTCGGCATGGCGATGCCGGCCGCCGGCACCGAGACCCAGAAGCGCGACGAGGCGATGGTCGCCGAGATCCTCGCCCGCCCGAAGGACGGCCGGCGCATCTCCGAGATCAAGGAGGAGCTCGGCGAGACGATGAACCGCCACGTCGCGGTCTTCCGCGAGGAGGCCGGCCTGCAGACCGCGCACGAGACCGTGCTCCGGCTCAAGGAGGAGGCCACGACCGCCTACGTCGACGACAAGGGCACGGTCTTCAACCAGGACGTCCTCGGCGCGATCGAGCTGCGCTACATGCTCACCGTCGCCGAGACGATCGTCCTCGCCGCGATCGAGCGCAAGGAGTCCCGCGGCGCGCAGTTCCGCACCGACTTCCCCGAACGCAACGACGCCGAATGGCTGAAGCACATCGACGTCTCGCGCAACGGCGACGCGAGCCCACACCTCTCCTACTCCCCCGTCACCATCACCCAGTGGCAGCCCGAGGAGCGCAAGTACTAGATGGCCGAGTTCACGCTGAAGATCCGCCGTTACGACCCGGAGTCGGGCGAGGCGCCCTACTGGGACGAGCACACCATCGACCTCGAGCCGCACCGCTCCGTGCTGGAAGGCATCCTGCAGGCCCGCAACCGGTACGACGGGTCGATCGGCATCCGCTGCTCCTGCAGGGGCGCGATCTGCGGGTCCTGCGGTGTGCGCATCAACGGCCAGCCCGGCCTCGCCTGCCACAAGCACCTCGGCGACGCGCTCGCGGGCGCGACCGACGGTGTGATCGAGATCGAGCCGATGGGCAACATGCCCGTCCTCAAGGATCTGATCGTCGACATGGACGCGGTGCACTGGAAGAAGATCCAGCGCGTCACGCCATGGCTCATCAACAAGGAGCCGATCCCCGAGCGCGAGTACATCGTCCCGCGCGAGTCGATGATCGACGTCACCCAGACCGCCGCCTGCATCCAGTGCGGCGCATGCGTGTCGGACTGCCTCTCGATGGAGGTCGACCCGCTGTTCGTCGGCCCCGCCGCGCTCGCGAAGGCCTACCGCTTCGTCGGCGACCCGCGCGACGCCAAGCACGAGCAGCGCCTCAAGGACCTCTCGCACGATCCGCACGGCATCTACTCGTGCACGCACTGCTTCAAGTGCATCGAGGCGTGCCCGAAGGGCGTCGCGCCGATGAGCCAGATCATGCGCCTGCGGCGGATCGCCGGCGCCGACCACGGCATCAACGACCCCAACAACGGGCACCGTCACGAGAAGGCGTTCGTCTCGCTCGTGCGCGACAACGGCCTGCTCTGGGAGGCCGAGCTGCTCCCGCGCTCCTACGGCGGCGACTCGTGGTTCGGCAAGTTCGCGCCGCCGGCGGGCATGGAGCTCGTCGCGTCGCTGCCGGCGATCACGACCGCGCTGCTGCGCCGCAAGGTCACCATCACCGGCGCGCTGAAGCCGCACAAGCTCCCGTCCGCGGACCTCACCGCCGTGAAGAAGATCTACGACATCGTGGAGAACCGCGATCAGCGCGACGAGCTGAACCTCTACATCACCGGGACCGACGCGGACAACGCGGAGCACCCGGTCGCCGTGACCGAAGGGACACCCGGAACATGAAGGTCGCCTACTGGCCCGGCTGCGTCAGCCGCGGCTTCACTCCCGAGCTGCACGGCTCGATGGCACAGGTCGCCCCGCTGCTCGACATCGAGCTCGTCGAGCTGGATCGCGCGAATTGCTGCGGGGCCGGCGTGATCGCCGAGCACAGCCAGGAGCTCGCCGACACGCTCAACGCGCGGACGTTCGCGCTCGCCCAGCAGGTGCCGGGCGCCGACCTGATGATGAACATCTGCTCGACCTGCCAGGGCGCGCAGAGCGAGTGCCAGGAGCGGCTGGACGCGAACGCCGAGTACCGCGGCCGCGTGAACGAGACGCTGAAGGCGACGGGCAGCCCCGAGTACAGCGAGGGCGTCGTCAACAAGAACTTCCTCTGGGTGCTCGTCGAGGACATCGGTCTCGACCACCTGAAGACGCTCGTCAAGCGGCCGCTCACCGACCTGAAGGTCGGGCCCTTCTACGGCTGTTACATCGTGCGACCGACCGACCGCCTGGGGATCGACGCGGAGAACCCGCGCGACACCTACCTGGCGCAGGTCATCGAGGCGCTCGGCGGCACGGTCATCGACTACGCCGGCAGCCACAAGTGCTGCGGCTTCCCGATCATCACGATGAACAAGGAGGCGTCGCTGAAGCAGGCCGGAACGCATCTCGGCGACGCGGTCGACGCCGAGGCCGACTGCCTCGTCACGCCGTGCCCGCTGTGCCACCTGAACCTCGACCTCCAGCAGCCGCTCGCCGAGCGCGCGGTCGGCCGCGAGCTGAACATGCCGGTCCTGCACCTGCCGCAGCTCGTCGGGCTCGCCCTCGGCCTCACGCCGAAGGAGATCGGGCTCCAGCGCCACGTCGTCAAGGCGACGAGCGTGATCGACTGGAGCGAAGCGGTCGTCGCGGGCGTCGCCCCCGGCGGCGGCTGGTAGGACGGCCCAGGCCCGTCAACGCGACTTCCGGTCAGGCCCGCGCGCCCACGAGCCCGCGCTCGACCGCCAGTTCGGCGATCTGCACGGTGTTCAGCGCAGCGCCCTTCAGCAGGTTGTCGCCGACGACGAAGAAGTTGAGGCTTCGCGGATCGGCGAGGTCCAGGCGCACGCGGCCGACGAAGGTCTCGTCGCGGCCGGCCGCCTCGAGCGGCGTCGGCGCGTCCTCGACGATCGAGGTTCGGGAAGGCGCGCAGCACCTCGAGCGCCTCGTCGCGGTCGACCGCGCTCGCGTAGGTCGCCTTCACCTCGATCGCGTGACCGACCATCACCGGCACGCGCACGCAGGTCGGTGAGACGGCGAGGTCCGGCAGCCCGAGGATCTTGCGGCTCTCGTTCTGGATCTTCATCTCCTCGTCGGTGTAGCCGTTCTCGCCGAGCGTCCCCAGCAGCGGCACGACGTTGTACGCGAGCGTGTTCTCGTGGATGCTCGACTCGACGAGGCGCGCGGCCTGCGCGCCGTCGTTCACGAGCATCCCGATGTCGTCGTGCAGCACCGGCACCTGGAAGGCCAGCTCGTCGATCCCCTTCTGCCCGGCACCGCCGGCGGCCTGGTAGCTCGTGGCGACCATCGCCGTCATCCCGTAGGCATCGTGGAGCGCCTTGGCGGGCAGCATCACGACCATCGTGGTGCAGTTCGGGTTGGCGACGATCCCCTTGCGGGCACCGTCGATCGCCTCGGGGTTCACCTCGCTGACGACGAGCGGGACGTCCGGGTCCATGCGCCACGCGGACGAGTTGTCGACGACGACGGCGCCGCCGGCGACGAAGCGCTCGGCCCAGGCCTTCGACGTCGAACCGCCGGCCGAGAACAGCGCAAGGTCGTAGCCCTGGACGCGTCTCGTCGGTGAGCGGCTGGATGACGCCGTAGCCCTCGAGCTCGCGACCCGCCGAGCGCTCGCTGGCGAACGGCACGATCGCGTCCGCCGGGAAGCCGCGCCGCTCGAGCGTGCGCAGCATGATCTGACCGACGGCTCCGGTGGCGCCGACGACCGCGACCCTCATGACGCGAACTCCCCGAACGGCTGCTCGGGCCGGATCGTGTCCTCGCCCTGCAGCTCGAACGCGCTGTGCAGCGCGCGAACGGCCTCCGGCACCTTGTCGCCCGGAACGACGCAGGAGATCTTGATCGGCGAGGTGGAGATCATCTCGATGTTGATGCCGTTGTCGCCGAGGACCGTGAAGACCTTCGCCGCGACGCCGGGATGGGTCTTCATTCCGGCGCCGACGATCGACACCTTCCCCATCGACTCGTCCGCCTGGAGCCCGCCGATGCCGAGCTCGGCGACGAGCGGCTCGAGCGCCGCCCGCGCCGTGCGCACGTCGTCGCGCGGGATCGTGAAGGACATGTCCGCCCGCGAGCCCTCGGAGACGGGCTCGTTCTGGATGATCATGTCCACGTTCACGTTCGCCTCGGCGAGCGCCGTGGCGATCCGGCCGGCGATGCCGGGCGTGTCCGGCACGCCGGTCAGCGTGACGCGGGCCTCGCCGGTCGAGTGGGTGACGGCGGTGATCAGCGGGTGTTCCATGGTCTCCCTCTCCGGGACGACGATCGTCCCAGGAGTGTCGTCGAAGCTCGAGCGGCAGTGGATGCGCACGCCGTGGTTGCGCGCGTACTCGACGGCGCGAAGCTGCAGCACGCCGGCGCCCGAGGCGCTCATCTCGAGCATCTCCTCGAACGAGACGACGTCGAGCTTGCGCGCGTCCGGCACGATGCGCGGGTCGGCGCTGAAGACGCCCGGGCACGTCGGTGTAGATCTCGCAGACCTCGGCGCCGACGGCGGCGGCGAGCGCGACCGCGGTCGTGTCCGAGCCGCCGCGGCCGAGCGTGGTCACGTCCTTCGAGGTCGAGACGCCCTGGAAGCCGGCGACGAGCACGATCGCGTCCTCGTCGAGCGCATCCATGATCCGGTCGGCGCGGACGTCGAGGATCCGCGCCTTCGTGTGCGAGGTGTCGGTGACGATGCCCGCCTGCGAGCCGGTCAGCGAGATCGCGCGGTGGCCGAGGTCGTTGATCGCCATCGCGCAGAGCGCACAGGAGACGCGCTCGCCGGTCGACAGCAGCATGTCCATCTCGCGCGGGTGCGGGTTGTCGGAGACCTCGAACGCGTCCTCGATCAGGCGATCGGTCTCGAGGCCCCGCGCGCTGAGCACGGCGACGACGCGGTGCCCGTCCTCGCGCTTGGCGACGATGCGCGCGGCCGCGCGCTTGAGGCGCTCCGCGTCGGCGACCGATGTGCCGCCGAACTTCATGACGATCGTGCCCAGGCTCATACGAGCGATGGAGGATACGAGCCGCAGCCGCGTCCGGCCCGCAGCGAGACGGCTCAGACGGCGCGGCGGCCCATCATCGCCCGGCCGAGCGTGACCTCGTCGGCGTACTCGAGATCGGCGCCGACCGGCAGGCCGCTGGCCAGGCGCGTGACGGCGATGTCCGGCGAGCGCTCGTGGACGCCGCGCGCGACGTGCAGCGCGGTGGCCTCACCGGTCGTCGTCGGATTGGTGGCGAGCACGACCTCGGTCACGCCGCCGGCGTCGAGCCGGGCGTAGAGCTCGCCGATCCGCAGATGCTCGGGATCCACGCCGTCGATCGGCGACAGCGCACCGCCGAGGACGTGGTAGCGGCCACGGAACTCGTGCGTGCGCTCGATCGGGATGACGTCGCCCGGCTCCTCGACGACGCAGATGACCGAGCCGTCGCGGCGCTCGTCCTGACAGATCGTGCAGCGCGGGCCCTCGGCGAGGTTGAAGCAGATCTCGCAGAAGCCGACCTTCTCCTTCACGTCGCGGATCGCGTCGGCGAGCGCGATCGCGTCCTCCGGCGAGCGGCGCAGGATGTCGAACGCGAGCCGCTGCGCCGTGCGCGGGCCGATGCCCGGCAGCTTGCCGAGCTCGGTGATCAGGCGCTGGACCGGCGGAGCGTGGATCGCGCTACCGCCTTACATCCCGGGGATGCCGAGGCCGCCGAGACCGCCCGCGCCGCCGAGACCGCCGGCGATTCCGCCCATGCGGTCGGCGGCGAGCGCCTGCGCGGCCCGGATCGCCTCGTTCGTCGCGGCGGTGACCATGTCCTGGAGCAGCTCCGCGTCCTCCGGGTCGATCGCCTCGGGATCGATCAGGACGGCCTTCACGACGAGGTCGCCGCTGACCTTGACCGTGACCATCCCGCCGCCCGCGGAGGCCTCGACCTCCTCCTCCTTGAGCTGCTCCTGCGCGGCGAGCATGTCCTGCTGCATCTTCTGGACCTGCTTGAGCATCTGCTGCATGTTCGGCTGGGGCATCAGGCTGGTCCTTGGGGCTCGGGTTCGGGGACGATCTCCTCGGCATCGAACTCTTGCACGATGCGCGCGACCAGCTCGTCCCCCGCGAGCTCGGGCGGGCGCTCCGGCTCGCCGAGGTCGCGCAGCTCGTAGGCCAGGCGCAGGCGCGCGCCGGTGAGCGCCAGCAGCGCCTCGCCGAGGGCACGCCGGTGCTCCTGGTTCTCGGCGGCCATGCGGCGATTGAAGGTGTCGTCGGCCGCGAAGGCGAGGATCAGGGTGCCGTCGGAGAGCGTCGACCGGCCGCGCGTTGTGCAGCGCCGCGGCCAGCAGCGCGTAGTCGGCGCCGACGGTCTCGAGCGCCGCGGGCCACACCTCGTGGACCTCGGCGAGCGTGATGTCGGTCCGCGTCGCCGCCGGAGCCGGAGGCGGCGCGACCGGCGGGGGCGCGACCGGAGCCTCGGCCGCCGGGGCCGGAACCGCGGCGACGGCGGACGGCTGCGCCGGCGCGGGCTGCGGGTCGCGCGGAGCCGACTGGATCGGCGTGGGCGCCTCGAGCGGGGCGTCGGGAACGGCGGTCAGCGGCGTCGCCGGCGCAGGCGCCCCGCCGCCCTGGAGCGCCGCCTCGAGCCGGCCGATCCGGGCCAGCAGCGCCTTCGTCGAGGCGTCGACCTCGGGCGTCGCCGCCTGCACGAGCGACGAGCTCCAGGCGCGTTCGCGGGTCGGCGCCGTCCTTGACCGCGCGCATCGCCGTGCCGAGCAGCTCCAGCAGGCGCACGAGGTCGGTGGCGGCCACGCGCTGCGCCTGATCGGACAGCCGTGCGTCACGTTCGGGCGTGACGCGCAGCTCGGCGGGAACCCCGCCGAGCGTGCGCACGACGAGCAGCTCGCGCGTGTGCGCCTCGATGTCGCGCATGCCCGCCACGAGGTCGCGGCCGGTGGCCGCCAGCGCCGCGGCCGCGCGCAGCGCCACCCCGGCGTCGTGGGTGGCGACCGCGTCGAGCGTGCCGAACAGCAGATCGTCGTCGACGGCCCCGAGCACGGCCTGCACGTCGCCGACGGTGATGGTCGTCCCCGAATACGTGACGAGCTGCTCGAGCGTGCCGAGCGCGTCGCGGAAGGATCCGGTCGCGTGGCGGGCGAGCAGCGCCAGCGCGTCCGGCGCGATCTCGATCCCCTCCTGGCCGGCGACGCGCTGCAGCACCGACGCGAGCTGCTCGACGGTCGGGCGGCCGAAGTCGAAGCGGTGGCAGCGGTCGACGACGGTCGGCAGCACCTTCTGCGCCTCCGTCGTGGCGAGCACGAAGATCGTCCCCGGGGGCGGCTCCTCGAGCGTCTTGAGGAACGCGTTCCACGCCTGCGAGGTCAGCATGTGCGCCTCGTCGAGGATGTAGACCTTCGCGCGGCCGGAGACCGGGCGCGAACGCGACCTTGTCGCGCAGCTCGCGGATGTCGTCGACGGAGTTGTGCGACGCGGCGTCCATCTCGATCACGTCGAGCGACGTCGCGCTCTGGATCGCGACGCACGCCTCACAGACGCCGCAGGGCTCGATCGTCGGCCCGTTCACGCAGTTCATGCAGGCCGCGAGGATCTTCGCCATCGACGTCTTGCCGGTCCCGCGCGAGCCGACGAACAGGTAGGCGTGATGCACCTTTCCCTGCTCGACCGCGTTGCTGAGCGTGCGGACCACGTGCTCCTGCCCGACCACGTCCGCGAAGGTGCGGGGACGGTGACGACGGTAGAGCGAGGGGCCGGCGGACACGAAGGCCGAGGGTACACGTCCGCGCGGCGCGGCCCGGACCCGCGCGGATAGGGTCCGGGCCATGGATCAGGCGCTGCGCGAGAACCTGCTGGACTGGCTGCGGATCCCGTCGATCTCGACCGGCGGCGGTGACGCGGCGGACCTCGATCGCGCCGCCGAATGGGTCTGCGAGCGGGTGCGCGCGGCCGGTGGCGAGGCCGGTCTCGTGCGGATCGGCGCCGGCAATCCGCTCGCCGTCGGTGACCTGCGCGCGACGGATCCGGACGCGCCGACGGTGCTGATCTACGGGCACTACGACGTGCAGGGCATCGGCGATCCGCGGCGCCTGGGAATCGCCGCCGTTCGAGCCCGACGAGCGCGGCGGCCGGATCTACGCCCGCGGCGCCGCCGACGACAAGGGCAACTTCCTGCCGCTGCTGCACGCCGCATGCGCGCTGGCGGCCGCCGGGGAGCTGCCGGTCAACGTCCGCGTCCTCGTCGAGGGCGAGGAGGAGGCGGGCGGCGCGAGCGTCGAGCAGTGGGTCCGCGATGACGAGCGCGGCGCCGACTGCGCGATCGTCTTCGACTCCGGCATGGAGGACGTCCACACGCCCGCGATCACGCTGGGCCTGCGCGGGGTCATCGCCGCGACGCTGACCGTCACGGCGCAGCCGCGCGATCTGCATTCGGGCCTGTACGGCGGCGTGACGCTGAACGCCGCCCATGTCCTGCACCGCATCCTCGGCGCCGTGCTCCCCGGCGACGACGGCGTGCTGCGGGCCGAGCTGCGCGAGGGCATCGTGCCGCCGTCCGCGGCCGAGCTCGAGTCGTGGGCGGCGTTGCGTCCTTCACACGAGGCGCTCGACGAGATCGGGGCACGGCCCGTCGCCCCCGGTGCCGGCGACGCCTGGCGCGCCCGCACGGGTGCCGACGCCTCGCTCGACGTGAACATGCTCGCGACCGGCGCCGAGCGGACGATCGTGCCGGCGCAGGCGCGCGCGTACCTGACCCTGCGCCTCGCCCCGCGGCAGGACCCCGAGCGGCTCCGCGACGTGCTCGACGGTCTGCTGCGTGGAGCGCTTCCGCAGGGCGCCGAGCTCGAGATCGAGTACGCGCTCGCGGCCCCGACGCTGGTGGACGCGGATCAGCCCGCGGTGCGGCTGGCGCGCGAGGCGATCGAGCGGGCGACCGGGATGTCCTGCGCGCTCGTGCGCTCCGGCGGCTCGATCCCGGTGGTCGCGGCGATGGCGGCACGCGGCTGGCCGGTGATCGTCAGCGGGTTCGGCACCGCCGAGGACGACATCCACGCACCGAACGAGTCCTTCCGCCTGGAGAGCCTGGACCTCGGTGAGCGCGCGGGCCGCGAGCTGCTGCGCTCCCTGGCCGCGCTCCCGCGGAGCTGACGAGCGCACCGGTGATCCGCGCCGCACGGCTGACAGCTGGCATCGCCGCGCTCGCGGCGGCGCTCTGGGCGCTCGTCGGCCGCGGACTCGTCAACTACGACACGCTCTACTCGATCGTCTGGGGCCGCGAGATCGTCCAGGGCCGCACGCCCGACCTCGACGCGGTGCTCGCGCCGACGCAGCACCCGCTGGCGACGCTGGCGGGCGTGATCGCCGCTCCGCTCAGCATCGCGAGCGACGCCGGCGTGCACGGCGAGGCGGCGCAGACCGCGACGATCGTGATCGCGTTCCTCGCGCTCGCGACGCTCGGCTGGATCGTCTACGCGCTCGGAAGCGCCTGGTTCGACCCGTGGGTCGGCGTGCTGGCGGCGGCGATCGTGCTGACGCGCCGGCCGGTGCTCGACTTCGGCGCACGCGCCTACGTCGACATCCCGTACGTGGCGCTCGTGCTCGGCGCCCTGCTCGTCGAGACGCGGCGACCGCGCGCCGGGGCGCCGGTGCTCGCGCTGCTCGCGGTCGCCGGCCTGATCAGGCCGGAGGCCTGGCTGTTCTCCTTCGCCTACCTCGTGTACCTGGTGTGGAAGGGCGAACGGGACGCGGGGCGGCTGCTGGTGCTCGGGGCGCTCGCCGCGAGCGGTCCCGTGCTGTGGGCGCTGACCGACTGGGCGCTGGCCGGATCCCCCGTCCACTCGCTGACGGGCACGCGCGACACCGCCGAGACGCTCGACCGCGTGACCGGCCTGGGCGAGGTGCCGCTGACGGTCCCGCGCCGGCTCGGCGAGATCCTGCGTGAGCCGGTGCTCGTCGGCGCCGCCGGCGGCCTGGTGCTCTCGTGGCTGTGGCTGCGCGATCGCGTGCGGCCGGCGATCGTCGCAGCGGTGCTCGCGCTCGCCGCGTTCTGCGTGCTCGCGGCCGCAGGCCTGCCGATCCTCGGCCGCTATCTGCTGCTGCCCGCTGCGATCGGCGCGATCCTCTGCGCGGCCGGCGCGTTCGGCTGGCGTTCACTCCCGGCCGGCGACCGCCGGCGCCGGCCGTGGGCGTGGTTCGGCGTGCTGACGCTCGTCCTGCTCGCCGTCTTCGTTCCGGCTCAGGTGGGGCGCATCAGCGACCTGCGCGACGCGCTGCGCGTCCAGGACACGATCCAGGACGACCTGCGCGCGCTCGTGCACGTGCCGCCCGGCGCCATCGGGCCCGGGTGCGCGCCCGTCGCCGTGCCGAACCACCGGCCGGTCCCGCTGCTGGCGCTCTGGCTGAACGTCACGCCCGCGCGCGTCGTGAGCCTGCAGGAGCGCACGATCGCGCGCGGGACCTACGCCCGCCCGGCGACGGCACGCGTGGCGCGCGACTACATCCTCGACCCGCGCGACCTGCGCAAGGCGATCCCGCTCCCGCCGGCGGGGTTCAACCCCGTCGCCGGCAACCGCTCGTGGCGCGTGTTCAAGCGCTGCGCCCCGAACGTCCGCGTGCTGCGCGGCGAGAGGAGTCGGAGCGAGTCGGGAACGAGTCGCGACAGCGAAGAGCGGACCGTGCACCCCGCGTCGAAGTGGGCTCGCGGGCCCCGGTGCCGGGGCACGGCTCCGGCTCGGGGAATCCCGCCACGCCCGCCGATGACCGCTTAAGGCTGCTTCCTTCCGGACCTGACCTGGTTCACGGCTCGACGTCGTACGGGACCCGGGCCATCGACACCGTGCTCGGCGCGGCGGACACCGCGGGCATCACCCCTCGGAAGGGAATTCAGCCCCGCTAGAGCGGATTGCGAGTACAGGGCACCGCTATCTCCCCGCCTAGCACGGTCCACGGCGAGTGTACCCGCGCAAGGAGGAACTGGGGCACGGCGCGCCGCCGGGGGGTTGGCGGCGCGCCGTGCCGGGTTGTGACGCGGGCGGCATCGTGCCGCGGAGGCGTCACGGTGGGGAACACTCAGGGAGCCTGCGAACCGCCGCTCGAGCTCGTGGTCGTCCGCGTGACCGTCGGCGTCACGGTCGTCGTCGTGGTCGGCGGCTGCGTCTGGGTCTGCGTCGTCGTCAGCGTCGTCGTCGTGGTCGGCAGCGTCGGCGCCGTCCGCGTGATCGTGGTGGTGTTCGTCGTCTTCGACGACGAGTCCCCGCCGCCGGTGATCAGCAGCGCGGCGATCACGCCCGCGACGATGATGGCGACGCCGGCGATGACCCACGGCCACGGGTTCGAGTCGCGCGGAGGCGGAGCGCCGTATCCACCCTGCTGCGGGTAGCCGGGCTGTCCGCCGTACTGCTGGGTGGGCGGCCGCCCAGGGTCCTGGGGCGTGGACATGGCGCGCAGGCTACGTGGGGCTGCGGACGCCCCCACGCTGCCACGCCGGACCCGCGCGTGTCGTACACTCGGCGCCGATTCTGAGGGCGCGTAGCTCAGCGGGAGAGCGCTCGCTTCACACGCGAGAGGTCGCTGGTTCGAAACCAGCCGTGCCCATGTCCTGTGGTCGTCGCCATCCCGTGAGGTTCGCGGGGAACCCCCTCGGGGGACGAACGCGTCAGCGTCTCCGGAGCGTCAACTTGAGTCCGGCGTAGTGCTTGCCGCCGATCGCGATGTTAGCGTAGGCGACCAGCCTGCCCGCCCGCCGGAGCATGCTCCGGGCCTTCGCGCTGAGTCTCACGGCCACCCGCGCGTGCGTCCCAGGCGTGATGTAGAACGATGCGCGTCCGTAGTCGGCGGTGCCAGACGCCGACGCCTTCGCGGCGCGGTTCTGAAGGCGCACGACGCCGGTGCACGGACGCGAGGCGCGGCAGCGCAACGGCAAGTCGGCGACGCGATTGGCGCTGCGCAGCCTGGCGCTGAGACCGGGGGTGAGCGTCACGGGGGGGTCTGCTTCCGGCGCACCTGGGGGCTCGACATCGCCCGCCACGAGGACCTGCCCGAACGTCACCGTGCCGTAACCGGGTGGCTGCTCAACGCCGGGCGGCCAGTGCGGGAAGACGCCGCCGATCGCCCCGCCGCCGTAGCCGTCGCCACCGCTCCATGTGGGTACGGGCACATTCGCGTCGAGCGACGAAACGGCGAGGAGATCGAAGTTTTCAAGACCGCTGACCGGGTCGTACCCGTTCTCCACGGGAATGCTCGTCTGAATCTCCGTGACGCCGTTGGCCCCCGGCGTGAACACGGGCACGGACGCGATGTAGAAGCAGCAGGCGGCGGAGCCGATGCGCGGATTGCGTCGCTGGCGCAGTACGAGAACCTGCATGGGCCCGGTGACCGCGCCGACCTTGACGCGCACGCGCGTCAGCACGCCACCCCCCGAGGGGACGAGCGCGTCGCCCACGCCGGGCGACAGGCTGCCCGCGCTCCACCATGTGCAACTCGGAAATGCGACGCCGACCACCTGAGCCATGAACGGGTCGGGGAAGAACCCCTGGCTGCAGGTCCGCGTCCCATTCGCGGCCAGCGTGAGATCGGCGCCGAAGGTACTCGCCAGCCCTGGGGCCGGAGCGGCGACTGCGAACGCGAACACGGCGAGCGCCCCCAGCACCGTCCCGTTGACGTTTCGGGTCATACCTGAGCTATCGACGTGGCGGCCTGCGCGAACAACCGGGATAACCACGGACCAACGACGCTGAAACAGGATGTCTGCCAGCAAGCGGTATCGCTCGGAGCCGGTGTCCGGGCGCTCGCCGAGATCGGGCCGTTTGAACAGCGTCAAGCCTCCGCGCGACGCCAAGCGTCCAGGTCGCGCCGCTCGAGAAGAAGCGCCGCGTCATGGTCTTCAGAAGGTTGCGAGTACGGCGGTAGTACGAGGCAGGTGCGGCGGTACTAGGAGGCACGTGTTGGCGTACCCCACACCGATGCATCGCCCTCGGTTTGGCGGAAGGCTCTCGGTTGGATCGTGGTGCGCCGCGGATGGCTTGGGTGGCTCACGGTTCGTCTACACAGGGGGTCCATCAAAGGAAGGGTGCCGTGTCCCTGAGAAGGCACATATTCCACGCCGTGGCGCTTGTCACGGCCGTTGCGCTTGTCTTCGGCGCGTTCGCGGGTTCGGCGAGCGCGAAGAAGATGGGCAAGCATCAGAAGGCGAACGTCCGGGCAGAGCTCCGGAAGCAGATCAAGAAGAACCCCGGCGTGATCAAGCGGCGGGTGTTCCTTCGTAAGGCCGCGCTTGTCAACTTCAAGCTGCCGGTCACCATTCGTCTGCGCAACGTCTGCGACGCGAGCCAGAACCCGACGGGTTCGACTTCGCCGGGCGGCGTGCTGCTGACGACGCAGAACTGCGCTGCCCAGGGCACGGCCCTCAACCAGCGCTCAATCCCGACCGCGCGGGTCAACCTCGGTCCGTCGCTCGGTTCGCGTGACATCGCCATCGGCGGCGCACTTGCCGCAGTTGTCGAGTTCCAGGACACCTATGACGGTGGCGCCCTCGGCAACGTCAACATCAAGATCCTCCCGGGCAACAAGACACTGACGACCTCGTCGGTGCCGCTGCTCTGGAACACCGACATCACCGACCCGACGACGCGTTCGGACACGAACTTCGCGAAGTCGGTCGCACGTCCGGGTGGCGCACTTGCGCCGCTGCAGGGCTTCGTCGATTCGACGTACAAGCAGGGTTGCGGCGACTGGCTGACCAGTGCCGGTACCGGTCCTGGATTCGCGCCTGCGACTCTCGGCGCGCCGGCGACGTACAAGGCGCTGTTCTACGGCCTGCCGGCCAATCTCGGATTCGGCGCTGGTGCCGGACTTCCGGGCTACACCGTGTACAACGCGGGCGGCGCGTCCAACGGCGCGTTCCTGCCGGTGTTCCCAGGTACGGACCCGTCGGCCATTCAGGCCGGTGGCGTGATTGGGAACAACGACTGGATCGGTACGAACCCGAACCCGTTCCCGGTCGGCTCGGCCCCGACGACATCCGGCGGTACTCCGGATCCGTCGATCTACAACGCACAGAACACGGTGCTGCGCACCAACGCTCTGTCCCTGGGCATCGCTCCGGGCGGCGTGTCGGTCAACATGAGCACCGGTACTCCGACGACTCCGGGTGGTCTGACGACCGCTCAGGGCTCGCAGGACGTCACGCTGGGTTACTCCGGCGGCCAGGCGAACCTGTTCGGGAACATCCCGGGCAAGAACGTCGGCATCGACGTGACCGTGAACCTCGCGACCAAGATCAACTCGATCGCGCGGATCATGGACCAGGACGTGTACAAGCAGCCGTCCCTCATCGAGGGCGAGGCGTACCCGGCCGGCATCTTCAACTGCCGCCAGATCGTCACCGGTGCTGTGCAGAACTACATCCCGGGTGTGCGTCTGACCGGTTCACTGCGGATCGCTCCGGCGATCACCAAGGACGGCAAGGTCCGGATCGCCAAGGCGACCGTCTCCTCTGACGTCAACAACCCCGACCGCCTCGCACTGTCGGCCTGCCTGTTCCCGGCGAAGAGCTACAACGCGTACGTCGGTACCTCGAACGACACATCCTCCGCTCCGATCCCGACCGCTGGTCAGGTCCTCGCGGGTGGCGTGTCCTTCGGACCTGGTCCGGTTCTGGCCGGCGATGGCAACACCGCACTGCCGGAGACATCGGCAGAGCGCTACCCGAACCTGGCAGAGGGCAACGCCCCGAGCACGGTTCCGTGTGGTGCCGACACCACGCCTGAGCTCGCGGACATCATCCGTCAGTCCGGCCTGACCGGCACCGTCAGCGGCCTCCCGACCCCGACCGACCCGGCATACGCCGGCGTCACGTACAACGGGTCACAGGCCAGCGTCGCGGGTGACATCACCGTCAACCCGATCGACGTTGACGTGCTCCTCGGCGACCAGCCGGTGGGTACCTGAGTCCAGTGATTCAGAGCTGATCCCCTAGGGGTCAGCGCCAAGGCATACGGGCCCCGGCCGGACAAGTTCCGACCGGGGCCCGCTGCCGGCGAGCCGGTCGCTCCTGTGTTCTGTGCAAACCAGGAGCCCCGGGACAAACGCCGATCGCGGCCGCAGTTCCCCCGACAGATGCCACGGCGCACGGGCCGACAATGGACGTGTTGTTGCGGGCGCGCTGCCGGGCCGAGTCGGCGGCCGGGTCGGGCCTTCCCTCCCTGCGCGCGGATCACCGCGTCGGTGGGGTCAGCTGTCGGTGGGGTCAGCTGTCGTCGGTGTGCGGTCGGGCTTTGAGCAGTGGGTGGCTGAGCGTGACTGCTTCGGCCACCTCGACGACGGTGATGTTGGTGTTTCTTGCCTGGTTGCGCAGTTCGGCGAATGCATCGGCGGCGGTGATCCCGTGGCGTTCCATGAGGATGCCTTTCGCCTGCTCGATGAGGGCGCGATGTCCGAACGCGCCTTCGAGGCGGCTGAATTCGGCGTAGCGCTGCAGGACGATGTCGATCGCGTTGGCCATCTCCGGCGGTTTGCCATGCGTGACGTAGGCGAAGATGCCGCGCCGCGCAGCGCTGTCGATGAAGGCGCGGTCATCGGTCGCGAGGTCCGCGATGACCGGGCATGCAGCCTGCTTGACGATCTCGGAGATCAGGTCCAGCGCGTGCTTGCTCTCCTTGCCGACGCCGACGATCGCCACGTCGGGCCGCTCGCGGCGGGTCTCGCCGGCGATCTGCGAGACGTCGAGGACGCGAGCGACGACCTTGTGACCCAGGCCGTCGACCACGCCCGCGATCTCGTCGAGACGCGGCTCGCGCTGGTTTGCGATCAGAACCCGTAGTTGGATCTTGTCTTCGGCCATCGCCGAGCAGCATGACGCACCGCGCCTCTTCCTGGCGCGGGCGCTAGCATGAGTGCTGTCCGCTCAATCGCCGTATGGCGCGGTGGATGCTCGCTCGGCTCGATTCCTGTGGCCGTCGTCGGTCAGCCGATATGTCGCTGACACCCGGCAATCATGGGATGAAGGAGTGGGAGCGCGTGGTAGGCGAACGGCGATGGGCCAGTGAACCGGGGCCCGTCGGACTGACGAAGCACGAGGCCGCCGTCAGGTCAACACTCGCGTGCGCCGACGAAGCGGCGGCACTGCTCGACTTCCACGGCGCACTCCGCTGGCTCTCCACGATCGAGGCGATCGGCGATCAACTTCCGCGCGAGTACCTCGACAGGCAGAGCGCCTGGGCACTCGCAGCACGCGCGGGCACCCCATGACCGCCGAGATCGCGCCTGCGGCCAGTGTTCCGACGGGCGGGGTGACAATGCCGGCACGTGAACTCGTCTCGCGCGTTCCTGCCACCTTGCACAGCGGAGGTGGCGAACGCCCCCCGACCGGTAACCCGCTCCTTCGCATGGTCGGCCGTGCAAAGGGGCCGCTGCGCATCGCGATGCTCGCCCCACCCTGGATCTCCGTTCCCCCGCGCGGGTACGGGGGCGTGGAGTCGGTGGTCAGTGCACTGACCGAGGCGCTTGTCGCGCGAGGGCACGAGGTGACGTTGTTCTGTGCCCCCGGTTCGGTGTCGAGCGCTTCGGTGGTGACGCTGCTCGACGAGTGCCACCCTGACGAGATCGAGCGTTCGATCCATGAGGCCGATCACGTTGCGCTTGCGTTCGCTGAGATCGAGTCTCCGGGGGACGAACGCCGGTTCGACGTCGTTCACGATCATTGCGGCTTCACCGCGCTCGCGATGGCTGACCGCCTCGACACGCCGATGGTGCACACCCTGCACGGTCCGTTCACGTTCAGCACCGCGGCCTTTTATCAGCGGCATGGCCCCAAGGCGGCGCTTGTCGGCATCAGCGAGGCGCAGCTCGCAACGGCGCCGGCTGGGCTGCATCCGGTTGCCGCGATCCCCAATCCGATCGACGTGCGAGCCTGGCCTCTGCGCGAGCAAAAGGACGACTACCTGCTGTGGATCGGGAGGATGAGTCCCGAGAAGGGGCCTCACCGCGCGATCCTGGCAGCCCGTGCCGCCGGCATGCCGCTCGTCCTGGCCGGGGTCGTTCAGCCCGGCCAGCGGGAGTTCTTCGTATCGCGAGATCGCGCCGCACCTCGATGGTGAGCGCGTTCGCTTCGTCGGGGAGGTCGGCGGCGCGGTCAAGCACGAGCTCTTCGCCGGCGCTCGCGCGCTGCTCGTGCCGATCCGCTGGTCAGAGCCGTTCGGGATGGTGATGGTCGAGGCCCTTGCCTGCGGGACGCCGGTGATCGCCTTCCCGGAGGGCGCCGCCCGCGAGATCATCGTCCACGGACGGACGGGCTTCCTCGTCGACGACGAGCAGGCGATGGGGGCCGCGGTGGCCAACCTGCCAGCGATCTCGGCGCGGGACTGCCGGGCTTGGGTGGCCGAGCACTGCGATGTCGGCGTGGTCGCCGCCGCGTACGAGCGGGCTTACCGCTCGGTAGCGCGCGAACGCTTCGCACCGCCTCTCGTCCACGCCTGAGGCTGTCCACGTCTCCATGCCTTCCGCCACATGACGCGACCCGGCCTTGAAGCCCAAGCGGCTGTTCCTCGCACCGGTCGAGCGGGATCTGACGCGTGGCCCGTACGATCGGCGTGCGTGCTCACGTGACCTTCGCCGGAGCAGCAGGCAGCGGCCCGGACTCCAGTCTCATAGCGCCCGACCGGGGTGCTGCGACGTCGCACGATCCGGAGAGCGCGCCGTCGGTGCCGGCGGAGGCGCGCGAGGAGTTGCTGGCCCTGAAGTCCGGTGGGGTGTTCGTGTGTGCGAGGCGCGACGGGGACCTTCGCCCGGGACGCGCGTCGGGGGAGGGTCTCTACGCGGATGACACGCGCCACCTGTCCGAGCTCCGGCTGACGGTCGGCGGGCTTCAGCCGGTGTTGCTCTCCTCGGTCATGGAGTCCGGGCACCACGCGGTGATCAACGCGACCAACCCGGTGCTGCGCGCAGACGATGGCGTCACGACGCCACAGGAAACGCTCAATGTCCGCCGCACGGTGTTGATCGACGATCGACTGCACTACGGCGTGCGAGTTCGCAACTTCCACCACCGCCGGATCGCGACGACGGTGGAGCTGTCCCTGGCCGCGGACTTCGCTGACGTCTTCGAGGTCCGGGGCGTCGACCGCCGCACGAGCGGCCGCGTCCTCGCGCCGACGCTTGACGACGAGCGGGTGCGCTTTGCATATCTCGCCGCCGACGGCCAGCGCCGCGAGACCGTTGTGGAGATGAACCCCTCACCCGCCCGAATCGACATCGACGAGCAGCGCGGCAAAGGTCACGTGGCACGTGGAGCTCGCGGCACGCGACGCGATCTCGCTGCAGGTCACGATCGTCCCCGGTCACGACGGGGGACGACACAGCGTGGTCACGGTCGATCAGGCGGCCACGGAGCTCGCGGCGGCTCACGCCGGCTGGGTCGGCCACTGTGCGCGCGTGACGAGCGAACAACGAGCTCTTCGACCGCTTCATCGACGCCTCGGTGCGTGATCTGCACTCGCTGATGATGCCTGCCGACGGGGGCGTGCTGCCCGCGGCGGGCATCCCGTGGTACGTGGCACCGTTCGGGCGCGACTCGCTGCTCACGTCCTGCGAGGCGTTGATGGTCAACCCCGATGTGGCCCGAGGCACGCTGCTGGTGCTCGCGGGCCTGCAGGCGCAGGTGGACGAGGCCTGGCGTGACGCCGAGCCGGGCAAGATCCTGCACGAGCTGCGCACCGGGGAGCTCGCCCGCACGGGGCAGATCCCGCACACCCCGTACTACGGCACGGTTGACGCGACGCCGTTGTTCCTGATGCTGGCGGGCGGCTACTTCCGCTGGACGCTGGACCTCGAGACCATGGTGCAGCTGCGGCCTGCGCTCGACGCCGCGCTCGCCTGGATCGACGAGTCGGGTGACCGCGACGGCGACGGGTTTGTCGAGTACGAGCGCCGCTCTCCGGCAGGACTGGTCAACCACGGCTGGAAGGATTCTCACGACTGCGTCGTGCACGCCGACGGGTCGCTCGCGGAAGGGCCGATAGCGCTCGTCGAGGTGCAGGGCTACGTGTACGACGCGAAGCTGCGGATCGCGGACGTCTACGAGGCACTCGGGGATCCCGGGCGTGCGGCGGAGCTGCGCGCGCAGGCCGCCGCTCTGCGGGTTGCCTTCAACGAGGCGTTCTGGGACCCGGAGGAGCAGTTCTTCGCGCTGGCGTTGGATGGCCGCAAGGCACAGGTGCGCAGCGTCACGTCCAATCCGGCGCACTGCCTGTACTGCGGGATCGTCGACGACGACAAGGCCGCGCTCATGGCCGAGCGCCTGATGGCGCCTGACATGTTCTCCGGCTGGGGGATCAGGACCCTCTCGAGTGCCTCCCCGGCCTCAACCCGATGAGCTACCACAACGGCTCGATCTGGCCCCACGACAACGCGATCGCCGCCGCCGGGCTCAAGCGCTACGGCTTTGACGCCGCGACCGACCGGATCGCCACGGCCATGTTCGACGTCGCGTCGGGCGCGCGCGACTACCGCCTGCCGGAGCTGTTCTGCGGCTTCCCGCGCGACGGATCCAGGGCGATCATCGCCTACCCCGTCGCATGCATCCCGCAGGCCTGGGCCGCGGCTGCCCCGTTCATGCTGCTTCCAGGCCCTGCTCGGCATCACGGCGCACGCGCCGGACAACAGACTCACGGTCGACCAGCCACACCTGCCCGACTGGCTTTCCAGCCTGGACATCTGCGGCATCCGCGTCGGCCGCTCACAGCTGAGCCTCAGCTTCCGTCGGACCGGATCGGGCGCGACCGGGTTTTCACTGCTGGAACAACAGGGTGACGTGCGGGTCACGATGTCGGCATGAGCCGGACGGCGCGCACGGTCGCAGGGGCGCGCCCGTTGCCGGACGCGCTCGAGCGCCGCTTCGAGGCGATCGTGTTCGACTGGGACGGGACGGCGGTGCCCGACCGGGACGCCGGCGACGCGGGTCCGGCGGGTGCTCGAGCAGCTGTGCGAGCGCGGCTTCGACGTCGGCGTCGTCAGCGGGACACACGTCGACAACGTCGACGGCCAGCTCGCCGCACGGCCGGCCGGGCCGGGCCGTCTCTACCTTTGCCTGAACCGCGGCTCGGAGGTGTTCGCTGTCGGGCCGGACGGGCCGCGAGCTCGCTCGAGCGCCGGCGCGCGCGAACGCCGAGGAGGAGGCGCGCCTGACCGGGCCGCCGAGCTCACCGTCGAGCGTCTCGCCGCCAGGGGCTTGCAGGCGAAGATCGTCGCCGAGCGCCTCAACCGGAGGAAGATCGACCTGATCCCGGAGCCGGAGTGGGCCGACCCGCCGAAGGCGAGGATCGCGGAGCTGGTGGAGGCGGTCGAGGACCGCCTCGGCGCGGGCGGCATCGCGGGCTCGCCGTCGTCGTCGAGATCGCGCAGACGGCGGCGGCGGGAGGTCGGGCTCGCCGACGCGCGGGTCACGAGCGACGCGAAGCACGTCGAGATCGGCCTGACCGACAAGTCCGACTCTGCTCCTGGCTGCGAGGAGTTCCGGCGGCGCGGTATCGCGCCCGGCAGGTCCTCGTCGCGCGGCGACGAGCTCGGCCCGCTCGGCGGGGTTCCCGGCAGCGATTCGCTCAGCTCGGTCCCGAGCAGGCCGGCGACCGTCGTCTCGGTGGGGGTCGAGCCGTTCGGGGTGCCCGGACGGCGTGGTCGCGCTCGGCGGCGGGCCGGACCGGTTCGTCGAGCTCCTCGAGGACCAGCTCGCCCGGCGGGAACAGCGCGACCTGCCCCTCGTCGTCGGCCGAGCCCGGGTGGAGCGTTGCCTGTCGACGGCCTCGAGCCGATGCGAGCGCGGCAGGAGGCGGCCATGCTCACGCTCGCCGACGGGTTCCTCGGAACGACGGGGTGCCCGGTCGCCGCCGACCCGGCGCAGACGCCGCGTGTCTTCGCCGCCGTCTACGACGGCGAGGGCCCGGCGACGTCGCTCCTCGAGTGCGAGGCCTGGAACCTCCTCCCGGGCGAGCTCGACCGAGGGAGCCTCGCGCCGCGTCCTCGATCTCCGGGCCGGGCTCGTCCGCCAAGACCTCCAGCTGGCCGGCGGGGGCCGGCTGTCGGCCGTGCTCTTCTCGTCGTTCGCCCGGCCGGGATCGGCGGTGCTCAGAGCAGAAGGCCCCGCGCAGCTCCTGGCCGCGAGCACACCGTTCGCGGCCGCCGAGGCCGACGAGAGCGAACGTGGCCCGGCAGGGCCGCGTCACGCTGGCCCGCATGGGCGCGATCCACCCGCTCGCGTGGCCGCGGCGGCCGTGGAGGAGCATCTCGAGGCGAGGTTCCCTCGGCCGTCTGGATCGCATCGCCGGTCTACGCGCTCGGATCCGGTCGAGCTGACCCGGTTGGGACGCGGCGCTCCCGACCTGGTCGAGGCCGAAGCGGGCCGGCTTCGAGCGGCTGCTCGTCGAGCACCGGTGTGCCTGGGGCCGGCGCTGGGAGGACGCGGACATCCTCATCGAGGGAGACCCCGAGCTTCAGCTCGCCGTCCGGTTCGCGCTCTTCCACCTGATGGCATCGGTCGCGGACTCGGGAGAGGCGGCGGTGGGCGCCCGCGGCCTGACCGGGGCGGCCTACCGCGGGCACGTGTTCTGGGACGGCGACATCTTCGTCTTCCCGTTCCTCGCCGCCACGCACCCCGAGGCGGCGCGGGCGATGCTCGAGTACCGGATCCGGCGGCTCCCCGCGGCCCGGGCCGCAGCCACGCGAGAGCGACCGGGCAGGGCGCCGCTTCCCGTGGGAGTCGGCGGCGTCGGGAGACGACGTCACACCCCCGCTCGCGCGCGGACCGCTCCGGGCGAGCTGATCCCGATCCGCACCGGCCTGCTCGAGGAGCACGTGACCGCCGACGTCGCCTGGGCCGCCGCCTGCTACATCGACTGGACGGGTGACGAGGAGTTCGCCGCCGGCCCGGGGCGCGAGCTGCTCGTCGAGACCGCCCGCTACTGGGCCTCGCGGATCAGGCTCGACGCCGACGGGCGCGGGCACATCTACGGCGTGATCGGCCCCGACGAGTACCACGAGCCGGTCGACGACAACGCCTACACGAACGTGATGGCCCGCTGGAATCTCCGCCGTGCGGCCGAGCGCTCCGTGGCGCCGCGGGGACGACGCCGGAGCGGGAGAGCTGGCTGACGCCGCCGCATCGCTCGTCGACGGCTACGACCCCGAGACCGGGCTCTACGAGCAGTTCGCCGGGTTCTGGGAGCTGGCGCCGCTCGTGGTCGAGGGCGTCGCCCCGCGCCGCCCGGTCGGCGCGGACCTGCTGATCGGGGCGCAGCAGCCGCGCCGCCAGGTCCTCAAGCAGACGGACGTGCTGATGCTCCACCATCTCGTCCCCGACGAGGTCGCACCGGGCTCGCTTCCCGCCAACCTTCTCTTCTACGAGCCGCGGACGACCCACGGCAGCTCGCTCTCGCCCGGCATTCACGCCGCGCTGTTCGCGCGTGCCGGATGCTGGAGCGGGCGGTCGAGCTCCTACGACCACCCCGGATCGACCTCGACGACCTCACGGGCACGACGGCCGACGGGCTGCACCTCGCCACGATGGGAAGCGTCTGGCATGCGCTCGCGCTCGGGTTCGCAGGGCTGCGGCCGACCGAGGCGCTCGAGATCGACCCGAGGCTGCCCGGGTGGCGGCGCTCGAGCTGCGCGTCCGCTTTCGCGGCAGCAGCGTTCAGTCGTCCTGACCAGGCGCGCACGCTCACCGGCACGACCGCGGCGTACGCCGACGTCAGCGGCGCCGGGCGTCCGAGGAAGTATCCCTGCGCGAGGTCGACCCCGAGCTCCTTGAGCAGCGCGAGCGTCTCGGCGTCCTCGACGCCCTCCGCGATCGTCTGGTAGCCGAAGTCACGCGCCAGCCCGACGGTCGCCCGCTCGAGATGCTGGTTGTGCGGGTTGGACACCAGGTCGCGGACGAAGTCGATGTCGATCTTGAGGAAGCGGATCGGGAGGCGCTTGAGGTAGGTGAAGCTGCCGAACCCGGTCCCGAAGTCGTCGAGCGCGACGCCGAACCCCATTGCGACGAGGCCCTTCACGAACTCCTCGCCGGCCTCGAGGTTCTCCATCAGCGCGGTCTCGGTGATCTCGAAGGTCACCAGCGACGGATCGACCCCCGCCGTGCGGAAGTGCGATTCGATCACGCGCAGCAGGCCCAGGTCGCCGAGCGATCGCGCGGAGAGGTTGATCTCGACGCGGCGCCAGCCCGCGGCGCATTCGATCGCGCGGTCGATGACCCACCGGTCGATCTCCCCGATCAGCCCGTACTTCTCTGCGGCCGGGAGGAAGCTCCGGGCGGGATCAGGTCGCCCGTCTTCGACATCATGCGCAGGAGCAGCTCCTCGGAGGGCGCGCCGCCGTTCAGCGGCACGATCGGCTGCGAGTAGAGGACGAGGCGGTCCTCCTCCAGCGCGTCGCGGATCCGTCCGACCCACGTCAGCGCGTCGAGCTCGCGCTTCGCGCGGCCCTCCTCGTCCTTCTCCTCGCTGATGTCGCGGAACACGAGGACGGAGCCGGTGACGGTGCTGCCCGTGCGCAGCGGCGACCCGGAGTAGGCGACCGGGACGATCTTGCCGTCCTTGCGGGTGAGCGCGTCATCCCGGCTGCTCACAGGGAACACCGGTCACGTGGAGTACTGCGAGCTCGCAGTCCGTCACCGGGAAGGGCGACCCGTCGGCGTACTGATGGTGGATGGCCTCGTGCATCGGCTGCCCGCGCAGCTCCTCCTCGCGCCATCCCAGCATCTCCGAGGCTGCGTCGTTCATGTACGAGAGCCGCCCGTGGTGGTCGCACACGATCACGCCCTCGGCCATGTTGTCCATGACGACCGCACGCAGGTCCTCTGCCTGCCGGCGCTCGGTGATGTCGACGACGACGAGCCCGATGCCGATCACCTCGTCGCCCAGCCGCACGGGGTAGAAGCTCGACAGCCAGCAGCGCTGCTCGCCGCTCGCCGGCGCCTCGGCATCGACCTCGACGTTGATGATCGGCGCGCCGGTCTCGAGCACCTGGCGGTACATCGGCTCGACCCGTGCCCAGACGTCGGGGAGCGCCTCCGCCACGGTGCGGCCGATCTGCTGCTCGGCCGGGAGACCGTTCATCGCGGCCAGCGTCTCGTTGACCCGCACGGTCCGGAAGTCGCGATCGACGAACCCGAAGCCCACCGGGGCCTCGGACTGGAGCGTCTCGAGCAGCGTCAGGCTCTCGGCCCCGCGGCGCTCGGACCGCCGCAGCTCTTCGATCTTCTCGATCAGCTTCCCGTTGAGCACGCGCATGCGCTCGAGGAAGTCCTCCTCGACCATCGGAGCCGCGACGTCGTCAGCGGCCGCGAGCGCCGCGTCCACTGCCGCGAGGATCTCCTCGGGCTCGCATGGCTTGAACAGGATGCGGGAGACGCCGCAGGCGTCGGCGAGCTCCCGGATCTCGTCCTTGGCGTAGGTCGCGGTGCAGAACATCACGCGGATGTGGTCGGTGGCGGGGTCGCCGCGCAGCTCCCGCACGAACTCGTAGCCGTCCATCTCGGGCATCAGCACGTCGGCGATGATCAGATCGGGCAGGTCGGCGCGAACCAGCTCGAGCGCGTCGTGCCCGGTCGCGGCCTCGATCACCGTGTACCTGTGCCCGAGGACGGCCACCATCAGGTCCCGGTTCTCGGAGAGGTCGTCCAGGACCAGGATCGAGGTCACGAGGGCGTCGTCTCCTGCGCCAGCTCAGCCGGAAGGAAGCGCTGAACCTCGTCCGATGAACCGCTCCGGGTCGATCGGCTTCTGGATGTAGCCGTCGAAGCCCGCCGCGGCGATCCGCTCGCGATCGCCGACCATCGCCGATGCCGTGACCGCGACGATCCGGGTCGCCGCCAGCTCGGGGCGCGCGCGCACCGCCGCCGCCACGTCGTAGCCGTCCATCCCCGGCATCCGGACGTCGAGGAGGATGAGCTGCGGCCGCTGCTCGATCGCGATCCTGATGCCCTCCGCCCCGGAGGACGCGAGCTCGGGACTGAAGCCGTGCGCCCGCAGCAGGTAGGCGATCAGCAGCATGTTGTCCTCGTTGTCCTCGATGACGAGGATCCGTGCCGACATCGCCGGCATCTCCAGCGCCTCCTAGCCCCGGACCTCGAGCGTGAACGTGCTGCCCACGCCGAACTCGCTCTCGAACGTGATCGCCGCACCCAGCAGCGGGGCCAGCATGTGACAGATGTAGAGGCCGAGGCCGGTGCCCTCGTAGGGCTGGGCGGTCGCTCCCCCGATCCGCTCGAAGGCCGCGAACAGCGTCGCCTGGTCGGCCAGCTTGATCCCGCGGCCGGTGTCGACCACGGACAGCCGCGTCACGGGTGCTCCGCCCACGAGCTCGCTGGCTGAGCACGAGCCGGACCGAGCCGGCGTCGGTGAACTTGAGCGCGTTGTTCGTCAGGTTGATGAGGATCTGATGCAGTGCCCGGCGGTCGGTCGTGATCGGCGCCACGTCCGACGGGGCGACCTCGAGCGCGAGGCCCTTCTCGGCCGCCATCGGACGGAGCGTCACGGCGACCTCCTCGAGCAGCTCCGCGCAGTCGACGGCCTCCAGCTTGAGCTCGAGCTTGCCGGCCTCGATGCGCGCCAGGTCGAGCAGGTCGTTGATCAGCGAGAGCAGGTGCCGGCCGCTCGACTGCACGATCCGGAGCTGCTTCTGCTGCTCGGCGTTGAGCTCCCCGGGCAGGCCCATCAGCAGCGTGCCCGTGAATCCGAGGATCGCGTTCAGCGGCGTGCGCAGCTCGTGGCTCATGCTCGCAAGGAAGCGGTTCTTCGCGTCGCTCGCGGCCTCGAGCCGGACGTTGGCGTCGAGCAGCGCCTGCTCGGCGGCGTTGCGATCCGTCACGTCCCGGATCGACGCCGTGGCCAGCTGCTCCTCCTCCGACTCGAAGGGGCTGAGGCTGACCTCGATCGGGAACTCGCTGCCGTCCTCGCGCCGCCCCGTGATCTCGCGGCCCGCTCCCATCGCACGGGATCGCGGTGAGGCGAAGAACTCGGCGCGGTGGCGCGGGATGGTGCCCCCGGAAACGCTCGGGGATCAGGATCTCCACCGGACAGCCGATGAGCTCCTCGCGGTCGTAGCCGAAGAGCTTCTCGGTCACGGCGTTGGCGAGCTGGATCGTGCCCGCGGCATTGACGATCACCATCGCGTCGGGCGCGGACTCGATCAGCGAGCGGGTGTGGGCCTGCGCACGCTCGAGATTGCGGCTGATGCGGACCTGCTCGGTGACGTCGCGCGACACGAGCACGAAGCCTGCGGGCTGGTCGTCGGCGTCCCGGCGCGGGGTGATCACGACGCCGGCGCTGAACCGGCTGCCGTCCTTGCGGACCCGCTCCACGGATCCCGCCCAGTTGCCGTCGCTCAGGGCGCCGTCCATCATCCGCTGCAGCAGCCCGGCGCTGAGGTCCTCCGGCGTGTGGAGGAGCGTCTCGTTCCGGCCCAGGACGTCGTCGGGCGCGTAGCCGTACAGCCGCCGCGCCCCCTCGCTCCAGAGCACGATCGCCCCGTCGCGGTCCGTTGCGATCACGGAGTACTCGGTGGCCGAGTCCAGCACGTTCAGCAGAAATTCGACGCCGGCCTCGGCCGTCCGGACCCGAGCCCTGTCGAGGAGGGCGAGGTCGTCGGACCGTACGCGCGGACCCATCTCCCTAGAACCTACAGTGATTCCTCTGCAGAATACGCGCATTGGATCGACAAATCCGTGGAAACTACTGGTCCGCAATCTGGACGCATGTTCACGCTCGCCGGCGTCGTCGACGCGAGCCCGCTTCGTCCAGCAGGGTTCCGGGTCCGAAACACCGAAGTACTCTGTGGTGTTAAAGGGATGGTGACGCGAGCACGGAACATCGTCGCGGCTGCACTGGTCGCGATCTGCGTCGCGTCCGGCACCGCCGCGCCCGCCGGAGCCGCGTCCGTCTACTGGGGCGCGAACATCGGCCCGCACCTCACGGGCGCGACCGCGCCCTACGACATGACGGCCGCCGACCAGTTCGAGTCGATGGCCGGCAAGCGCATGTCGCTGATGGAGTTCTCGCTCCCCTGGGCGTACTGCAACACGACGCCGTGCTCGTTCATCCCGTTCCCGACGGCGCAGATGGAGGCGATCCGCCAGCGCGGCACGATCCCGGTCTTCGGCTGGGCCTCGTATTCGCAGCCGCTGACGATGAACGAGCCCGACTTCACGCTCGCGAAGATCGCGAGCGGCGCCTACGACGACTTCATCCGCCAGTGGGCGGACGACGCGCGCGACTGGGGCCACCCGTTCTTCCTCAACTTCGACTGGGAGATGAACCTCAACGGCGTGTGGCCCTACGCGGAGTCCGTGAACGGCAACCGCACGGGCGACTACGTCAAGACCTGGCGCCACGTCCACGACATCTTCCGCCAGGAGGGCGCGACCAACGCGACCTGGACCTGGTGCGCGGTCGCCGAGTACCCGGGCTCGCTGGGCCTCCAGGGGCTCTACCCCGGCGACGACTACGTCGACTGGTCCTGCATCGACGCCTACAACTGGGACTACCGGTTCACGTCCGTTCAGCAGGATGCTCGGCCCGACGTATGACGCGGTCCAGGCGATCGCGCCCACCAAGCCACTGCTGATCGGCGAGACGGCATCGACGGAGAAGAACGGGTCCAAGGCGGCCTGGATCGCCGACGCGCTCAAGACCCAGATCCCGCAGCCGGTTCACGAACGTCAAGGGCTTCGTCTGGTTCGAGAAGTACGAGGACCGCGACTGGCCGATCGAGACCTCGCCCGTCGTCGAAGGCCGCCTTCGCGGCCGGCATCGCCTCGCCGGTCTACGCCGGAGCGACGTTCACCGACGTCACGTCACCGATCCCGCCGCTCTCGCCGGTCGTGACGAGGAGCGCCTCGAACCCGGGCTCCGCCAACCCGGCCGGTCTCAAGCACCCGGTGATCAAGTCCCTCGCGACCGAGGGACGGATCCGCTCCGGCCTCAGCCTGCCGTCGGCGGTTCCCGCCGCCAGCGCGCCGTTCCGCCTCACGCTGAGCAGGGACACGACCGTCACGCATGCGCTTCGCCCGCCGCTCGAACGGCCGCTACGTCGCCGTCCCCGGCACGATCAGGCTCGCGCTGCGGCGCGGCGCACAGGGCGTCCTGTTCGCGGGGCGGCTCTCGCTGAAGCGGACGCTCACGCCGGGCCGCTACCGCCTGACGGCCACCGCGGTGAGCACGGCGGGCAAGAGCTCGCCGCCCGTGCGCGCCCCGTTCACGCTGCTCCCGTAGCGGCGCGCAGGCTGGACATCCGTCCGAGTCGCTCGGCGGGGCCGTCAACGTTCCACTCGGTCGGACGTTGAACCGCTCCCCCCACAGAGCCTGACCGAAGGGACTCGAACATGCTCCACCGCCTCCGACCCGCCCTCGTCCTCGGGGCGCTCGCGCTCCTGGCGCTGCCGGCGGCCGCATCCGCGCGCAGCTTCGAAGCGACCTACCCGCGGGCGGCACGCCTCTGCGCCGCCGTCGCCGCGGGCCAGCCGCCCGCCCGCCTCGTCGGCAAGACCGCGCAGGCCACGGCCGCGTGCGACGCGCTGAAGGCGTCGTTCGCATCCGCCAACACGACGTTCACGAACGTTGCCGCTCCGCTCGACGCGCAGATGCGCGTCATCGGCGCGAACGCACGGGCGGCCTGTGCCGCAGCATTCGCGCAGCACAACCCGGGCGCGTGCAGGACCGCGCTCGTCGCGGCGCGCGCCGCGCTGCTTCCGCTGCTCGACGCGTGGCGGGCCGCCGCTCGCGCTCAGCGGACGGCGATCATCACCGCGGGCAACGTGTTCGCGACGGCGATCCGCACGATCAGTCAGGGCCCGCCGCCCGCGACCGACCCGCCGCCGCCCCCGCCGGTCGACCCGATCGGCATCACCTGATCACAGGGACCATGCGCGGGGCACTGCGGCCCCGCGCGTGTGTCCGTGTGGGCGCGAGGCCGATCAGCCGGCGGCCGTCCGCGCGCGCGCGAGAACAGCGACGCAAGCTCAGGCTGCATGGCGTAGTCGGTCCCGCCGTCGTCACGCGCGGTGGTCGTGATCGGGAACTCGAGGCCGAGCTTGCTGCACCAGCGGCCGGGCCACGCGAGGATTCCCGCGAGGCCGTGGGCGCCCTTGTCGATCTCGAGCCGCGCCGCGACGGCGTTGCCGGAGTGCCGCTCGCCGGGCGTGTCGATCAGCAGATCGAACAGCTCGCGGGCGGGGTCCGACAGGCGCCCGTAGAGCCAGCGCGCGTCCTCGACGTCCTCGGCGCCCCATGGGCGCCGGTCCTGGTGATGTCCGCGATGGCCGAAGCCACCGCGACGCGGCCCGCCGCGCCAGGGGCGGGGCGGGCCGGAGCCCGGCGGCGAGGCCAGGAAGGCCGCGAACCAGAGATAGAACTCGGGGACGCGATCCTCCGGGACCTCGACCGTGACGGGCTTGTCGGCCATCAGGCCGCGGTGTCGGGGGTGACGCCGCGCTCGCCGCGCGAGCCGCAGCGTCCACGACCCTCGCCGTGCGGGCGACCGCCGTGACGGTGGCGTCCGCGCCGGCCGCGGGGACCGCGCAGGTCCTCACTGCCGACCTCGGAGTCCCAGTGGGCCGCCATCGCGATGAACCGCTCGTAGAAGCGCTCGAACTGCGCGACGCGATGCTCGGGCACCTGAACGGTGATCTCCCGCAGCTTCTGCGCGGGGTCCTTCTCGGGGGTGATGTCTTGATCTGACATATGCATTCCTTTCTTCGTGCTGGATGGAAGTATAGCTAAGTATTTACTTGTGTCAAGTGAACTACGGAGACCGGCGCGCGCGCTACGGTCCTGCGCCGATGGAGCGGATCACTCGACGCGAAGCCCTGGGACGCGGAGCGGCACTCGCCGGCGTCGCCGCGACCGGCGGGCTGCTGGCGGCCTGCGGCTCGTCCACGGGCGCGGATCGCCCGCGCGTCGTGATCGTCGGCGCGGGGCTGGCCGGTCTCACCTGCGCGCACCGTCTGCGCCAGGCCGGCATCGCGTCGACGATCTACGAGGCCCAGCAGCGGGTCGGCGGACGCTGCTGGTCGACCCGCACCGTCGTCCCCGGACTCGTCGGCGAGCACGGCGGCGAGCTGATCGACACGGGGCACCACCGGATCCGGGCGCTCGCCGCCGAGCTGGGCCTGCCACTCGAGGACCGGACTGGCCGCGGGCCGCGCGTCGGGCGCCCATGACGCGGTCGTGATCGGCGGACGCCGCCGGGCCCGCGGCGCGGTGACCGCGGGCTACGACGAGATGGTCCGCCGGCTGGAGGCCGAGGCCGCACGCGCCGGCGCCTACCGGGCGGGCAACGCGACCCCGTCAGCGCGCGCGCTCGACGAGCAGTCCGCACGCGACTGGCTCGACGCGAACATCGCGGGCGGCTCGGGCTCGCTGCTCGGGCGCGCGGTCGGCGCCGAGCTGACGGGCTCGTTCGGCCTGGACCCCCAGGACCTGAGCGCGATCGCGCTGCTGCAGACGTACACCGGTCCCGACGAGGGACCCGAGGAGCGCTTCCACGTGCGCGGCGGCAACGACCAGATCCCGCGCAAGCTCGCGGCCGGCCTGCCGGAGACGGCGCTGCGCGTCGGCTCGGCGATGCAGGGCCTGCGACGGCGGGCTGCCGGCGGCTACGAGCTGCTCCTCGACCGCTACCGCAACCCCGTGCGCGCCGACGTCATCGTGCTGACGCAGCCGCTGCCGGCGCTGCGCTCAGCCGACCTCTCGGCCGCGGGCCTGCCGGCCGGCCACCGGCGCATGATCGCCGAGCTCGGGATGGGCACGAACGCCAAGCTGCTCCTGGGCCTGCGCCGTCGACCTCCCGCCTACGGCGGCTGGTCGGGCGACCTCCTGGCCGACGATCCGATGCTCCAGACCTGGGACAGCTCGCTCGCCCAGCAGCCGGCCGTGCGGCAGGGCCTCGTTGTCCGTGTTCACCGGCGGCGCGACCGCCCGCCGGCTGGCGACCACGACGGCGCACGGGCCGGCGCCCGAGCCGGTCGTCCGCCAGGCGCTCGACGCCCTGGAGCCGATCGCGCCGGGCATCAGGCAGGCCGTCACGGGCGAGGCGTGGCTCGACGCCTGGCAGCACGATCACTGGACCGGCGGCTCCTATGCAGCCTTCCGGCCCGGCCAGGTGACCCGCTTCTGGGGCCTCCTCCAGCAGCCCGTGGCGGGCATCGTGTTCGCGGGCGAGCACACGTCGACGCGCGCGCAGGGCTACCTCGAGGGCGCCGTCGAGAGCGGCGAGCGCGCGGCACGCCAGGTCCGGGCGCGCCTGCGGGCCGGCTGAGCTACGCCGCTCGCGCGGGACCGCTCGCGGCCGAGGCCTTCGCTTCTTCTTGGCCGCCGGCTTGCGCTTGCGCGGCCGCTCCGCCGGGACCAGGTCGAGCAGTTCGTGGAACGCGTGGTCGATCTCCTCGGCGAGGAACCACACGTCCGGCACCTCTTCGCGGTCCCCGATGATCCCGAAGTCGATCCGGTCCTGGTAGCTCAGGATCGTGAGGTTCAGGCCCATGCCGTCCGTGATCACCGAGAGCGGGTAGTTCGCCTCGAGGCGCGCGCCCGCGCAGTACAGCGGCACCGGTGAGCCGGGGACGTTCGAGATCACGACGTTCAGCGGCGGGTTCAGCACGCCGCCCGCGGCGACGCTCAGCAGCGTCTGCGCGGTGCGCGCGAGGATCATCGGCGGGATGCCCTCGTTGGCCTCCTGGATCAGCATCCGCGGCGTCGTGCTGTGCCGCGCCTTCGCCTGGTCCATCGCCTCGTGCGACAGGCGGACGCGCTCGCGGGCTCGTGCTCGTTGGTCGGGATCGGCACGGTCATCATCGAGACGCGGTTGCCGAACGTGCCGACCTCCTCGGGCAGGCGCACGGAGACCGGGACCATCGCCAGCAGCGGGTCGGTCGGCAGTTCGTCGTGGACGAGCAGCCACTCCCGCAGCGCGCCGGCCGTGATCGCGACGACGACGTCGTTGACCGTGACGCCGAAGTGGTTCTTGATGCGCTTGACGTCGCTCAGCGAGATCGTCGTGAAGGCGCAGCGCCGGTGCGCGGAGATGCGCCGGTTCAGGCTCGTCTTCGGGGCGATCATGCGCTCGACCGCGAGGTCGTTCCCGCTGCCGGGCAGGAGCTCACCGACGCGGCGCGCCGCGCCGGACACGACGTTCACCCCGGGCACGCTGCGCAGCGTCGGCACCAGATCGAGGTT
The DNA here is from genome assembly GCA_963721255.1 of uncultured Actinomycetes bacterium. GTDB lineage: Bacteria > Actinomycetota > Thermoleophilia > Solirubrobacterales > Solirubrobacteraceae > F1-60-MAGs163. The sequence goes on from CAVRIM010000009.1 coordinate 84,899, forward strand.
CGGCAGCGTCGTCGGCAGTGATCGCAGTGCGCGCGCCGAGTGGCGAGGCGTGGCGGTGAGCCCGCGGGCGAGCAGCTCGAAGCGGCTCGGCGCGGGATCCGCGGGCCGCCCCGGCTCGGGCGGCGCGATCACGCGACCCGAGGGCGCCAGGTCCATCAGCGTGACAAGGATCTCCGCGCCCGAGAGGCCGTCGAGCGCGGCGTGATGCACCTTCGTGAGCAGGCCGACCTTCGTGCCGTTCTCAACCCCGTGGATCAGGTACATCTCCCACAGCGGCCGGCTGCGGTCCAGCCGCCGCTCGAAGATGCGCGCCCCCTGCTCGGCGAGCTGGCGCAGGTTCCCGGGCGCGGGAAGGGCGATCTCGCGCACGTGGTACTCCAGGTCGACGTCCGCCTGCTCGACCCAGAACGGGTGGTCCAGGCTGAACGGCACCTCGACGAGGCGCCAGCGGAAGGGCGTCAGCAGGTGCAGGCGCTCGCGCAGCAGGCGGCGCAGATCGGCGACCGTGAGCGTTCCGCCCGGCGCGGTGCTGGGGTCGTAGATCGCCAAACTCCCCACGTGACCGTGGGTGCGGTCGTTCTCGAGCGCGAGGAATTGCGCATCGAGGCTCGTGAGCTGTCGCATGGTGGTCTCCCGTGGGGTCCGCGAGGGGTGCGAACCGCCCTGCGCGCGAGCCTACTCCTCGGCCCGCCCAGGCTGCAGCGCCGCAGGAGATGACGTATCATTACCGAACCCGCGGTGTAGGAATCCGTACGTGGGACAAGCAGGCCGTCAGGATTGAGGTTGGCTTAACGACCGTACGGAAGCATGCGCGGACCTGCGACTTGCGCAGTCGCAACCCTCTCCCCCTCGCACGGATGCGCCCGGAAGGCCGGGTGACCACGTGTCGCGGGATCCGAGCGGGATGTTGCATCCGCAACCATTCTGCGCTAAAATCCGACTACAAAGCTCGGATATAGGACACACATGGATCTGAACACGCTCACACTCTCGAAGAACCTTCCGGACGAGATCCGGGAGCCCACGACGGTCGCCGACCCGGTTGACCAGCTCCTGCGCCGTGCGGCGCAGTACCGCCTGCTGCGTCCGGCGGAAGAGCTCGAGCTCGCCAAGCGCATCGAGCGCGGCGATCTGCGGGCCAAGGAGCTGCTGATCAACTCGAACCTGCGACTGGTCGTCTCGATCGCGCGCCGCTACCAGGGCCTGGGGCTCGGCATGTCCGACCTGGTCCAGGAGGGCATGATCGGGCTGATCCGCGCCGCGGAGAAGTTCGACTGGCGCAAGGGCTTCCGCTTCTCGACCTACGCGACGCTGTGGATCCGCCAGGCGATCCAGCGCGGCCTGGACAACACGGCCCGCACGGTTCGCCTGCCCGCGAACGTCGCTCAGCAGACCCGCAAGGTGGACCGCGTCGCGGCCGACCTCGCGGCGAAGCTCGAGCGCGACCCGACCGCTGAGGAGATCGCCGCCGAGACGGGCTTCGAGCCCGACGAGGTCGAGCGCCTGCGCAAGCTGGACTCGCGTCCGGCGAGCCTTGACGCGCGCGTCGGCGACGACGATTCCGCATCGCTCGGCGAGCTGCTCGACAGCAACGCCCTGACGCCTGAGGAGGAGGTCGGCCGCGATGACGTCGCCGACCAGCTCGACAAGGCGCTGGCGGAGCTGCCGGCGGAGGAGCGCCAGGTCATCGAGCTGCGCTTCGGCCGCAAGGGCGAGCAGCCGCACACGGTCGCGCAGACCGGCCGCAAGCTGGGCGTCAGCACCGCCGAGGCCCAGCGCCTCGAGGAGCGCGCGCTGAGCCGGCTGGCCCGCCTGGAGCGCGTCGCCGCGCTGCGCGAGGCCGCGTAACCCGGCCTGCGCCCGCGCCGCCTTCGGCGGCGCACTCAAGACTCATCGAGAGCCCGCCATCCGGCGGGCTCTCGTGCTTTCGGGGTACCTGCGCCGGCGGTCAGCCGCGCACGGTGACGGTCACCGCGCGGCTGAACCCCTCGGCGAACGGGATGGTCCGGCCGCGGGGCGACGCGCACGCGAAAGCGGTAGGTGACCGTCGCGCCGATCGTGGAGGTGAACCGGTAGGCGGTGTGCCAGCGCCCGGTCCGGCTCGTCCGCAGGCCCTGTGTGCGCACCGGCTGCCAGCGACCCTTGAGCGGGTTGTAGCCCTGAAGCTCGAGCTCGCGGCCGTCACGCGGGACGAAGCCGCCGAGCAGCCTGCCGGCGAACCGCGCCGCCTGACCGTTGCGCAGGCTCGCGCGGCTCACGCTGAGCGTGACGCGGGCGGGCACCGCCACGCCGAGCGTGCGGCTGACGGCACCGATCGTCTGTTCGTTGTCGGCGACGAGCAGGCGGATGCGCCTGCTCGGGCCCGCCGGCAGCTCGGCCGACACGCGACCGGCGTCATCGCTGACGCGCGCGGCGCGCACGCGCCAGTCGCCGGTGCCGATCCGCTCCTGGAACTCGATCCGCCGGCCGCTCACGAGCCGCCCGTCGAGCGTCGAAGCGCGGCCGCGCACGAGCACCGGAGTGCCGGCCGGGACCACCACGTGCTGGGCACCCTTGAGCGCACCGGCCGTGAGACCGCCGTCGATCACGATCGTCTCACGCAGCGGCAGGCGGATCGACGTGCTGGGACGTCGCTCCGCCGTAGAGCGACGAGACCCTCGTTGCCCGCGCAGTCGCGGACCCGGAAGCGCACGGCGTAGTCGCCCGCCGCAAGCCGCTCGTCGGGGACGACGGCGCTGACCGCACGCTTCTCGAGCTGCGCGGGGAAGCTCTTCCACTCGCGCTCGCCGTGCGGCGAGCAGTTCCAGCGCCGCGCTCTCGATGCACTCCTCGGCGATCGCGGCGTGCAGCCTGCCGCGGCGTGAGCGGGTCGATGCGATCGATCGTGCCCGGAAGGCCTGTTGCGGTCGACGCGGAAGCTCGCGCGCTGCGGGCTGCTGACGTTGCCTGCGACGTCCACGGCGCGGACCGTGACGACGTGGAGGCCGTCCTGCGGCAGGTCGATCGTCTCGCTCGCTCCGGGCACGCGCACCAGCGGGTCGTCGTCGACCTGGTACTCGAGGTAGCCGCCGCGGGTGACCGGCTCGCCGTCGGCGGCGGGCGCCATCCCGGAGAGCTGCTCCTGGTCGGCGGCCCGGGCCGTGAGCCGCACGCCGTTGCGCAGCCACTCGCCCTCCGGCGCGACCAGCGGCGCCCCGTCGGTGCTGAGCGTCACGACCGGCGGCGTGCGGTCGATGCGGACCAGGCCCTCACCGACCTGCGCCGAGGGCACGCCGGCGCCGCTGATCGCCCGGGCGCGCACGCGCGTGCGTCCCTTCCGGGAGCGCGCCGAGGCTCACGAGCGCGCGGTCGCCGCGATCGGTGACCGTGGCGCCGGGGACGACGTCGCCACGGGTGACGGCGATAGCCGGAGATGCCCGACGGCCCTCGCGCTGAGCTGTCCGGGAGGCTGATCGACGACATTCGACGCCGCGTCGCCGCCGGCCCAGCCTGCTCCCCGCGTCGGCCTTGGCGATCCCGGGAGCGGTGTCGTCGAAGCGCAGCGGCTCCGACCACGCGCTCTTCGGCCCGCTGCGCATGAGGTCGCCGGCCCAGGCGCGAACCTTCCACTCTCCGGGCGCCGGGCACCTCGTACGGGCATGCCGGCGGGGGAGCCGAGCATGCCGCCGCTGAAGCAGTCCGTGCCGTCGAGCCCGGCACATCTCCAGCGACACCCAGTAGACGCCCGTTCCGCCCGGCGCGTCCGTCGCGTCGACCCCGACGCTCGAAGGCGCTCGACCGCGCGCCACGCCGATCCGCCGCGGACCACGGGCGTCGAGACGGTCGGCGCGATGTTGTCGACGTAGACGCTCGACCGCTGCTCGGCCGGGTTCCCGCTCGTGTCGGTGACCCGCGCGACGACGGTGCTCGGGTCCCGTCGGGCAGCCGCGTCGTGTCGATCGACGCGTCCAGGGAGCCGGCGCCGGGACACGGCGTCAGCGGTGGTCGTCGCAGGAGAGCCCGCGCGAGCCGACGGCGATGCCGCCCGCCTCGATCGCGAGCGAGCGCACTCCGGCGTTGTCGGTCGCGTCGATCCCGAGCGAGGCAGTGCCGTGCACCCAGGTCCCGCGCCACAGCGTCCCGCGATTGACCGCCAGCTCGGGGCCGAAGTCGTCGCGCACGTCGAGCGTGACGTTGCGCAGCGTCGTCGCCGCGCGCACGCGGTCGCGCTGGCACCCCGTGCTCAGCCCGCAGATCGCCGCGAGCTGGATGTTGGGAGCGAAGATCGGAAGATCGATCCGCAGCGTCGGCGGGCCGATCCACGAGCACGCGTGCTGGAACGCGCACCAGATGTCCGTCGCGGCCGTTGACCCGGATCCCGGCGCGCCAGCCGTCGATGCCGCAGCTGCCCTTCTCGTCGTACGCCGTCGCGTCCGCGTGGAGCCCGGTGAAGACGGTGCCCGGCGGCGAGACGGCCTGCAGCCCGCCGGTCGCGCCGGATGGCGCGAGGACCGGCAGCCTGGCCCGGCCCGCGCAGGCTGTTGCGGACCTTCATCCCGCGGCTCGGATCGGCGAGGCACGAGGCGTCGGTCGCGACGAGCGACGGTGTCGCCGTAGGCCGACCATGAGCGGTTGACGTTCGAGTCGTCGCAGGCATGGACCTGATAGGTGCCGGCGATCGCCTGCGGGCGCGCTGAGCGACGATCAGGACGAGCAGGGGCGAGACGGAGAGCGCAGGCGCACAGCCGCGCGCGCCTGGAGCGCGGGGAGCGACATCGAGACCTTCCTTGGTGGACGGCGTCCCGCGGCGGAGCGGGACTCGGGCATTCGTGCCCTTGTAGGCGCGAGCCGTCCGGACTTCCCCCCCGGCAGGCGTCGCTCGAACTGGCCGCGGCGGCAGAGCGGCGGTTCGAGCGTGTCACACTCGGCGCCGTGCCGGAACTGCCAGAAGTCGAGGTTGTGGCCCGTCGCCTGGACAGCGCGCTGAGCGGCGCGGAGATCGAGTCGGCGTCGGCGCCGGGCATCAACGCGCTGAAGACGTTCGACCCGCCGCTGGATGCGCTCGCCGGCCGGACCGTCGCCGCGGTGCGGCGCCGCGGCAAGAACCTCGTCGTCGACGTGAGCGGCGACCTGTCGCTGCTCATGCACCTGATGTCCGCCGGCCGCCTGCAGCTCTACGACACGCACGCGAAGCCGCGTGACCGCAGCTCGAGGCTGCTCGTGCGGCTGACCGACGGCCGCGAGCTGCGGCTGCGCGAGTTCGGCACGCGGCAGGCGGCATGGGTGAAGCTGCTGGCCACGGGGGCCGTCGAGGAGGACGAGGCGGTGGCGAAGCTCGGTCCGGAGGCCTGGCCCGACCCGCCCGACCTGCGCGAGCTGCTGGCCCCGCCAGGGAGCGCGCCCGCTGCACGCCGTCCTGCGCGACCAGCGGGTGATCGCAGGGATCGGCCGCTCGTGGGTGGACGAGATCCTCTGGACCGCGTGCCTCTCGCCGTTCCAGCGTGCCGGTGACCTGGACGAGCCACAGGCACGAGCGCTCCGCGAGGCGACGGTGGGGCGGCTCGGAGGCGCGATCGACCTCTACGAGGAGGTGCTCACCCTGCCGATCCCCGACAAGCTGCCGCTGCCGCTGGAGGTGCACCGCCGTGCCGGCGAGCCGTGCCCGCGCTGCGGCACGACGATCGAGGCGATCCACTACGAGAGCTACGTCCTCTGTTACTGCCCGAAGGATCAGACAGGGGGACGAGTTCTCAAGGACCGGCGCCTCTCACGCCTGCTGAAGTAGCTCACCGACCCCCCGAAAGGCCCGACATGCTCGCACCCGGCGACGCCGCACCCGACTTCACCCTTCCCGACCAGAACGGCGACCCCACGAGCCTGAGCGACCTGCGCGGCCGCTCGGTGGTCCTCTACTTCTACCCCAAGGCCTCGACGCCCGGCTGCACGACGCAGGCGTGCGGCGTGCGCGACCACCTGCCCGCCTACGAGGAGGCGAACGCGGTCGTGCTCGGCGTCTCCCCCGACCCGGTCAAGAAGGTGAAGAAGTTCCACGACAGCCGAGAAGCTCAACTTCACGCTGCTGGCCGACGAGGACCACGCCGTCTGCGAGACCTACGGCGTCTGGGCGGAGAAATCGATGTACGGCCGGACCTATTGGGGTGTGCTGCGGACGACCTTCGTCATCGACGGCGAAGGCGTCGTGCGGCATGTGATCCCGAAGGTCACGCCGACGACACACGACGAGCAGGTGCTCGCCGTGCTGAAGGAGCTCAGCGCGGCCGTCTAGTGTGGCCCGGTGGACGTCCCGAAGACCCAGTACGCACGTAGCGGTGATCTGCAGATCGCCTACCAGGTGACCGGCGAGGGCCCGCTCGACATCGTTCTGGTCCCGTCCTACCTGTCGAACACCGAGATGCTCTGGGAGCTGCCGTCCTTCGCGCGCTTCTACGAGCGGCTCTCGTCGTTCGCTCGCCTGATTCTGTTCGACCGTCGCGGGAGCGGGATGTCCGACGGCGTCGCCGGGGCGACGCCGCTGGAGGAGCAGATCGACGACGTGCAGGCCGTGATCGACGCCAGCCGGTTCCGAGCAGCCGGTGCTGGCCTCGACCTCGAGGGCTGCGGCCTGACGGCGCTGTTCGCCGCCTCGCACCCCGACCTCGTGCGAGCACTCGTCCTGCTGTCGCCGCAGCCTCGCCTGGTCGCGGGGCCGGGATACGAGTGGGCGCCCAGCATCGAGCAGCGCGCGGCGATCGTGGAAGCGATCGTCGAGACCTGGGGCACCGAGGCGACCCCCCTGGCTGACGCCGTCGCCCGTGATGACGAGCGGCAGCGAGCGCTGATGGCGCGCATCGAGCGTCAGGCGATGAGTCCTGCTGCCGCCGCCGCGACGCTGGCGGCGATCGGCGACACCGATGTGCGCGACGTCCTTCCCAGCGTGCAGTGCCCCACCCTCGTACTGCGCCCCGAGCACGACACCTACCTCGACGAGCGCCACTCGCTCTACGTGGCCGAGCACATCCCGAACGCGCGCTACGCCACGGTTCCCGGCGACGGCGCGCTCTGGGTCGGCGCGGAGGAGGCCATCGCCGATGAGATCCAGCACTTCCTGACCGGTGTGCGGCGCCCGGTCGTCAGCGACCGCGTGCTCGCCACCGTGCTGTTCACCGCGAATAGTCGCTCAGCCGGCCTCCTCGCGAGCCCCGCGCACGAACTCCTCGGGAGTCGTGTTCGCCAGGAGGTCGGCGCCCTCGATCGGGACGCGCGCGGATTCCAGGAAGCGGCTGACCATGTTGTAGTAGCCGACGGTCAGGATCAGCTCGCGCGCGCCGTTGTCGCCCCAGCGCTCGCGGACGAGCGTGAGCGCCTCGTCGGACAGCCGCACGTCGCGGGTGATCTCGTCGACGGCCCGGCAGATGAGCGCTCCGTCCGGCGGCAGCAGCTCGCCCGGATCCGGCGCGGTCGTGGCCTCGATCTCCGCGGCGGTCAGCCCGACCGCGCTGCGCGAGCTGCTCGTGCTGGTGGCGCTCGTAGCCTGCCTGCGTGAGGTGCGCGACACGCAGGATCGCGAGCTCGCGCTCCTGCGGGGTCAGGTTCGTGCCGCTCGAGCAGCGAGCCGCCGAGCTCGAGGAACGGCCGCAGCGCTCGCGGGCAGCGCCGCGACCGCGCGGAAGACGTTCAGCGGCGGCAGCGCGCCGAGGATCTCGAGCGCCTCGGGCGTGAGCTCGGCGTCGGTCGGGAGCGGGAGGCCGTCGGCGGTCATGCGGCCAGTCTCGCGGATCGACGATCCGGCACGTGTCCCCCGGCCTGCGTACCCTCGGCGCGGTGCTCAAGTACCTCGGCTCCAAGCGCGAGCTCGTGCCGCTGATCGGCGAGCTCGTGCGGCGCATCCCGGCGCGCACGGCGTGTGATCTGTTCGCGGGCACGACGCGCGTCGGGCAGGAGCTGCGGCGCGCGGGGCTCGTCGTGCACTCCAACGACACGGCGACCTACAGCGAGGCGCTGGGGCAGGCGTACATCGCCGCCGACGAGCAGAGCCTCGACAGGGTCCGCCTGCGGCGACTGCTGGCCGAGCTCTCCGCCCTGCCGGGCCGCGACGGCTACGTGACGCGGACGTTCTGCGAGGAGGCCCGCTTCTTCCAGCCGCGCAACGGCCGCCGCATCGACGCGATCCGCGACGCGATCGACGAGCTCGAGCTCACGCCGGTGGAGCGCGGGACGCTGCTGACGAGCCTGCTCGAGGCGGCGGACCGCGTCGACTCGACGTGCGGGGTGCAGATGGCGTACGTCAAGCAGTGGGCGCCGCGCTCAGTCGCGACCTCGAGCTGCGCGAGCCCGTGCGCGGTGCCCGGACCGGCGGGAACCGTCAGCCGGCTCGACGCGCAGGACCTCGCCCCGCGGCTCGGCGGCACCGACCTCGTCGTACCTCGACCCGCCGTACAACCAGCACTCGTACTACTCGAACTACCACGTGTGGGAGACCCTGGTCCGCTGGGACGCGCCGGAGACCTACGGGGTCGCGCGCAAGCGGGTGGACTGCCGCACCACGAAGAGCCCGTTCAACCGCAAGGGCGAGGCGTGGGGCGCGCTCGAGCGCGTGATCGGCTCGCTGCGTTCCCCGTGGATCGTGCTGTCGTTCAGCAACGAGGGATTCCATGACGCGGGCGACCTCGAGGGACTGCTCGCCGAACGCGGGCACGTGCGCCCCGTGACCGTCGGCCATCCGCGCTACGTCGGCGCGCGGATCGGGATCCATGACCCGAGCGGCAACCGGGTCGGGACCGTCTCGCACGTGCGCAACCGCGAGACGCTCTGGGTCGTCGGGCCCTCGGCTCGCGCCGTCGACCTGGCCACCGACGGCCTCGTTCCCGCCGCGCCGCGCGCCGCCGCCTGAGCCCCGCCGTGACGCCCCCCGCCGCCGTCATCCTCGACAACGACGGGCTCACGCTCGACAGCGAGAGCGTCTGGACGCGGGCCGAGGTCGCCCTGTTCGAGCTGCGGGGGCGCGAGTTCACGCACGCCCACAAGCTCGAGCTCGTCGGCTCGGCCGGCCCGATCGCGGAGGCGAAGCTCGAGCGCATGCTCGGCGCGCCCGCGGGGGCCGGCGAGGCGATCCTCCGGGAGCTCGGCGACCTCGTCGTCGCGGAGCTGGAGCGCGGCTGCGAGCCGATGCCCGGGGCGCTCGACCTGATCGCCGCGCTGCGCGCCGCAAGCGTCCCGTTCGCGCTCTGCTCGAACTCCCCGCGCCGGGTCGTCGACGCGGCGCTGCGTGGATCGGGGCTGACCGGCACATTCGCGGTCACGATCGCCGGCGACGAGGTCGCGACGGGCAAGCCCGCCCCCGACCCCTACCTGGCCGCGGCCGCCGGGCTCGGGGTCGATCCGCGCCTCTGCGTTGCGATCGAGGACTCGCCGACCGGGGCGGCCAGTGCACGCGCAGCGGGCATGCGCGTCCTCGGCGTGCCGTCGGTTCCGGGGGTGGAGCTCGGCGCGAGCGTCGATGCGACGTTCACATCACTGGAGGACGCGGCACTCTGGAGGGACCTCGGCCTATCCCGGTGAGGGGTGCCGGCGGCGGAACAGCCACCAGCAGACCCCGCCGATCGGGATCGGCAGCCAGTAGGAGAAGAGGCGGTAGGCGAGGGTCGCGAGCACCGCGTCACCGCCCGCCACGCCGGCGAGCGCGAGCGAGCCGGTCAGGCCGGCCTCGACGAAGCCCAGGCCACCCGGGGTGATCGGGATCTGCGCCAGGAGCTGAGCGGCCACGTACGAGAGCAGCACGAGTGACAGCGCGGGGTTGGCGCCCACCGCCTCCAGGGCGACGAGCAGCACGGCAAAGTCGAGCAGCGCCTTCCCCAGCGACGCCGTGAGCGCGCGCTTCCAGCGCTCGCCGACCACCCGGACGATCAGGTCGCGTTCGCGCACGAGCCGCTCGGGAAGGTCCGTCATCGGCGGCCGGCCGCGACGCAGGCGGTTGCGCACACGCTGCGCGACCGAGCCCACCCGGCGCAGCGGGGTGTCGGTGACGACGAGCACGATCCCGCCCGCGACGAGCGCGACGAGGATCATCGCCGCCCAGACGAGCAGCGAGCGGACCGCGGAGTCGACGCGGCCGTCGAGCACCGCCGGGACGGCCAGCACCGGCAGCCCGAGCAGGACGCCGAACGTCAGCAGGTTCGCCGCCGTCAGGCCCGTCGCGGTCGCCCCGCGCGGGGCGCCCGCGTCGACGAGCATCCGGTACTGGAGCGCCCCGGCCGCGGCGCCCCCGCCCGGGACGACGCGCCCGAAGGAGTTGCTCGCGAGCTGCGACGTGCTGACCTGCCACCAGTTCACGCGGCGGATCGCGATCCACTGGACCGCCCACATGCAGGCGAAGCTGCCCGCCTCGAGGACGAGCATCAGCGGGAACCACCACCAGCCGATCTCGCGCAGGCGCGGCGCCGACGACAGGACCTCGACGAGCCCCGGGCCGAGGACGTAGAGGGTCAGCAGCACCAGCGTCAGCAGCCCGGTCAACCGCAGAACCTGCCGCGCCGTGCGGCGCGGCGCCGTGCGCTCCTGCGCTTCGAGCTCCTGCTCGGCGAGCGCCTCGAGCCGCGCCTGCTCCTCGGGGCCGATGACCGGCGGGTCGGGCCAGGCCGGGCGCCGCCGTCCCGGGGCGGGATCGCTTCCGGAGCCGGGCACGCTCGGGCTTCAGCCCCCGACGATGCGCACGGCCCCGGCGGCGGTCCGCGCGCGCCCGCGTGCTGCCTCAAGGTCGTCGCCGGAGGCGAGCGCGACGCCCATCCGCCGGCCCGGCCGCCCGTCCGGCTTGCCGAACAGCCGGACCTGCACGTCGTCCCCGACGGCGAGCGCCTCGGCGACGCCCTCGTAGCGGGGCGCATCGCCCGGGCCCTGAGCGAGGATCACCGCGCTCGCGCCGGGCGCGATCAGCGGGACCTCGCCGGGCGGGACCGGCAGGCCCAGGATCGCGCGCACGTGCAGCGCGAACTCGCTCAGCGCCTGGGTCGCCATCGTCACCATGCCGGTGTCGTGCGGGCGCGGCGAGACCTCGCTGAAGAGGACCTCGTCGCCGCGGATGAACAGCTCGACGCCGAAGATCCCGGTGCCGCCGAGCGCCTCGGTGACCGCCGCGGCGACCGCCGCCGCGCGCTCGCGGGCGACGCTCGTCATCGGCTGCGGCTGCCAGCTCTCGCGGTAGTCCCCGTCGACCTGCACGTGCCCGATCGGCGCGCAGAACGAGGTCCCGCCGGCGTGCCGCACGGTGAGCAGCGTGATCTCGTAGTCGAAGGCGACGAAGCCCTCGACGATCACCCGGCCCGCGCCGGTCCGCCCGGAGGTCTGCGCGTGCTTCCACGCCGCCCTGGCGTCCGCGGGCGCGCGAACGACCGACTGGCCCTTCCCGCTGGAGGACATCACCGGCTTGACGACGCACGGCGTGCCGAGCTCGGCCACCGCCGCCTCGACCTCGCCGAGGTGGTCGCAGAAGCGGTAGGGCGAGGTCGGCAGCCCCAGCTCCTCGGCGGCGAGCCGGCGGATTCCCTCGCGGTCCATCGTCAGGCGCGCCGCGCGCGCGGTCGGGATCACGCGCAGGCCGTCGAGCTCGAGCTCCTCGAGCACCGCCGTGGCGATCGCCTCGATCTCCGGCACCACGAGCAGCTCGGCGCAGGGCCGCTCGCGCTCGGCCTGCAGCAGCGCGCGCAGCGCGGCCGCGTCGGTCATGTCGACGACGGCCGCGCGGTCGGCCACCTGCATCGCCGGCGCATCCGCATAGCGGTCGACGGCGAGGACCTCGCAGCCCAGGCGCTTGGCCTCGAGCACGACCTCGCGGCCCAGCTCGCCCGAGCCGAGCAGCACGAGCCGCACGGCGCTGGAGGTCCCGGGCGTTCCGATCACGATTCCCATGAGCGCGCCAGCTTACGATGGGCGCCCCGGGTACCCTCGCCCGCGTGGCGCTCGGCTCGATCCTGGATGGCGCGGGGACGTTCTTCGATGCGGTCGGAAGCTTCTTCGACAGCCTGGCGTCGGTCAGCCTCGTCCCGCTGCTGCTGGGCCTCGTCGCATTCGTGGCGTATCTGTCGCTCCGCGCCAAGGCGCTGCACAACACGCTGAAGGCGGCCTACCCGGGCGAGCCGATCCCCTACCGGCTGATCTGGGGCGCGTACATCGCGGCGTACGGCTTCAACAACGTCGTGCCGGCGCGCGGCGGCGACGTGATCAAGCTCTTCCTCGTCAAGACGTCGGTGCCGGGCTCGCGCTATCCGGCGATCGCCGCGACGTTCGCGGTCGAGGGCATCTTCGACCTGACGATCGCCGTGCCGGTGCTGCTCTTCGCCTTCACGCAGGGCGTCTTCCCGAAGCCGCCGGACTTCTCGCAGCTCGAGGCGTTCGACCTGTCGTTCTTCGCCTCCAACCCGCAGCTCACGCTGTTCGTGATCACCGGCCTGGCCGTCCTGACGCTGGCGCTGTTCGCCTTCCTCTCGCGGCGCGTCGTCGCGTTCTGGCTGAACGTGCGGCAGGGACTGACCGTGCTGTTCGACCGCCGCCGGTACCTGCGCGAGGTCTGGCTGGTGCAGTTCGCAGGCTGGCTGCTGCGCTTCACGGCGTTCTGGCTGCTGCTCGACGCGTTCGGCGTCGGCGGCTCGGTGCGCAACGTGCTGCTCGTGCTCGGGGTCAACGCCGTCGCCGCGCTCGTGCCGTTCACGCCCGGCGGCGCGGGCGTCCAGCAGGCGCTGCTCGTGAAGGTCTTCGCGGGCGCCGCGACCGGCGCGACCGTCGCCGCCTACTCGGTGGGACAGCAGATCGCGATCGCGTCGGTGTCGCTCGCCGTCGGCTTCGGCGCGCTCTTCTTCGTCTTCGGCTTCCGCTCGTTCCGCGACGTCGCCGAGGCGGGCCGCGCGCACCGCGAGGCCGAGAAGCAGGCCGGCCCGCAGCCGACCTAGGGCTCAGCGCAGGCCCTGGCGGGCTTCGCGGACGAGCGTGACGGCCTCCGGGAAGACCGTCGCCATCGTCGCGCGGATCTGCTCGGCCTGCTCGACCGTCGTGCCCTGCACGTTGACCCGGTTGATCGCCGCGACCGTCATGTCGACGGCGAGCTTGATCGCGTTGTCGGCCCACGCCAGCGACTGCTGGCTCGAGAGCTGCTCGGCGAACTCCGCCATGCGCTTCTGCAGCTCCTCCGGGTCACCGAACATGTCGCCGAAACCGCCCATGCCTTCCATGCTTCAATCGTACTCGTGTCCCCGATCGCGACCGGCCAGGGCGTCGACCTGGCGTACGAGGAGTACGGCGACGGCCCGGCCGTGCTGCTCGTGCACGGGCTCGCGGGCGACCGCCTGACGCTCGCGCCCGTCGCCGAGGAGATCGCCGCCGCCGGAGCGCGGGTGATCGCGTACTCGCGCCGCGGCTACGCCGGCAGCACGGCGCCGGAGCCCTACCTGGGAACGACCGTGGCCGAGCAGGCCCAGGATGCCGCGGCGCTGCTGCGCGGCACGGGCGCGGCCCCGGCGATCGTCGCGGGAGACGGCTTCGGAGCGCTGATCGCGCTCGACCTGCTGCTGCGCCAGGGCGAGCTCGTGCGCGCGGCCGTGCTCTGCGACCCGCCGCTCTACGCGTTCGTCCCGGACGCGACGCGCGAGCTCTCCGAGGCCTACGAGGAGCTGCGCAGCGCGGTGACCGAGGGCGGGCCGGCGGCCGGCGTCGCAAGCTGGCTCGGCGGCCGCGCCGACGACGACACCCTGGCGCGGGCGAGCGCCGCGCACCGCGCCTTCTTCGCCGACGTCGCCGGGCTCGCGACGCTGCCCGTCACGCGCGCAGAGCTGCACGCGATCCCGCAGCAGGTGACGGTGGTCACCGGCGCCGCGTCCTCCCCGGCCACCGTGGCCGCCGCCGACGCCCTCGCAGCGCTCCTGCCGCAGGTGACGCGGACCGCGACGGCGACATCGCCGGCGCGGTCGTGGCACTCCGGGAGCGCCCACAGACCATCCGGGTTCGCAGGGCGCGAATCTCGCGGATGACGGGCGACGTCCGGTCCCGAAGCCGATGCTGGTTGCATCGGCAAGGGGCCGGATGGCGATCCGTCGCCGCGAGAACGCGACCTGCGACCCGGATCAGCCGCCGCGCTGGTGGAAATAGAACTCTGGGAGGGCGCTGCGCGTGATCGTCGCGGTCAGCGAGCTCTGGAGCTCGGGGTCGGCGGTACGGACCGCGATGTCGTCGAGCGTGACGATCCCCGCGAGGCGACCGTCCTCCATCACCGGCAGCCGCCGGATGCCGAACCGCGCCATCAGCGTCGCGGCCTCACGCAGGTCCATCCCCGGCTCGCCGGTCACCACGGGTGAGGACGCGTGATCGCCGGCGGACCCGGCCGCGTCGCAGCCGTCGGCGACGACGCTGACCGCCACGTCGCGGTCGGTGATGAAGCCGACCGGCGCCCCGTCGGCGCCGCAGAGGATCACGGCGCCGACGTTCCGCTCGCGCATGATCTCGGCCACCTCACGCACCGGCGTGTGGGGCGCGGCGGTGACGACGGTCCTGGTCATGACGTCGCTGATCACCATCGTGCCGCGATGCTACCTCCTCGCGCGAGCCGCGCTGCCCGGCACCGCGCGACGGGTCGCGGAACCGGCATCTAGACTCGTCGCTCCCCATGGCAAACCTCGCTGAGCCCACCACGCCCGAAGAGACGCTCGCCGTCGAGGCGGCGACCCGCGGCCGGACCGCGATCATCGCCTGGATCGCGGCCGTGACCACGCTCGCCGGCGCGGTCGTCAGCGGGCTGGCGTTCGGGAATCTGCCCGGGCTACGACGACAAGGTCGTCACGATCACGGATGCGCTGCGCGACCTCTCGGCCGGCCAGCCGATCCCGGCCGGCCGGGCGGTGCTCCAGCTCCAGTACATCGGCGACCACCCGCTTGCCCTACGTGGTGGGCCCGCTGCTCTCGGCCGATCGGCGGCCTGCTGATCTTCTTCGTCCTGGCGTTCCTGTTCCGCGCCACCCGAGCCCGCGGCGGCCGGCTGTCGCAGATCGCGCTGATCGCGATCGCCGTCGGCGCGGTCTCGTACGCGATCGGCACGGCCGTCGTCGGCGTGATGCGCGTGATCGAGGGCACGAACCTCGCCGCCGACGCGACCAACGCCGACGCACTCGACGCGATCAGCGCCGGGCCGATCGTCGCCGGCACGATCATCCAGCTGCTCGGGCTCGCTGAGCCTCGGCTTCGCATTCGTGCTCGTCGGGCTGCACGCGATGCGCGTCGGCCTGCTCACCCGCTTCATGGGCATTCTCGGCATGATCGCCGGCGCCACGTTCGTCGTCCCGCTCGACCAGCAGGGGATCATCCGCTCGTTCTGGCTCGGCGCCGTCGGCTTCCTGATCGCGCGGCGCTGGCCGAGCCCGGTCCCCGCCTGGGAGACCGGCAAGGCGGAGCCGTGGCCCAGCAATCGCCGGCCGCGCGCGCAGCGCGGCGGCGAGCCGCTCCCGGCGCCCGACACCCCCGCGCCGACGCCGCCGGACGCGCTCTCGCAGGGCCAGCGGCGCAAGAAGCGCAAGCGCTGACCGCGCCGATGACGACGCTGCTCGCCACCCGCACCGACTTCACGCTCCAGGCCGAGCAGATCGTCCGCGACCCCACGCAGTTCAAGTGGTACGCGGTCACGCTGCTCGTGATCGTGTTCGTGATCTACGCGCACGAGGTCGAGCGCGGGCGCCTGGACATCGTCGCGGCCGGCCTCGCGCTGTGGTTCGCGGACTGGTTCAACGAGATCGTCAACTCGCTCGTCCTGCAGGCGACGGACCGCGCGGCGCTGTGGACGGCGACCGGCCCGACCGCCTACCAGTTCCTGATCGGCCTCAACGTCGAGATCTCGCTGATGTTCGCGATCATGGGCATCTACTACGTGAAGATCCTCCCGGCCGACCGCGACCAAGCGGATCCTCGGGATGCCGAACCGCCTGGCGATCGCGCTCGGCTCGTCGCTCGCGGCCGTCGCGGTCGAGCTGTTCCTGCACGAGACCGGCACGTTCCACTGGGAGTACTGGTGGTGGAACACGCCGTTCATCCCGCTGATCGTGGTCTTCGGGTACCTCTGGTTCTTCCTCTTCGCCGCCTGGGTGTACGACGCGCCCGACCAGGCCGCGCGCTGGCGGCGCGTCGGCGGCCTCGCCGCGATCGACGTCACGATGGCGCTCGTCTTCGGCGTCGGGCTCGGCTGGCTCTGAGCTTGAGTCCGGCGGGCGCGCGTAGGATGCGCGCGATGAGCGACGACCGCACGCTGGAGGCCGATCTCGAGGCGCTGCTGCAGCGCGAGTGGTTCGACCCGCCGCAGGACTTCGTCCGTGACGCGCTGGTCACCGACATGTCGGTGCACGAGGCCGCCGAGCGCGACCCGGTCGGCTGGTGGGAGGAGCAGGCGCGCGCGCTGGACTGGTTCGAGCCGTGGGAGCACGTGCTCGAGGACGAGGGCGCGCCGTTCTACCGCTGGTTCAGCGGCGGCAAGCTGAACGTCTCGCACAACTGCCTGGACCGCCACGTCGAGGCGGGGCTCGGCGACCGCGTCGCGATCCACTGGCACGGCGAGGAGGGCGAGACGCGCACGATCACGTACGCGCAGCTGCTCGCCGACGTGCAGCGCTGCGCGAGCGCGCTGAAGGCGCGCGGGATCGGCGCCGGCGACGTCGTCGGGATCTACCTGCCGATGATTCCCGAGGTCGTCGTGGCGATGCTCGCGTGCACGCGGATCGGCGCGCCGCACAACGTCGTCTTCGGCGGCTTCAGCGCGGAGTCCGTGCACGAGCGGATGGCGTTCTCCAACGCGAGCGCGCTGATCACGGTCGACGGCGCCCGGCGCAAGGGGAAGACCGCCCCGGTCAAGAGCGAGGTCGACCGCGAGATGGGCCACCTCTCGCACCTGGAGACGATCATCGTCGTCCGCACACCGGCGAGCCGTGCGAGCTGCGCGAGGGGCGCGACATCTGGTGGCACGAGGCGCTCGAGGCCGCGGACCCCGTCTGCCCGGCCGAGCCGCTCGACGCCGAGCACCCGCTGTTCATCCTCTACTCGTCCGGCTCGACCGCGAAGCCGAAGGGGATCCAGCACACCACCGGCGGCTACCTCACCGGCGTCGCCTGGACGTTCAAGAACGTCTTCGACCTGAAGCCCGAGCGCGACGTGTTCTGGTGCAGCGCCGACGTCGGCTGGATCACCGGCCACAGCTACATCGTCTACGGCCCGCTCGCCAACGGCGCGACGTCGGTGATGTTCGAGGGCGCGCCCGACTACCCGCACAAGGGCATCTGGTGGGAGCTGTGCGAGCGCTACGGCGTGAGCATCTTCTACACCGCGCCGACGGCGATCCGCACCTGCATGAAGTGGGGCGCCGAGCAGGTCGAGCAGCACGACCTCTCCAAGCTGCGCCTGCTCGGCACCGTCGGCGAGCCGATCAACCCGAAGGCGTGGGTCTGGTACTGGCACGTCGTCGGCGGCGGGCGCTGTCCGGTCGTGGACACGTGGTGGCAGACCGAGACGGGCCAGATCATGATCACGACGCTGCCGGGCGCGCAGCGGATGAAGCCCGGATCGGCGGGCACGCCGCTGCCCGGGATCGCGGCGAAGGTCGTCGACAACGAGGGCCGCGAGGTCCAGCGCGACGTGCAGGGCCTGCTCACGCTGCGCCACCCGTGGCCGGGGATGCTGCGCAACCTGTTCAAGGAGCCCGACCGCTACGTGACCGGCTACTGGGAGCGCTTCGGCGCGCCGAACTACTTCGTCGGCGACGCGAGCCGGCACGACCACGACGGCTACTTCTGGGTCATCGGCCGCGTCGACGACGTGATCAACGTCTCCGGCCACCGCATGTCGACCGCCGAGATCGAGTCCGCGATCGTCAGCCATCCGAAGGTCGCCGAGGCCGCGGTGATCGGCCAGACCGACGAGGACACCGGCCAGTCGATCTGCGCCTTCGTGACGCTGCGCGGCGACCTCGACGGCGACGAGGAGCTGATCGACGAGATCCGCGAGCACGTCGCGCACCGGATCGGCAAGCTCGCACGCCCGCGGCGGATCATCTGGGCCGGCGACCTGCCGAAGACGCGCTCGGGGAAGATCATGCGCCGGCTGCTGCGGGACATCGCCGAGGGCCGCGAGCTCGGCGACGTCACGACGCTGCGCGACCCCGACGTGATGCAGCAGCTCAGCGCGAGCATGGCCGGCCGCGAGGACGAGGGCTGAGCACGGCGCGGTTCGTGGTGCTCGGCCAGCGCCGAAATCGCTGCACGCAGGCGCCGTGCGGTGAAGTGCCGCCGGTCCGGCGCCGACACTGACGGCAGCCGCGTCCCGACCGGAGACCCGCTCCTGCCACGTCACCTGCTCACACTCACCGTCCTCGTGCTCGCGGCCGCTCGCGGGCGCGCCCGCGGCGGCGAGCGCGGCGGAGCTCTACGCCGCTCCCGGCGGCGGCAGCGGGCCGGCCTGCACGAGCGCGCGCCGCCCGTGCAGCGTGAGCGCGGCGCTGCTGGCCGCGCGCGCGGCCGCCGGCGCCGACGTGATCCACCTGGCGGCCGGGACGTACACGACGCCGGTCAGCGCGACGAGCCCCGCCGACACGGACGTGACGCTCGCCGGCGCGGGCGTCGCCGCGACGACGATCGCGGCGGCGCCGCCCGCCGACGCGCCGATGGTGGAGCTCGGCTCGCGGCGGGCTCGGGCACGATGACCATCGAGGACCTGACGCTCGACGGCAGCGGCGCCGGGACGTTCGCCAGCCCGCTGCGCAGCCGCCTCGGCTCGCTGACGCTGCGGCGCGTCGCGCGTGGTGCAGACGGGCGCGTCGCCCAAGCAGGCGCCGGCGATCGACGCCGACCTCGCCGACGGAGTCGCTGACGCTGGAGCGCGTGTCGGTGCTCGCGGACACGCAGGCCGCCGACGGCGCGGTCGGCGCCGTCAACGCGGGCGGCCCGACGGTGGTCCGCGACTCGACGATCACGCACACCTCGGTCGGGGACTCCGCGGCGCTGTACGCGCGCGGCCCGCTGACGGTGGAGCGCTCGACGATCACGCACGGGGACGCGAACGCTCGGGTACGCCGTGCGCGTCGTGAACACGAGCGACGCCGCTGCCAGGTCGCCGATCGACTCGTCGGTCCTGCGCGGCGGCCGCAGCGCCGCGCGCTTCGACCTCGGCGCCGCGGCGTCGCAGGCTCGCGCTGCGCGGAACGACGTTCGCGCCGGCCGCGCTCAGCACCGGGTGGAGCGTCGACGTGCAGTCGAACGTCGCGGCATCGCTCGTGCAGGCGACCGTCGACAGCTCGCTGCTGATCGGCCGCTCCGCACGCGCGACGAACGGCGCGACGCTCGCGTGCACGCTCTCGCAACGTCCCGAGCGGCGGCAGCGCGGTCAACTGCCCGACGACCGCCGCGAACACCGCCGGGAACACCAAGCTGACGACCGCCGAGCTGCAGCTCGGGCGCCGACCTCGCCCCGCTCGCCGGATCGCCGGCGATCGACTCGGGGAACCCGGCGGGCGTCGCGGCGGGCGAGTCGGCGACCGACCGTGCTCGGCCGCGCTGCGCGCGGCGGCGAGCGACGACCGCTGCGACGCCGGGTCCCGGACGCCGCGACAAGGGGGCGTTCGAGCGCTACCGGCCGAGCCCGCAGGTCACGCTCAGCGGGCCGGATGCGCTCGCGCGCCGGCGTGCCGCGGGCGACTTCGCCGCGGCCACGGCCGTCCCCGGCGCTCGAGTTCCACTGGACCTTCAGCCGACGGCGCCGACGGCGGGACCGCGGCGACGGCCGCGCACGCGTTCGCGGCGCTGCCGTCGAGCGTCGACGCGTGACGGCGCGTGACCCGCGCTTGGACTGCGCGACGTCGGCGATCGCGCTCCGTCGCCGCGGCGCCGGTGGCGGCGCTCGCGCGCCGGCAGCCGGGCGGTCCCGCGGGCGGCCGCCGGAACGGCGCGCGACCGTACGGCGCCGTCGGTGAAGCGGGCGCGGCTCGACGCCGCGCGCGTCCGCCTGCCCCGCGGCGCGATCCACCTGCGGCTGACGCTGTCGGAGCCGGCGACGATCACGCTGACGGTCGGCCGGGCGAAGGGCGGCAGGATCGTCGCGCCCGCGGCGGATCGTCGTGCGCGGCGGACGCGGCGCGAACACGATCACGCTGAAGCGCCGCGCGGCTGAAGCTGCGGCGGGGCCGGTACGCGGTGCGGATCGCGGCGCGCGACGCCGCGGGCAACGCCGCGCCGTCGCAGACGCTGCGCTTCAGCGCGCGCTGATCGCGTCGAGCTTGGCCTGCGTGCGCATCTCGCTGAGGATGCGCTCGAGCCGCGGCTCGGTGTCGCGGTCGACGTGCGTCATCGCGCCCGCGACCGCGGGTGCACCTCGCCGATCAGCCGGTGCATCTCGTGCGCGACCGCGCGGTAGCTCGGATGGCCCTCGCGGCCGGAGCGCAGCTCGATCAGCTGCATCGCCTCGCGCGCGTTCATGTCCAGCACGTAGCGGATCCGGTAGCCGAGGCAGAGCGCGTAGAGCGCCTCGCCCTCGCGGCCGTCGCCGGCCAGGCGCTCCCACTCGCCGCCCGAGATGTCGAGCGCGCGGCGGTACTCGTCCGCGACGCCGGCGGCGGCGAGCTCGTCCGGGACGCCCGCGCCGAGGTGCGGCCCGAGCCGCTGCCACTGCACGGTGAGCATCCGGTGGCGCTGAAGGTCGCGGAACGCGCCGTAGTCGCTGACGACCTCGAAGCGGTAGCGCAGCGCCTCGAACCCGCGGCCGGGACGGTGGCGGCGGTTGCGGCGCTCGCCCACGAGGTCCGCCAGCAGCGACGCGCGCTCCTGCGCCGTGAGCGCGGCAAGGCGCGTGCGCGTGACCTCCTCCGGGGCGCCGGCCGACTCGAACAGCAGCGACGCCAGCAGCGCGTCCTCGTCGCCGTCGACGTGCAGCAGTCTGACTGAAGGCCCGCCCACCCCGCCGTCGGGCTCCTCGCCCGGCTCGCGGTCGAGGCCGAGCCGCGCGACCCAGCGGCGCGCGGCGTCCTCGCGCTGCTCGAGGAACGCGATCCAGTCGCCGCCGCGGTCGGGGCGCTCGACGCGTGAGACGAAGCTCGGCATCACCTGCTTGAGCGTGTCGAGGATCATGCGGCCGTAGTGGCGCGCCTCCGGCAGCGGATGCGCGAGCAGGTGCAGGACGAGCTGCTCGTAGGTCTGGCCGGTCGCGAAGATGCCCATGTGCGACAGCGACGCGGCCGGCAGCAGGCCGCGCAGCAGGTCGAGCGCCTTCGCCTGGCAGGCCCGGGCGTGCGCGGCCTCCGACTCGCCGTCGGCACGCGCGAACTGCCCCTCCGCCCACGCGCTGACCCGTGGGAGCGCCGCCGCGTAGATGCCGAAGACCTCGTCCATCGCGGTCTCGTACTCCGGGCCGAGTGACGGGATCGCGGTAGTAGCGGTAGCCGCCGCCGGGCATCGGCGCGTCGTAGGCGATGTAGCGCGTGGACTGCTCGAGGTAGGCGCCGAGCCGCGGGCGCTGGAGCACCTTCGTGAGCACGTTGGAGACCCACTCGCAGGCGACGTGCGCCCCGCCGAGCTGCGCGACCGAGTCGTCGCCGTAGCCGACGAAGATCCGCTCGTAGAGCTGCGCGGCGCGCTCGCCCTCGTCCCCGTCGAACGCTCCGCCCGCGACCGGCGGCAGCGAATCCGCGAACTCGTCGAGGAAGAGCCGGCGCAGCGTGCCCTGGTAGCGCGAGTAGCGCGCGAAGAGCGCGCCCTTGACGGTCTCCGGGAGATTCACGAGCGCGAAGACCGGCTGGTCGAGGCTCGTCACGTGCGGGGCCAGCCGGGTCGACTCGGCTTCGGTGAACGTCTCGACGGGGTACTCCACGGGCGGCGGAGCGTAGCGCGGGGAGCGGCGGGTGAGCCGGCGAGCTCGAGGCCATCGTTTCCCAACTGAATCGGTTGGTTTGCTAGGGTTCGGCAATACCGTATTCTTGATCCGCTTTTGGAGATTTCAATGACCCGTGCCGTTCGCCGCTCCCTCCTGCCCCTGCTGACCGTCCTGACCGCGCTCGCGGCGCTGGCCGTCAGCGGCTGCGGCGGCGCCAGCGATTCCACCTCCGCGACCGCGAGCGGCGGCGTCGTCCGCCGGCTCGAAGGGCGTCGATCTCGCTCGTCGCCTACTCGACGCCCCAGGTCGTCTACGACGAGGTCATCCCGGAGTTCCAGAAGACCGCCGCCGGCAAGGGCGTCGGCGTGAAGACGTCGTTCGGCCCCAGCGGCGACCAGAGCCGCGCGGTCGAGGCCGGGCTGCCGGCCGACGTGGTCACGTTCTCGACCGAGCCCGACGTCGACCGCCTCGTGAAGGCCGAGAAGGTCGCCGCCGGACTGGGCGAGCGGGCCGAACAAGGGCCTCGTCACGACCTCGGTCGTCACGTTCATCGTGCGCAAGGGCAACCCGAAGCACATCAGGACGTGGGACGACCTGCTGAAGCCGGGCATCCAGGTGCTGACCCCGAACCCGTTCACCTCGGGCGCGGCGAAGTGGAACCTGCTCGCCGCCTACGGGCAGGCGTCGGACGCCGGCAAGGACCCGCAGGCCGGCCTGGACTACGTCAGCAAGCTGCTGAAGGACCACGTCAA
The DNA here is from genome assembly GCA_963721255.1 of uncultured Actinomycetes bacterium. Classification (GTDB taxonomy): domain Bacteria; phylum Actinomycetota; class Thermoleophilia; order Solirubrobacterales; family Solirubrobacteraceae; genus F1-60-MAGs163. The sequence continues at coordinate 107,497 of CAVRIM010000009.1, forward strand.
GGTGCAGGACAAGTCCGGGCGTGAGGCGCTGCAGAGCTTCGTCGCCGGCAACGGCGACGTGCTGCTCTCCTACGAGTACGAGGCGACGACCGCGCAGAAGAAGGGCGAGGACGTCGACTACGTCGTCCCGGACGACACGATCAAGATCAACATCGACATCGCCCCCACGACGACGTCGAAGAGCCCGCAGACCGCGCAGGCGTTCATCGACTACGTGCTGTCGCAAGCCCGCGCAGGAGCGGTTCGCCGCCTGGGGCTACCGCCCGGTCAACGCCGACGTGCTCGCCGCGAACGCGTCGAAGTTCCCCGAGCCGCCCGGCCTGTTCACGATCGAGGACCTCGGCGGCTGGCCGAAGGTGAACGACACGCTGTTCGACCCGGTCGAACGGCTCGATCGCGAAGATCGAGGAGTCCGCGGGGGTCTCGACGGAGAAATGAGCACGCCGGACCTCACCGCGCAGGACCTCGCCGCGGCCGCGCGCGCCGCGCGGCCGCTGGGGCTCGCGCGAGGCCGCGGGCGCCGCCGGCCGCCCGGGGCCGCTCGCGGCGGGCGTCGTGGTGCTCTGGCTCAGCCTGATCGTCCTGCTGCCGCTGTCCGCCGTCGTCGCCAAGTCGCTCGACGGCGGCGTCGGCGCGTTCTGGGACGCGGTGTCGAGCCGCCAGGCCGTCGACGCGCTGCGCTTCACGCTGCTCGTCTCGTTCGCGGTCGCGCTCGTCAACGCGGTCGCGGGCACGCTGATCGCGTGGGTGCTCGTGCGCGACAGCTTCCCCGGCAAGCGGTTCGTGAACGCGCTGATCGACCTGCCGTTCGCGCTGCCGACGATCGTCGCCGGGATCGTGCTGCTGGCGCTGTACGGCCACGACAGCCCGGTCGGGATCGACGTCGCGTTCACGCGCGGCGCGGTCGCGCTCGCGCTGCTGTTCGTGACGCTGCCGTTCGTCGTGCGCTCGGTGCAGCCCGTGCTGATCGAGCTCGACCGCGACATGGAGGAGGCGGCCGCGTCGCTCGGCGCGAGCGGCTGGACGACCTTCCGCCGGATCGTGCTGCCGAACCTCGGGCCCGGCGATCATCAGCGGCTGCGCGCTCGCCTTCGCGCGCGCCGTCGGCGAGTTCGGCTCGATCGTGCTGATCTCCGGCAACATCCCGTTCCAGACGCAGGTCGCGTCCGTCTTCGTCTTCAAGCAGATCGAGAGCGACGCGCCGATCACGGCGGCCGCGGTGTCGGTCGTGCTGCTGCTGCTGTCGCTCGGCGTGCTGCTCGCGATCCGCGGCATCGGCCGCTGGGGGAGCCGTCATGAGCTCTGAGCGCGCGACCCGGATCGGGCTGCGGACGATCGCGCTGGGCTACCTCTTCGCGCTGCTGTTCGTCCCGGTCGGCCTCGTCTTCTACCGGACGTTCGAGCCCGGGCTCGGCAACGTCTGGGCCTCGATCACGACGCCCGCCGCGATCCACGCCTTCTGGCTGACGATCATGGTGACCGCGATCGCGGTGCCGCTGAACACCGCGCTCGGCATCCTCGCGGCGCTCGTGCTCGTGCGCGGCCGGGTCCGCGGGAAGCCGCTGCTCGACGCGCTGATCGACCTGCCGTTCGCGGTCTCCCCGATCGTCGTCGGCCTGTCGCTCGTGCTCGTCTACGGCGCGAACGGCTGGTTCGGCGGCGCGCTCGCGGACGCCGGGATCCAGGTCATCTTCTCCTGGCCCGGGATCGTCCTGGCGACGATCTTCGTCACGCTGCCGTTCGTGGTGCGCGAGGTCGCGCCGGTGCTGCGCGAGGTCGGCGACGAGCAGGAGCAGGCCGCCGCCACGCTCGGCGCCTCGCGCCGGCAGACGTTCCTGCGGATCACGCTGCCCGCGATCCGCTGGGGCATCGCCTACGGCGTCGTGCTCTCGACCGCGCGCGCGATCGGCGAGTTCGGCGCCGTCAGCGTCGTCAGCGGCAGGATCTCCGGCGCAGACGGAGACGCTGACCCTGCTCGTCCAGAAGCGCTTCGAGAACTTCGACCTGGCCGGCGCCTACGCGGCGTCGGCACTGCTGGCCATGATCGCCATGACGACGCTCCTGGCCCTGACCGTCATCAAGCCTCGCAAGGAGCACGAATGATCTCCGTGACCGGTGTGACGAAGCGCTTCGGCGACTTCACCGCCCTGAACGACGTGTCGCTCGAGGTGCCCGAGGGCTCGCTCAGCGCGCTGCTCGGCCCGAGCGGCTCGGGCAAGTCGACGCTGCTGCGGATCATCGCCGGGCTCGACGTCGGCGACAGCGGCCACGGTGCTGATCGACGGCGATCGACCAGACGCTCGTGCCCGCCCGCAAGCGCGAGATCGGCTTCGTCTTCCAGCACTACGCCGCGTTCAAGCACATGAGCGTGCGCGAGAACGTCGCGTTCGGCCTGAAGATCCGCAAGCGCCCGAAGAAGGAGATCGCCGCGCGGGTCGACGAGCTGCTCGGGATCGTCGGGCCTGTCGGGCTACCAGGACCGCTACCCCTCGCAGCTCTCCGGCGGCCAGCGCCAGCGCATGGCGCTCGCGCGCGCGCTCGCGGTCGAGCCGCGCGTGCTGCTGCTCGACGAGCCGTTCGGCGCGCTCGACGCGAACGTGCGCTCGGAGCTGCGCCGCTGGCTGCGCAAGCTGCACGAGGAGGTGCCCGTGACGACCGTGATCGTCACGCACGACCAGGAGGAGGCGATGGAGATCGCCGACCGGGTCGCGGTGATGAGCCACGGGCACGATCGAGCAGGTCGGCCCGCCGCGCGAGCTCTACGAGCGGCCGACGAGCGACTTCGTGATGGGCTTCCTCGGGCCGGTCACCGAGCTCGGCGGGCAGCTCGTGCGCCCGCACGACCTGCACCTCAGCGTCGACGCGCGCGACGGCGCCGCGGAGGCGATGGTCGCGCGCGTCACGCACCTGGGCTTCGAGGTCCGCGTGGACCTCGTGCTCGCCGACGGCGGCGCGCTCGGCGGCTCAGGTCACGCGCGGCGAGGCCGAGGCGCTCGAGCTGCGCGAGGGCGACGTCGTCTGGGTCGGCCCGGACCGCGCGCCCGCGCGGCTGATCGCGGGCTCGGACGAGCTGCCGCTCAGCGCTTGACCCAGGCGTCCGGCGCGTCCGCGAGCGCGGTCACCTCGGCCGGCAGCTCGCCGGCCGCGAGGTCGGCGAGCGTGACGCCCTCGAGCACGATCCGCAGGCTCGCGCGCAGCGCGACCCACATCCGCGGCAGCGCCTCCGCGGCGCCCGTCGTAGGTGAGGCGCTCGGGGCCGGTCCCGCGGATCGACGCGAGCGGGCCCTCGACGGCGCGCAGGACGTCGGCGACCGCGATCTCGGACGCGGGCCGGTCGAGCCAGTAGCCGCCCTCGGCGCCGCGCCGGCTCGCGACGATCCCCGCCGTCCGCAGCTCGCTGAGGATGTTCTCGAGGAACTTCAGCGGGATGTCCTGGGCGGTCGCGATCCGCTCGCCCTTGACCGGCCCGGTGCCCTCGGCGGCGGCGAGCTCGGCGGCGGCACGGACGGCGTAGTCGGCCTTGGCGGTGATGCGCACGGCGGGAAGTCTGCCCGATGCCGTCGGCGCGGGCTAGACGCAGCCCGAGGATGCCGGCCGCGGCGTGCTGCACGAGGTCGAAGAGCGGCTGCGGGACGATGCCGAAGAACGAGGATCGCGCCGCCCATGACGAGCGCGACGAGCTGTGTCTCCCAGCCGCCTGCGCCCGGCGACGCGGCGCGCCGGCGTCCGGCGCCGCGCCGGCGAGCGCCGCGCGGCCGGTCGCGGGATCGATGCCGGGCTCGACCGGCGCCGGCTGCGCCTCGTCGCGCCACATCGTCGCGACCACCGGCAGGTAGTACGCGAGCGAGATCATCGACCCGATCACGATCACGATGCCGAGCCAGGTGTAGCCGCCGTCGGCGGTCGCCTCGATCAGCCGGAACTTGCCCATGAAGCCGGCCGTCGCCGGGATGCCGGCGAGGCTCAGCATCGCCAGCGTCATCGCGAGCGCCGCGAGCGGGCGCTGGGCGCCGAGGCCGCGCATCGACGCGAGGTCGTCGCCCTCGCCGGTCTCGCGCTCGCGCAGCGTCACGACCGCGAACGCGGCCATGTTCGCGAACAGGTAGACGGCGAGGTAGAAGAGCACCGCCTGGATGCCGAGCTGCGTCACGACGACGACACCCGGCGAGCACGTAGCCCGCCTGCGCGATCGAGGAGTAGGCGAGCATCCGCTTCAGCGAGGACTGCCCGAGCGCGCCGACGTTGCCGACCAGGATCGAGATCACGGCGATCGCGATCCAGACCGGGCGCCAGTCGTCGACGGCGGGGAGCAGCGCGACGTCGAAGAGCCGGATGATCACGGCGAACGCGGCGATCTTCGTGGCGACCGACATGTACGCCGGTGACCGGCGTCGGCGCGCCCTCGTAGACGTCGGGCGTCCACTGGTGGAACGGCGCGAGCGACGCCTTGAACGCCAGGCCGACGATCGTCATGCCGATGCCCGTGAGCACGAGGACGTCGCCGCTGAGGCCCTTGCCGACGAGCTGCCGGGCGATCGTCGCGTAGTCGGTCGCGCCCGTGGCGCCGTAGATCAGCGCGAAGCCGTAGAGCAGCGTGGCCGAGCCGACGGAGCCGATGATCAGGTACTTCAGGCCCGACTCCAGCGAGCTCTCGCGCCGCACGAGCGAGGCGCAGAGGATGTAGAGCGGGAGCGACAGCAGCTCGAGCCCGACGAAGGTCGAGACGAGGTTCTGCGCGGCCGCCGAGCACGACCATGCCGGCGGCGGAGGTGAGCAGCAGGGCGAAGAACTCGCCGTGGGCGATCTCGCGCGCCGCCTGGTCGCGCCAGGCCAGCAGCGTCGTCGCGATCCCGGCGACGCCGACGATCAGCGTCACGAGCAGCGTGAGCGGATCGAGCGCCAGCGCGCCCTCGATCAGCGACCCGCGCTCGTCCCACTGCCAGATGCGCGCAGCCGATCGCCGCGCCGAACGCGACGACGCTGAGGAACGGGACGAGCTGCGCGCGCGCGGCGCGCGGGCGCAGCAGCCCGGCGAGCAGGACGACGGTCGCGCCGCCGAGCAGCGCGAGCAGCGGCGAGAGGCCCGGCCCAGTCGATGTGCGGGGCGTGGCGCGGGCGGCGGCGAGCAGCGGGCTCATGGCGCGCCGTCCTTGCCGGCCCGGGTCTGCCGCGACGACCTGCTGCTGCTTCTGCGAGAGCTTCGCCGCCGCGAGCGAGCCGGCGACCGCGCGCTCACCGCGCTTCAGCGCGAACTGCGGGTAGAGCGCGAGCGCGATCGACGGCGAGCAGCATCGGGACGAGCACGAGCCCGTCGCGCAGGGTCAGCTCGCGCGCCTGCACGAGCGGCCCGACGCGGTTGTGCATCGAGCGGATGTAGAGCCGCAGCGCGTAGACCGCGGCCAGCACGACGCCGACCGAGGCGATGATCGCGATCGCCGTCTTCGCCGTGGAAGACGCCGAGCAGGATCATGAACTCGCCGACGAAGTTCGACGTCCCCGGCATCGCGAGCAGCGCGAACGTGAGCACGAGGAAGACCGCGGCGAACGCCGGCGCCTTCGTCGCGATGCCGCCCATGTCGCGCAGGTCCTCGCTCCCGCCGGCGCGCGCGGCCAGCAGCGCGACGACGAAGATCAGCGGCGCGGCGACGATCGCGTGGTTCACCGACTGCAGCAGCGCGCCGTCGGCGCCGCGCTCGTCCAGCGCGAAGATGCCGAGCACGATGAAGCCGAGCTGGGCGACCGACGAGTAGCCCAGGACGAGCCGCGCCTGGGTCGTCGTGAAGGCCATCGCCGAGCCGTAGAGGATCGAGGCGAGCGCCACGAGCAGCAGCAGCTCCTGGTACTTCACCGCCGCGTGCGGGAACAGCGGCAGCGCGATCTGCAGGAAGCCGTAGGCGGCGACCTTCGAGAGGATCGCGGTGAAGACGGCGAGCGGCGCGATCGGCATCTGCATGTACCCGTCGGGCATCCAGCCGTGGAACGGGAACGACGGCATCTTGATCAGGAACGCGAGCGCGAAGACGAGGAAGATCCAGTCCTGCGAGCCCGACGAGACGACGTTCGCCGCGCAGGTCGCTCAGCACGAACGTGATCCCGCCCGGCGCCCTTCGCTCGCGAGCACGCCGGTGGCGATCGCGCCGACGAGCATCAGCAGCGAGCCGACGAGCGTGTAGATGAACAGCTTCAGGACCGCCGGCCCGCGCTTCTCGGGGTCCGTTCCCCAGACCAGCGTGAGGAAGTAGAACGGCACGAGCATGAGGTCGAAGAAGATCACGAACAGCGCGAGGTCCTGGGCGAGGAACGCGCCCATCACGCCGCTCTGCGCGAGGCCCATGAGGAGCGGCGTAGAGGCCCGGGCGCTCGGCCGGCTCGTCGCGCAGCGCCGCCCACAGCGCCGCGCCCGCGAACAGCGCCGCGGTCGTCAGCAGCAGCACGACGTTGAGGCCGCCGACGCCGAGCTTGTAGTGGATCCCGAGCGTCTTGATCCAGACCTCGTCGGTGACGTACTGCAGGCCGCGCTGCGCCGTGTCGTAGTCGGCCGCGATCACGATCGCGTAGGCGAGCGTCAGCGAGCGCGCCGCGCGAGCATCACCCAGCGCGCCGCGCGCGCGCGGCGCCAGCAGCGCGAGCAGGCCCGTCGCGAGCGGCAGCCAGAGGACGATGCTCAGGTGGATGGTCACTCACGCGGCCCTCAGCAGCAGGTAGAGCAGGATCGCCGGAGAGGCCGGCGAAGACGAGGCCCGCGTAGCTGCGCAGCAGGCCGGTCTGCAGCGCGCGCACGGCGGCGGAGCCGGCGCGGACGATGCCGCTCGTCCCGCCGACGAGCGCGCCGTTGATGACGACGCGCTCGAACGAGTCACGGCCCCAGCGGCCGAACCACGCGACCGGCCGCACGACCGAGCAGGCCGATCAGCTCGTCGAAGTACCACTTGTTCACGAACAGGCGGTGCAGCGCCGGGAAGCGCGCCTGCCAGGCGGTCGCGCGACCCTCGCCGACGGCCCAGATGCGGTAGGCGAAGGCGATGAAGACGACGGCGATGACGGACGTGAGGATGAGGCCGAACGCCTCGAGCCCGTCGTTCGCCGGGATGCGGAGACGATCGAGTCGGCGAACGTCGGCTCGAGGAAGTTCGCCAGCCAGTCGGTGATCCCGAACGGCAGGTAGACGACGCCGGCGATCACCGCGAGCACCGCGAGGACGGCCATCGCGATCCGCATCTGCCAGGTCCGCTCGGCGATGTGGTGGCCCTCGCCGGGGAAGCCGACCTCGGTGTCCTCGATCTCGCCCGTCGCCGGGTTCGTCGGGTGCGGCGCGTGGTAGAGGTGACCGTGCTCGAGCTCGGCGGCCTCCGCGCACGGCTCGCCCCAGAACGCGCGGTAGATCATGCGCCACGTGTAGATGACCGTGAACACCGAGCCGATGTAGCCCGCCGCGTAGAGCGCGTAGTACCAGCCGCCGCGCTGGCCGATCTCGAACAGCAGCGCGTCCTTGGAGAAGAAGCCGGACATCAGCGGGAACGCGCTGAGCGCGAGGCCGCCGACGACGAAGCACGCGAACGTGAACGGCATCGCCTTGCGGAAGCCGCGCATCCGGTCGAGCGACTGCTCGCCGCCCATCGCGGAGATGACCGAGCCGGCCGCCATGAAGAGCAGCGCCTTGAAGAAGGCGTGCGTCATCAGGTGGAAGAACCCGCCGACGTAGGCCGCGGCCGAGACGGCCATGATCATGTAGCCGATCTGGGACATCGTCGAGTAGGCGATGACGCGCTTGAGGTCGGTCACCGCGAGCCCGATCGTGCCGGCGATCAGCAGCGTCAGCGCGCCGATGATCGCGCCGACGTCGGCGGCGGTCGGGGCCCACTCGAACAGCGGGTGCAGGCGGCCGATCAGGTACACGCCGGCGGTCACCATCGTCGCGGCGTGGATCAGCGAGGAGACCGGGCGTCGGGCCCTCCATCGCGTCCGGGAGCCACGTGTGCAGCGGCACCTGCGCGGACTTCGCGAACGCGCCGACGAGGATCAGCAGCATGCCCGGCGACGAGGCTCGGGTCGTTCTTGGGGAACGCCTCCTGCACGCCGTGGAACAGCGGGCCGTAGTCGAGCACGCCCATCGTGCGGAAGATGAAGAACGTGCCGAGGACGAGGCCGACGTCGCCGACGACGTTGATCACGAACGCCTTGATGCCGGCCTGCGTCGCGGTCGTGCGCCGGTACCAGTACGAGATGAGCATGTAGCTCGCCGCGCCGACGAACGCCCAGCCGACGATCAGCAGCGCGAGGTTGCCCGCGAGCACCAGCAGCAGCATCGAGAAGACGAAGAAGTTCAGGTAGGCGAAGAAGCGCGTGTACCCGCGGTCGGAGCTCATGTAGCCGACCGAGTACAGGTGGATCAGCGCCGACACGCCGCTGACGACGAGCGCCATGAAGACCGACAGCGGGTCGACGTAGATGCCCGAGCCGGATCCGCACGCCGGCGACGTTCACGAGGTCCCACAGCGACGAGGTCGCGACCTTCGCGTCCTCGGGCCGGTTCTGCAGCTTGAAGAACGCGACCAGCGCGAAGACGAACGCGAGCGCGATCGCGAGCGTGCCGATCCAGCCGGCGATCCGCGGCGTCCAGACGCGGCCGCCGAGCGTGATGATCAGCGAGCCGGCGAGCGGCATCGCGAGGACGAGCCAGGCGGCGGTCGTGAGGCTCATCCGTGCAGCTCCCGCAGCTCGTCGACGTCGACCGGGAGCCGCTGGCGGTACAGCGCGACGATGATGCCGAGGCCGATCGCGACCTCGCAGGCGGCGACCACCATCACGACGATCGCGAAGATCTGGCCGTCGCCGTCCGCCCACATCCGCGCGAAGCCGAGCAGCGCGAGGTTGCCGGCGTTCAGCATCAGCTCCAGGCAGAGCAGCACGACCAGCGGGTTGCGGCGGATCAGCACGCCGACGGCGCCGAGCACGAACATCAGCGAGGAGACGACGAGGTACCAGGAGATGTTCATCGCGAGCACCTCCTCCGACGGCTCCGGCAGCGGCTGCGTGACGCCGTAGCCGGCGACGCCCTCGGCCATCGTGCCGGCGGACGCCGGCATCGGGCTCGGCGAGAGACCGTGCGACGGGTCGACCGTGCGCTCCGGCGCGAGGATCTCGTCCTCGGGGATGCCGCCGCGGCGACCCGCGAGCGCGACGGCGCCGACGGCGGCGACGAGCAGCAGGAACGACGCGAGCTCGAACGGCAGCAGGAAGCGGTCCAGCAGCAGCGCGCCGATCTCACCCGGCGAGCCGTAGCCGACGGTGACGTGGGGACCGTGGGTGTCGAGCGCCTTCAGCGACGTGCCGAGCACGGCGATCATCAGCTCGACGAAGACGGCGATGCCGAACACGATCGCGAGCGCGCGCTGGCGTGCGCGTCGCGCGCCAGAGCGGCGCCGGCCGGTCGCCGCCGCCGACGTAGGCGACGACGAAGACGTAGAGCACCATCACCGCGCCCGCGTACACGATGATCTGCGCGACCGCGACGAACTGCGCCTCCAGCAGCAGGAACAGCAGCGCGAGCGCGATCAGGTGGACGACGAGCGCGAGCACGCAGTAGAACGGGTTGCGCAGCACGACGACGCCGACGGCTCCGGCGAGCGCCACGATCGCGAACAGGAAGAAGAAGAACCCCATGGGTGCGCGGCTACTCGCCCTCGGCCCGCAGCGGCGTGCGCTCGGGCGGCTCGGCGAGCAGCATCTCCTTGGTGAAGATGAGGTCGGAGCGGTTGTAGTCGGACATCTCGAAGTCGTGGCCCATCGTGATCGCGTCGAACGGACAGGCGACCTCGCAGTAGCCGCAGAAGATGCAGCGGCTGAGGTTGATCTCGTAGACGGCGGCGTAGCGCTCGCCGGCCGAGACGCGGTGCTCGGGCGTGTTCTCGGCGGCGACGACGCGGATGCAGTCGGACGGGCAGGCGGCGGCGCAGAGCGAGCAGCCGACGCACTTCTCCAGGCCCGTGTCCTCGAACTTGTGCAGGCGGTGACGGCCGCGGAAGCGCGGGTACACCGGGATCTTCTCCTCGGGGTACTGCACCGTCGTGACGCCGCTCGGTGAGCTGGGAGAACGTCGTCTTCAGCCCGCGCAGCGTCTCGCCGAACGCGCGGTAGAGGCCGCCCGCCCCGCCCGCCCGCTGCGGGCCGCGCACGACCTCGACGACATCGGCTTCAGGGTTCCAGGGCATCAGTCGAGTCCTCTAATCCCAGGCCACGACGACGATCGCCGTCACGAGCACGTTGAGGGTGGCCAGCGGCAGCAGGACCTTCCAGCCGAACGCCATCAGCTGGTCGTAGCGCAGGCGCGGCAGCGTCGCGCGGATCCAGATGAAGACGATGACGAACAGCAGCATCTTCGCGATCACGACGAACGGGTCGACCCAGGTCGGCGGGTCGATGCCGAACGGCAGCAGCCAGCCGCCGAGGAAGACGGTCGTCGCGATGCCGGAGACGACGAGCACGTTGAGGTATTCGGCGAAGTAGTAGAGGGCGAAGCGCCCGCCGCCGTACTCGGTCATGTAGCCGCCGACGAGCTCGGCGTCCGCCTCGACGAGGTCGAACGGCGGCCGGTTGGTCTCGGCGAAGCTCGCGACCATGAAGATCAGGAAGCCGACGAACTGCGGGATCACGTACCACATGCCCTGCTGGGCCTCGACGATCCCGGTCAGCGACAGCGTCTGCGCGGTGATGACGACGCCGATCAGCGCCATGCCCTGCGCGACCTCGTAGGAGATGAGCTGCGCGGCGGCGCGCATCGACCCGAGGAACGAGTACTTCGAGCCCGAGGACCAGCCGCCGAGCATGACGCCGTAGAACGCGATCGCGCCGAGCGCGAAGACGTACAGCGGGCCGATCGTGACGTCGATCCCGTACAGCCCGACCGGCGTGCCGGCGATGTCGACGACGTTGCCGAACGGGATGATCGCGAGCGCGGCGACGGCCGCGACGATCGAGAGGATCGGCGCGAGCGTGAACAGCCAGCCGATCGACGTGCGCGGGCGGAACGACTCCTTGGTCAGCAGCTTCACGATGTCCGCGATCGGCGTGAAGACGCCGAACGGGCCGACGCGGTTCGGGCCGTAGCGGTTCTGGAAGCGGCCGAGGATCTTGCGCTCCATCATCAGCACGACCGGCACGAGCTGCAGGCCGACGACGAAGATCACGAGGCACTTGAGGATCTGGATCCACCACGGCCTCGGCGTAGCCGACGATCGCGAGCGGCGTCGTGCAGGCTCGGGATCATGCGCGGCGCACCTCGACGAGCGGGCCGTCCAGGTGGTTGGCTCCGTCCTGCGGGATCGCCGTCTCCAGCGAGACGGTGCCCTCGAGCGCGCCCGCGCGGATGTACGCGACGCCGCTCACGCTGTGCCCGTCGGCGCCGACGACGAGCCGCTCGCCCTGCGCGATGCCCAGGCGCTCGGCGTCACCGGGCGCGAGCTCGACGCGCTGGCGCGGGTGCAGGAACTTCAGCGCCGGCGAGGCCTCGACCTCGGACGACGGCCCAGATCGAGCGGAACATGCCGAGCCGCAGGCGCCCGTTCGCCGCCGCCGCGACGGGCGGGGTCTCGAGCTCGAACGGCGCCGCGCGGCGGCGGACGGGTACGCCGACGCCTGCTCGCGCGCCGGCCAGCGCACGCCGCGGGCGCCGATCTCGTCGAGCGTCAGTCCCGCGTAGAAGGGGACCGCGTCGACCACGTGCTGCGTGACCATGCTCGACGTGAGCACGCCGAGGTCGTGGCCCAGGCGCGCCGCCAGCTCGGCGAGCACCTGCCACTCCGCGCGCGTCTCGCCCTGGCGGCCGATCGCGCGGCGCAGGCGCTGCAGGCGCCCGTCCGGATGGACGACCGTGCCCTCCTTCTCGGCGTAGGACTCGGCCGGGAAGATCACGGTCGCGTGCTCGCGCAGGCCCTCGGTGAGGAAGCCGGCGTGCGCGATCGACCGTGGTCGCCTGCTCGAGCGCCGCGTTCCAGCGCGGCGGCGTCCGGCTGGTCGACGACCGGGTCGGTGTGCAGCAGGTAGAGCGCGGTGATGTCGCCGGCGGCGGCGGCCTCGCCGATCGCGGCGGCCGCGCGGCCGGCCGGCGGGAGCGGGAGCCAGCCCGGGCCCGGCGTCCGGCAGCACGCCCGACCTCGCGCAGCCCGCGGCCGTTCGCGCCGGACGGGATCTGGAGCAGGCCGGCGCCCTCGCGGCCGGCGAGGCCCGAGGCGCTCGGCGACGTTGAGCAGCGCGCGCGCGGCGTGCGCGCCGCGCGGGCCCGGCGGTCACCCGCTCGCCCCAGAGGATCACGATGTCCTGGCCGGCGTCGCGCAGCCCGGCGGCGATCGCGCGCACCTCGTCGCCGTCGGCGCCGGCCGCGGCGCGCGCTCGTCGACGTCGGCGTCGGCGCCGCCCGCGAGCGCGGCGTCGAGCGCGGCGAGCCAGGCCTCGCCGGTGCCCGGGCGCCATCAGCGTCGCGATCTCCGCGCGATCGCCCAGCGCCGTCGGCCGCGCGCTCGCGGTGAAGAGCCGCACGCCGTGATGGCGCACGCCCTTGCGGATGCGCAGGTCGAGGATCGGCGCGTCGTCGATCGGGTCGGTGCCGACCGTCAGCACGGCGTGCGCGTACTGCAGGTCCGGAACGGTCGCCTGCAGCTCCGGCGCCGCGAGCGCGACCTGCGTCTCGCGGTCGAGCACCGTGCCCGCGCGCGAGTCGATGTCGGCCGAGCCGAGCGCGTCGCGCAGCAGCGCCTGCGCGAGGAAGCCCTCCTCGTTCGTCGTCTCGCCGCCGACGAGCGCGCCGGTGCGCGCGCCGGCACGCCGCAGGCCGTCCGCGGCCGCGGCGAGCGCGGCCTCCCAGGTGACCGGGCGCAGCTCGCCGCCGTCGCGCAGCAGCGGCTCGGTGATGCGCTCCTCCACGTGGATCGCCTGGTAGGCGAAGCGGCCCTTGTCGCAGAGCCAGCCGTCGTCGACCTCGTCGTGGTCGCGCTGGAGCACGCGCAGGACGCGGTCGTCGCGGACGGTGAAGCTGACGTTGCACTGCGCCGGGCAGAGCGTGCAGACCGAGCCCGACTGCTCGATGTCCCACGGCCGCGCGCGGAAGCGGTAGGGGCGCGAGGTGAGCGCGCCGACGGGGCACAGCTCGATGATGTTGCCGCTGAACGGCGCGACGTACGGGTGGCCGTCGAAGGTGCCGACGAACGTGTGCGAGCCGCGGTCGTGCAGGACGAGCTGGTTGTCCTCGCTGACCTCCTGGCTGTAGCGCACGCAGCGGTAGCAGAGGATGCAGCGCTCGCGGTCGATCGCGATCAGCGGGCTCAGCGCGAGCGGCTTCTCGAAGTGGCGCTTGGGCTCGACGAAGCGCGAGATGCCGCCGCCCCAGCCGAACGACTTGTCCTGCAGCGGGCACTCGCCGCCCTTGTCGCAGACCGGGCAGTCGAGCGGATGGTTGATCAGCAGGAACTCGAGGACGGCCTCCTGCGCCTCCTTCACCCGCGGCGTGTTCGTGTGGACGACCATCCCGTCCTTGACCGGTGTCGCGCAGCCGGCCTGCAGCTTCGGCACGCCCTCGATCTCGACGAGGCACATGCGGCACGCGCCGACCGGCGGGCCGATCTTCGGCTCGTAACAGAAGACGGGGATCTCGATGTCGCCGTGCTCGAGCGCGGCATCGACGAGCATCGCGTTCTGGGGAGCGGTGACCTCGCGCCCGTCGAGCGTGAAGGTCACCAGCTCGTGGACGGGACGCGGCACTACGCGGTCGACCCCGGCGAGCAGCGCCTGCTCCTTGCGAGCGCGCGCCTCCTCGATGTACGCCTCGAACTCCGGGCGGAACTTCTTGATCATCGACGCGATCGGCATCGCCATCGCGTCGCCGAGCACGCACAGGCAGTTGCCGATGATGTGCTCCTGGACCGAGGCCATGATGTCGAGGTCCATCGGGGTCGCGCTGCCGTCCTTGATGCGGCCGAGCATCGTGTGCGTCCACGTCGTGCCCTCGCGGCACGGCGTGCACTTGCCGCAGGACTCGTGCGCGTAGAACTTCGCGGTCCAGAGCGCGATGTCGACGACGGAGTTCGAGTCGTCGACGATGATGATCGCGCCGGAGCCGAGCATCGAGCCGGCCTTGGCGAGCGTGTCGAAGTCGTAGCTGAGGTCGAGGTCGTCGGCGGTCAGCACCGGTGACGAGGAGCCGCCGGGGAACCAGAGCTTCACCTCGCGCCCGGGCGGCGGGCCGCCGGCGAGGTCGAAGATGATCTCGCGGCTGGAGCAGCCGAGCTCGATCTCGTAGTTGCCCGGGCGCTGGACGTTGCCGCTGATCGAGACGAGCTTCGTGCCGGCCGAGTTCGCGACGCCGATCTCGGCGTACGCCTCGGCGCCCATCTCGATGATGTGCGGCACCGTCGACAGCGTCTCGACGTTGTTGATCAGCGTCGGGCCCTGGAAGAGGCCGGCGTTCGCCGGGAACGGCGGCTTCAGGCGCGGGTTGCCGCGCTTGCCCTCGAGCGAGTCGAGCAGGCCGGTCTCCTCGCCGCAGATGTAGGCGCCCGCGCCGCGGGAGACGTGCAGCGAGAGGCTGAAGCCGGAGCCGAGGATGTCGTCGCCCAGGTAGCCGGCGGCCGCGGCCTCGGCGATCGCCGCGTCGAGCATGTCGGCCTGCAGCTCGTACTCGCCGCGGATGTAGATGAAGCTCTTGGTCGCCCCCACCGCGTACGCCGCGATGATCAGGCCCTCGACGAGCTGATGCGGGTTCTTCTGCATCAGCTCGCGGTCCTTGAACGTGCCCGGCTCGGACTCGTCGGCGTTGCAGACGACGTACTTCTGGATGTTGCCCTTGGGCAGGAACGACGCCTTGATGCCCATGTTGAAGCCGGCGCCGCCGCGGCCGCGCAGGCCGGCGCCCTTGAGCGTCTCGATCAGGTCCTCGGGCGTCGAGGCGAGCGCCTTGCGCAGCGCCTGGTAGCCGCCGCGGCGCTCGTAGACCTCGCGCGTCGCGAGGCCCGGCTCGTCGATGTCCTTGAACAGGATGATGTCGGTCACGAGGCGCCTCGCCGGGCCTTGGGATCGACGCTCGCGCGGCGCGCGATCTGCTTCTCGGGCAGCGGCTCCTCGCCGTCGCGCAGCTGCTGCAGGAGCGTCGGCACCTCGTCGACGTCGATCGGCCCGACGTACTGGTCGTTGACCGACGCCATCGGCGCGATGTCGCAGGCGCCGAGGCACTCGAACGACTTCACCTGGAAGTCCGGGTCGTCGCCGGCCTGCTCCTGGAAGGCGGCGAACAGCTCGTGCGCGCCGTTCAGCGAGCAGGAGATGTTCGTGCAGACGTAGATCGAGTTGCGGCCGGCGGGCCGCATGTTGAGCATGTCGTAGAAGGAGCCGACGCCGACGAGGTCGCCGGGCGTCTGCCGCAGGACGCAGGCCGCCTGCACGACGCCCTCGGGCGAGCACCAGCCGTAGCGGCGCTGGACGGCCTTGAGCGCGGCGATCGTCGCCGCCTTGGGCTCGGGGTACTTCGCCATCTCCGCCTCGATCTCGGCGCGCAGGTCGTCGGGGACCGGCGTCGTCGCGGGGTCGGGGACGACGGCGGGGTCCTTCTCGAGGTCGGCGGCGTCGTCCCAGCCGGGGATGCGCGACCCGCCGAAGTAGCGGGCGACGGTGCTCGGGTCGATCGTCATCGGTCGACGCCTCCGAGGACCGGGTCCAGCATCGCGAGCGTCGCGATCATGTCGGCGAGCAGGTGTCCTTCGACCATCGGCGCGGTCGCCTGCAGGTTCACGAAGCTCGGGTCGCGCATGTGCACGCGCGCGGGCTTCGACGAGCCGTCGGCGCGGACGAAGCAGCCGAGCTCGCCGCGCGGCGCCTCGATCGGGAAGTAGACCTCGCCCGGCGGCACGCGGAAGCCCTCGGTGACGAGCTTGAAGTGATGGATCAGCGCCTCCATCGAGGTCGCGAGCTCGTGGCGCGGCGGCAGCGCGACCTTGCGGTCCTCGGTGATGAACGGCCCCTCGGGCAGCCCGTCGAGCGCCTGGTCGATGATCTTGCAGGACTCCTTGATCTCCGCCAGGCGGACCGCGTAGCGGTCGTAGTTGTCGCCCTGGGTGCCGACCGGGATCTTGAAGTCGAAGTCCTCGTACGAGCAGTAGGGCATCGCCTTGCGCAGGTCCCACGGGTTGCCGGTGGCGCGCAGCAGCGGGCCGGTCACGCCGAGGTCGAGCAGCGTCTGCTCGGGCAGCGGGCAGACGCCGCGCAGGCGCTGGAGGAAGATCTCGTTCTTGTTCAGCAGGTCGCCGTAGACGTCGGCGCGGTCGGGCATCACCGCCGTGAACTTGCGGACCATCTCGACCCAGCCGGAGGGGATGTCCTCCATCACGCCGCCGACCTGGAAGTAGCGCGTGTGCATGCGCTGGCCGGAGGACATCTCGAACAGGTCCAGGAGCTGCTCGCGCTCGCGGAAGCAGTACCACCAGACCGAGATCGCGCCGAGGTCCAGCGCGCTCGTCCCGAGCCACACGAGGTGGCTCATGATCCGGTTGAGCTCCATGTGGATGACGCGCAGGTACTGGCGCGCGCGCGCGGCACGTCGACCTCGAGCAGCGTCTCGACGGCGCCGCAGAACGCGTACGCGTTGAAGTAGTAGGAGAGGTAGTCCATCCGCTCGACGACGGGGATGGCCTTCCAGTAGCTCTTCTGCTCGGCGGTCTTCTCGATGCCGGTGTGGACGTAGCCGATGATCGGCTTGACGTCGCGCAGGATCTCGCCGTCGAGCGTGACGAGCAGCCGCAGCACGCCGTGGGTCGCCGGGTGGTGCGGGCCGATGTTCAGCGTCAGCAGCTCGCGGCCGCCCTCGTCGACGATCGGCTGCTCGGAGAGCGTGATGCTCTCCTCCAGCCTGCGGTAGTCGGAGAGGCCCTGGTCGGTCGCCGTCACGCGAACCACCGCGGCGTCGTGGTCTCGTTGTGCGTGAACAGGATCGGCTCGCCGCCGATCGGGAAGTCGCGGCGCTGCGGATGGCCCTCGTAGTCCTCGGGCATGAGGATGCGGCGCAGGTCCGGATGGCCGTCGAAGACGACGCCGAACATGTCGTAGATCTCGCGCTCCTGATGGTCGGCGGTCGGCCACTGCGGCGTCACCGACGGCACGCGCGGGTCGCTCACCGGCACGCGCAGCTTGACGGCGACGCGGTCGAGCGCGTCCATGTCGAGCAGCTGGTAGTGGACGGCCAGCCGCGGCTCCTGCGGGTACTCGTCGGCGCCGTGCACGCTCGCGAGGAAGCCGTAGCCGCGCTCGCGCAGGGCCTCGAGCGTCTCGACGATCGACTCCGGCGCGGCGACGAGCGTCGCCTGCCCGCGGAAGAAGACGGTGTCGAGGATGCTCGCGGCGTCGCGCTCGCGCAGGTCGCGGGCGAGCAGTTCCAGCCCGGTCGCGTCAGGCACCGGGGACGACCTCCTCGGTGCCCTCGCCGCCGTAGCGCTCGCGCCAGCCCAGGCTCGGGTCGTGCTGCACCATCGAGCGCAGCTGGATGATCCCGTGCATCAGCGCCTCGGGCCGCGGCGGGCAGCCGGGCACGTGCACGTCGACCGGCATGAACTTGTCGGCCGGCACGATCGCGTAGTTGTTGAAGACGCCCATCGACGACGAGCAGGCGCCCATCGCGATCGCGTACTTCGGCTCGAGCATCTGGTCGTAGATGCGCCGGACGATCGGGGCCATCTTGATGCTGACGCGGCCGGAGAGGATCAGCAGGTCGGCCTGGCGCGGCGACGCGCGGAACGCCTCGAAGCCGAAGCGCGCGATGTCCAGGCGCGCGCCGACGATCGACATCATCTCGATCGCGCAGCAGGCCAGCCCGAAGGTCAGCGGGAACAGCGAGTTGCCGCGCGCCCAGTCGACGGCGCGGTCGAGCGTCGTGGTCAGCACGCGCTCCTCGACGTACTTGTCGAGGTCCTCGCCCTCGAGGTCGCCGCGCAGCATGTCGCGCGCCTTGAGCTGGCGCGCGCGGAAGTCCGCGGACTCGGACACCGACTGCCGGACTACCTCCATGTGAGTGCTCCCCGTCGCCAGACGTAGATGAACGCGACGGTGAGCAGGACGATGAAGACGATCGTCTCGACCAGCGCGAAGGTGCCGAACGCGCGCAGCTCGCACGGCGATCGGGTAGAGGAAGAGGACCTCGATGTCGAACAGCAGGAACAGCATCGCGACGAGGTAGAAGCTGATCCCGAAGCGGAAGCCCTGCTTGATCTCGGACGGCATGCCCGACTCGTACGGATCGAGCTTGTGCTCGATGTCGCGCGGCTGGGCCCGAGCACGTAGTTGAGCCACGTGAACGCGACGCCGATGACCGTGCCGAGCAGCACGAAGACGATCGCAGGGGCGTAGGTGCTCAGCACGCAATGGTTTGTATCAGCTACCAAGCACAAGCCAACGCCCGCTCCGGGCTTGTGACAATGGGCTCGAAATGGCGCAGACAGCAGAGATCACGGCGATCGTCGTCGCAACGCTGAACCTCGTCGTCGCCGCCGGTGGCGGCTGGGCGTGGTGGCGTGGCGAGACCCCGCGGCGGCCTGTGGTGGGCGTGGCGGGTCGCGCAGCTCTCGACGACGGCGCTGGCGGCGGTCGCCGCGATCGCGGTCATCACCGGCTTCGATCCCGGCGACCAGCTGTTCTGGCTCTACCTGCTGCTGCCGATGGTCGTCTCGATCGTCGCCGAGCAGCTGCGGATCGCGGCGGCGAGCACGGTCCTCGACCAGCGCGAGCTCGAGGACGCGCAGGCGGTCGGCGAGCTGCCGGTGCCCGAGCAGAACGACGATCGTCGACGCGATCGTCACGCGGGAGATCGGGATCATCGCGCTCGCGGCCGTGGTGATCGCGTTCCTGGCGCTGCGCGTGCTGATGACGGCGTAGCGGTCAGTGCGCTAGCCCGCGTAGTGCAGGCCGGCGAACGCGCCGCGGTGGTGCAGCAGCGGCCGGCCGCCGTCGGCAGTCCGCGCCGAGCGCCGGTGACCGCGCCGATCGCGATCGTGTGGTCGCCGCCGGGCAGCAGCTCGCGCACGTCGCAGGCGATCCAGGCGAGCGCGCTCGTCGATGACCGGGACGCCGTCGGCCTCGCGTGTGGGTGACCGCGCTCCACTTCTCCTGCATCACGACCTTGGAGGCGAAGAGCATCGCCAGGTCCTCCTGGCCCTCGCGCAGCATGTTCACGGAGAAGCGGCCGGCGTCGCGGACCGCCGGGAGCGTGCGCGAGGTGTTGTCGAAGCAGACGAGCAGCAGCGGCGGATCGAGCGAGACCGACGTGATCGCGCTCGTCGTGAGCCCCGAGGGACCGTCCGGCCCCGCGCACGCGACGACCGCCACGCCGGTGGCGAAATGGCCCATGACCTCGCGGAACTGCTGCTGATCGACCGTCATCCCGGCCCCGGACGCTACCGGCCGGGCCCACAGCGCCGGAAGGAGGAGCGTCGCGCGCGCCGAAACCCGTTCGCGGCAGCCCGGCGTCGGCGCACGACGGTCGCACTGGTGACAACCCGCGATCGCTCTGACACGGCGGCAACCGGCCGGCGCCGGGCGCTAAACGTACGGCCTCCTGGCAGGACGGGCGCGTGCGGCGCCCCCGGCGGGATCGGTCGACCGCGGTCCCGCTGAGCGGGCTCGATCTCTACCGATCCGGTCGGCGCCTCGGAGTACCGCCGCGCCACGGCGCCGACGAGCGGACGTTCCCGAACCGCCTCTCGTATGATCCGCCACCGTCATGCCGCTGCGCCGCCTGATCCTGCTCGCACTGCTCGTCGTCTCCGCCGCCGGGGTCCTCTCGGCCTGCGGATCCGAGCCCGCGAGCGTCTCCGACGAGCGCGTCGACGTCGGTCCAGACCGGCGCGAAGCTCTTCGCCGCGCGCTGCTCGGGCTGCCACACGATGGACGTCGCCGGTGCGCAGGGTTCCGCGACGAAGGTCTCCGACCGCGAGCGCGTCGACGGCCCGAACCTGAACAAGCGCAAGGTCTGTTACGACAACGCGCTGTACGCGCTGCGCAACGGCGGCGCCTCGGGCGCGATCATGCCGGCGAACATCGTCGTCGGCCAGGAGGCGAAGGACGTCGCCGCCTTCATCGACGAGTACTCGGGGCGGTCCGCCTCGAATCCCGCTTCGCCCTCCGGCCCGGCCGTCACGCTGCCCGCCGCCACCGGCCGGCAGCTGAACGCCCGGCGGGCGCTGCCGTGCTCGACCTGAAGCTGCTGCGCGGGGACCCGGCGATGGTCCGCGCCGCGCTCGCCCGGCGCGGCGACGACGGTGGCCTGGACCGCGTGCTCGAGCTGGACGAGCGCCGGCGCGAGATCCTGCCCGAGCTCGAGGCGCTGCGCGGCGAGCAGAACGCCGCCAACGACGCGATCGCGACGGCCAAGCGCGAGGGCGGCTCCGCCGACGACGCGATCGCCAGGATGCGCGAGGTCGCGGGCCGCGCGAAGGGACTCGCCGAGGAGCTGTCGGGGATCGAGGCCGAGCTGCAGGACGCGCTCGCGCGACTGCCGAACCTGCCCGACCCGGCGGCGCCCGACGCGGACACCGTGCTCTACGAGCGCGGCACGCCCCCGAAGCTCGCCGCCCCGCGCGACCATCTCGAGCTCGCGGGCCGGATGATCGACATGGAGCAGGCGGCGAAGCTGTCCGGCTCGCGCTTCGCGTATCTGCGCGGCGACCTCGTGTTCCTCGAGCTCGCGCTCGTCCGCTGGGTGCTCGAGCTGCTGCGGGGACATGGCTTCGAGCCGGTCATCCCGCCGGTCCTCGTCCGCGAGGAGGCGCTCTTCGGCTCGGGCTTCCTGCCCGACACCGAGCAGCAGATCTACGCGCTCCCCGAGGACGAGCTGTTCCTCGTCGGCACGAGCGAGGTGGCGCTCGCGTCGCTGCACGCCGGGGAGATCATCGACGCCGGCGGCCTGCCGCTGCGCTACGCGGGGTTCTCCCCGTGCTTCCGCCGCGAGGCCGGAGCCGCCGGGCGCGACACGCGCGGGATCTTCCGCGTGCACCAGTTCGACAAGGTCGAGATGTTCAGCTTCGTCGAGCCGTCGCAGTCCAAGGACGAGCACGAGCGGCTGCTGTCGATCGAGGAGGAGATCCTCCAGGCGCTCGGTCTCCCCTACCGCGTCGTCGACATCGCGATCGGCGACCTCGGCAACTCGGCGGCGCGCAAGTTCGACTGCGAGGCCTGGATCCCGAGCCAGGAGAAGCACCGCGAGCTGACCTCGACGTCGAACACGACCGACTACCAGGCGCGGCGCCTGGAGATCCGCTGGCGCCCGGCGGGCGGCAAGCCGGAGCCGCTGCACACGCTGAACGGCACCGCCGTCGCGGTCGGGCGCACGATCATCGCGCTGCTCGAGAACGGCCAGCAGGACGACGGCAGCGTCGTGCTGCCGGAGGCGCTCGTCGCCTACGGGGCGCCGGCGGCGCTGCCCGCCGGCCGAGCTGCCCAGTAGTCCGATCGACGGCGGAACGGAGGGAGCGGGATTCGAACCCGCGGACGAGTTGCCCCGTCTCCGGCTTTCAAGGCCGGTGCATTCAACCGCTCTGCCATCCCTCCATGGCGCATCCTGACACGCGAGTCCCTAGCATCGTCGTCATGCGCCGCGCACTTCCTGCGCTGCTCGCTGTCGTCGTCGCGGCCATCGCCGTCGTCGGCTGCGGTGGCAGCGGCAACTCCAGCACCGTCCCGTCCAAGGCCGAGTACAAGAAGACGTACGCCTCGATCAACAGCGAGATCAACGCGCTGGGCCTGGCCGTCGGCAACGCGATCAACAAGTCCAGCGGGAAGTCGAACAAGGCGATCGCGAAGGAGTTCAACGACCTCGCCGATCGCACCCGCGCGACGGCCAACAAGGTCGACGACGCGACGCCCCCGGCCGACACGAACATCCAGAAGCAGCAGGCCGCGCTCGTCGCCGGGCTGAACACCGCCGCGGATGACCTCGATGCGATCGGCAAGGCCGCCGGGCAAGAAGGACCTCAAGGCCGCCGGCACTGCCGCCGGCAAGTTCACGCGCGACAACGCCGGCGTCGCGAACCCGCACGTCGCGCTGAACAAGATCGTGCTCGGGATCGTCCCCGCCCCGGTGAAGACCACGGAGCACCGGCGAAGACGACCACCACCACGGCGCCGTAGGGCGCGACGGCCGGTCCCGACGGGACCAGCCGGTAGCGTGGCGGCGGTGCTCCGCGCCACTCGTCCGCCCTGCTCACCGCGGTCCTCGCCGCTCTCGCACTCGCCGCGTGCGGCGGGAGCAGCGGGAGCGACGCGCCGACGACCGCGGACTTCCGCACGGAGTACGCGCCGATCAGCGCGGTGATCCGCGGGATCGGCGACGACATCGGCGCGGCGGTGACGACCGCGAAGTCGAAGACCGACGCGCAGCTGCAGGCGCAGTTCGGCGATCTCGCCAAGCGCACCGGCACCGCGGCGACGGCGCTCGCCGACACGCACCCGCCGGACGACGCGGCGATCAAGCAGGCGCGCACGCGAGCTCATCACCGGGCGTCCAGCAGGGAGCGTCCGACCTCGCGGCGATCAGCGCGGCGGCGAGCCTCAGCGACGCCACGGCGGCGAAGGCCGCGACGATCAAGCTGATCCAGCACTCCGCGAGCGTGAAGAACCCGCGGCTGAAGCTCGACAAGCTCGTGCTGTCGTCGAACTGAGGGCTACGCGCGCGGCACCTGCTGCGTGATGCAGTGGACGTTCCCGCCGCCGAGCAGGATCTCGATGCCCGGGACGCCGACGACCTCGCGGCCGGGGAACAGCGCCGCGACGATCTCGCGCGCCTCGTCGTCGGTGCGCTCGTCGAGCAGCGGCATCACGACGCGCGTGTTCGCGATGTAGAAGTTCACGTACGAGCCGGCGAGGCGATCGCCGGGCACGCGCGGCGCCGATCCCTGCACGCGGTCGACGCCGCGCGCCTGCTCCTCGGTCAGGTGCAGCGGACCGGGCATCGGCAGCTTGTGCACCTCGAGCGAGCGCCCGCGCGCGTCGGTCATGCCCTCGAGCCGCGCGCAGCGCGTCCGCGCGAGATCGCGTGCTGCGGGTCGGACTCGTCGTCGGTCCAGTGCAGCGCGACGACGCCCGGCGCCGTGAAGCAGGCGATGTTGTCGATGTGCCCGTCGGTCTCGTCGTTCGACGGTGCCGGCGCCGAGCCAGAGCACCTTCTCGCGCGCCGAGGTACGCGCGCAGGTGCTCCTCGATCTGCTCGCGCGTGAGCGACGGGTTGCGGTTGTGGTTCAGGAGGCACTCCTCGGTGGTGAGGACCGTGCCCTCGCCGTCCACGTGGATCGAGCCGCCCTCGAGCACGAGCGGCGCGCCGTAGCGACCGGCCCGCTCGATCTCGAGCACCTTCCGCGCGACCCGCGCGTCGTGATCCCACGGCCAGTAGAGCCCGCCCTCGGTCGCGCCCCACGCGTTGAAGATCCAGTCGACGCCGCGGCGCCCGCCGTTGCCGTCGACGACGAACGTCGGCCCGACGTCGCGCATCCACGCGTCGTCCGTCGTCATCTCGACGACGCGCACCTCGGGCGGCAGCGACGTCGCGCGCGTGGTCGAACTGGCGCTCGGACACGGCCATCGTGACGGGGTCGCCGCCGCCCGCGATCGCCGTCGCGACCGCGGCGAACGCCTCCTGCGCCGGCTTGCCGCCGAGGCGCCAGTTGTCCGGGCCGCTCGGGCCAGATCATCCAGCAGCCGTCGTGCGGGGCCCACTCCGCGGGCATGTGGAAGCCGTCGGCGGCGGGGGTGCCGGCAAGGGTCGCGGTCATGCCCCCATTACACTGCCTCCCCTGTCCGGAGAGGTGGCCGAGTGGCTGAAGGCACTCGCCTGCTAAGCGAGTAACGGGGTTGAACCCCGTTCGCGGGTTCGAATCCCGCCCTCTCCGCTCGTGCCCCTTAACGGGCGTTTCGCGTACTCGCGAAGTGAAATCGCGGGCCACCCGGGAAACAAGTGTTTGCGCGACGTGCGAACCCTGGAGCAAAGGCGCGCGTCTGCGCCGCTGCTGCGTTGCATTGGACGCACCGCTGTTCTGAGTGGTTTGTGCAACAGCCTCCATGCAAAGCAGTAGCAATCGTCGGCAGGTTCAGCGCTGGCTGGGGTGTTGCGGTTGACGTCGGGCGTCCCGGCGAGCGTGGGCGAGGCTGCCACGCCACCGAGGACTCGCTGTTGTCGCCGTTTGTGTCGCCCCAGCGATGACGGCGAGCAGCCGCATCACCTGAGACGTCGCGGCTGGGGCCGGGCGAGATCGCCCGGCCCCGATTCCGCGATCCTGCTCCCTACCGCAGCGAGATGCGCGTGCTGTAGTTCGTTCCGTCGTTGAGGGTCACCCGCAGGCTCCAGACGCCGGCGGCCAGGTTCGACGTCTTGAGGTCGAACTCGTAAAGCCCGAGCACCGGGGAGGCCAGGAACCTGTCGCCCGAGCCAGGCCCGTCGCCGACACCGCGGGGGCGTACGATCCGACGGCGTTGTTCGTGACCTTCGCTACGTCGAGCGACGCCAAAGCTCCGTTGGCGGAGCGGCCCGCGGCATCGGTCAGGCGGAACGACACGCCAACCGGCAGCAGGCGCGTGAACACGCTCGAGCCGTCAGCCCTTACGCCGATCAGTCCGCCGTACATGTACTGCACCTGCGTCGTGCAGGACGCGCTCGCCGAGCGGCCGACGTTGTCGGTCGCCGTCTTGCTCGTCGTCTTCGGACCGACGGTGCTCGTGTTGATCGCCGTCGTCCCCGCTGCCGGCGATGCCAGCCCGGAGTGCGCGTCAGCCGCGGCGAACACGTTGCTCGCCGTCGCGTTCAGCAGGACCGCGGTCGGGCATGTGGTGAATCCGATCGTCGGGTTCGTCGCGTCGACCTGAACGCCGAGGCTTCCAGGTGTGGAGGTGTTTCCGACGTTGTCGGACACCGACCCGCTGATCGTGTGCGACCCACTCGCCGACTTCGTCACCGCAGCCGGCACGGATGCCGCGTTCACGCCGGTGCCGGTGCTGCCGTCCTGCAGTGCCGGGTCGCCGTTGTCGCTGAACGTTCCGGTCACCGTGTTGAGGTACCAGCCGCCATTGCCCGCGTAGTCCGGGGCACGGTCGGCTGTGACGGTCGGGGCGTTCGGGGACGACTTGTCGACCTTGACGTCGGTCGAGGCCGATGACCAGGCGGTCGTCAGCCCGAGCGGCGTGTCGGAGCCCTGAACGCGGTACGTCCAGGTGCCCTCGCCCTCGCCGGTCCCGGCGAACGCCTGGCTCAGCGTTGCGATGCCGGTGGCGACGTCGGACCAGTCCGCGTCGTCGGCATCACGGTGCTGCAGTGCGTAACGGATGCCGAACCCTGCGGGGTCGGTGCCGGTCCAGCCGAGCGTGAACAGTCCGTCCGCGTTCGGCGAGCTGCCGGCCGTGAGCGCCGGTGCGCCCGGGTCGGGGTACTTGACGCGGACGGTGGTCTGCGCCGTGTTGCCGGCGCCGTCGGCGATGGCCACGGAGGCCTGGTGCGTCCCGGCGGGGGCGGTGACGGTCGTGCCCTCGGCGGTCGTCCCGTCCGAGAACGTCCAGTGGGCGGCGATGACGTCGAACCGCTGGCCGCCGACGGCGCGAGCGGTCAGGAGGACCTTGCCGTGCTCCGAGCGCTGGTCGACGGCCACGGAGAGCGGCGTGTCGATCCGGACCGTCTGCGTCCAGCGGTACGTCTTGCCGAGGTTGTCGGTGACGCTCGCCTGCACGCGGTAGGCGCCCGGTCCCGGGAACGTGTGCGTGAAGCGGGCCTGGTTCGTGTGCGTCTCGACCGTGCCGTCGTCGAAGTCCCACGTGACCAGGCCATCGTTCTGCGTCGCCGCCGTCGATCCGATCGATGTCGAGAGCGAGCCTGCGGCCTGTGCCTTCTTGGAGGTCGCGTAGAAGCTCACCGCGGGATCGTCGGTCTCCACCCGGTTGGGGTAGAACTGAATCGTCGGCTCCGAGAACGCGTTGGGGTTGTCGATCTCGGCGAACGCGTTCTCGGCGGTCGGATCGAGTCCGAGTGCGTCGCCGGCGGCACGCGCCGCGTCGACGTTGTCCTGCGCGAGGTGCGAGCCCACGTTGTACTTGGCGAAGTCGCTCTGGGCGAGCTGGGCGGGCGGGTAGATGCCCGTTCGCGCGTCCCAGTAGTAGCCGAGCTGATCGCCTGCGTGGTCGACGATGTGCACGTCGCGGACGCCGTCGGACCCAGCGAAGGACCGCTCGATCGCGTCCGTGACCTCAGGGAACGCCTCACCGGGGGCGGTGGCGTACACCTGATCGCCGATCCGCGCGACGGTCGCCGACGTCCCGATCGCGGGGGACGGCGTGAAGTACGGCGCGTCGAGCGAGCGGTTGATCGTGAAGATCCCGCCGACGGCGCGCCAGTCCCACGTGCCGGCCGCGTTGTTGCCGGCCGGTTCCGTGAGCGGGCCCGGGCAGCCGAGCGGCCCACCGAGGTGGTTGCACGACATCGCCGCGAGCAGCCCACCGTTCTCCGCCGCAGTGGAGAAGGGCTGCTTCGCCGCTGCAAGGGTCGTGTCGGTGATGCGATGCGCCCGGGTGAGTCCGCGCATCATCGCGTTGGTGACGAAGCGGCCCTGCTCGGTGACCTCGGCGTAGTCCGGTGACGCGCCGATCCCCTCCTGACGACCGAGCGTGCCCATGGCGATCACCGCCGTGCCGCCCACCGTCTTGGCGAGCTGGTCGCGGACGTATCCGGGGTAGTCGGCCGTGAACTGGTTGTTGCCCGGCGCCGTCGAGTTGTACTGATCGGCGTGGACCGGGACGTCGGCGTACAGGCCGAGCGTCGCTCCGGTGCCCGGCTCGCGCGCCCACAGGATCGGGAGCGCGTCGTCGACGGCGAAGCCGGCCATCTGATCGGTGCCCTGGACCTGGGAGAGCAGGCCGTGGATCGTGCCGGTCGCAGACCACAGCTCGGCGTCACGGGCGTTGGCCTCGGCCTGGAGGACGGCCTGCACTGCGGCCTCCTTGACCCGGTGCAGATATGCGGGGTCGGTGTGGCCCCAGATCCCCATGATCGTCGGGGCGGCATGGTCATGCGTCGCCGAGACGATGACGTTGGCGGAGGTCACGTCATAGCCGCGATCGGCGAGGACGGCGGCCGCCTCGCGGCGCGCGTCGTCGGCGCCGTCGCCGGCGTTCGGTGCCTGGTACGCGGCGAACCAGCCCTGCGCGTCGACCGACACGAACGTCACGGCCTGCTTGCCGTGGCCGACGAAGAACGCCCGCACCTGCAGCGGGTCGTGCACGCCTCCCGTCACGTTGTATCCCGACCCATACCCGCCGACGTCCATCGGCTTGTCGGGCGAGATGTCGACCACCGCCGTGCCCACACGGAACAGTGCGTCATCGGACACTGCGGCCGATGGGGTCGAGTTGGGCAGGCCGCTCGGCGAGCTGTCGGCGGCTGACGCCGACGACACGCCCGAGAGGGCGATCAGTAGTGCTGT
>CAVRIM010000010.1:0-37645 GCA_963721255.1 uncultured Actinomycetes bacterium
AGCCGGCGCGCGATCAGCTGTTGGGAAGTCCCTCGACGAGCAGCTCGAGCACCTCGCGCTCGGCGTGGCGAGAGGCCGGCCGCGGGATCCGGCTCGCGGCGGGCCGCGCAGCACCGTGCGCGCGGCGCGCGGGTCCAGCGGCGACTCGCCGCGCGCCGCCGCGCGGATGCCCTCCGCCACCTGCTCGGCTGCGACGTCCGAACAGGTACCCGCACGCGCCTGCCTCGGGCGCCGAGGATGCGCGCCGGCTCGGAGAACGACGTCAGCACGAGCACCGCGGTGCCGCGGTCGACGAGGATGGCGCCGCGTCGCCTCGATGCCGTCGACGCCGGGCATCTCCAGGTCTCAGCACGACGTCGGCTCCGCGGTCCGGCGCGGCTCGACCGCCTCCGCGCCGTCGGCGGCGAGCCCCACGACTCCATGTCGGCGAGCGCCCCGATCAGCCGCCCGAGCCGTTCGCAGATGACGCCGTGGTCTGTTCTGCGATCAGCACGCGGTCATCCAGCGCCGGCAGCCCCAGCTCGACGGTGCGTTCCGGCCGGGCTCGAATGGAACGGCCAGCGACCGCCCGCGCGCTCCACCAGACCTGACAGCAGCGACAGCCCGACGTGACCCTCGGATTCGCGCCGCTCGCGCTCGGCTGCCGCGAATCCGCCCCCGTCGTCGCTCACGACGAGACGCGTGACTCCCGGCTGCGCGCGGGCCAGCTCGACGTGCACGCGTTGCGCGCCGGCGTGCGCCTGCACGTTGCGCAGCGCCTCACGCGCGACGCGGTACACGAGCGCGTCGCTCGCGCCGGTGCCCGCCGTGTCGACCTGCAGCTCCGTGACGATGCCGGCGGCCTCGAGCGGGCTCAGCAGGTCGCTCAGCGCGGCCTCGAGCCCGGTCGACGCGAGATTCGGGGGATGGATCTCGACGAGCAGCGTGCGCAGGTCGCGCACGCCCTGGCGCAGCCGCGCGATCGCCGCGCGCAGCACGCCCGCCTCCTCGGCGTCGTCGCGCCGGTCCGCCGCCTCCGCAAGCGGCGCGAGCCCGAAGGCCACGCCCGCGAGATCCTGGACGATCCCGTCGTGGAGGTCGGAGGCGATCCGCTGCCGCTCCTGGGTCGAGGCCTCGACCGCGTCCTCCAGCAGGTCTTCGCGCTCGCGGTAGCCGCGCTGGAGCCGACGAGCCATGGACCATGCGAGCGGAACCTGGAACAGCAGCAGCACCAGCAGTCCCGCGAGCAGCGGCGGGGCGAGCGCGCGCAGCAGGCGCGCGCCGCTGGCGTTCACGGAGCCGAAGCGCTGGTAGATCTCGAACAGCACCGGCGTGCCGTTCGGGGTGCGAATCGGGGTGTATGCCTCGAGCAGCTTTCCCGCGGAACGCTCCAGCCGGTTCTCCGGCCGGCTGAGGTCGCTCAGCTCGGCCTCGGATCCACCGGTGCGCAGCAACTGGCGCTCCTCCGCGCCGAGCGTGAAGCGGCGCCCGATCAGCGACGGCTCGTCCGAGTAGAGGATCGTCCCGTTCTGGGACCACACCTTGACGCGCACGATCGACCCGGCGAGCACCTGACCGAGGACGACATCATCGAGGCGCGCCAGCGCGCGCGGGTCGCCCCGCAGGACACCGTCGCGCAGGGCGGCCGCCTCGACCAGATGGCCCTCGGCTTCGACCCGCTCGCGCGTGTCGCGCCGCGCCTCGTTGATCGTGATCGTCCGGAGCGCGAAGAACCCGCCGATGACCACGACGGCGATCGCCGCCACACTGCCGAGCATGAACCGCGCGACCGCCGAGCCGACGCTCGGCGGAGCCCCGGCCCCTCTGAGCGGGCGTCGCCCGCGGTTGTCGCCCGCACCAGACACTGCGGCCATCTTGCCCGTCGCGTGGCCGGGGCGCACCGGTGCTGCGACGAATGTCCCGGTGCGCCGGCGCCCGGCTCCTGCGCGTTCACGCACCGAGTGACGGCCAAACCCGTACAAAATCGACGGCGGGCTCGCGCTCCGCCGTCGCGCCCATAGCGTCGTTCCCCCCAAGCGCAATACAAGGGCCCCGGCAGTCTCGAAGTGCTCCGAAGGTTCCCCAACCTTCGAGCACAGACCGCCGGGGCCCTCAGTTTTTTGTTCGGCCCGATCGGCCCGGAACATGAGATCTGGCCGGCGGCGCTGGTACTTGCGGACCAGTACGCGACCGCTCCGTCGCCCTTGGGGGGAATGCGGGCAACGGAGCGGAACGCGCCAGACACGTGCCGCGCCGATCCGTGGCGCGACAGATGGCCGCCGCTGCGCTGAGACAACGGAGCAGCGACGGGCCACTATCCAGGCTACACGGAAACCTACGCAAGTCTCCGACTTCAGCTTGAGGGCAGGCCGCACCATCAGCTCAGCACGTTCACGGCGCGCGCGGCGACCAGCAGGATCGTCATCGCCGACAGCGCCGCCTCGACGAGCATCAGCGACTTGGCGCGTCGGGTGAGCGGCATCGCGTCGGTCGGGCTGAACGCCGTCGCGTTCGTGAACGACACGTAGATGTAGTCGAGCAGGCGCGG
This sequence comes from uncultured Actinomycetes bacterium, assembly GCA_963721255.1. Lineage (GTDB taxonomy): Bacteria > Actinomycetota > Thermoleophilia > Solirubrobacterales > Solirubrobacteraceae > F1-60-MAGs163. Next base: position 2,528 of record CAVRIM010000010.1, read on the forward strand.
GCGCCAGCCGGGGGCAGCCAGGTCGGGGTTCTCCATCTGCGGGAAGTGGAAGTCCGCCGCGGCGGGTCGGGCAGCACACGCCGACGCGGACCGCCGCGGTCCAGCTCCCAGTACCCGAGCCCGAAGGCGACGACGTTCGTCGTCCAGACGGTCGCCGCCTCGAGCAGCAGCTGGCCGCCCGCGTTGAAGTGCAGTGCGGTCAGCGACACGATCAGCGCGACGAGCGCGAGCGCGTTGAATCCGCCGATCACGGCGAGCACGCAGAGCACGAGCCGGCGGCGCCCGCCCTCCTGTTCATCCGGCTCGCGCCCGACCCGCGCCCACAGCGCCGCCAGCGAGCACGACCTCGACCGCCACCGGGATGAACCAGACCCAGCCCGGGGAGCTTGGCGAGCTTCCAGTCCTGCTGCAGGCTCACGATGCCGACCGTCAGCTGCAGCAGCACGACGACCGCGACGGCGAGGCCGGCCTCCTGGTGGGACTCCCGGTGCTCGTCCCGCAGCTCGTCGCCGTCGTCGGCCACGGCGCCAGCCCGGAGCTACCGCGGCGCGCGCCCCCAGAGCAGCACCATCAGCCGCTCGAACAGGCGGCTGCGTGTCGCGGCGTTCGGGAACATCGTCGGCTCGCGCTTCAGCGCGAAGCGCGTCGTGAGGATCGTCTGCGTCTGGCAGTACTTGCGGATGCCGTGAGCGCCGTGGCGCGCCCCGAGACCCGAGTCCTGCGCGCCCCCGAACGGGGCCTCCTGTGCCAGGTAGCTCATGATCGCGTCGTTGATCCAGGTGACGCCCGCGTTCAGGCGCCGCGCGACGCGCTCGCCGCGCGCGATGTCGCGCGTGAAGACGCTCGAGGCGAGCCCGTAGGCGCCGTCGTTGGCGAGCCGGATCGCCTCCTCCTCGTCCTCGACCTTCATCACCGGCAGCGTCGGGCCGAACGTCTCGTCGGTCATGCAGCTCATCGTGTGATCCACGTCGAGCAGCACGGTCGGCTCGAAGAACCGCCCCGGCCCGCTCGCCGCGATGGCCGCCGACCGCGATCCGTGCGCCCTTGTCGACCGCGTCGCGGACGTGCGACTCGATCGTGTCGATCTGCGGCGGGAAGGTGATCGCGCCGACGTCGACCGAGCCGACGCCGCCGGGAACGCCCTGGCGCAGCGCCGCCGACCTTCTTCGTGACCTTGGCGACGAACTCGTCGTAGACGGGCGCCTCCACGTAGACGCGCTCGACCGACATGCAGATCTGGCCGGAGTTGCGCATCGCCCATTCGACCGCGACGTTCGCGGCGCGCTCGAGGTCGGCGTCCGCGAGCACGATCATCGGGTCCTTGCCGCCGAGCTCGAGCGAGCACGGGATCAGGCGCTCGCCGCAGCGCGCGCCGATCTTGCGGCCGGTGCGCGTGGACCCCGTGAACATGATCATGTCCGCGCAGTCGACGAGCGCGGCGCCGGTCGCCCCGTCGCCGGTGGCGAGCAGGAACACGTCCGGCGGGAAGCCGACCTCGTTCGCCGCCTCGACGAGCATCTTCGTCGCGAGCGGGGTGACCTCGCTCGGCTTGATCACGACCGTGTTGCCGGCCATCAGCGCGGGCAGCGCGTCGCCGACGCCGAGCGTCAGCGGGTAGTTCCACGGCGCGATGACGCCGACGACGCCGAGCGGCCGGTGCCGCACGACGACCTTCTTGCCGAAGACGAACGGCGAGTGCGTGCGCACCTTCTCGTCGGCGAGGTACTTCTCCGCGCGCTTGGCCCAGAAGCCGAGCGAGTCGGCCATGTAGAAGAGCTCGGCGAGCAGCGCGTCCTCGCGCGTCTTGCCGTTCTCGGCGACGATCGTGTCGATCATCCGCGCGCGGTTGCTGACGAGCCAGTGGCGCAGCGCGTACATGAGCCGTGCGCGCTGCGCGAAGCCGAGCGCCTCCCAGGCCGGCTGCGCCGCGCGGGCGCGCGCCACGAGCGCCCGGACCTGCTCGGCGCTCGCATTCTCGACGACGGCGATCTGCTCGCCCGTCGCCGGGTTCTCGACCCCGATCATCCCGTCCGGAACGGGCTCGGTCTCGGTCCTCGTCAGCACATCGGTCATGACGTCTCCTCGTCGCTCACGGGCACGGGCCATCATGCCAGCGCGCGGCCGGCCGCGCGAGCGATCCGCCGAGCGCCGGCCGGTCACCGCGTCGCGGGAGCGGGACGCCGTGCCGCGCGCGGGACGCCGCGGCCGCGGCCGGTAGCGCGCGACGAGCAGGCCGGCCATCGGAAGCGCGGTGACGACGACCAGCCCCTGGAGCCAGAGCCCGCTGTCCGTCGCTTCCGGCGCCGAGCGCGTGCACCGCGCCCATGACGTAGACGACGGGCATCAGCCGGTGAGCCTTGCGCCAGCGCTTGGGACCGATCCGCCGCCGCGCGTAGAAGCTCAGTCCCAGGGCGAAGGCGAGCAGGCCCGGCGACCTGTCCGATGCCCGTGAAGATCGGCCGGTAGGACATCGTGAACGGGATCGCGAGGCCGCCGATCCCGGGGCTCAGCCACGCGTCGCCGAGCAGCAGGAGGCCGTGCGCCGCGATCGCCACCAGCGCGGCCAGCGCGACCTGTTCGTGCGTCTTGACGAGCACGCGCTTGGACACCCGCCGGTGCCCCAGGTTCGCCGCCAGGTAGAGACCGAGCAGCACGGACGTGGCGACCAGCACGAACGCGACGATGCCGGCCGAGCGCGACGCGAGCCAGAAGACGTACAGGGACGGATCGCGCTCAGTCACTGCCGCCCTCGCGCTCCCCCGTGGGCGCCGCGGGCGCGGTGACCGCCGGCGCGGCCGTCGGCGTGGTCGACGACGACGGCGTCATCCCCCAGAGCGAGAACGCCGCCAAGGCCGCAAGGGCGAGCAGCACCGCCGCAGCCGCCAGCAGCTCGCGCGGGCTGTGCGCCGCGATCCTCACGAGGTCTTGGTCACCACCTTGCGCGTCGCCGCTGCGGCGGCCTTCGAGCCCGAAGCGCTGGTGCCGCCGGCGCTGCTCGTGCTCGCCGGAGAGCGACGGGTCCCTGCCGGAACGCACCTGGAGCGCCAGCAGCGTGAGGACCACGAGGAAGAGGCCGAGGGCACCGGTGATCACGTTGAGCGCACTGGGCAGGGGCTTGCGCTTCGGCGCGGCGCGGGGCGTTGTCGGCCTGGTCGGTCACTTCGACCCGCAGACCCGGAATCCGTAGCCGCGCGCGAAGGCCTCGAGCGCGATCAGCGACGCGTCGAGCTGCGCTCGGTCGCGCTGTGCGCCCGCGGCGTCGGAGTCACGCAGGTCCGTCCGCAGCGAGCGGCGCAGTGCGAGCCGCTGGCGCAGCCGATCGACGACGTTGTGCTGGATCAGCGCGCGGTCGGCGCTCGGAACCGGGATCGCCTCGACGCCCCGCAGCTGGGCCTCGGCGAGGCTGATGTTGTCGTCGTAGGCCGCTACGGCGTGGTCCACGTCGGGCGCACCCTTCGCCTCGCTGACGGCGAGCTCGCGGCGCGGGTTGTAGCGCGAGCAGACGCGATCGACCTGCCTGCACGTAGCGCGCGCGGACCGGGTCCGTCACGCGTGCCGTGCCTGCCGCCTGGGCCACCGTCGGCGTGCTGACCTCGCGGACGGGCGCGCGCCTGGACTCCCCACCGCAGCCGGCGAGCAGTCCCAGCGTCGTGGCGGCGGCCACGAGTGCCGCGCAGCGGCGGGCTTGCGCCATGCCTTCGATTGCAGCGCAGGGACGCCCCGCCGTCGTCCGTCGCGGGCACTGCACCTGCTGCGGGAAAACCCGGTCGTGCCCGGGACCTCCGATCGACGACCTAGGATCCGGCGCGATGGGCCAGATCATCCTGCTGGCGTTCGGCGCCGCCGTCTTTCCGACGCTGCTCGCCTGCGTGGCGATCCTGATCTCGCGGCCCGAGCCGCGCCCGCTGCTGCTCGCGTTCTACGCGGGCGCCCTGATCACGAGCGTCACCGTCCGGTCTCGTCGTGCTCTCGCTGTTCAAGAACGGCAACGACGCGCTGGGCAGCTCGAGCTCCGACCCGCATCCGGGGATGTCGATCTTCGCCGGGCGTGCTCGCGCTGCTGCTCGCCTGGATGATGGCCTCCGCCGCGCGGGAAGGCGCGCCTGGATCGCGCTGCGCGAGAAGCGCGCGAGCCGCAAGCCGCCGAAGGAGGTGCAGGGCCCGTCCTGGGCCGAGCGCCACCTGAACGACGCCTCGGCGCGGGTCGCGTTCGTCGTGGGCGCGGCGATCAACCTGCCCGGGCCCGTTCTACCTGCTCGCCCTCGGCGACATCGCGACCGGCGGCTACACGACGCTCCAGCAGATCCTGCTGATCCTGCTGTTCAACGCGATCATGTTCCTGCTGCTCGAGGTGCCGCTCGTCGGCTACCTCGTGCGCCCCGACACCACCGCGGCGCGCGTGAACGCGCTGTCGCGCTGGCTCAACGCCAACGGGCTGCGCGTGATGGGCGTCCTCGTCGGGATCGTCGGCGTCAGCCTGCTGGTGCAGGGGATCGCAGCGCTCTAGTACCGCAGCCCGACTAGCGCCGGCGCCGCGCGCCCCAGCTCCGCATCGAGCAGAAGATCTGCTCGTCGTCGAGCGGCGGAACCGGCATCTCGGACGGTGCGGCGGCGGTCGGGACGCAGCCCGTCGAGCGCGATGACGAGCGTGCGCCGCCAGACGTCGGGAGCGGCCTCACGGGTGTAGACGGCGACCTCGCCGACCGCATGCTGGAGCAGGATCAGGTCGGAGACCTCGATGTCGTCGCGCACGACGCCCGCGTCCTGGGCCCGGCTGAGCAGCGTCGATCACGATCGGCTGGATCAGCGCGCGTCCGCGCTCGATCCGCGCGTGGCCGTCGGTGGTGCTGAGCAGGAGCTCCTTGAGCGCCCGGTCGTCCGCCTGCAGCTCGAGCGCGCGCTCGAGGAAGTGGACGAGCGCGAGCCACGGGTCGTCGATCTCGGCGCTCTCGGTGGCCACCGCGACGATCTCGCCGAGGCGGTCCTCGAACAGCGCGTCGATCAGCTGCTCCTTGTCCGGGAAGCGGCGGTAGACCGTGCCGACGCCGACGCCGGCGTGACGGGCGATGTCGTCGAGCGTGACGGTGAGTCCCTGCTCGGCGAACAGCTCGCGGGCGGCCGCGAGGATCCGCACGCGGTTGCGCTCGGCGTCCTTGCGCAGCGGTCGGGGAGCGGTGGTCGACATGTCCGCATTGTAACGAAGTGGAGCGTCAAGTCTCCAAATGGAAGACATCGCTCCACTTGTGTGCTACGGTTCGATCATCAAGTTGAGCAGATACCTCCACTTCCTCAGGAGACCACCACCTCATGTCACTCCGCAGCACCACCTCCTCCTCGATGCACGAGCGCCGCTGGCTGATCCTCGCGCTGCTCGGCGTCGCCCAGCTCATGGTCGTCCTCGACGCCACGATCGTGAACATCGCCCTGCCGTCCGCCCAGCAGGCGCTCGGCTTCTCCGACGACAGCCGCCAGTGGGTCGTCACCGCCTACGCGCTCGCCTTCGGCAGCCTCCTGCTGCTCGGCGGCCGGATCGGCGACATCTTCGGCCGCAAGCGCGCCCTGATCATCGGCCTGATCGGGTTCGCCGTCGCGTCCGCGCTCGCCGGCTTCGCCCAGAGCATCGAGGTGCTCGTGGCGGGCCGCGCACTCCAGGGCGCCTTCGGCGCGCTGCTCGCCCCGGCCGCGCTCTCGCTGCTGACGACGACCTTCACGGACCCCGAGGAGCGGGGCCGCGCCTTCGGCATCTACGGCGCCATCGCCGGCGGCGGGGCGGCGCTCGGCCTGCTGCTCGGCGGCGTCCTGACCGAGTACCTGGACTGGCGCTCGACGCTGTTCGTGAACCTCGTGTTCGCGGCTCCCGCCGCGCTCGCCGCGTTCGTGCTGCTCGTCAACGAGCGCCCGGCCGTGCGGCCGAAGCTCGACGTCCCCGGGACGCATCGCCGCGACGGCCGGGCTGTTCGCGCTCGTCTACGGCTTCTCCAGCGCGGAGACCGCCGGCTGGGGCGCGCCGCTCACGATCGCGGCGCTCGTCTCCGGCGTCGTGCTGCTGATCGCCTTCGTCGTCCTTCAGGCGCGCGTGAAGCATCCGCTGCTGCCGCTGCGCGTCGTCCTCGACCGCGACCGCGGCGGGGCGTACGTCGCGATGGCGCTCGCGGGCGCCGGGATGTTCGGCGTCTTCCTCTTCCTCACCTTCTACCTGCAGCGGACCCTCGGGTTCAGCCCGCTGAAGTCGGGACTCGCATTCCTGCCGCTGACGGCGGCGATCATGCTCACGGCGACGATCGTCAGCACGCGGGTCCTCCCGCGCACGGGCCCGCGCCCGCTGATCCCGACCGGCATGCTGCTCGCGGCAGCTCTCGATGCTGCTGCTCACGCGGGTCGGCGTCGACACGAGCTACGCGACGCACGTCCTCCCGGCGCTGCTGCTGACCGGCATGGGCATGGGGCTGATCTTCGCGCCCGCGATGGCGACGGCCACGGGCGGAGTCGCGTCCCGCTGACGCGGGCGTCGCGTCGGCGATGGTCAGCACGAGCCAGCAGATCGGCGGCTCGATCGGCACGGCGCTGCTCAGCACGCTGTCCGCGACCTCGGCCACGAGCTACGTCGCCGGACACGGCGGCCCGTCACGCGAGGTCCTGGCGGCCGCCGCGGTGCACGGCTACACCACCGCGTTCTGGTGGTCGGCCGCGATCTTCATGGTCGGCGCGGTCGCCACCAGCGTGCTCCTGCGCTCGGGCGCCCAGGAGCTCGACCCGGCCGCCGAGGCCGCGTTCGCGCACTAGTACGCGCGCGGGTACCAGCGAAGGCCGCAGGCGCCGCCGGGACGAATCCCGGCGGCGCCTGCTCACGTCCCCGTTGTCGTGAACGGGCTGCTACGGACGGCCGGCGGGCCGCACCGCGGCGAGCGCCGACTGGACCTTCGCGACGTCGAGGTTCAGCGCCTTGGCGAGCGCCGTCGCCATCGCGGTGTCGCGCGCGTCGTCGGCCGCCTTGTGCGCGGCCTGCAGCTTGTCGAGCGCCGTCTGCACGGTCGCCTTGTCGATGCCCAGGCCGGTGCTCAGCGCACTGACCAGGCCGGACGTGTCCGGCTTCGTCCCGGCCGCCGGCTTCGTGCCCGCGGCGGGCTTCGCCGGCCTGTTGGCGTCGAGGATCGTCGTCACCTTGTCGGTGCTGACGCCCAGCGCCGTCGCGAGGTCGGCCGCGAGGCCGGCGCCGCGGTCACCGGTCGGCGGCTTGCCGGTCGGCCGGGCGGCGTCGAACGCGGCCTTCAGCTGCGCCTCGGTCACGCCGAGCTTCGCGGCGAGCTTCGCCGTGTCGGGACCGGGACCACGTGCGCCCTGGGAATGCGAGCCCTGCGTGGTGGTCGTGGTGTCGCCGCTCTGGGCGGATGCGACGCCGACGCCGATGGCGGCGGCCGGGACGACCGCCGCCGTGGCGAGCACGGCGACGAGGCGGGAACGGCGGGACATGGACATGTGGGTCTCCTGAGATCGGATGCCCGGGCGGGATTGCCCGGCACCGACCATGCTGCGCTCGGCCGCTGGGAGGACCCTGCGTCAGGTCTGGGAGTCGGCTGGGACCGCGGCCGCCACGGCGACCGGCAGCTCCGCGGGCAGCCGCACCGTGAAGCAGGCTCCCCCGCCCGGCGCGGTCGCCGGCCGCCACGTGCCCGCCGTGGGCGTCCACGATCCCGGCGACGATCGCAAGCCCCAGGCCCGCCCCGGCGCGGCCGCGCTCGCGACCGCCCTCGGCTCGCCAGAAGCGCTCGAACGGGTCACCGTCGACCGGCGGGCAGGCCGGGGCCGTGGTCGCGGACCTCGAGCACCTGGTCCGCGCCGTCGCAGCTACACCGAGACCTCGATCGCCGTGCCCGGCGGCGTATGCACGAGCGCGTTGCGCATGAGGTTCGCGAGCACCTGCCGCAGCAGCAGCGGATCGCCGACGACCGGCGCCGGCCCCGTCGGTCCGCACGTCGATCGCGCGGTCCGGCGCCGTCACCCGCGCGTCGTCGACCGCGTCGCGAGCGAGCACGGCGAGGTCGACGTCCTCGCGCCGGGGCTGCGCGGATCTCGTCGAGCCGCGCGAGCGTCAGCAGGTCCTCGACGAGGACGCCCATCCGCGCCGCCTCGTCCTCGATCCGCTGCATCGCCTTGCGCTGGTCGTCGACGATCACCGGCGGCTCCGATCCGCAGCAGCTCGGCGTACCCGCGGATCGACGCCAGCGGCGTGCGCAGCTCGTGCGAGGCGTCGGCCAGGAAGCGCCGCAGCCGGTCCTCGCTGGCCTGCCGTTCGGCGAAGGCCTCCTCGAGCCGGCTGAGCATCGCGTTGAGCGACAGGCCGAGCCGGCCGATCTCGGTCTTCGGCGTCGCGGGACTGACGCGGTGTGACATGTCGCCGCCGGCGATCGCCCCGGCGGTGCGGCCCATCCGCTCGAGCGGCCGCAGGCCGATCCCGACCACGAACCACGCGCCGATCCCGAGCAGCAGCAGCACGCCGCCGATCACCAGCCCCTCGATCAGCAGCAGGCGGTCGAGCGTCTGGGAGACGTCGCGGAGCGGGATCGCGACGACGGTCGTGCCGGCGCCGAAGCGGTTCGGCCAGCGCGATCGCGCGGTAGCGCAGCCCGGAGCCGTCCTTCGCGTCGACGGTCGTGATCGACCCGGGCGTGAGCGTCGCGGGAAGCTTCGGCGCGGGCAGCTTCGTGTAGGAGAGGACGGTGGTCCCGAGCACCTTCCCGCTCGCGTCGCGAAGCTGCGCGTAGGTCCCCGGCGGCAGGTTCGCGTCGGCGCCCGCCGGCCCGAGGCCGCCGTCGCCGCCGGAGTCGTGCGGCGAGCCTCCCGCCGGGCACCGGCCGCTGCGGCGCCGACGGGTCGCTGATGCCCTGCGCCTCGAACGCGCGTGAGACCGCCGGCATCGCTCCGCGCGCCTGCTGGTCGACGCGATCGATCAGGAACGAGCGCTGCTCGGCGTACGTGATCGCCCCCGCGAGCACGAGCCCGACCGCGGCGAGCGCGAGCAGCCCGACGATCAGGCGCGCGCGCAGTGACTGCATCATGCGCGCGGCATCCTCAGCGCGTAGCCGACGCCGCGCACGGTGTGGATCAGCGGCGGGCCGAGGACGTCGACCTTCTTGCGCAGGTAGCTGACGTAGGTCTCCAGCACGCGCGCGTCGCCGCCGAAGTCGTAGTCCCAGACGTTGTCGAGGATCTGCGCCCGCGTCAGCACGAGCTTCGGATTCAGCATGAGGTACCGCAGCAGCCGGTACTCGGTCGCGGTCAGCTCGATGTTCGTGCCGGCGCGGGTGACCTCGCGCGTGTCCTCGTCGAGCTCCAGGTCGTCGAACTGCAGGTGGCCGGACTGCTCCTCGGCGTGGCCCGTGCGGCGCAGGATCACGCGGATCCGGGCGACGAGCTCCTCGAGGCTGAACGGCTTCGTCACGTAGTCGTCGCCGCCGCCGGAGAGCCCGCGCAGCTTGTCCTCGGTCGCGTCGCGCGCCGTCAGGAACACGATCGGCACCTCGGCGCGCCGGGTCGCCGAGCCGGCGCGCGACCTCGAAGCCCTCCATGTCGGGAAGCATCACGTCGAGCACCATCAGGTCGGGCCGGAACGCCTCGACCGCGGCGAGCGCGTCGGCGCCGTTGGCGGCGGACTCGACGGTGAAGCCCTGGAAGCGCAGCGCCATCGAGACGATGTCGACGATGTTCGGCTCGTCGTCGACGACGAGCACGCGACGGCTCTGTTCGGCGGTCTCGTTCATGGCCTCCCAGCATGTGGGAGAACCCTGGGGGATTCCTGAGAAGTCAGGAGAAGAGGCCGGCGGCGACCGAGGAGCCCGGCCGCGTCCCGCCCGGCACCGCGAAGACCGCGCTGCTCACGTGCTTGATGTACTCGTTGAGCGCGTCGCCGCGAGCCCAGCCGGTTCTGGAGCGCGACGAAGCTCTGCGGATCGTTCTGGTAGCTGATGAAGAAGAGGCCGGCGTCGAGCTGTCCGAGCTCGGGGTCGAAGCCGTCGGTGAACGAGTAGCCGCGGCGCAGGATCCGCACGCCGGAGTTCGTCGCCGGAGCGGCGAGCCGGACGTGGGCGTCGGCGGGGATGACGAGCCCCTTCGAGTCGCGCGCGCCGCAGGTCCAGCGTCGTCGTGCTCGACGGCGCCCGTGAGCGGCGCGCCGCGTCAGCTTCTTGCGCCCGATCGTCACCTCCTGATCGGTGAGGCTCGCGCGATCCCAGACCTCGATCAGCATCCGGATGCGGCGCGTGACCATGTAGGAGCCGCCCGCCATCCACGCCGGGCTCGCCGGCGCCCGCCCAGACGTGCTCGCGCCAGCGACCTGCGGCTGCTCGGCGGTGATGTTGTTCGTGCCGTCCTTGAAGCCCATGAGGTTGCGCGGCGTCTGCTGCGCCGAGCTCGTGCTCGACGTGCGGCCGAAGCCGAGCTGCGACCAGCGCATGACCACGATCCCGCGCCCGATCCGGGCGAGGTTGCGGACGGCGTGGAAGGCGACCTGCGGGTCGTCGGCGCAGGCCTGCACGCAGAGGTCGCCGCCCGAGCGCGACGGGTCGAGCTCGTCGCCGGGCAGCGCGGGCAGCGGCGCGAGGTGCGCGGGACGCCGCGCGGCGAGCCCGAACCGGTCCTCGCCGCCCCGCTCGAACAGCGCCGGGCCCAGGCCGAAGGTGACGCTGAGCCGCGCCGGCGGCAGACCGTCGGCCTCGCCGGTGTCGGTCGGCGGCGCCGCCGGGGTCGACGGCCGGGGGCTCGGCGGGCAGGCCCGCCGTCATCCGCCGCGCCGCGGTCGTCCACAGGGCCGAGCAGGTCGCGCAGGTCCTCGCGGCGCGCGCCCTCGACGACGTCGAACGCGGCGAAGTGGAGGCGGTCCTGCGCGGGCGTGACGATCCCCGCCTGATGCACGCCGTCGAACGGGACCCGCTCCCGTGCGAGCGGCGGCCGGCGCGTCCGAGTCCGCCTCGGCCAGCGCGACGAACGTCCCGCCGGCCGCGGCGCCGACGGCCGCGCCGCCCGCGGCGGTCAGGAATCCCCGCCGGCTGACCTTCGGAGCGGCCATCACGTCTGCAGCTGCGCGGCGACCTTCGAGAGCGGCTCGGCCAGCGCGTCGACGCTCTGGCTCAGGCGCCGGCGCTCGGCCTGCCCCACGGTGTCGTAGGAGACGAAGCCGTCGCCCCGGCGGTACGGCTCGAGCTGCGCGAGCGTGGCCTTGAAGCGCGTGGCGATCGTCGCCGCGAGCTCCGGATCGCGCTTGCGCAGCGCCGGCGCGAGCAGCCCGAACGCCGCCTGCGACCCGAGCACGTTCGCCTCGAAGTCCGAGAGGTCGGTGTGCGAGTAGCGGTCCTCCTCGCCGGTGATCTTCGACGCCGACACCTCGCCGAGCAGCCCGTTCGCGCCGTTGGCGAGCTCCTCGGGCTCGTAGCCGCAGGTCCTCGACCTTCTCCGCCAGGCGGTCGACGTCGGCCATCAGCTTGTCCGCGTACGTCGCCGAGCCCGGCGGTCGAGTTCTTCTGCCACAGGCCCTGCTCGATGCGGTGGAAGCCCGTCCACGGGTCGCCCTTGGCGACGTCGTTCACGCGCGCGTCGATCTCCGGGTCGAGGTTGCCGAAGCTCTCCGCGACCGGCTCGATCGTCTCGTACGGCGCGCGCGCCGACGCGAAGAGCGACTTGGCCTTCGCGGTGTCGCCGCTCTTCACCGCCGCGGTGAACGCGCGGACGCGACGCTGGAGCTCCTTCGCCTGCGTCTCGACGTAGCTCGTGTACCCGGCGGTCGCCGCCGCGAGCTGCGCGTCGGCGGCCTCGGCCGCCGCCGCTCCCGCGACGACCAGCTCGCCGCTCGCCGCCGACGAGCCGCCCGGGCAGGCGATCGTGTAGCGGCCGGGCTTCATGTTCAGCGTGAAGTCGCCGTCGAGGCCCTCGATGACGTTCTCCTTCTCGCCGATGATGCGCGAGCCGTCGAGGATCTCGAACTCGCTGACCTTCGTCGTGCCGGAGTTCGAGACGGTGAACGTCGTCGGGCCCGGGCGCGATCTTGATGCTCGACGGCGAGCAGCCCGCGTCGGTCAGCGCGACCTTCACGGTGCGGGTGCCGTCGGCGGACGAGGTGCCCGCCTCGCCGCATGCCGCGAGCGTCAGCGCGAGCAGCGCGAGCGTCGCGCCGGCCGCGACGCGGATCGGCGCGGCCTTCGGGCCGCCGCTGCGGCCACAGGACGAAGAGCCCCATCGGGATCGCGTAGAGCAGGTAGGCCCCGGCCTCGATGACCGTCGGCCGGGGCTGGAGGCCGAGCATGCCGGTCAGCAGCGACGCCGTCCACGTGCCGGGGACGACGAGCCAGGAGAGGTCGAGCGCCTGGTCCTGCCCGACGGTCAGCCAGCCCGCCTCGTGCGCCGTGTGCATCGCGCCCGGCGAACAGCCCGGCGGCGACGAGCACGAGGACGAACCCGGTGAACTTGAAGAAGCGCGCGAGGTTCAGCCGCACGCCGCCGGTGTAGATGCCCCAGCCGATCAGGCAGGCGACCGCGACGCCGAGGACGGCGCCGATGCCGGCGGACGCCGGGTCGGTCGAGCTCTGGAACGCGGCGAGCATGAACACGGCGGTCTCGAAGCCCTCGCGGATCACGGCGAAGAACGCCATCCCGACCAGCGCGATCATCGAGCCCTCGGCCAGCGCGGTCGCGGCGCTCGTGCGCAGCTCGCCCGCGAGGCCGCGGGCGTGGCGGCGCATCCACACGATCATGAACGTGACCATCGCGACGGCCAGCAGGCCGACGATCGTCTCGAGGCCCTCCTGCTGGCGCTGGGGAAGATCGTTGTTGAGGACCTGGAGAACGACGGCGACGCCCGACGCAGATCGTCACGGCCGCGCCGACCCCGACCCACATCCAGCGCAGGCCGTCGCGGCGGCCCTCCTGGGCCAGGAACGCGGCGATGATCCCGATGATGAGGGCGGCTTCGACGCCTTCGCGAAGGCCGATGATGAAGGTGGGCAGCACGTGCGTTCTCCGCTTGAGTTCGGGCACCCTCATTAGGGCGCCCTAATCAATTCATACCACGGACGTCGGAATGGCGCACGCGCGCAGCGCTGCGAGGATGGACGGCCGTGCGCAGCGCCGAGGCATCCGCAGAGGTCCGCGCGCCGGTGGAGGACGTGTTCGGCTTCCTCGCGGATCTCGGCAACCACTGGCGGCTCGCGTCACGCTGGATCGAGGTCGTCACGCTCGACCCGACGGCGAGCGCGCGGACCGCGCGACGGTCCGGCTCAGCGGCCCGCTCGGCCTCGCGCGCACCGTGCAGACGCGCGTGGACAGCGTCACGCCGCCGTCGGCGATCCGCGGTCACGGCACCTCGGGGCGCACCCACGCCGCGTGTCCCTGGACACTCGAACCGGCGACCCAGGCGACGCGCGTGAGCGTCGAGGTCCGCCTGATCCGGGCCTCCCTGGCGGACCGTGCGATCTGGCTCTGCTTCGGGCGCGCGTGGCTGGCGCGCCGGCTGCAGCTGACGGTCAGCGGGCCTCGACGATGTGCTCGAGGCCCTCGCCGCCGCGGCCTGACGCGTCAGGGCTGCAGCGAGAACGGCGGGTAGCGGTCCGTGGTCATCAGGAACGCGTATGCGCCCGACGCGGAGCGCCCATCGCCCGACGCCGACGACGAAGTCGAACAGGCTCGCGCGGGTAGCGGCCGGTGAACAGGATCGCGAACCAGGCGATGACGATGCAGACGAATGCCGCGATCCCCAGGAAGGCGAGCACGATGAAGTGCGGGATCGCGAGGAACCACTTCACCAGCGGCAGCCAGCGGTTGAGGTCCTCGCGGGACGTCGGGATAGGCGATGTCGAGGCGCAGCGACTGCTGCTCGTCGGTGGACGGGTAGCGGTCGTCGAGCAGCGCGGCGTACGAGCGTCACCCGCGACGAGAACCGCGTGAACTCGAGGTTCCAGTCGAACCACCAGCGCGGATACTTCTCGCGGAACAGGATCATCAGCAGCGGGCCGAGGAACCAGGAGCCCGCCCGCGCCGACCGCGAGCGTCGTGGTGCTCGATCCCCATGGTGCCGGAGTAGGTCTGGCTCCCGGACACGGTGCCGAGCACGATCGCGATCGGGATGATCGTGAAGGCGCGGAAGAACGTGGTGAGCCGGTTCAGTGGCCGGTCGGGGTACTCGACGTCGAGCTGGACGGGATAGGGCTGGGGCTGCAGGGAGGCTTCCATCGTCCGACCCTAGCCGCATGCGCACAGCCGTGCACAGAGACCGGGCTTTCCACGGACGTATCGCGCCGCGAGCGCGCGTAGCGTCGAGGGCAGATGACCACGCCCCACAAGATCGTCATCCTCGGCGGCGGCACCGGCGGCACGCTGACGGCGAACCGCCTGCACAAGCAGCTCGGCGACGCGGCGCACATCACCGTCGTCGACCAGGACGACCGCCACGTCTACCAGCCGGCGCTCATCTTCCTGCCGTTCGGCCTCGCGGAGCCCGAGACGATGGTGCGCTCGCGCGCGCGCGCAGCTGCACGACGGGATCCACTTCGTGATCGCCGAGGTCGACCGCGTCGAGACCGCGGAGAACGCCGTCCACCTCGCCGACGGCGCGGTGCTCGACTACGACGTCCTCGATCGTGGCGACGCGGCGTCCGGCTGCAGCCCGAGGAGACCGAGGGCATGACGGGCCCGGGCTGGAACGAGCGCGTCTTCACGTTCTACGACGTCGAGGGCGCGACGGCGCTGCGCGAGCGCGCTGCAGCGCCTTCACCGGCGGCCGCGTCGTCGTGAACGTCGTCGACATGCCGATCAAGTGCCCCGTCGCGCCGCTCGAGTTCTGCTTCCTCGCCGACTGGTACTTCGCCGACCGCGGCATCCGCGACGAGGTCGAGCTGACCTTCGTCACGCCGCTCGACGGCGCGTTCACGAAGCCGGTCGCCTCGAAGACGCTCGGCGGGCTGCTCGCGGAGAAGCACGTCGAGCTGATCACCGAGTTCGCCACCGGCGAGGTCGACGGCGAGGCCGGCGTGCTGCAGCAGCTGGGACGAGCGCGAGGTGCCGTTCGACCTCCTCGTCACGATCCCGCTGCACGGCGGCGCGGCGTTCGTGGAGCGCTCACCCGGGCTCGGCGACGACCTCGGGTTCGTGCCCTCCGACCACCGCACGCTCCAGAGCCGCGCGGCGCCGAACGTCTTCGTCATCGGCGACGCGGCCGCGCTGCCGACGTCCAAGGCCGGCTCGGTCACCCACTTCGAAGGCTCGACGCTCGTGACGAACGTCGAGCGCTTCCTCGCGGGCGAGCGCGCTCGAGGCCGAGCTTCGACGGCCACGCCAACTGCTTCATCGAGACCGGCTTCAGCAAGGCGCTGCTGATCGACTTCAACTACGACACCGAGCCGCTGCCCGGGCCGGTATCCCGAGGCCGCATCTGGGTCCGCTGCCGCTGCTCAAGGAGAGCCGCCTCAACCACATGGGCAAGCTCATGTTCGAGTGGGTCTACTGGCACGTGCTGCTGCCCGGCCGTGAGATCCCCGGCATCAGCGACCAGATGCAGATGGCCGGCAAGCACCAGCCCGACGAGCGAGAGGAGAACGCGACCGTGACCACACAGACGATCGCCGGCCAGGCGATCGAGGTCGACGCCGAGGGCTTCCTCGTCGGACCCCGCAGCAGTGGACGCGCGAGATCGGCGCGGAGATCGCGCGGGAGAACGGCATCCCCGAGCTCACCGACCGCCACTGGCAGGTCGTCGACTTCATGCGCGACCGCTACCTCACCGAGGGGGCCGCGCCGTCGATCCGCACGCTCGGCAAGGCGTCCGGCGTGCCCGTGAAGGAGCTCTACGCGCTGTTCCCCAAGGGCCCCGCCAAGCTCGCCGCGAAGGTCGGCGGGATCCCGAAGCCCCGCGGCTGCATCTAGGAGACGAGGACATGGCCACATGCGGACACGATCGAGAAGGTCTCGATCATCATCAGCAAGGGCTCGCTCGAGGGCGTCTACCCCGGGCTCATCATGGCCAACGGCGCGCGCATGGAGGGCATCGAGGCGAACGTCTTCTTCACGTTCTTCGGGATGGACGCGATCCACCGGGAGCGCCACGAGCACGTCAAGGTCGCCTCGGTCGGCAACCCGGGCCTGCACCTCGCGACATGGCTCGGCGGCGTCCCGGGGATGTCCTCGATCGTCACCCACCAGATGGCGAAGAAGATGGAGGAGCTCGACATCCCGCCGATCCCCGAGTTCGTCGAGCTGATCGCCGACTCGGGCGGCCGGCTCTTCGCCTGCAAGGCGTCCGTCGACATGTTCGACCTGACCAAGGACGACTTCATCGACCAGGTCGAGGACATCATCACCGTCGGCGAGTTCTACGGACTCGCCGCGGGCGGTCAGATCATCTTCACGTGAGCGCGTGACGAGGCTCGATCTGCAGCACCACGTCGAGCTCGGTGGGCGCGAACTTGTCGATGTGCTCCTGCACGCGACCCATGCGGGGCTTGAACTCGGGTGAGCCCTTCCAGCCGCGGACGGCGTCGATGCTCTCCCAGGCCGCGAAGCTCACGAAGCGGCCGGGCTCGCGTTCGTCCCGGGCGAGCACGGCCTCTCCCGCGCCCGGGAGCCCCGTCGCCCAGCTCATGAACTCCTCCCACGCCGCGAGGAACGCGTCTTCGTGCCCGGGGAAGGGCTTCCAGGATCCGGTGGTGTAGATCGGCTGCGACATGCTCGCTCCTCTCATCGGGTGCCGGCTGCGGACTCGGGTCGGTGCAGGCGGGCCAGCAGCGCTTCGGAGGTGCTGACGGACAGGTTGGCGAGGGTCATCGCGCGCGCGGTGGCTTCGACCGCGGCGAGCTCGCGGGGCGTCAGGCTCGCCTGCGCCGCCTCGGCGACCTCGAAGGGCACAGGTCCGCGGAAGCGCGACTCCGCGCGTGCGGTCGCGTAGACCACGGCGGCGCGGCTGCGGGGGTCCAGGTTCTGCAGCTCGCCGAGCTCCAGCGCTCGGAGCTCGTCGTCGCTGACTCCCGCGCGCAGCGCCCAGCGCTCGTGCACGAACGTGCAGCCTGCACAGGCGTTCACCCTGCTGACCGCGACTGTGACGAGTTCACGCTCGTGCGCGCTGAGGCGCCCGCGCAGAAAGGCGTCGCCCAGCGCGCGGGCGTGTCGGGTCACGCCGGCGATCTCTCGCGCGGCGTCCGCTGGGGAGGCGAACACCCTGGGCGTCACAGGTGACCAGCTGACGCGACGGGTTCAGCGATGCTGATGCGCTCGTCGAAGACGAACTCGCCCTCGAGCGCGCGCCGGACCGGACAGGTGTCGGCGACGCGCTTGAGGCGCGTGACCTGGTCGTCGGTGAGGCCGCCGGGGAGGTGGACCGTGACGTCGAAGCGCCGCGGCTCGGACTCGTAGTCGTACTCGACGTCCACGCGGACCTCGCCGAGGTCCCACTGCTTGCGCTGGCGCGTAGAGGACGATCATGCGTCGAGATGCAGGAGGCGAGCGTGGCGGGCAGCAGCTCGTGCGGCGCGGGGCCGGTGTCGGTGCCGCCGAGGCTGCTCGGGCTCGTCGGTGATGATGGTGTGACGGCCGTTGACGTCGACTTCGTGTCGCAGGGTGCCGTCGATGCTGCGGGCGCTGGCGGTGAAGCTCATCGTGTGCTCCGTTCGTGGTCCTAGGTGCTCTTGGGGTTTCCGTGCAGGTCGGTGCCGAGCAGCGGGCCGAACAGGCAGACGTTCGGCGACGCCGGCGCCCAGCGGGACGAGGCCGACGACGGCGAGGACGATCCCGCCGGTCCCGCCGACGACGGCGAGGCCGATGACGATCAGTGCCAGTCCGGCGATGATCCGCAGCGCGCGGCCTGCGGTGCTGCTCATGAAGTTCGTGAAGGCCATGGTGGTCGCTCCTTCGCTCTGGTCGGGTTCAGGCCGCCGCGGGGACGGCGAGGTGGGTGTGCAGGTCGATGGGGTTGCGGATGCAGTAGGCGCCGGGGCAGTGGTCGTCGGCGAGCTGCTTGATCTCCGCGAGCTGCTCGGATGTCGCGTCGGCGTCGACCTCGAGCTGCCAGTCGATGCGCTCGACGGGCGGCCTGTCGCTGACGCCGAGCGCGCGGCTCATGTCGACCTGCGCTTCGACGCGGGCGCGCAGCGAGCGCAGCTCGACGCCTTCCCGTGCGGCCTCCTGCGCGTAGCTCATCGCGTAGCACGCGAGGCCACCCCAGAAGCAGTAGGCGAGCGGGTTGGGCGCCGAACCGCGTGCCGCCCATCGGCGGCGGGAAGTCCGCCTCGAAGATCACGCTCTTGCCGCTGGGCAGCGGGATCTCGGTGCGGAACTGCGGCGCGCCGGGGGTCGTCTGCCATTCGCCGTCGAAGACGACCTGCTGCACGACCGCCGTCGGGTCGCCGGCGGCCGCCGCGGCGGTCCGCTCGACAGCTTCGACATTCACGTTGTGCATGAGGGCTCCTTCGGTGAGGGGTTCGGCCGCCGCGCTCATCGCGGCCGCCGCTGGGATCGGGAGACGGGGCAGTCGGCGGTCGGCAGGCCGGCGGCGAGCCACGCGTTCATCCCGCCGGTGACGTTGAGGACGTCGGGCCGCTGCTTGGCGGCGCGCCGCGCGGCGAGGGCGCTGCGGTGCCCGGAGCGGCACAGGAAGGCGAGCGGGTGGTCGGTGCGCAGGTCGCAGAGCCGCCCGCTCACTTCGTGCAGCGGGATGTGGATCGCGTGCGGGACGCGCACCTGCTCGTACTCGTGGTGCGTGCGCACGTCGACGAGCACGAGCTCACCGCTGAAGAACCGGTCCGACGCGGCGCGCGGGGTGATCGACTCGATGCGGAGCCGGCCGAACATGCTCAGGCGTGTCCGAAGCGGACGTCGGGGAGGATTCGCCGCAGCGGCTTGGGGAGCCA
This sequence comes from uncultured Actinomycetes bacterium, assembly GCA_963721255.1. GTDB lineage: Bacteria > Actinomycetota > Thermoleophilia > Solirubrobacterales > Solirubrobacteraceae > F1-60-MAGs163. The sequence goes on from CAVRIM010000010.1 coordinate 21,406, forward strand.
CCAGGCCCAGCGGCCGAGCAGGCGCAGGATCACCGGGACGAGCAGCAGCCGGACGAGGAACGCGTCGAGCAGGACGGCGACGCCGAGGATGACGCCCATCTCCTTGGGCGGCAGCGGCCCGGACAGCGCGAACGTGAAGAACACGGCGACCATGACGCCGGCCGCGGCGAAGATCACGCGGCCGCTGTGGGCGACGCCGCCGACCATCGCCTCCTTGGGGTCGTGCGTGCGATCCCAGTGCTCCTTGGCGGAGCTCAGCAGGAACACCGTGTAGTCCATCGAGATCGCGAAGATCATCGCGAAGAAGAACACGGGTCCCCAGGCGTCCAGGAAGCCCTGCGGCTCGAAGCCGAGGAAGCCGCTGCCGTGGCCCTCCTGGAAGACGAGCCGGGCGACGCCGAACGCCGCGCCGGTCGCCAGCAGGCTGGTGAGCACGCCGAACGCGGCGATGATCGGGGCCTGCAGCGCGATCAGCAGCAGCAGGAAGCCGAGGATGAGGACGACGCCGATGACGAGCGGCGTCTTGGACGAGAGCAGCGTCTCGAGGTCGTGGTTCTCGGCGACGGAGCCGCCGACGAGCGCGCCCGGCGGCAGCGCCGAGCGCAGCCGGTCGATCGTGGCGCCGGTCGCCTTGGACGAGGGGTCGGTGTTCGGCACGACCTGCACGAGCGCCTTGCCGCCCTGTCCGGGCATGGCCGGCATCACCTGCGCGATGCCCGGGTCGGCCTTGGCGACGACCGTGACGCGGGCGACGTCGCCCTGGGCGGTGACGATCTGCACGGCGCCGGGGGCGCCCTTGCCGAACGCCTGCTGCACCTGGTTGTAGCCGGTGCGCGAGCTGTCGCCGCTCGGGGACGACCTTGATCGACGGCATCCCGGTCTTCAGGCCGAAGACGGGCACGATCAGCGCGACGAGGACGATCAGCGCGAGCGCCCCGAACGAGTACGGGTGACGCCACAGGCGCTCGGCCCAGGCCGCGAACTTCGGCGAGCGGTGCTCACCCTGGTGGACCCACGGCAGCGAGAGCTTGTCGACCTTCGGGCCGAGCTTGCCGAGGACCGCGGGCAGCAGCGTCAGCGTCGCGGCGAGGATGAAGACGACGGAGATCATGATCCCGAGCGCCATCGACCGGAACGCGGGCGATGGGCACGAGCATCACGGCCATCAGCGAGATCAGCACGGTCACGCCGCTGAAGAGGACCGCCTTGCCGGCCGTGTCCATCGTCTCGGCGACCGCGTGCTCGACCGGCTCGTGCGAGCCGAAGAGCGCGCCGCGGAAGCGGTAGACGATGAAGAGCGCGTAGTCGATGCCGAGCGCGAGCGCGAACATCAGCGCGAAGTTCATCGCCCAGATCGAGATGTCGAGGACCTGCGTGCCGAGGTAGAGCGACCCGGCGGACGCCATCAGGCCGAGGATCGTGAGCATCAGCGGCAGGCCGGCGGCGACGAGCGAGCCGAAGGCCAGCACGAGGATGATCGAGCGTGACCGGCCAGGAGATCAGCTCGCTCTTCATCATCGCGTCGCGGTTGGCGGTGTTGAAGTCCGACCACATCCCGCTCGCGCCGGTCAGGGAGACCTGGACGCCGTCGCCCTGGAGCTTGTGCAGGCTCGTCTTGAGGTCGTCGGCGGCGCGGACCATCGTGTTGGAGTCCGCCGCGGCGCCGGCCTGGATGATCGCGGTGTGCCCGTCGCGCGAGATCGACATGCCCGCCTGCGGCGGCACGACCGACTTCACGCGCGAATCCGACTTCAGCGTCGAGGACGCGCGAGCGACCGCCGCCTTGAAGGCGGGGTCGGCGACGGTCTTCGTGTTCGAGTGCACGACGACCATCAGCGCGCTCGACGAGAGCCCGCCGAAGTTCTTGTCGATCGCCTTGCGCGCCTCGACGGACTGCGAGCCGGTCGCCTCCCAGCCGGCGCCCGAGAGCGCCTTCTCGACCTTCGGGGCGAAGAACCCGAGCACGACGGCGACGAGCGCCCAGGCGATCGCCACGGTGCGGAAGTGCGTGGCGGTGTAGCGGCCGAGCCGGCCGATCGGACCGAACTGGGTCATCGTGTCGCTCTCCGAGGGGTAGAGGACCGAGCGCAGGCCGAAGACCCGCTTGAGGATCAGCGACGCGCCGCACGCTCCGAAGGCCACGTACAGCCACTGGTTGACGCCGACGAACGCGGTCAGCAGCAGGAACCAGGGCGAGACGATCGCGGCGAGCAGCGCGCTCAGCAGCGTCATCGTGCCCGCCATGGCGAACAGGACGCGCTCGAGCGGCCAGCCGCGCGACTCGGTGGAGCCGGTGGAGTCGGTGGAGCAGGTCGTTGCGGTGGTCATGCGATGCCTCCGGTGAGGATCTGGTCGAGTTCACCGATCTGCTGGCGCAGCCCGCCGCAGACCTGCTCGCAGAGCGCGAACACGCCGTCGTCGGCGATCGCGTAGCGCACGAACGTGCCGTGCTTGGTGCGCTGGCACGATGCCGGCCTGGTGCAGCAGCCCGAGGTGCTTGGAGACGTTCTGCTGCGACGCGCCGAGCCGGTCGACGAGTTCGCCGACGGTCGCGTCGCCGTCACGCAGCGCGTCGAGCAGCTTGATGCGCATCGGCTCGCCGAGGACGCGAAAGCGCTGAGCGATCAGCTCGGCGAGCTGATCGGGGAGCGGGTGTGGGACATCCATGCCGGACAGTGTACCACTACACCGTTGTATGTCCGTATGGGTGTGAACTACGGATCCCGCTCGTAGTAAGAGCCTGATGCGGGTCCACCCCCGCCCGACGATCGTTGGAGGCGCCCGCTGTCTCACGAAAGGAGGGCGGCACCGTGTCCGCCTCGAGCTCCAAGCGCGCCGTCGTCGTCGGGTCCAGCTTCGCCGGCATGACCGCCGCGCTCGAACTGCGCAAGCGCCTCGACGCCCAGCACGAGGTCGTCGTCCTCGACCCGCACGCAGACTTCACGTTCATCCCGTCGCTGATCTGGCTGCCGTTCGGGATGCGCGAACCCGAGGACGTGACGTTCCCGCTCGCCCCCATGTACGCCAAGCAGGGCATCCGCTTCATCAACGAGGCGGCCACCGGCTTCGACCTCGACGCCCACACGGTGACGACGAGCTCCGGGCAGGAGCTCAGCTACGACCGCCTGATGCTCGCCACCGGCCCGCGGCTCGCCTTCGAGAAGGTCCCCGGCCTCGGCCCGGTCGACGGCTACACCCAGTCGGTCTGCAACCTCGAGCACGCACTGCTCACGCGCGAGCGCCTGGGAGCGGTTCCTCGAGAACCCCGGGCCGGTCGTCGTCGGCACCGCCCAGGGCGGCTCGTGCTTCGGCGCCTCCTACGAGTTCCTCCTCAACACGCAGCACCGGATCAAGAAGGCCGGCCTGCAGGACGTCGCGCCGCTCACCTTCATCACCGCCGAGCCGTTCCTCGGCCACTTCGGCCTCGGCGGCGTCTCCGACTCCCAGCAGCGGGTCGAGAAGTTCTTCGACAAGCTCGGCATCGAGGGGATCCCCAACAACGTCATCAAGGAGGTCCGCGACGGCGAGATCGAGCTCGACGGCGGCCGCGTCCTCCCGTTCGCCTTCTCGATGATCGTGCCCGCCGTTCACCGGCGTCGACGCGATCCGCGAGACCGAAGGCCTGGGCAACCCGATGGGCTTCCTCCCCGTCACCGACGAGTTCCGCCACACCGACATCGAGGACGTCTACGGGGCCGGCGTCGACATCGCCATCGCTCCGCCCGGAGAGACCCTCGTCCCCGCAGGAGTCCCCAAGACCGGGCAGATGAGCGAGGTCATGGCGAAGGTCGCAGCCCAGAACATCACCGCCGACCTGCAGGGCGGTGACCGCCGCTCGATGCCGATCACCGAGATGGAGGCGATCTGCATCCTCGACGCCGGCAACAACGGGATCATCTTCAAGGCCGACCACGTGCTCGGCACCTCCGAGCACCCGCACGTGATGACCGGCCCGCAGGCGCACTGGGCGAAGATCGCGTTCGAGCGGATCTTCTTGGCGAGCCGCAAGCGCGGCCACGTCGTCCTGTGAGCAGGGCCGGCCGAGTGGGCTGATCTCGCTGCTGCTGCTTGCGGCGTCCGCCTCACCGGCGGCGGCTCAGGCGGCAACGCCTGTCACCGGCGTGAGCGCGATGACGCCGATAGCCGCCTACAAGGTCGCCTGGTCTGGAGTCGCCCGGACGCGACGGGACGCTTCGAACTCGTGCAGCGCATCGGGACCGGGCCCGTGACCAGGCTCCCCGTCGCAACGCGCAGCGTCCCGTTCGACGTCGACCTGGGACCCACAGCCGGCGGCCGGGTGTTCGCGGTGTACTCGCGTTGCACGACCGAGCCCGCGCCGGCGACGGGCATGGATCCCGAGGGCGTGCGCTACCAGTCCGGGCGAGGATGCGACATCTACAAGCTCGACGTGGGAAGCGGCGACGAGGTCCGCTACACGAAGGTCAACGCCAGCGACGCGACTGAGTTCTGGCCGACATATTGGAAGGGCCGCCTCGGCTTCGCCCGCGCGTACGACGCCAAACCGCAGTACCCGTACGTCTACGTCAAGGATGTGGAGAGCTCCGATCCGTCGGTGCGCGTACCGGGAGGATCGCGCGGTACGCCGTCGACGCAGTCGGCGCCGGGCCAGCTCGAGCTCTACGGCACCCACCTCGGGTTCCAATGGCGCTACGCCACGACCGCCGGAACGGGAACGGTGTTCGAGTTGCGCGTCGACACGGTCGACGGGGCGGCCGTCCTGATCGACCGGCGCATCGTCGGGCTGACGGCGATCCTCGTCGGCTGGCCGGGCTTCGAGAGCGGCCGGGTGTACTGGTCGCGGGGCTGCTTCGGCGACACCGGAGGCTGCACAGACGGCGTCGCCGAGCTGCGGCGCGGGACGTACACCCTGCCGCTCGGCGCCGAACGCGCATCCGGGCCGCGGGTGCTGCTGGCGCATGAGCGCGACGCCGGCGTCACGTGGGTGCTCCAGGACACGCCCGCCGCGACCGCTACGCAATGGTGCGGCACCACTGCGACGTGCTCGATCCAGCCACTTGAGCCGACCTACACCTCCACCGGGTAGACCACCGCGATGTCATTCGCGGAGGTGAGCCGGTGAGCCCGCTGGTCCTGGTCGTCGATGACGAGCGCAAGATCCGCGAACTCGTGCGCTCGTACCTCGAACGCGCAGGCATCGACGTGCTGACGAGCGGCTCCGGTGCGTCCGCGGCGCGGAGATCAAGCTCACGCCGACCGAGTGGGGCTGCTGGAGGCCCTGTCGCGCACGCCGGGGCGCGTCTACTCGCGCTACGAACTCATCAACCAGGTTCGCGGCTACGAGTTCGAGGGCTACGAGCGCACTGTCGACTCCCACGTCAAGAACCTGCGCCGCAAGATCGAGGTCGACCCAGGCGACCCCAAGGTGATCGAGACCGTTCTCGGCGTCGGCTACCGGCTCGGCCTGCCCCGTGACTGAAACGAGCGACCGCAGCGCCCGGGGCTGGTCGCTCGCGACGCGGCATCGCCGTCGCGTTCGCCGCGGTGGCGCTGCTGGCGGTCGCGCTCGTGGTCGCGCTGGTCATCGTCAGCGCGTCCCGTGAGACCTCGTCCCTGGCCGGCTCGCAGCGACAGCAGACAGCGAACGCTTCAGCGGCGCCGCGCGGCGAACGCGTACCGGCGCGGCGGGCGGATGGGCCGGCGCCGACCTCACGCACCGCTCGGCAGGTCGCGCAACAGAGCGGCGGAAGCGTCACGATCCGCGACGCGCAGGGCGCGGGTCATCGTCCGCCGGGATGATGCAGCGGTCGATGCGGCGTCCTCCGGCATGGGAGCCGGCTCAGGCACGGCGATGGGACCGAACGCCGCGAGCGCCCCGGTTCGGGTCGCCGGGAGCACCGTCGGCTCGGTCGTGGTCCGATCCCCCGGCTCAGGCCTGTCCCGCTCTGAGCAGCGACTCCGCGATCGTCTCGTGACCATCGCCGTCGTCGGCGGCGCGCTCGCGGTGATCCTCGCGCTGGGCGCCGCGCTGCTCGTCGCGCGCCGTCTCACCGCCCCGCTGGGCCGGCTCACGCGCGCTGCACACGCGCTGGAAGGCGGCGAAACCGGAGCGCGTGCGGCGGCCGCCGACGCGCCGGGTGAACTCGGTGATCTCTCGCGCGCCTTCGACCGCATGGCGCAGACGCTCGACGACCAGGCGGTCCAGCGCAACGCGCTGCTCGCGGAGATCGCGCACGAGCTTCGGACTCCGCTGACGATCCTGCGCGGCAACTGCGAGGCGATGGTGGACGGGATCGAGCAGCCCACGCCTGCCCGGCTCGCGTCGCTTCACGACGAGGTCCTGCGGCTCGCGCGACTCGTCACCGACCTCGAGACCCTGTCGGCCTCCGAGGCCGCGTTCCTCGAGCCTCGACCGCGCCCCCGTCGACCTGGCCGCGGTCGCCCGCGACACGGTGTCACTGCTGAGCGGACAGGCGGCGGACGCAGGCGTCGTGCTGACGACGGACCTCACCCCGGCGGTGGTCGACGGCGATCGCCCACGGCTCGCGCAGATCCTGGAGAACCTGATCACGAACGCCCTGAAGTTCACGCCACCGCGGCGGTGAGGTCACGGTGCGTGTCGCCCCGGCCGACGACCTGGCCGTCGTCGAGGTCCGGGACACCGGGCGGGGCATCCCGGCCGCCGAGCTGCGAGCACGTGTTCGAGCGCTTCTGGCGCGGCCGCGGCACCACCGACACGGTGGCCGGGGCATCGGCCTCGCGGTGGTCGACGAACTCGTCCGTGCGCACGGCGGACAGGTCTCGGCGTCGAGCGGCCCGGGCACGGAACCGTGTTCACGGTGAGGATCCCGGCTCGCTGAGACGCCCGCGAGATCTCCACACGGCCTCCACGCCCTCTCCACGGCAGCCCCACGAGCGTCACCGATGCTGTTCCCACGACAACTCGAAGGGAGCAGTCATGAGGACCCCGACACGCATCACCACCATCGTCGCCGCCGGCGCCATCGCGGTCGCCGCCGGCGCGACGGCAGTCGCCGTCGCCGACAACCAGGGCAACGGCAGCAGCGGCATGGGCCGGCACCAGGGCGTCGGCATGGGCGACGGAAGCGCACGCGGCATGCAGAACGCCGGCGGCGGCACGATGGGCCGCCGAGCCGGCATGGGCAACGGCGCTCGCATGGGGCAGGGCTCAGGAACGGGCATGGGTGCCGGCACCGGTACGCAGCTTCCGGCGCGGACCAGCACGGCGCCGCTCAGTGCGAGCGAGGCCGCCGCGGTGACCTACATGCGCGAGGAGGAGAAGCTCGCCCGCGACGTGTACACCAAGCTCGCCGGGACCTCCGGCAACCCGGTGTTCAGCAGGATCGCCGCCAGTGAGCAGCGTCACATGGACGCGCTCGGCCGCATCATCACGCGCTACGGCCTGACGGACCCGACCAAGGGCAAGGCCGCCGGGCAGTTCGAGAACCAGACCCTGCAGCGGCTCTACGACGAGCTGATCGCGAAGGGCAGCGCTTCGCCCGCAGCGGCGATCGAGGTCGGCCGCAGCATCGAGAAGCTCGACATCGCCGATCTGAACAGCCGCGAGGCGACGTCGAAGCACGCCGACGTGCGGCTGGGTCTTCCAGCAGCTCGAGCGCGGCTCGAACATGCACCTGCGCGCGTTCAACATGCAGGCTCAGCTGACGTCACCCGCCGTTCCGGCGGTCGCACTGGGGCCGGGAGCTCTCCCGGCCCCGACCCGTCGGAGCGGCGCGCGCACGTAGGATCAGCCCGATGCGAGCCGCCCTCGTCACCGGAGCGGGCAGCGGCATCGGCGCCGCCTGTGCCCGCAGGCTCAGCGCCGACGGCTACGCGCGTCGTGCTCTCCGGCCGCCGCCGCCGAGCCGCTCGAGGCGGTCGCCGCGGAGCTGCCGGCCGCCGTCGTCGTCCCCGGCGACGTCGGCGACCCCGAGCACGCAGCCGCGCTCGCGGCCGCTGCGCGCGACCTCGTACGGCGGCCTCGACGCGGTCGTGCTCAACGCGGGCATCGGCGATTCCGCGCGCGGCCGGCGACGACACGCCGCGAGGGCTGGGAGCGCACGCTGCGCACCAACCTGACCGGCGCCTTCCTCGTCGCGCGCGCCGCGCTCCCGCTGCTCGAGGAGCGTCGCGGCGCGCTGGTCGGCGTCGCCTCGGTCAACGCGATGCGCGCCGGCCCGGGCTGGGCCTCCTACTGCTCGTCGAAGGCCGGCCTCGTGATGCTGTGCAAGACGATCGCCGCGGACTACGGCCCGGTCGGCGTGCGCGCGAACGCCGTCTGCCCCGGGTGGGTCAGGACGCCGATGGGCGACGCGGACATGGACGCGCTCGCCGAGCTGCGCGGCACCGACCGCGAGGGCGCGTACGCGCTCGCCCACGCCAACGTGCCGCTGCGCCGGCCGGCCGAGCCGCACGAGGTCGCCGCGGTCGTCGCGTTCCTCCTGTCAGACGAGGCGGCGTACGTCAGCGGCGCCGAGCTTCCGGTCGACGGCGGCGCGACCGTGGTCGACGTCTCCGCGACCGCGTGGAACGCGGGTGAGCTAGCGGGAGCGCGGGCGCTGCTTGGGCTTCGGCGGCCGCTTCGCGGCTTCCGCTCGAAGCGCTTGCGCTCGGCGGCGGTCATCTGCCGGACGACGAGGCTGCCGTCCTTGACCTGCTCGTCGATCGCCTCGAGACGCGCCTCGCGCGCTGCGAGCGCACGCGCGGCCTGCGGTGACAGGTTCTTCGCGGGTTCAGCCTTCTTCGCGGGTCGCAACCAGTGTAGAGCGTGGGTCGGCGCCGCTCTGCCGCTAGCGTTCGCGCCATGTCCGCACCAGGAGGAACGCTCGACCGACGTCACCGGGTTCCTCGGCTTCCGCTTCGAGGCGCCGGGCGTCATCCGCGTGACGATCGGCCCGGAGCACATCAACGTCGCCGGCATCCTCTCCGGCGCCGTGAGCTACGCGATGGTCGACTACGCGATGGGCTCGGCCCTGTGGGCCCAGCGCAACGAGGACGAGGGCATCGCCACGCTCTCGATCTCCGTCAACTACCTGCAGACGGCGATCGACGGGCGACATCGTCTGCCGCGCGGTCGTCGATCGCCGCAACCGGACGGCGGCGACGCTGCGGGCGACGGTCGAGGCCGACGACGGCCGGCTGCTGCTCACCGCGATCGGCAGCTTCTCGATCTTCGCCCGCGGTCATGCGCGCGACCCGCGCCCAGCGCCTCCGGCCGGAGTCCACCCGAGTTGTAACGTCCGCCGCATGGAGCTTCGAACCCTCGGCCGCACCGGTGTCCACGTCAGCCCGCTCTGCCTCGGGGCGATGATGTTCGGCGCCTGGGGCGAGCCCGACCACGACGCCGGGATCCACGATCATCCACGCGGCGCTCGACGGCGGGATCAACTTCATCGACACCGCCGACGTGTACGCGCGCGGCGAGTCCGAGGAGATCGTCGGCAAGGCGCTCGCCGGCGGCCGCCGCGACAACGTCGTCCTCGCCACGAAGTTCCACGGCACGATGGGCGACGACGCCAACGAGGCGGGCAACTCGCGCCGCTGGATCTTCCGCGAGGTCGAGGCCTCGCTGAAGCGCCTGCAGACCGACTGGATCGACCTCTACCAGGTGCACCGCTGGGATCACTGGACCGACCACGACGAGACGCTCGGCGGCGCTCTCGGACCTCGTCGCGCAGGGCAAGGTGCGGTACATCGGGTCGTCGACCTACCCGGCGGCGCAGATCGTCAAGGCCCAGTGGGTCGCGCGTGACCGCGGCCACCAGCGGTTCGTCTGCGAGCAGCCGCCGTACTCGATCCTCGCGCGCGGGATCGAGGCCGACGTCCTGCCCACCTGCAAGGAGTTCGGGATGGGCGTCATCCCGTGGAGCCCGCTCGCCGGCGGCTGGCTCTCGGGTCGCTGGCGCAAGGGCGCCGACGACCTCACCTCGCGGCGCTCGGCGATGATCCCCGCCCGCTACGACCTCTCGATCCCGGCCAACCAGGCCAAGCTCGAGGCCGCCGAGGCGCTCGCGCTGCTCGCCGAGGAGGCCGGCATCTCGCTGATCCACCTCGCGCTCGCGTTCGTCATCCGTCATCCGGCCGTGACGGCGGCGATCATCGGGCCGCGCACGATGGAGCAGCTCGAGTCCCAGCTCGGCGCGACGGACGTGCACCTCGACGACGCGGTGCTCGACCGCATCGACGAGATCGTGGCCCCGGGGACGACGGTCAACCCGACCGACGCCGGCTGGGACCAACCCCGCGCTCGCGCGCGCGCGGCGCGGCGCCGCTAGGTACTACGGCGAGCCGTAGAGCGTGGCGCTCCAGATCCGGTCGAGCGCGTCGACCACCCTGCCGGGGTCGACGCCGGACGGGCCGCCGAGCGCCTCCAGCAGGTAGGCCTCGACCATCCAGACGAGGGCGCGGGCGGTCTCCCGCGCGTCGAGCCCGGGCGAGCGGCCCGCGGCCTGCTCCTCGCGGATGTGCCGCTCCGTCGCGTCGACGAACCCCTGGATCAGCTCGTGGTAGGCCGCCTCGACCTGCGCGTCGGAGCCGGACGCGTCGGACAGCGCCTTCAGGACCGGGCCGTGCTCGACGTAGACGGCTGTGACGCCCTCGAGCGCCGCGCGCAGCTCGTCGCTCGAGCCGGGCGCCCTCGAACCAGCGGTTGGCCTCGACGAGCAGCTCCGCGCGGATCCTGTCGACGACGCGCAGCGCGAGTTCGTGGCGGTCGCGGAAGTGGACGTAGAACGCGGGGCGCGCGAGGTCGGTGCGCTCCATGATCGCCTGCACGGTCACCTCGCGCCATGGGCGCTCGCGCAGGAACTGCTCGGCCGCGTCGAGGATCTCCCGCTCGGTCTCGCGCGGGTCGTGGCGGGGCCGGCGTCCGCCGTCGGACGTCGTTGAGCGGGTCCCCGGCATCGGCGGAGACTATCGCCGCGGATGAGCTATTGACACGGCGTCAATAGCTCGGCTACGGTGCCCGGATGTCAAGCACCCCCGCTGAGCGCATCGAAACCCTCCAGGTCGCAGACGAGGCGCTGTGGACCGAGGGTCCGCCCCACGAGGTCTTCCGCGAGCTGCGCAGCAAGTGCCCCGTGCACTGGAGCGCCGGGATCGCGCAGTCGCCGCGACGACGCCGGCTTCTGGTCGGTGACGAAGGCCGACGACGTCTACACCGTCAGCCGCGACTGGGAGACGTACTCGTCCGCGTCGAACATCCTGATCGCCGACCACGCCGTTCCCGTCGACCTGATCCAGCGCATGTTCATCGGGATGGACCCGCCGAAGCACGACCGGGTCAAGGCGCTGTTCCAGCGCGCGTTCACGCCGAAGGCGATCGCGCAGCACGAGGACGCGATCCGCGAGATCACCTGCCGCGTGATGGACGCACTCGAGGGCCAGGAGACCTGCGACCTCGTGACGGACGTCGCGCAGCCGGTCGTCGCCAGGGTCATCGGCAGCTTCATGGGGCTCGATCCGGCGGACGACAAGCCGTGGGCGGAGTCGATCAACACGCTGCATGGGCTTCGGCGACCCGGACCTCAATCCGAAGGGTCTCGAGCAGCTCATGACGGAGGATCTGCCGCCGATGTACGAGAAGTGCATGGCGCTCGTCGCGGACCGGCGCGCGAACCCGGGCGACGACATGCTCAGCGTGCTCGTGCACGCCGAGATCGACGGCGACATGCTCACCGACGACGAGATCTTCTCCGGCTTCGTGCTGCTGATGGCCGCCGGCAACGACTCGACGAAGGCGACCTACACGAGCACGATCCGCGCGCTGATGGAGAACCCCGACCAGCGCCGGCTGCTGATCGACGACCTGTCGCTCGTGCCCGGCGCCGTCGAGGAGGCGCTGCGGATGTTCCCGGCCTTCGCCCACTTCCGCCGCACCGCGACCAAGGACACCGAGCTCGGCGGCTGCCCGATCAAGAAGGGCGACAAGGTCGCGCTCTGGTACCCGTCCTCGAACCGCGACGAGGACCGCTACGAGGATCCCGACCGCTTCGACGTCCTGCGCAACCCCGAGCACCAGGCGTTCGGCGCCGGTGGCCGCCATTTCTGCCTCGGCACCGCGCTCGCCCGCCTCGAGCTGAAGATCCTCGTCGAGGAGACGGTGAAGCGCTTCCCGGAGATGGCCGAGGCCGGCGAGCCGACCTGGGTGCTCTCGCAGTTCTCGAGCCAGCTCAAGAGCCTGCCGGTCCGCCTGCACGGCTGACCGGCCGGCCGCGCCGCAGTCTAGGGTCCGCGCCGTGAGCGCCGCCCTGACCGACCCGCTCACCCTGCCGAGCGGTCTCGTCCTCGCAAACCGGCTCGGCCGCGCGGCGATGACCGAGGGGCTCGCCGGGCGCCGCAACGACCCGAACGAGCGGCACGTCCGGCTGTACGCCGCGAACGCCCGCGGCGGCGCCGGCTTCGTGCTGACCGGGAACGTCATGGTCGACCGCCGGCACCTCGAGCGCGCGCGGCAACGTCGTCGTCGACGCGGCGACCGACGAGGCCGCCCTGCGGCGCTGGGCGGCGAGCGCGGCGGCCACGCCGACGCTCGTGCAGCTCTCGCACCCGGGCCGGCAGACGAACCGGTTCGTGCAGTCCCATCCGGTCGCCCCGTCGGACGGGCCCGCCGTCGACCTCGCCGGGACTGTTCAAGCCCCCGCGCGCCCTGACCCTCGCCGAGATCGACGACGTCCTGGACCGCTTCGTGGGCGCCGGCGAGCGGGTCGTCGCGGCCGGGCTTCCCGGGCGTCCAGATCCACGCGGCCCACGGCTACCTCATCAGCAGCTTCCTGGACCCCGCGCACAATCGCCGCACGGACGCCTACGGCGGTGACCTCGGCGGCCGCGCGCGACTGCTGCTCGAGATCGTCGCCGGCCTGCGGGCGGCGCTGCCGGCCGGGTCCGCCGTGTCGGTCAAGCTCGGGTCCCGCGACGGCGCCGACGACGAGCTCGCCCGGCTCGCCGTCCTGCTCGAGGCGGCAGGCGCCGACCTGCTCGAGATCTCCGGCGGGAACTACGAGGCTCCGGCGATGGCGGGCCTCGACGCGGACGGCCGCGAGCTGCAGACCGAGCACGAGTCACCGTTCTGGAACAGCGCCGCCGCAGCGTCCGCGGCGACGAGCATTCCCGTGATGCTCACCGGCGGCTTCCGCACGCGCGCCGAGGTCGACGCCGCGCTGGCGTCCGGTGTCTGCTCGGTCGTCGGCGTGGGCCGGCCGCTGGCGGTGCGACCCGACCTCGCGGGGCGGTTCGTCCGCGGTGAGACCGACGTCCTCGACCGGCCCGGCCCCGCGCCTCGGCGGCCCCGCACTGGTCCAGCGCATGCTCGGAGCCGCGGCGGGCACCGGGTGGCACCGGATCCAGCTCGTGCGCACCGCGGACGGCGAGCCGCCGCTGCTGCGCATGCCGGCGCTCCTCGCCGGGCTCGACTACACGGTCGTGGACGGCGTCCAGGCGCTGCTGGGCCGGCGCACGCGGATGAAGCTCGCGCGCGTAGGCGCTTTCTTCGCTTCTTCTCAGCTTTCGCTTAGGAACCCGCGCTTTCCTCAGGGGAATGTCGCGCAAGCCTCTGGCCGCGCTGGCGGCGTTCGCTCGCCGTCGGCCTCGCCGCCGCCGCGCCGGTGCAGGCCCAGCGCCGACCGGTGCTGCAACCGCTCGTCGACGCCGCGCCCGGCTTCGACGGTGTTCAACGACCGCGTGATCGCGACGTCCGCGGCGTCCGCCGGCGCGCGCGCCGCCGCGATCGACGGCACGACCCGGGTGTACACGACGAAGGACGGAACGCCGATCCCGATCACGGTCGCCGCGTCGTTCGCGGGCGATCCAGCGGTCGCGCAGACCTACGCCGACTTTCTCGGCACCCTCCCCCACGGCTCCGAGCTCGCCGACCTGAAGGTCACGATCGTCCCGTCCGCGGAGGTCAACGCCGACTGCGGCGGGCAACAGGGTGACTCCGTGCTCGCCTGCTACTCGGACGCCGCAGCAGCGCATGATCGTCCCCGGCGACCTGCAGGCCGACGGCCGCCGGCGTCACCGCCTCGTACGTCATCACCCACGAGTACGGCCACCATGTCGCGGCGCACCGCTCCGACGCGCCCCTGAGTGCACCCGACTACGGCCCCAAGCGCTGGTCGAGCTACGAGCTCGTCTGCCTGAAGACCGGCCAGCGGCAGCTCTTCCCTGGGAACGAGGCGGACTTCTACCACCAGAACCCGGGCGAGAACTGGGCGGAGACCTACGCGCGGCTCGTCTACCCGCAGCAGCCATGGACGTTCTCGGGCCTGCTGACGCCGGACGCGGGTGCGCTCGCCGCCGCGCGCGCGGACGTCCTGCAGCCGTGGACCGGCCCGGTGACGAAGCGGCTTCGCGGAACGTTCACCGCCGGTGGCCCGACGACGCAGAGCTTCAAGCTGCCGCTGACGCTCGACGGCGCGCATGAAGCTGTCGCTCGCGGGACCCAAGGGCACGAACCTCGATCTGCGCGTGACGTCGCTCGGCAAGGTGCAGGCACAGACCCGACGCCGCCGGCAGCTCGGACCATCTGAGCTACGGCATCGCGTGTCGCGAACGCCGGACCGAGGTCCTCACGCTGACCGTGCAGCGGCGATCGGGCGTGGGCGCCTACACGCTCACCGCGCGCTACGCGGGCTGAGCCGGAAAGGCCACCGGCTACTCACCGGCGTCGCTTCGCCGCCCGATGAGCACGTAGCTGGTCATCGGTCCCTTGCCCTTGACGTCGATCGTCCCGCGCCGGCGCAGCTCGAAACGATCCCGCAGGCGCTCGTAGACCCGCTCGGTGACCTGAATCGTGCTCGGCTCGCCGTGCGCCTCCATGCGGCTGGCGGTGTTGACGGTGTCCCCCCACAGGTCATAGCTGAACTTCGCCCGCCCGATCACGCCCGCGACGACCGGGCCGGTGTCGATGCCGATCCGCACCTTCAGCGGCAGCCCGCTCTCCGCCGAGCAGCGCTCCAGCTCCGGCCCCATCGCGAGCGCCAGCGCGGCGATCGCCTCGACGTGATCGGGCCGCGGCAGCGGGATGCCGCCGGCGACCATGTAGGCGTCACCGATCGTCTTGATCTTCTCGACGCCGTGATCGGCGACGAGCGCGTCCCAGCGCGCGAACACCCCATCCAGGAGCGACACGAGCTCCGACGCCGACAGTCGCTCCGAGAGCGGCGTGAAGCCCACGAGGTCCGCGAACAGCACCGTGACGGCGGGAAAGTCATCGGCGATGACCCCGTCCTGTTCCTTCAGACGCGCGGCGACCGGCTCGGGCAGGACGTTGAGGAGCAGCCGCTCGGACTTGTCCTGCTCGCGCTCGAGCGCCCGGTGCTGCGTGGCGAGGTCCGTCAGCGCGCGCTCGCGCGCACGGACGAAGTACTGCAGCAGCGCGAACACCGTCGTCGCCACGCCCAGGATGTTGAGCGCGAAGAACGCGACGACGACGCCCTGCGGGATGTCGGGTGCATCGGCGGCGAGCGTCGAGTCGATCGCGGCGGAGAACACGACGAGGCCGGCGAAGCCCATGAACCACGGGACGGCCTGGCGGGCTCCCACGAACAGCGAGCGCGCCGAGCGGCGACGTGATCGCCCACAGGCAGACGGCGGACGAGTTCTCAAAGCCCCCCAGGCTCCACTGCAGCGCGAACGGCAACAGCAGGGGCAGGAAGAGCTGGCTGTGGCGAAACAGGATGTAGCGCCGCGTTCGCGCGAACGTGGAGATGCTGATCGCCGTCGCGACCTGGTAGGCGAACGGGATCGCGGCCGACAGCCAGAGCCCGAGCGCGGCGTACGTCACGACCCACACGCACGACAGGCTGGCCATGAGGACCGAGGACAGGACCAGGACCGCCTTGCGAGCGCGAAGCTCCTCGGAGTCCGAGGGCAGCGCACCGATCTCCACCAGCCGCTGTAGCCAGCCGGGCAGGCGCTGCACCGTCCGACGCAGTCCAAGCTCCCTCACGCCGCGAGGATATGTCCCCCGCCGCGGTCACGGGCGAACGTGACAGGCCAGGCGCTACCTCCCTGTCACCGTGAACGAGTCCGACAGATCGCTCGCGCTCGAGCTGTCGCCGGCGAAGACGTCGATCTGCCCCGGCTCGACCACGAAGCGGCCCGCGTTGTCGTAGAACCCGACGTCGCTCGCGTCCAGCGTCCACGTCACCGTCTTCGTCTCACCAGCGCCCAGCGTGACCCGCTGGAATCCGCGCAGGCGGCGAACCGGCTGCGAGATGCTCGCAACGGGGTCATGGATATA
>CAVRIM010000011.1:0-141467 GCA_963721255.1 uncultured Actinomycetes bacterium
AAGACATTGGGATCCGTCAGGGTATCCCGGCGGTGCCCCGCCGGACTGCTGGCGCTGTACCTTGTCACCCGGATCCGGTCGCGCAGCCCGCGCCCGAGATCCATGAGACGGCGGCACCCCAGGGTACTGCCGTTGAAAATCAGTCGTGAGAGGCACCGGGTCCGCGACCGGGTCGCCTGGTTGTCATACGTGGCCGGGGATGATCTGTTTCACCTCATCGGCCGGTCCGGGCCCCGGGATCACCCCCTGGATGCGACAATGGCCGCATGTCCACTCCGGACGAACCGGCCGAGCAGCGCGACGTCCTCTCGAGCCTGCCGCGAAGCCGCAGGCAGCGTCCCAGCGCGCGACGCGAGGCCGCCCGCGCGGGACGCGCGCCGAAGGCGAAGCCGGCGGCCGTCAAGACGGCCACGAAGGCGAAGCCCAAGGCCGCCGCGAAGCCGCGGGCAACCGCCGCCGCCAAGCCGGCCCCGCGCAAGAGCGCGCCCAAGCCCAGGAAGCCCCGCTCGGCCATACCGCCCGCCGGCTACGCGACACCGAGCGAGCACCGCGGCCACGGCAGCGCCGATCCCGGCGCCGCGCTTGCGCCGGACTGGTGCGCGGCGTGCTGAAGCGTCTGCCGTTCTAGGGAGACGTCGGCACACCCAGGTGAGCTCAACGCTCCTTTCGACCCGTCCTTCCGGGGACCGTTCCGCTAGGGTTCCCGCACTGCCGAACTCCCGCACGCCATGCGCGCGGGGGACGGGGGACCCACTGCGGACCATCAGGCCCGCCGGGGCGAATCGCGAGATATCGCGTAGCGCCGATCGTTCGGCGCGAGCCCGTCAGCTCACCCCGTAGGCCGTCGAACGAGAATCACCATTCGGTTTCGGATCCCCCATTTCGCCGCGGCGTTCGCCGCATTCGTGCTCTGCGCGCCCGCGCTGGCCGCCCCCGCGCTCGCGCAGGACACCGGCGGCGTCGCTCCGGGCCAGCCGATGCTCGTCGCGGACCCGGCGATCGTGGGTCACGAGCAGCAGGTGACCGGCTCGCTCGGGACACCCGCCGGCGGCCGCTCGGTCGAGATCCAGTCACAGGCCGGCGACTCCGGCTGGACGACGGTCGCCACGACCCGCGCCGCCGACGACGGCTCCTTCCGAGCCTCCTGGCACGCGATGACGACGGGCCGCTGGACCATCCGCGCCGAGCTCGCCGGTGAAGCCGCCACGGCGCAGGCGATCGTCACGCCCAGCGCGACGGCCACGGTGTACCGCCGCGCCACGGCCACCTGGTACAGCCTGCCCGGCAACCGCACCGCCTGCGGGGTGCGTCTGCGGCGCTCGACGGTCGGCGTCGCGCACCGCACGCTCCCCTGCGGGACGCTCGTCGACATCACCTGGGGCGGCCGCTCACTCCGCGTCCCCGTGATCGACCGCGGGCCCTTCGTCGCCGGCGTGCACTACGACCTCACGCTCGCCGCCGCCAGGACCCTGGGCTTCGTCGCCGCGGGCCGCGTGCACGTCGGCGTGCTTCCGGCCGGCGCGACCACCGCGCCCAGCCCGATCGCCGCACTGCTGCCCGCGCCCGCACTTGCGGCCGGCGGCGTGGCTGCGTCCCGCTAGGCCAGGTTCACGCCCGCCGCGCGAGCGGCGAAGACGCCCTCGTCGGCGTGCGCGACCAGCGAGGCCGCGTCGGTGCCGTCGTCCGGGCTGACCGCGATCCCGATGGACGCCTGCAGTGGCGCGCCGGAGACCGTGCCGGCCGTCGTGGCGGCATTCGCCAGCCGGCGCCCGAGCGCGCGGGCGCCCTCGAGCGTCGTGCCGCCGCCGATGATCCACAGCCGCCCGTCCCGCTCGCGCACGGCGGCGTCGCCGGGGCGAAGCTCGTCGCGCAACGCGCGCTCGACCCGATCCAGCACGGACCGCGCCTCGCCGTGCAGGTCGGCCGCCAGCAACATCTCGGCTCCGTCGATGTCGACGGCCAGGACGGCGACGGGCGTGCCCTCCACGAGCAGCCGCTCGACGCGACGCACCACGGCGGTCGCCCACGGCTCGTGGCGATCCTCCATCGCGGGCGAGGCGGAGGCCGACGGGAAGACGTCGGCGGGCACCGCGGGCGCCGCCGGGCGCACGGCCGCCGGACCGGTGTCGCGCTCGGGCTCTCGCCCAGGCTCAGGCCCGAGCGGCGCGTCGTCGGGCACGGCCACGAGCAGCGGCGCGTCGTCGGCGGTGACGACGGGGGCGGGCGGCGCGGCGATCGCGAGCGCCGAGGCCGCGACCACGTCGCACACGTGCCCGAGCCGCGCGGCCAGCGCGGACACCAGCTCGGGATCCGGAGCGCGCAGGCCGTCGGCGATCGCGTTCCAGAGGACGGCGCGCAGCGCCGCGAGCGCCCCGGCGGTCCCGGCCGGATCGACCGCGCCGGCGACGCGGCCGGCGCGTGCGGCGAGCGGAGCGAGGTCGCCGCCGTCACGGAGCCGGTCGAGCGCGTCGCTCGAAGCGAGCGCCGCCGTCATCGCCGCGCACAGCGGCGGAGCGTCGCGGGCGAGCTCCGCGGCCGGAACGCTCGCCGCCTGCTGAAGCGGCGCGTCGGCAATCAGGGTGAGCAGCCAGCCCTTCGCGAGCGCGTCGGAGTCGGCCAGCGCCTCGAGCGGGGCGTCGGCGACCGGGCGTGCGGCCCGGGCAGGAGTTGAGCCCGCAAGCATGTGGGGTGAATACCAGCCGTTGCGGACAACGCGGGTCCGTCATGCTGCCCCGCGATGGCCTCCCCGCTCCTCGACATCGCCGACGCCCGCGCGCGCGTGCTGCACACCGCGGCGCCGCTCGAGACCGAGGACGTGCCGATCGACGAGGCCCTGGGACGCGTGCTGGCCGAGGAGCTGCGCGCCGCGCATGACGTTCCCGGCTTCCGCAACAGCGCGATGGACGGGTTCGCGGTGCGTCCTGGGAAGGCCGACCGCGACCTCGTCGTCGTCGCCGAAGCACGGGCCGGCCGTCCGGCCGACGTCCGGCTCGGGTACGGCGAGGCGATTCGCATCTCGACCGGGGCGATGCTGCCCGAGGGCGCAGGCGCGGTGATCCAGCAGGAGCTCGTCGAGGATCGCGGCGAGCGCATCACGCTGCTCGACGAGGTCGCCCCCGGGCGCAACGTCCGCGAGCCGGGTGAGGACCTGCGCGCCGGCGAGCATGTGCTCGGGGCGGGGACGCGTCTGGGGCCCGCCGCGCTGGGCGTCGCCGTGAACGCGGGACGCGCGAGCGTGCGGTGCGCCCGGCGCCCGCGCGTGGCCGTCCTGGCGACCGGGGACGAGCTGCGCACCGCGGGTGCACCGCTCGGGCCGGGCCAGATCCACGACTCCAACCGCGTGACGCTCACCGCGCTCGCACGGCGCGACGGCGCGGACGTCGTCCTCGCTCGCGACGTGCCCGATCACGCCGGGGCGACGCGGCGCGCGATCGGCGACGCGCTCGAGACCGCCGACGTCGTGATTCTCTCGGGCGGCGTCTCCGTCGGCCCACATGACCACGTGAAGCCCGCGCTTGCCGAGCTCGGCGTCGAGGAACGCTTCTGGCGCGTGGCGCTGCGCCCGGGCAAGCCGACCTGGTTCGGCGTGCATGGGCGCACGCTCGTGTTCGGGCTGCCGGGCAACCCCGTGTCCGCAATGGTCACGTTTCTGCTCTTCGTGCGGCCGGCCCTCGCGGCGCTGCAGTGGGCGGAGCCGGCGCCCGGTGGCCGCGTGGTGCTCGGGGAGCGTGTGATGTGCCACCCCGACCGCGACGAGTGCGTGCGCGTGCGCCTGGAGGACGGCAGGGCATTCGCCACAGGCCCCCAGGGCTCACACGTGCTGCGCTCGATGGCCCTCGCCGACGGCCTCGTCCTGGTTCCGCGGGGCGAGGGCCGCGCGCTCGCGGCCGGCACCGAGGTCGAGCTGATCGCGGTCTGACACGCGGCCCCCGTCGCTGCGCGAAACGCGGCAATCCACGAAGGGGCTTCGAGCATCGCGGCGAACCCCCTCCCGTCGAACATGCGCCTCACCATCGGTATCACCGCAGCCCTGCTCGTCGCCGCGTTCCCCGCCGGCGCGCGGGCGCGCACTGACATTCCGGCGCCGAAGTCCGCTCACGCGTTCACGGCAGCGCACGGACGCACGCTGAGTCTCGGCGTCCACGGCAAGGACGTGCGCAGGCTCCGCCGCGACCTGGTCCGGCTCGGGTACCTGCCGCCGCGCGCGTTCGGGCCGAACTACGACGAGCGTGTCGTGCACGCGGTCACCGCGCTCCAGAAGTGGGAGAACCTCCCCCGTGACGGCACGTTCGGCAGGAGCGCACGCCGCGCGATCAGACACCTGCACATACCGCGCCCCGAGCTTCATCTCAGCCGGAAGGTGCGCGCAGAGGTCCTGCTCGACCGTCAGCTGCTGCTGGTCATCCACGGCGATCACGTCATCCGCGTGGTGCCGATCTCGAGCGGCGCGGGCGGCCTCACTCCGGCCGGCACCTACAGCGTCTACTCCAAGGCGCCGAGCAGCTGGTCCAAACGCTTCAAGGTCTGGCTGCCATGGGCGAGCTACTTCAACGACGGGATCGCGTTCCACGGCTACCCGGACGTGCCGGTGACCGCGGCCTCTCACGGCTGCGTTCGCGTGCCGCTGAAGTTCGCGCGAGAGGTCTACAGGCTGCTGCCGGTCGGCACGCGCGTCGACGTGATCACCACGAGCTTCTAGTGCCCCGGCCGTACGGCCCCGGGCACTAGCCGGCTTCGAGGTAGGCGACCACGCGGTTGGTCAGCGCGGTCAGCGCCGGCGCGGGCTCCTCGAGGGCCATCGGCCGGTCGGCGAGGAGCTGCTCGAGCCCGTGGCCGTACTCGGGGTCGATGTGCGTCGCGAGCCGCGCGGCGACCATCGCGGCGCGTCGCGTGGCGTGCGGGCAGACGGTCCAGATCGCCTCGAACCGGCGGCTGCGGTCGCCGGGATCGCCGGGCTCGGTCACGCCGGGCTGCTCCCAGGCGAGCAGGCACGCGGCGTAGCCGGGGGCGTCGACGACGACCGCCCACTCGTTGCCCAGGGCCGCATCCGCCGCGATCGGGATCTCGACCGGGCCACCCGCGGGTTTGCGCTCGGCGGCGAAGCCGGCGAACACGACGGCGGCGTCGGCGACCTGCGCGAGCCGCCGGTAGCGGGGCTCGACGGCGCGGTAGAACGGCTCGTGCTGGAAGGCGCCGACGAGCACGGGCGAGACCGCGCGGGCGAGCGCCTCGTGCTCGATGGCGCGGCTGAGCGCGATCAGCGTCGACTTGCGCAGGACCTGCGGGCGCAGCTCGGGGCCGGCCGAGGCGACGGCGGCGAAGAGCGAGGGGCGGTCGGTCTCGCGCGCGCTCTCGCGGGCACGTTCGATCGCGGCAGGGACCGACAGACCACGGTGCCGGTAGGCCTGAACGCGCCGCAGCGCCTCGACGTCGCGCTCGCGGTAGCGCCGGTAGCCGCTCGCGGTGCGATCGGGCGTCGGGAAGCCGTACCGCTGCTCCCACATGCGGATCGTCCCGGCGGCGATGCCGGTCTGCTCCGCGACGTCCTTGATTGCGAGTTCACCCATATCCGGTCGGTAAGGATGGTTCAACGCCACGTTGAAGGACCCTTCCCCGTCGAACGGGTACGGACGAGCCGCCGTTCGCGGGTCACCGGCCGGGCTGTGCGCGGTGACGCGCCCTACCATCGCCCCGAGCATGAGGCGCCTGCTGAAGCCCTTGGCCGTCCTGATCGCCGCGTACGCCGTGGTCTCCCGCGTGCTGAAGCGCGTGCTGGGGAGCCCGACGACCGTCGGGCCCGCGACGATCGGGCCGCTGCACGACGACACGTCGATCGACCGGACCGGCGCCTGCCGCTCGGTGCAGTCGGCGGACGTGCGGATGCCGACCGCCGCGCTGGCAGCCATCTGGACGCCGAAGCACCTCGAGCGCCTCGCGCGGACCTACTGGCGCTTCCTCAGCCGCTGCACGCTCGGCCTGATCCGCGTCGAGTACACGGAGGCCGAGCGTTTCGTCGTCCTGCTGCGGCGCCCGTTCGTGCTGCTCGCGTTCAAGGCGCCGGAGTACGAGATGGACGCGGGCCGCGGCATCGTGCGCTGGGGGATCGAGCGCGGCGTGCTCGTCGCGCCACCGGGCATCGGCGCCGACGGATACCTGGAGATCGACCTGCGGCGCACGCCGACCGACGATCCCGAGTGGGTCGACCTGCACGTCGAGGTCGAGGTCGCCAACTACTACCCGGCGATCGCCTCGGCGTTCACGCGGTGGGCCTACGCGGTCACGCAGTCGCGCATCCACGTGCTCGTGACGTACGGCTTCCTGCGGTCGCTCGCGAAGCTCGACCTCGAGGAGTCGAAGATCGGGCGGTTCGCCGACATCGACCAGCTTCCGGACCCGCAGGGCCAGTCGCCCAGCGAACGCTCGGCGGGCCGCGACGCCAGCCGCGTGCCGAGCGCGACGACCCGCTGATCAGCCGTAGCGCTCGCCGATCAGCGCGCGCAGCTTCTCGCGGTTGTGGGTCGCGCGGACACGGCGCACGGTGCCCGAGCGCGAGCGCATCACGAGCGACTCGGTCGTCGCGACGCCCACGCCCTCGTAGCGCACGCCCTGCAGCACGTCCCCGTCGGTGACGCCCGTCGCCGAGAAGAAGCAGTCGTCCCCGCGCACGAGGTCGTCCTGGGTGAGCTGGCGGTCGAGGTCGTAGCCCGCGTCGAGCGCGGCCTGGCGCTCGGCGTCGTCGCGCGGCCAGAGGCGACCGACGAGGCCGCCGCCGATCGACTTGATCGCCGCAGCCGAGATGACGCCCTCGGGCGTGCCGCCGACGCCCCAGAGCAGATCGACCGGGGACCGGGTGCTGACGGCGAGCAGCGCGGCGCTGACGTCGCCGTCGGCGATCAGGCGCACGCGGGCGCCCGCGGCCCGGATCGCGTCGATGCCCTCTTCGTGTCGCGGGCGATCGAGCACGACCACCATGACGTCGCCGATGCTGACGCCGCGGCGCTCGGCGACGAGCGCGCAGGTCTCGCCGATCGGGCGATCGAGGTCGAGCAGGTCGAGCAGGTCGGTGCCGCCGGCGAGCTTCTCCATGTAGACGCAGGGGCCCGGGTCGAACATCGTCCCGCGCGGCGAGATCGCGATCACCGCGAGCGCGCTCGGCATGCCCCGCGCGGTCAGCGTCGTGCCCTCCAGCGGGTCGACGGCGATGTCGACCTGCGGTGACGAGCCGTCGCCGACGTGCTCGCCGTTGTAGAGCATCGGCGCCTCGTCCTTCTCCCCCTCGCCGATGACGACCAGCCCGTCCATCGAGACGGTCTCGAGGACGTGACGCATCGCGTCGACCGCGGCCTGGTCGGCGGCGATCTTGTCGCCGCGGCCGACGAGCCGGGCCGCGGACAGCGCGGCGGCCTCGGTGACCCGCACGAGCTCGAGAGCGAGGTTGCGATCTGGCTTGGTGTCAGGCATGCGGCCTCCGGGTCGAAAGGGCGGCGGGGCGGCGCGGACCCTACCGCGGGCGCGCCATCGCGCGTCAGCCCGGCACGGACGCGGCGAGCGCGAGCAGCGCGTCGATCTCCCAGGGGCCCTGCGCGGTCAGGCGCAGGGCCAGCCCGCCCTGTTCCCACGAGAGCTCGCGCACGGGCCGCAGCGACGGCTGGGCCTCGGAGAGCGGGTGCTCGCGCAGGCGCGCGGGCAGCTCGCCGACGGTCACGCCGCGCTCGCTCGCGCCCGCGAGCGCCGTCGCGCGACGGCGCGGGCGCGCTGCCCGCGTAGAGCGCCAGCCGTCCGGGCGACCCGGCGCGCGAGTCGTCAAGGCTCCAGACCACCTCGGCGCCCTCACCGACCGGCGCGACGTCGACCCAGCGCGAGAGCGGCATCGGCGCCCGCGGCAGCGGGAACGAGCGGCCGAGGATCGCGTCGGCGCCGGCGATGCCGTCGAGTGGCTCGGTCACGGCGCGATCATCGCAACAGTGGACTGCCGTGGATAGGGTGCGGCGCGATGACCATCGGCCGAAGCTCGCCTGCGCTCGACATCCGCGACGAGGCCTTCCACACCCCGGGGCCGGAGGAGCAGTGGTCCGACTCGCTCTACCTCGGCGGCGGTGATGCGCGCAGCGGCCTCGTCTTCTACACGCGGATCGGCGTGCGCCCCAACGAGGGCGTGATCGAGGGCGCGCTCGGCGTCTGGCTGCCGCCGACCCGCCCCGGCCTGCCCCCGCGCTTCCTGCTCGCGTTCGCCCGCGGCGACGTGCCCGCCGACCTCGCGAGCGCCCCGGTCGCCGCCGGCCCGCTCACGTACACCTGCGGCATCCCGTTCGAGCACTGGACGATCGCCGTCGACGGCGACGCGCGCCTGTGGGCCCGCGCCGAGGATCTCGGCGAGCATCCCGATGCCCACCAGCAGGTCCACGTCAGCGGCGAGCTGCGCTTCAGTGCCTGGGTGCCGCCGTTCCACTTCGAGTCGGGCCTGACGAGCGCGGTCGCGGGCCGCCACTACGAGCAGCCCGGCTCGGTCAGCGGCGTCCTGGTCGTCGACGGCGAGCGCTTCCCCGTTCACGGCGCGGGCATGCGCGACCACTCATGGGGCGTGCGTGATTGGCAGGGCGTCCCCTACTGGCGCTGGATGGGGATGCTCGTCGATCCCGACCACTTCCTGCTCGTCAACAACGTGGGCGTGGACGGCGAGCGCGGCGCCGAGGAGGTCGTCGGCGGCTGCCTGATGCTCGGCGGCGAGCTCGCCCCGATCGTCGCGGGCCGCACCGAGGGCACGCAGCGCGACTTCGTGGCGCACGCAACCGACGCGCTCGGCCGCACCGCCACGCTGCGCGGCGCCGCGATCAGCGTGGCGCCGCTGCGCCAGCGCCGTGGCGAGCGCCTCACGACCGTCAATGAAGGGCTGACCCGGCTCGAGTGGCTCGGGCACGAGTCCTTCGGCATCTCCGAATGGCTGGAGCAGACATGACCGACCCCCGCTGGGGCCTGACCCTCCCGTTCGCCGGCGTCCCGCTCTCCGGCCACGGCCCGTACTTCCGGCTCGCCGAGGAGCTCGGCTACGACGACCTGTGGACCGGCGAGACCGCGGGGGCCGACGGCTTCACGCCGCTCGCCCTGGCAGCCGCGCAGACCGAGCGGATCCGCCTGGCGACCGGGATCGTGAACCCGTACACGCGTGGCCGGGCGATCCTCGCCCAGCAGGTCGCCGCGCTCGCCGACGCCTCGAACGGGCGCTTCGTCCTCGGCCTCGGCGCGTCGTCGAACGTGATCGTCGAGCGCTGGAACGGCATCCCGTTCGAGAAGCCGCTGTCGAAGATCCGCGAGACCGTCGAGTATCTGCGGCCGGTGCTCGCCGGTGAGCGCGGCGCGGGCGGGTTCCGCCTCGAGTCGCCGCCCGCGCAGCCGGTGCCGATCGTGCTCGCGGCGCTGCGCGGCAAGATGCTGCGCCTGGCCGCCGAGATCGGCGACGGGGCGTTCACGAACTTCCTGCCGCTGAGCGGGCTGCCGCGCGTCGTCGAGGGCGTCCGCGAGGGCGAGGCTGCCGCCGGCAAGGAGCCGGGCAGCAGCGAGCTCGCGTGCCGCTTCTTCTGCATCCCCCAGCCCGCGGACGAAGGGCTGCAGACCGCGAAGTTCCTCTTCACCGGGTACGCGACGGTCCCGGTCTACAGCGAGTTCTTCCGCTGGCTCGGGTGGGGCGAGCAGATCGACCCGATGATCGCCGCGTGGCAGGAGGGCGATCGCGCGAAGGCGCTCGAGCTCGTGCCCGAGGAGCTCGTGAGGGACATCTTCATCTTCGGCTCGTTCACCGAGCAGCGTGCGCGGCTGCGGGAGTTCACCGGCGGCGGGATCACGACGGCGATCCTCACGCCGATGTGCGGCCCCGACCGGCTCGAAGAGGTCATCCGCGGGCTCGCGCCCGGGAGCACCGTCGCATGAGCGCTCCAGCCACTCCCCTGCAGCAGCCCCGTCGTCGTCACCGGCGCGTCCACCGGCATCGGGCGGGCGACGACCGAGCGCCTCGCGCGCGCCGGGACGCCGGTCATCGCGGGCGTGCGCAAGCAGACCGACTTCGACGCGCTCGCCGCGATCCCGGGCGTCGAGCCGATCATCCTCGACGTCACGAAGGCGGACGACATCGCGGCGCTCGCCGAGCGCGTGCGCGGCGAGGCGCTGGGCGGCCTCGTCAACAACGCGGGGTCGGCGATCCCCGGGCCGCTGGAGGCGCTGCCGCTCGACGAGCTGCGCACGCAGTTCGAGCTGAACGTCTTCTCGTGCGTCGCCGTGGCCCAGGCGACGATCCCGTCGCTGCGGCTCGGCCGCGGGCGGATCGTGAACATCGGCTCGATCGGCGGCCGCGTCGGCCAGGCGTACGTCGGCGCCTACTGCGGCTCGAAGGGCGCGATCCACCTGATGAGCGCGTCGATGCGGCAGGAGCTGCGCCCGTGGAACATCTGGGTCGCGTGCGTCGAGCCCGGGACGATCGCCACCGAGATCTGGGGCAAGGGCGAGAGCTCCGCCGAGGGCCTCATGAACTCGATGACGCCGGAGCACCGCTCCCTCTACGGGACCCGTCTGGAGACGATGCGCGACCTCGTCGGCCGGCAGACCCAGCGCGCGCTCGCGCCCGGACGACGTGGCCGAGCGCGATCGAGCACGCGCTCACCGCCAGGCGGCCGAAGGCGTACTACCTGATCGGCCACGACGCGCGGTTCCTCGACACGATGCAGCGCGTGCTGCCGGTGCGCGCGCGGGACCGGCTGCTGGCGCGGCTGCTCGGCGTCTGAGCGCCGGCGTCCAGGACCGCGGCCCGCGACCGCTACCTTCCCCCGCCATGGAGCACCCGCCACACGACGGGGCACTCGCCGGCTCCCCGTACCCGCCGATCGCCGACTACGCGTTCCTCTCGGACTGCGAGGTCAGTGCGCTCGTCGCGCCGAGCGGCAGTGTCGAATGGATGTGCCTGCCGCGCATGGACGGGCCGTCGATCTTCGGCGCGATGCTCGACCGCGACGCCGGGCGCTTCAACGTCTCACCCCAGGGCCAGCGCGTTCCGGCCGGCCGCCGCTACCTCCCGGGCACGAACATCCTCGAGACGACCTGGGCCACGCGCACCGGCTGGGTGACCGTCGTCGACCTGCTGCTGGTCGGCCCCTGGCACCACGACAAGGACCGCTCGTCCACGCACCGGCGCTCCCCCACCGACACCGACGCCGACCACGTGCTGCTGCGGATGATCCACTGCATCAACGGGCACGTCGAGATGCACGTCGAGTGCGAGCCGCGGCTCGACTACGGCCGCAATCCGGTGACCTGGGCCTACGGCGACGAGGGCTACGGGATCGGCATCGCGCGCGCCGAGGACCACGACATCGAGCTGCGCCTGACGACCGACCTGCGCCTGGGCTTCGAGCGCGGCCGCGCCCGCGCCCGCTCGACGCTGCGCGAGGGCGAGCGCGCGTTCGTCGCCCTCAGCTGGACCGAGCACGCCGCGCCCGCCGACTTCGACGAGGCGCACAGGCGGATGAGCTTCACCGCCGACTTCTGGCACGACTGGCTCGCGCACGGCGACTTCCCGGACCACCCGTGGCGCCAGTACCTGCAGCGCAGCGCGCTCACGCTCAAGGGCCTCACGTACGCGCCGACCGGCGCGATGTGCGCGGCGTCGACCACCTCGCTCCCGGAGACCCCGGGCGGCGAGCGCAACTGGGACTACCGCTACTCCTGGATCCGCGACTCGGCCTTCATGCTCTGGGGCCTGCACTCGCTCGGCTTCACCCAGGAGGCCGGCGACTACTACTACTTCATCGAGGACGTCGCGGCCAAGGACGAGCTGCAGGTGCTCTACGGCATCGGCGGCGAACGGCACATCGAGGAGTCCGAGCTCGACCACCTCGAGGGCTACGAGCACTCCCAGCCCGTGCGCGTCGGCAACGCCGCCTACAACCAGAACCAGCACGACGTGTGGGGCACGCTGCTCGACTCCGTCTACATCCACACGAAGAACCGCGACCAGCTTCCCGAGTCGGCGTGGCCGATCCTGGCACGGCAGGTCGAGGAGGCGATCGCGCACTGGCGCGAGCCCGACCGCGGCATCTGGGAGGTGCGCGGCGAGCCGAAGCACTTCACCTCGTCGAAGATCTTCTGCTGGCTGGCGTGCGACCGCGGCGCGCGGCTCGCGCGGCTGCGCAGCGACACGAAGACGGCAACGCGCTGGCAGGAGGTCGCGGACGAGATCCGCGCCGACGTCCTCGAGAACGGCGTCGACGAGAAGCGGATGCGCTTCGTCCAGCACTACGGCAGCGACGCACTCGACGCGGCGCTGCTGCTGATTCCGCTGGTCCGCTTCCTGCCCGGCGACGACCCGCTCGTGCGCAACACGGTCGACGGGATCGCCGAGGAGCTCGGCGCCGACGGGCTGATCCTGCGCTACAAGGTCGACGAGACCGACGACGGGCTCGAGGGCGAGGAGGGGACGTTCGCGATCTGCTCGTGGTGGATGGTCTCCGCGTTCGTCGAGACCGGCGAGCTGGACCGCGCCCGGCAGATGTGCGAGAAGCTGCTCGCCTACGCGAGCCCGCTGCTGCTCTACGCCGAGGAGATCGACGCCGTGACCGGCCGTCACCTCGGCAACTTCCCGCAGGCGTTCACGCACCTCGCCCTGATCAACGCCGTGATGAAGCTGATCGCCGCCGAGGAGGAGATGCTCGCCGCGACGCCGTCGCCGGGCAAGGTCGTGCCTCCGCCCGGCGCGCACGGCGAGCTCTACCGCGAGGCGCCGAGCGGCGCATGAGCGCGGGCGTCGTCGTCGAGCGCGAGCCGGACGCCGGCGCTGCGGCTCGGCGCGCCGCCCGGCTGCTGGCGGACGCCATCGGCGAAGCCCTCGCGCAGCGGGGCGCGGCGCACGTCGCGCTCTCCGGCGGCACGACCCCGCGCGTGACCTACATCGCGCTCGGGCCGCTCGTCCCCGACTGGCGCGGCGTGCACCTGTGGTTCGCCGACGAGCGCTGCGTCGGCCCTGACGACCCGGAGTCGAACGCGCTGCTCGTGCGCGAGACGCTCGTCGCCGAGGGCGCGGTCACGCACCGCATGCAGGGCGAGCTCGGCGCCGAAGCGGCCGCGAGCGCGTACGAGCGTGAGCTCGCGGACGTCGTGCTCGACATCGTCCTGCTCGGCATCGGCGAGGACGGACACACCGCGTCGCTGTTCCCGGACGACCCGGTGCTCGACGCGGCCGGACGGGTCGCTCCGGTGCATGACAGCCCGAAGCCCCCGCCCGACCGCATCACGCTGACGCGAGCGACGCTCGACGGCGCCCGTCAGCGGCTGCTGCTCGTCACCGGCTCGGGGAAGGCGCCGGCGCTCGCGGGGGCGCTCGGCGCGCCGTCACGCCACGTGCCCTCGTCGCTGCTCTCGCGCGACGGGCTGACCGTCGTCGCGGACGCCGCCGCGCTCGGCTGACCCTCCCAGGACACGCGCGGCAGCCACTCGCAGGCGGCGCGGGAGGTACCAGTTGCGCTCGCCGAGCAGCTTCATCGTCGCGGGCAGCAGGACCGCCCGCACGATCGTCGCGTCGAGGAAGATCGCGACCGCCAGGCCGACGCCCATCTGCTTGAACTCGATGTAGCTCAGCGTCGCGAACACGCCGAACACCGCGACCATCACCATCGCGGCGCTCGTGACGGTGCCGGCCGTGGCGAGGATCCCCTCGCGCACCGCCGCGTCCGTGCTCTTGCCGCGATCGACCGCCTCGCGGACCCGGCTGAGGATGAACACGTGGTAGTCCATGCTCAGCCCGAACAGGATCACGAACAGGAACATCGGCAGCCACGACACGACCGCGCCGTTGCCGTGGAAGCCGAGCAGCCCCTGCAGGTGCCCCTCCTGGAAGACCCAGACGAGCACGCCGTAGGCGGCGCCGACCGACAGCAGGTTGAGCACGATCGCCTTGATCGGCACGACGATCGAGCGGAACGTGACGAGCAGCAGCACGAACGCGAGCGTCAGCACGAACAGGAACACGAACGGCGCCCGGCTCGTCATCACGTCGTTGAAGTCCTTCGTGCCCGCAGCCATGCCGGTCACGTAGACGTCGGCGCCGGGAACCTTGCCGACGGTCTGCGGGATCAGCGTCCCGCGCAACGTCGCGAGCGCGCGCATCGATGCGCCGTCGTTGCCGTCGCCCGCCATCGGGATCCGGATCGACGCGACCTGCCCGCCGCGGGCGACCGACACGTCCGCGTTCCCGCTGAACTGGCCGGTCGCCAGCGCGCGGCGCTCGAGGCCCGCGATCGCCGCGCGCATCCTCGGCGACTGGAGGTCACTCGAGCGCACGACGACCTCGGCCGGGATCTGCCCGCCGGGGAAGGCCGCCTGCAGGCGCTCGTAGACGCGCATGACCGGGAGGTCACGCGGCAGGTCGTTCGTCCCGCTGAGCGCGGTGTGCATCGAGAACGCGGGGATCGCCAGGGCGACCAGCAGGCCGCCGGCGAGCACGACGCTCAGCAGCGGGCGCCGCAGCGAGCCGTCGACGACGGTGCGCCAGAAGCGCCCGCCCTCGCCGCGCGCCGCCAGCCGCCTGCCGATGAACGGCAGGCGACCGCGGTCCACCTTCGAGCCCAGCAGCGCGAGCGCCGCCGGGACGGCGGTGATCGAGCCGACCATCGCGACGGCGACGACGATCATCGAGCCGATGCCGAACGACACGAACGTGCTGTCGCCGGCGAAGAGCATGCCCGCCATCGCGGCGATCACGGTCAGGCCGGACACGAGGATCGCGCGGCCGGAGGTCGCGGCGGCGACGTCGACCGCCTCGGCCGTCGTGGCGCCGCGGCGCCGCTCCTCGCGCTCGCGGCGCAGGTAGAAGAGCGAGTAGTCGACGCCGACGGCCAGGCCGATCAGCAGCACGACCGAGCTGATCTCGTCGCCCATCGGGATCAGGTGGCTGACGACGCCGACGAGGCCGAGCGCCGCGGCGACGGCGCTGATGCCCAGCAGCAGCGGGATGCCCGCCGCGACCAGCGAGCCGAACGCGAGGAACAGGATCAGCAGCGTGATCGGCAGCGACAGCGTCTCGGCGGACCGGAAGTCGTCGCCGAACGCCTTCGACAGCGCGCGGTCGGCGCTCGCGTCACCGAACTGGCCGACGAACACGCCGGGGTGGCGTGCCGCGGCGCGCGTGACCGCGTGCTCGATCGGGACGATCGCCTTGTCGGCCTGAGCCTGGTCGCCGGGCACCTTGAACGTCACGAGCGCCGAGCGCCCGTCGGCGGACACGAGGTCCGACGCCGCGCGGTCCGAGCGCCGAACGCACCTGCAGGGCGCCGGGCTGCGCGCTCACGCTGCGGGCGACGTCGCGCACCGCGGCCCGGACGCGGGCGCCCGACGACCGACGAGCCCTTGGGCCCCTGGATCAGGATCGTCTCGTCCGCCTGCTCCCGGGGGAACGCGTCCTGGAGGATCCGGTCGGCCCGGCCCGAGTCGCCGGGACCGCCGGAACGGTCATCGGTCTTCACGAGTCCGACGCCCTGGCCGACGAAGACGGCGACGAGGACGAACGCCACCCACAGTCCGAGGGCGGTCTTGGCGTGGTGCGCGCTCCAGCGGCCGGCGCGGGCGGCGAAGGTGGTCTTGGGGGAGTGCATCTCAGGGTCTCCTACGGCGGTTTCGACGGGATCTGGACCGTCGCCGGGAAGGCTTACGACTGGGCGCCCGTGCGCCAATGACGGCACCTGCCGGGCGCGGGTGGGGGTAACCCCCGTCCTCGAGCCCCGGGCTCCCCCGCGTGCGTGCTTGACGCACCGCCGCTCGGGGCGACGGCGGCGACCGTGTAACGTCGTGGGCGGATGGGAAGACCGTCCGCTGCGATGCCCGCCGCTCCAGCGACAACGGATCTGCATCAAGACCTGCTCGGAGCCCTCGAGCGGACCCGCAGCCGCACGCTCGCGCTCGCCGCCGCGATCAGCGATGGGGACCTCGAGCGCCAGATCGATCCGCTGATGAGCCCGCTCGTCTGGGACCTCGCGCACATCGCCGCGTACGAGGACCTCTGGCTCGTCCACCGGCACGCCGGGCGCGCCGCTGCTGCGGGCCGACCTGGCTGCGACCTACGACGCCTTCGAGACCCCGCGCGCCGTTCGCGGCGAGGTGCAGCTGCTCGACACCGCGGGAGCCCTCGACTACCTGGCGGCCGTCCGCGAGCGCGCGCTTGCCGCGGCGTCCAGCCACGGCATCGACCCCGTGATCCACGAGCTCGTGCTCCAGCACGAGCAGCAGCACGTGGAGACGATGCTGCAGACGCTCACGCTGGCACGGCTCGACGGCTTCGATCCGCCGTTCCGCGAGTCGCCGCCGCGATCACCCTCCCCCGGTGCTCACGAGCGGGCTCGAGTTCGTCCCCGTCGCGGGCGGCGAGGTCGAGCTCGGCGCCGGCCCGGGCCGCTTCTCCTACGACAACGAGCGCCCGCGCCACGTGGTGACCGTCGCGCCGTTCCGCATCGCGCGCACGCCCGTCACGAACGCCAGCTGGCTCGCCTTCGCCGAGGGCGGCGGCTACGAGCGCCGCGAGTGGTGGAGCGACGAGGCCTGGGCGTGGAAGGAGGAGGAGGACATCACGGGCCCCTTGCACTGGGCGCGCCGGCCCGACGGGTCCTGGTGCGAGCACACGGCCTGCGGGCCGCGCGATCTCGACCCCGACCGTCCGGCGTGCCATGTGAGCTGGTTCGAGGCCGCCGCCTTCGCCCGCGCCCACGGCGCACGGCTCCCGACGGAGGCGGAATGGGAGGCGGCGGCGACCTGGACCCAGCGGGCACTGGCCCGGCGACGGCGACGCGCACGTCGGGCAGAACGCCTTTGAGACCGCGCCGGTCGGCGTCGTCCCGGAGGCCGCCGCGGACTGCGGCGCGCTCGACCTGATCGGGAACGTCTGGGAGTGGACGCAGACCGCGTTCGACGGCTACCCGGGCTTCGTCGCGCATCCCTACCGCGAGTACTCCGAGGTCTTCTTCCGGCGCGGCTACCGCGTCCTGCGCGGCGGCGCCTGGGCGACGCAGGCCCGCGTCGCCACCCCCACCTTCCGCAATTGGGACCTTCCCGAGCGCCGGCAGATCTTCGCCGGCGTCCGCCTGGCGATGCGACGAGGAGCACGCATGAACCCGATCGAGACCGCGGTCGCGACCGAGCAGGTCATCACGATCCACTCGTACCTGACGCCGGGCGACGAGCGCACGCTCGCCGACGACGTCCTCGACGGCCTGACCCGCCCGTTCAAGGAGCTGCCGCCCAAGCACTTCTACGACACGGTCGGCGCGGAGCTGTTCGACCAGATCTGCGAGCTGCCCGAGTACTACCCGACGCGCGCCGAGCGCTCGATCCTCGTCGCAGAGTCCTCGCGCATCGCGCAGGCCACGCGCGCGGCGGAGGTCGTCGAGCTCGGGGCCGGGACCGCGGAGAAGACGCGCGTGCTGCTCGGCGCGCTGGCGGCCGCGGGAACGCTCGAGCGCTACGTCCCGGTCGACGTGACCGAGGCGATGGTCGTGCGCGTCGCCGACGAGCTGACGACCGACTTCGAGGGCCTCGAGGTGCACGGCATCGTCGGCGACTTCGAGCGCCATCTGCAGCATGTGCCGCCGCCCGGCGACGGGCCGCGGATCGTCGCGTTCCTCGGCGGCACGATCGGGAACTTCAGCCCCGGGTCGCGGCGCCGGTTCCTGCGCGGGCTCGCGCGGCTGCTGCGGCCCGGCGTCGACCACCTGCTGCTCGGCACCGACCTCGTCAAGGACCCGCGGATCCTCGAGGCCGCCTACGACGACTCGGCGGGCGTCACCGCGGCGTTCAACCGCAACGTGCTGACCGTGCTCAACCGCGAGCTCGGCGCCGACTTCGACGTCGACGCGTTCGAGCACGTCGCGTTCTTCGACCGCGAGCGCGAGTGGATCGAGATGCGCCTGCGCGCGAGCAGGCGCATGAGCGTCCACATCGCGGCGCTCGGCCTCGACGTCGAGTTCGCCCCGCGTGAGGAGCTGCGCACGGAGATCAGCGCGAAGTTCACGCGCGAGCGCCTCGCCGACGACCTCGCGGCCGCGGGGCTCACGCTCGAGCAGGTGCTGACCGACGACGCGGGGCTGTTCGCGCTGTCGCTGTCGACGCCGCCCGGCTGAGCGCCGTCAGTCCGGCGGGAGCGCCGACGGCGCCGGCGGCCGGAACGGCGGCTCGGGCGGCTGCACGGCGGCCGCCGCGAGCGCCCAGACGTGCCCGCCGGCCTCGCGGACGCTGACCGCCTCGATCGCCAGGGCGACGCCGCTGACCAGCACGACGAGGATCGTCAGCGTCGGAATCTGGAGTGCGCCGCCCGCCGCGGCGAGCGCGACGAGCGCGACGATGCAGGCGAGCCGCGTGAGCGAGAGCAGCGCCGGCTCGCGGCGTGCAGAGGCGATGTGGAAGGCGCCGATCGCGACCAGCAGCAGGGCGGCACCGCCGGCGAGCGCCCAGCGGATGCCGGGGTCCTCCGCCACGCCGTCGGCGTGCTCGATCGCGAGCTTCACGCCGATGCCGTACGCCGTCGCGCCGAGCCACAGCGGCAGGTGCCCGTAGGCGACGACGAACGCCCAGCGCCCGCCGCGCAGCGATGCCGCGGACTGCTCGTCGAAGTAGACCCACCAGAGCGCGAGCACGCCGGCGAAGCCCGCGATGGTCGTCGTGATGGCGGGCCCCGCCCAGCGCGCGTCCTGCGTGCCGATCACGACGGCGAGCACCGCCTCGCCGAGCACGATGATCGTGAACAGCCCGAAGCGCTCGCGCAGGTGCTCGCGGTCCACCGGCAGTCGCGCCAGCACGCCCCAGCTGAGCAGCGGCGTCGCGACCTCGATCGCCAGCGCCACGCCCCAGAGCACGTAGCGCAGCGGCGTGTCGACGAGCGCGGACGCGAGCCACACGGCGGCGCCCAGCCCGAAGCCCAGCAGGTAGCGGTCGATCGACGCGCGCGCCGCCGGGACGTGCATCCGTGCGCGCACGTACAGCGCCAGCAGCATGACGTGGACAGCGACCTGCGCGAGCGCGAACCGCTCGGACCACGAGCCGGTCGCGTCGCCGACCGCGATGCCGAGGCCCGCGACCGCGAGCATCGCCAGCGACATGAGCACGCGCTGCGGCACGTCGTCGGTGTCGAACCGGTTGGCGAAGTAGGTGAAGCACATCCACGACCACGCGACGATCGTGAGCACGCCGACGAACTGGAGGAACCCGGCCGCGTCGGGGTGCTCGGCGAGCGCCTCGCCGACCTGGAAGACGACCGCGACGAAGACGAGATCGAAGAAGAGCTCGAGCCAGCTCGCGTGGCGATGCTCCTCGCCGCCTCCCCGCAGCTGAGGCGGGCGCCGCATGGGCGAAGGTCCCGCGGCGCCGGCCTGGCGCCGCGGGTCCTCGTGATCAGGGCCGGACATCGGCCGCAATCCTACGCGCCGATGCGCTCCACGATCATCGCTTCGCCCTGACCCTGGGCGACGCACATCGTCTCGATGCCGTAGCGGCCACCGATCGTCTCCAGGTCGTTGAGCAGCGTGGTCATGATCCGCACGCCCGTCATCCCGAACGGATGGCCGAGGGCGATCGCGCCGCCGTGCGGGTTGAGCTTGTCCATGTCGATCCCGCACTCCTGCGCGATCGGCAGCACCTGCGCGGCGAATGCCTCGTTCAGCTCGACGACGTCGATGTCGCCGATCGTGAAGCCCGGCGCGGTCCAGCGCCTTCTTGATCGCGCCGATCGGGGCCACGCCCATGTACTCGGGCTCGTTGCCCCAGGTCGCGGCCGTGATGATCCGGGCGCGCGGGGTCAGGCCCAGCTCGGCGGCCTTCGTGTCGCTCATGATCAGCGCCGCCGCGGCGCCGTCGTTCAGCGGACAGGCGTTGCCGGCGGTGACGGTGCCGTCCTCGCGGAACGCCGGCTTCAGCGACGCGAGCCGCTCCACCGTCGAGTCCGCGCGCGGACCGTCGTCCTTGTCGATCACGGTGCCGTCGGCGAGCGTGACCGGGGCGATCTCGCGGGCGAAGAACCCGTCGTTCTGCGCCGCGACCGCACGCTCCTGCGAGCGCTGCGCGTACGCGTCCTGGTCCTCACGCGTGACGCCCCACTTGTCGGCGACGTTCTCCGCCGTGAGCCCCATCGCGATGTACGCGTCGGGCTGGCCGGGCTCCTTGCCCTGGAGGTGCTCGTTCTGGTCCTCGGGGTGAGCAGCCTCCTGCGCGGCGTTGTAGCGGCTGACGAACTCGACGCCGGAGGCGATGTAGACGTCCCCCTGGCCGGCGACGACGTTGTTCGCCGCTGCGCGGATCGCGTCGAGGCCCGACGCGCAGTAGCGCGAGAGGGTGATCCCGTTCGTCTCCTGGCCGAGCTTCTCGCTGAGCAGGACGGCGATGCGGCCGATGTTGTTCGCCTGGAGGCCCTGAGGCAGCCCGCAGCCGGTGATGACCTCCTCGACGCTCGCCGGGTCGACCCCGGGGTTGCGCTCGAGGAGCTGGTCGATGATGAATGCGAGCGTCTCATCCGGGCGCAGCGTTGCGAGCGAGCCCTTGAAGGCGCGCCCGACGGGCGTACGGACGGCGTCGACGATGACGGCCTGTGGCATGTGGACGAAAGTCCTTTCGATGTATGCCCGGCGGTCGCACTCCACGGGCGGTGTCCCCGGCGGTCGCACTCCACGGGGCTTTTGTGTCCGGCGGTGAAGGCCCGGACAGGAGGAAATTGTACCTGACGCAGGCGTCAGCGCTTGGCGTGGCGCTCGAGCGCCTGCCCGAAGGCCCGCTCGACCCCGCGTGCGGTGCGCTGCTGGAGGATCGCGACGTAGGCGTCGCTGACGAGCGGGCGCAGCCGCTCGAGCGTCTCGCGCACCTCCGCCCACTCGGCCTCCGGCCTGCCGGCCTCGTCGAACGGCTTCCAGACCTGTTCGAAGAAGATCCGCACGAAGGTCTCGCTCACGCGGTCGGCGTTCTTCGTGAGGCGCTCGACGATGTCCAGCGCCTTGTCGAGCGGCACCCCGAGGGCCAGCACCGCCTCCCCCGCCCGCAGCACCGTCGGGCTGGGCACCTCGTAGCGCCCGCCGCCGAGCGGGACGACGAGGCCCAGGCGCTCGGCGCGCGCGAGCAGCTTGCGGATCGGCCTGCGCACCGAACAGCTCCTCGAGCTCGCGCAGGTCCATGACCTCCGGCTGCTCGGCGTCCTGCGGCGCGAGCAGCGTCTGCGTGAAGCCGAGGATCTGCTCGGTCGAGCCGCCCGAGCGGTCGACGAGGTCCTTGATCGCGGCGAGGTTGTAGCCGTTGCCCTGAAGCTCCTGGATCAGCCGCAGGCGGGCCACGTGCTCGGGCCCGTAGTACCCGGTGCGGGCACGCACCTGCGGCGGCGGCAGCAGGCCGCGCGACTGGTGGGCGCGGATGTTGCGCACCGTCATGCCCGGTCTCGCGGGCCAGCTCGTCGATCGTCATGGCGGCGTCCGCGTCGGGCACGGCGACAATCTTACGTCACGTTTACGCTGTTCCATGTGACGTCATCCGGTGTACCATTACCTGATGACTTCTGCGACCGCGTCCAACCCGCGGACGATCGAGCTCCACGGGCAGCCGGTGAGCTACCACGAGCTCGGAGACGGCCCGCCGCTGCTGCTGATCCACGGCATCAGCTCCAGCTCGGAGAGCTGGAGCGAGGTGCTGCCCGGGCTGGCCGAGCACCACACCGTGATCGCCCCCGACCTGATCGGCCATGGCGCCTCGGCGAAGCCGCACGGGGACTACTCGCTCGGCGCGTTCGCGAGCAGCCTGCGCGACCTGCTGGTCGCGCTCGGGCACGAGCGCGCGACCGTCGTCGGCCACTCGCTCGGCGGCGGCATCGCGATGCAGTTCTCCTACCAGTTCCCCGAGCGCGTCGATCGGCTCGTGCTCGTCGACAGCGGCGGCCTCGGCCGCGAGGTGCACCTGATGCTGCGCGCCGCGACGCTGCCGGGAGCCGACTGGGTGCTGCCGGCGGTCGCCTGGACCGGCGCGCTCGGCGCCGGGGCCTCCGCCGCCCGGCTGCTCGGCAGGATCGGCGTGCACGCGAGCCCTGAGGTCCGGGGGATCGCCGACGGCTTCGAGACGCTCGAGGACCCGGACGCCTGCCGCGCGTTCCTGCACACCGCGCGCTCGATCATCGATCCCGGCGGCCAGCGCGTGAGCGCGCGCGACCGCCTCTACCTCGCGCAGGACATCCCGACGCTGATCATCTGGGGCGAGCGCGACACGCTGATCCCGGTCGCCCACGGCCGCGCGGCACACGAGCTGATGCCGCACAGCCGGCTCGAGGTGTTCGAGGACGCGGGCCATTTCCCGTTCCGTGACGACCCGGAGCGGTTCGTCGCCGTCCTGCGGAGCTTCATCGACGAGAGCGACCCGGCGACCGCGGACGCGGACCGGCTGCGCGACATGCTGCGCGGGGAGGTCGCCGCATGAGCATCGGGACCCCGCATTTCCTCGATGCCCAGCCGCGCCTGCGCGGCGTCTCACACGCCTACGCGTTCTGGGCCGCGCTGGCCGCCGCCATCACCTTCGTCGCGCTCGCGCCGACCCCGCCCGCGCGCCTGGCCGCCGCCGTCTACGGCGCCGGCCTGTGTGCGCTCTTCGCCGGCTCCGGGCTCTACCACCGCTGGCCGTGGAATCCGCGCTGGCGCCCGCTGCTGCAGCGCATCGACCACAGCACGATCTTCGTCTTCATCGCCGCGAGCTACACGCCGATCGCGCTGCTCGCGCTCAGCGGCCCGCTGCGCGTCGTCGTGCTGGCGGCGGTGTGGGCCGGCGCGCTCGGCGGCGTCATCTTCAGCGTCGCCTGGATCGGCGCGCCGCGCGCGCTCGTCGCCGCCAGCTACCTGGCGCTCGGCTGGGTCGCGGTCATCGCGACGCCCCAGCTCGTGCGCGGCCTCCCGGTGTGGCCGCTTGCGCTGCTGGCACTCGGCGGCCTCCTCTACTCGGCCGGCGCGGTCGTCTACGCGCGCAAGCGGCCCGATCCGTGGCCGCTGGTCTTCGGCTTCCACGAGCTCTTCCACGCCTTCGTCATCGTCGCCGCGATCGCGCACGCCGTCGCGATCGGAGGGTGGGTCATCCCGCTCGCAGGCTGAAGTTAGAGTGGCGCGCTGACCCCACCAAGGAGCAGCGAGCAGCATGAAGATCGAAGCAGCGGGCGCCGTCGTGTCGGGCGGCGCGTCGGGCCTCGGCGAGGCCACCGTCCGCCGTCTGCACGCGGGCGGCGCGCAGGTCGTGATCGCCGACGTGAACCCGGAGCGGGGCGAGGCGCTCGCGAGCGAGCTCGGCATCGCGTTCGTCCAGTGCGACGTGCGTGACGAGGACCAGGTGCAGGCCGCCGTCGACAAGGCCGCGCGAGGCCGAAGGCGGGCTGCGGATCGCGGTCTCGTGCGCCGGGACCGGCATCCCGGTCAAGGTCGCGTCCAGCAAGGGCCCGCACCCGCTCGAGGCGTTCAAGGTGCTCGTCGACATCAACCTCGTCGGGACGTTCAACCTGATGCGCCTGGCGGCGTTCAAGATGCTGTCCGAGAACGAGCCGAACGAGGAGGGCGAGCGCGGCGTCCTCATCAACACCGCGTCCGTCGCCGCGTTCGACGGGCAGGTCGGCCAGATCGCCTACTCGGCGACGAAGGGCGGCGTCGTCGGGATGACGCTTCCCGCCGCACGCGACCTGGCGGACAAGGGCATCCGCGTCTGCACGATCGCGCCGGGCCTCTTCGACACGCCGCTGCTCGGCGCGCTGCCCGAGGATGCGCGCAACTCGCTCGGCAAGCAGGTGCCGTTCCCGAGCCGGCTCGGCCGGCCCGCCGAGTACGCCGAGCTCGCGGCGCACATCGTCGAGAACGCGATGCTCAACGGCGAGACGATCCGGCTCGACGGCGCGATCCGGATGGCGCCGCGGTAGCGACACCGGGCGCTAGAAAAGCGACGGACGGGAGGCCGGTGGCGAGTCCCGGACTGGGACTCTCCCCCCGGAGCTGCCTCCGGCCTCCCGTCGTCGCTGGCACGCACTCGTTCCCCCGAGCGTGCGCGCGCCGTCTGTTCCCCCCTGGCTCGTTACACCTCGGCCCCCCGGCCGTCGATCGCCGCGCGATCGCCGGCCATCAGGAGCTCCCCCGCCTCAGCGAGGCACAGCCACGCCAGCTCGAGCTGCTCGGCGTTGCCGTTCTCGGCATCGACGAGCGAACGCGCCATGTGCCGCAGCACCGCCGCCGCCCACGCGAGTGAGTCGGCGGCCTCCTGCAGCAGCCCGGTGCGCTGCTCGGGCTCGATCGCCTCGAGCTCTTCCAGCCAGCACTCCGCGAGCGCCCCCGCGCGCGCGTCGAGCCGACCGGCCTCGGCGGTGAGCCGCCGGGCCACGAGCGCTCCGCGGGCCGTCCCCGTTGAGGACACCCCCGCGAAGTGCGCGAGCGCGGCCGCCGCGAGCGTGAGCGTCTCGGCGGGCGCCTCGGGAAGGTCGCTCGCATCCGCGAGTGCCTCCTCGATCACCGTCGCCCTCGCCTCGGCGAGCTGGCGGTAGAGATCGACCGGATACAGGGCGACCTCTTGGGCCGTGCGCTTCACAGGGTGCTCCTCGGGTGTTTGATGAGCCATACACCCCTATGTCGCGGATTCGGGCCGCGTTCCCCCCTGCGAGTTCTTCCGGCCGACAACTAGCGCTCGAAGCCGAACTCCTGCTCGCCGTCGTCCGTCGGCGCCGCGTCGGCGGGCGCGGCCGTCGTCGTCGGCTGGGACTGCGATTGGGGCGCCGAGACGGGCGTGGTCACCGGCGCCGACGGCTGGGTGGCCGCGGGCGTCGTGGACCCCTGGGTCGTGGAACCCGGACCGCCGTTGCCGGAGCCGGGCGAACCGCCGCCCCCGCTGCCCGCGGACGCTGCCGGGGTCGAGCCCTTGGACGACTTGCGCGAGGAGGACGACGAGCCCGAGCCGGACCCCGAGCCCGAGCTGGAGCCGGCGCTCTTGGACGCGGGCTTCGCCGGCGCAGGCGGCGCCGCGGTGCGCGCCGCGGGCGTTGCGGCGGTTCCTCCGCCGTCGCCCTCCGTTCGACGAGACGACCGCGAACGTCGCGACCCCGCCCGCGACCACGATGCCCGCCGCCGCCGCGACGACCCAGCCGGTCGCAAAGCCGCTGAAGCCGCCGGCGCCTGCGCCGCCTCCCGCTCCGGCTCCCGCTCCGGCGCCGCCCCCGGCACCCGAGCCCGAGCCGCTCGACGCCGCGCCGCCCGCGGCGGCGCCGCCGATGCCCAGCGCGCTGAGCGCCGCAAGCGGCAGCGCGACCGGCGGGACGATCGCACCGATCCCGCGCAGGCTGCGCACGTAGCGCCGGCAGGCCGAGCATTCGCTCAGGTGCGCGCGGGCGAGCTGGTAGCGCTCGCCGTCGGGGTCGAGCACGCCGAACGCGTAGGCCTTCATCAGCGACGAGCGGCTCTCGCACCAGTTCCCCGAGTCGATCTCCTCGACGAGCCCGCCGATCTTCTGGGAGACGCCGTCCATCAGCTTCTCCATGCGCTTGGGCGCGAGTCCCAGCGCCTCGGCGGCCTCGGGACGGCTGTAGCCGTGCAGGTAGCAGAGCGCGGCGGCCTGGCATTCGCGCTCGCTGAGGCGATCGCGCATGCCCTCGATCAGGCCGGTCAGGCGGCGGCGGTCGTCCAGCGTCTGCGCAAGGTCGACGTCCTGCGACGTGGCATCCGGATCGACGTCGTCCGCCTGGCGGTCGGGGTGCTGGCGGCGCAGCTCGTCGATCGAGCGGCGATACGCGGCCTGAACCAGGAAGCCGGCGTGGTTCTCGACGTGCTCGCCGCGCACGAGCTGCTCGTAGAGGCCGTGCCACGCCTGGTTGTAGAACGCGTCGAGGTCGGCATCGTCGAAGCGGATCCGCTGACTGGCGAGGCGTGAGCGCAGCGCCGTGACCGTCGGCCGGCGGAGCTGCTCGTACTCGCGCTCCATGACCCGCTCGACCTGCGTCGCCGACCGGTCGCGCAGCAGCGGTGCCATCTCAGGG
The DNA here is from genome assembly GCA_963721255.1 of uncultured Actinomycetes bacterium. Classification (GTDB taxonomy): domain Bacteria; phylum Actinomycetota; class Thermoleophilia; order Solirubrobacterales; family Solirubrobacteraceae; genus F1-60-MAGs163. The sequence continues at coordinate 26,027 of CAVRIM010000011.1, forward strand.
CCTCACGTTGACGAGGACCTCGTCCGACGTCGTCGTCGGCCACGGCCAGTCCGCGGCGCCGCGCGGGACGCGGACGCGGAAGTGGTAGCGCGCCGGGCGGGTCGTTCCGTGGAAGCGGTAGCGCCAGCGCGCGTGGCCCTGGGCGTTCGCCTCGACGCTGTCGACGGTGCTCCAGCGCCCGCCGACGATCGCCTGGATCAGCACGGTCCGGCCATCGGGCGCGCCGAAGCCCGCGCCGGTGATCTTCGCGACGAGGGTCACCCGCGAGCCGTTGCGCAGATTGCGGTCGGCCGCCTCGAGCGCGATCCTGAGGTTCCCGAGCACGCGCACCTCGTCGGACTGCGCCGGCCGGTACGCGGGGTCGGCGACGCTGACCAGGAGGCGGCGCGAGCTGGTCCCGACGGGGGCGGAGAACGCGCCGTCCGCGCCCGTGCGCAGCGCGCGCTCCGTCCGGAATGCCGGCTCACCGCTCCCGAACCGCGCGCTGCGCAGCTCGAGCTGCACGCCTGCCGCGGGGGTCCCGTCGGCGCGGCGCACGACGCCCGTGATGTTCGCCCCCGGTGCGGGGAGCGTGAACCGCCGGCGCGCGAGCTCGATGCGGACGGTCACCGGGTCGGTCGCAGCGGGGGTGGTGCCCCCGCCCGCTGCACCGCCGCCGCCCGAGCCGCCGCCGGCCGAGCCGCCCGTGGGGTTCGAGACGCTGAACGCGAGCGGGCCGCTCGTCGTGGTCTGACCCGCCGCGTCTCCGACCTCGAGCTCCGCGACGTGGGCGCCATCGGTCAGCGTGCGGGTGTCGACCTCGAAGGTCGCGGGCAGCGTCGCGGGGCATGGCGCGGGAATGTCGTACGGCTCGACGCAGGACCCGCCCGCGCGTGTCCGCGCGACCTCGGTCCCGTCGATGCGCAGCAGGACGCCCGTGACGCCGCCGCCTTCATCGGTGGCCGTCGCACTGATGGCCGCGCGGCCCGTGGCGGCGCCGGGGCCCAGCAGCGGGCCGCCGGCCGCGCCGAGCTGCGGCGCGTGCTCGTCGAGCAGGTCGATGGCGCTGCGCCACAGCTGAGCCGTGGCGTGCGTAGTCGTTCTGCCCCTCGCCGAAGCAGCCGCCGAGACCGAGCAGGAACGTGCGGCACTGGGCGACGAGCGCGATCGCGGGCTCCGGCAGCCCGGCGGAGGTGACGAGGTTGCCATCGGCGAGCGGCTCACCGGGATCGCCGAACGCGCAGTCCGAGTCGGGGCAGCCCTGGGTCACGTCCGGCGGGGCCAGGAGCGACCCGGTGGCGAGGCCGGCCTGGAGGCCGGATGCGAAGCCGGTGCTCGCCGTCAGGTGGACGCGGTAGCCCGCGACGACCGTGCCCGGCGGCGCCATGAACCGCAGGCCGCTGAGCTGCTGCTTGCTCCGGCCGAAGTCGACGCCGGCGGACAGGGAGCCTTTGTCGGGGCACGTGTCGGACACCCCCTCGTCGCCGGCATCGGCCTGCCAGGCGCGCGTCGAGGCCGGCGTCCCGTCCGGGCCGCGGCACGAGTAGACGGTGTAGGTCGCGGCATCGGCGGGGGCGGCGACCGCGAGCAGGCCGAGCAGCAGCGCAAGCGCGGCGAGGGCCACGGGTCCGCGCACGGGTCTGGTGAGCGGGGACATCCGCCGGGAGGTGTTCCCAGATTCCGTCGCGCGAAACACGGTCAGAGCCCCAGGTCCCGGACGCCGAGCTCATCGAACCCGATGTGGTGGGCCAGCTCGTGGCGGACGGTGATCGTGATCTGGTCGCGCAGCAGGTCGGCGTCATGGCCGAAGTCGCGGCGCAGCGTGTCGCGGAAGATGACGATCCGGTCGGGGTAGTTGTCGCGGTGCGCGCCGTCGCCCTGGTAGAGGCCGTATGCGCGGTGGCTCGCGCCGTTGTCGGAGATCACGACGGCGACGTTGCGCTCCAGCGCGACGCGGAGCAGGTCGGGGATGTCGTCGATCGCCTCGCGGACGATCTCCTCGAAGTCCTCGTCCTCAAGCGGGTCCAGGTCGAGGAACGCGGTCTCCCGCGGCTCCGCCGACAGGCCGGACGCGGCCAGCCGCTCGCTGCGCAGGACGACCTTCTCGAACTCCTCCTCGGTCTCCGGCTCGGTCCAGCCGGCGAGCTTCAGGCCGATCGCGAGCGCGCCGCCGAACAGCACCGCCGCGACGAGCCCGATCACGCCGACCGTCTCGATCCCGCGGACGACCGGGTTGACGCTGAAGCCCCCGAGAAGAGCAGCCGCCGTCAGTCCCGCGCAGAGCGCGGTGCAGGCGGCGAAGGCGATCCGGCGTGCAGGGGGCATGGCGCTCCCCAGGGACTATCGCATCGAGCGCGAGATCACGAGCCGCTGGATCTCATTCGTCCCCTCGTAGATCTGGGTGATCTTCGCGTCGCGCATCATCCGCTCGACGGGATAGTCGCTGACATAGCCGTAGCCGCCGAGCACCTGGACGGCCTCGGTCGTCACCCACATCGCGGTGTCCGAGGCGATCAGCTTCGCCATCGACGTCCACTTCGCGAGGCCCACCTCGTCGCGGTCGGCGGCGGCGCTGGCGCGGTAGGTGAGCTCACGGGCGGCGGCGGTGCGCGCCTCCATCTCGGCGAGCTTGAAGGCGATCGCCTGGTGCTCGAAGATCGGCTTGCCGAACGTGACGCGCTCCTTCGCGTACTGCGTGGCGTAGTCGGTGGCGCCCTGGGCGATCCCGACCGCCTGCGCAGCGGCGCCCAGGCGCGTGCGCTCGAGCGTCCCCAGCGCGACCGCAAGGCCCTTGTCGACCTCGCCGATCACGTTCTCCTGCGGAACGCGCACGTCCTCGAGCACCGGGGAGCCGGTCGGCGAGCCCTTGATGCCCATCTTGTGCTCGTAGCCGCCGATCGAGAAGCCCTCGCGGTCCTTCTCGACGATGAACGCGGTCGTGCGCCGGTTCTCGCGGTCGGTGCTCGCGAGCACGACGTAGAAGTCGGCGATCCCCGAGTTGGTGATCCAGTTCTTGGTCCCGTTGATGACCCACTCGTCGCCGTCGAGCTTCGCGCTGGTGCGCATCGACGCCGGGTCCGACCCGGCCTCGGGCTCCGACAGGCAGAATGCCGGCGACCACTCGCCGGTCGCGCACTTCGGCAGGAAGCGCTGCTTCTGCTCGTCGTTGCCGAACAGCTGGATCGGGAGCGTGCCGAGGTCCTGCACCATCAGGATCAGCGACGAGGCCGCGCAGGCCTTCGCGATCTCCTCGACGGCGATCGACAGCATCAGCGTGCCGGTGCCCGTCCCGCCGTACTCGGTGTCGAACGGCAGCCCGAGGATGTCGTTCTCGGCGAGCAGCTTGCGGATGTCCCACGGGTACTCGGCGCTCGCATCGATGTCGTGTGCGCGCGGCGCGATGCGCTCCTGGGCGATCTGGCGGATCAGGTCGCGGAAGTCGAGGTGCTCCTGCGGGATCGTGTACGTGTCGGTTGCGGTGGCGGACATGGCGCGAAGGGTACGCGGCGGGCGCCCCTGGACCCTTTACGCTCCCGCCCGGCATGCCCTGGGAGCCCGAGCTTGAGGAACTGCGACGCCGCCGCGCGCTCGCGCACGAGCTGGGCGGCGCCGAGCGCGTCGCGCGCCAGCACGCGGCGGGGAAGCTCACCGTGCGCGAGCGGGTCGCGCGGCTGCTGGACGAGGGGTCGTTCCACGAGACGGGTGAGCTCGCGGGCGTCGGCGAGTACGACGAGCACGGCGAGCTGACGGGCCTGACGCCCGCGAACATGGTCGTCGGCCAGGGCCGGGTCGACGGGCGCCGCGCCGTCGTGCAGGCCGACGACTTCACGATCCGCGGCGGCGCCGCCGACGCGGCGATCTGGCAGAAGATGGTCTGGGCCGAGCAGGCCGCGCACGAGCTGCGCGTGCCGCTGATCCGGCTCGTCGACGGCACCGGCGGCGGCGGGAGCGTGAAGACGCTCGAGACGATGGGCTACTCGTACGTGCCGCCGCTGCCGGGGTTCGAGTTCGCGGTCGAGAACCTCGCGCGCGTGCCGGTCGTCGCGGCGGCCCTCGGGCCCTGCGCCGGGCTCGGCGCGGTGCGGGTGACGCTGTCGCACTTCTCGGTGATCGTGCGCGGGAGCGCGCAGCTGTTCGTCGCGGGGCCGCCGGTCGTCGCGGCCGCGATGGGGGAGTCGCCGGACAAGGAGGAGCTCGGCGGCGCACGGGCGCAGACGCGCGCGGGCGCGGTCGACAACGAGGCGGCCGACGAGGACGACGCGCTCGACCAGCTCCGGCGCTTCCTCTCCTACCTTCCCGGGAGTGCCTGGGAGGCGCCGCCGATCGTTGCGTCCACCGACGACCCGGCTCGCCGTGAGGAGGAGCTGCTGTCACTCGTCCCGCGCGATTCGCGCCAGCCCTACGACATGCGCCGCGGCCTCGAGCTGATCGCCGACCGCGGCTCGGTGTTCGAGGTCGGCCGGCGCTTCGGCCCGTCGCTGATCACCGCGCTCGCGCGGCTCGACGGCCGGCCCGTCGGGGTCCTGGCCTCGGACCCCAAGCACTACGGCGGCGGCCTGACCGCCGAGGCCTCGGACAAGCTCGCCCGCTTCACGGACATCTGCGACGCGTTCCGCCTCCCCGTGCTGCACCTCGTCGATCAGCCGGGCTTCGTGATCGGGACCGACGCCGAGCGCCGCGGGACGATCCGCCGCGGCAGCCGCGCGCTCAGCGCCGTCATGCAGGCGCGCACGCCCTGGGCGAGCGTGCTCGTGCGCAAGGTCTACGGCGTCGCGGGCGCCGGCCACGGCAACGGTGCGCGGCTGAACCTGCGCTTCGCGTGGCCGTCGGGCCAGTGGGGCTCGCTGCCGATCGCCGGCGGGCTCGAGGCGGCCTACCGCCGCGAGCTCGAGGCGAGCGACGATCCGGTCGCGCTGCGGGCGGAGATCGAGGAGCGGCTCACGCGCGTGCTCTCACCGTTCCGCACGGCCGAGCGCTTCTCCGCCGAGGAGATCATCGACCCGCGCGACACGCGGGCGATCCTGTGTGACTGGGCGGCGCGCGCGCACGAACTGGTCGCGCTCGACGCGCACCAGGGGCCGGTTACCCGAGGCACGCGGGTCTAGGTACGGCCCCCGGCGGGACGGGTTGGCAGAGCCAACCCGATGGGCATCTGGCGCGGGCGCGCCACCCCGGCCGTAGCCTGGGTCGATGCGCTGTGCGCTCGCCCCCGCCCTCGTCCTCGCCCTGCTGAGCCGCCGCGCCCGCCGGCGCGGCCGTTCCCGGCGCCGACGGCCGCGTGCTCTTCTCGAGCGGCGGTGACCTGCATTCGGTCCTGCCCGACGGCTCCGGGCTCCAGGCGCTCACGGCGACGCCCGACGTCGAGGAGGCGCAGGCCTCGTGGTCACCGGACGGGTCACGCGTCGCCTTCCGCGTCGGGCGAGCCGGCACCACCGACGTCCTGCAGGTCGCGGTGATGAACGCCGACGGGAGCGACCGCAAGGTCATCACGAGCGGCGACCACCACAGCTCCCAGCCCTCGTGGTCGCCGGACGGCAGCCAGATCGTCTTCCGCCGCAGCATGCCCGGCGACAACCTCAGCGGCGACGTCTGGCTCATGGGCTCGGGCGGCTCCTCGCCGCACCAGCTGCGTCGCCCTCACCGGCGACGAGCGCTACCCGTCGCTCTCGCCCGACGGCAGCGCGGCTCGCGTTCACCACGCACGCGACCACGCCGGACGACGTGGAGATCGCGGTCGCCGCGGTGGGCAGCGGCGTCGTGACGGTGCTGACCGACAACGCCGTCTTCGACTCGTCGCCCTGCTGGTCGCCGGACGGCCGGCGCATCGCGTTCGAGCGCGGGCCCGCGGGCGACGATCCCGGCAACGACGTGTGGTCGATGGCCGCGGACGGGACGGATCAGCGGCAGCTCACGACGACCGCCGGGCTCGACGAGGGCCCGTCCTGGTCCCCCAGCGGCTCGCGGATCGCGTTCACGAGCACGCGCGCCGGCAGCAGCGACATCTGGACGATGGCCGCCGACGGCAGCGATCAGCGCTCGCTCGCGGCGCTGCCCGGCGGCACCAAGGAGGAGTCCCCGGACTGGCAGTCGCTGCCGGTCGCGGGTCCCCCGGTGACGACGCCCGGCCCCGGCCGCCAGCACCGGCTCCGGGCACCGACCGGTGGCGACCGACCGCGACCGCGACGGGCTCAGCGACGCGCGCGAGCGCCGGCTCGGGACCTCACCGCTCGACCGCGACAGCGACGACGACGGGCTCAGCGACGGTCGCGAGGTGCTGCGCACGCACACGAGCCCCCGGCGCCGCGACAGCGATCGCGACGGGCTTCCCGACGGGCTCGAGCTCGGCGTGACGCGCGGGATCGCCGACCCTCCGGTGCCGTCCGCGGAACCGCCGCGAGCCGCTTCCGCGCCGACGCCGATCCGCGGACCCACACCAACCCGCGGCGCCGCGACACGGACGGCGACGGCGTCAGCGACGGCCGCGAGGACCGCAACCACAACGGGCGCGTGGACCGCGGGGAGCGCGACCCGCTCAGCCGGCGCCGCTGACCGGCCGGGCGAAGTGGTGCGAGGTGATCGCGTAGCCCTGCCCGAGGTACAGGCTGTGCGCGTCGCGGCGCTCGAGCTGACGCCGGAGTCGAGGTGCAGCTGACCGCAGCCGAGCGCGCGGCCTCCGCGTCGAGCCAGGCGAGCAGCGCGCCGCGTTCCCGCGGCCGCGCGCGGCGGCAGCGTCGAGAGGTCGTCGACGTAGAGGAACCGGCCCCAGGGAAGGTTCTCCCCGGACCGGAAGCCCGCCGCCGCGACGGCCTCGGCGGCCCCGTCCTCGAAGGCGCCGACGAGCCGGTAGCCGCCCGGCCGCAGCACCTCATCGACCTGCCGGACGAACGCGTCCCGCTCGTCCCAGGCCGGGCGCAGCTCGCGGATCGCGCGCCACGCCAGACCGGTGTCGGGCGGCAGGATCTCGCGGATCTCGCCGGCCATCGGCTCAGTGGTCGGCGACGCTCGCGCCGTCGGGCTCCATCGGCCTGCCCTCGTCGTGCCACGCCTGGATGCCGCCGGCCATCGAGCGCGCGTCCAGCCCGGCGGCCTTGAACGCCTGCGCCGCCATCAGCGACCGCACGCCGAGGCGGCAGTGGAAGATCACCGGCCTGGACGAGTCGATGCTCTCGGCCTCCGCGGCCAGCCGGTCGAGCGGGATGTGCCGCACGCCCGCGATCCGCCCCGCATCCCACTCGTACGGCTCCCGCACATCGATCACCGAGGCACTGCCGTCGGCCAGCGCCTGCGCCATGTCAGCGCAGGTCACCTCGAGCTCCGGGTCCTGCAGCGGGTTGGTCAAAGCTTCTGCACGTTCGCCGCCTTCGGCCCCTTGTCGCCGGGCTCCTCGTCGAACGAGACCTTGGCGCCCTCGGCGAGCGTCTTGTAGCCATCGCCGAGGATGGCGCTGTGGTGCACGAACAGGTCCTTGCTGCCCTCGTCGGGCGTGATGAACCCGAAGCCCTTCTCGTCGCTGAACCACTTCACGGTTCCGGTCGCCATCTGTCTGCCTTCCGATCCTCGCTGCCGTGCGTGTATGGGGCCGGCGGTCCTGTCCGGCCAACTCGGGCGCACGCTACCAACCGCGCGCGGAGCACGTCGGACGCACGCACGATGCGCCACGATGCAGCGGTGCAGGACCCGATGCCCATCACGCGCGACGTCGCGATCCCGCTGCGCGAGATCGAGCTGCTCGCCAGCCGCTCCTCCGGTCCGGGAGGGCAGCACGCGAACGTCACGGCCTCGCGGATCGAGGCCCGTTTCGAGGTGGCCGCCTCGTCAGCGCTGAGCGAGGCGCAGAAGGCGCGCGTGACCGCGCGCTGCGGCCCCGTCGTTCGCGCCATCGCGCAGGACGCCCGCAGCCAGGCGCGCAATCGCGAGCTCGCGCTCGAGCGGCTGCGCGACCGGCTTGTGCGCGCGCTCCACGTCCGGCGTCCGCGCCGCGCGACGCGACCGAGCGCCGGCGCGCGCGAGGACCGCCTGCGCGCGAAGCGCTCGCGCTCCCAGCGTAAGCGCGACCGGCGCCGGCCGGCCGCGGACGACTGACGCGACTCGCGGGTCACAGACCCGCCGGGTGGCGGATCTGGAAGCCGCTGTTGTCGCGCATGTCCTTCTGCCAGCGCGAGCCCTTCGGGCCCCGGCCGCTGGTGTCGAACCGCAGGCCGGCGACGGTCATGTACATGTGACCGGAGTTCGTGTAGATCGTGACCCACTGGCCCTTGCCGGACTGGCCCCAGCCGAAGTAGTCGTACGAGGCGAGCGGGCTCTTCAGCAGGCCGGCGCCGCGCAGCGCGTAGGAGACCGAGCCGGAGCAGTCGTAGCCCGAGTCCTCCCAGCGGCCGTGGCCGCCGCCCCACTTGTAGGGGAGCGTGGCGATCTTGTTGCCCGCGGCGATGATCTGCTTGACCGCCTCGGGGGCGTCCTCCGGCGCGACGGCCTGACCGTCGGCCGTCGAGCGTCGCCTTGTCGCCCGGCGCGAGCGGCGGGGCGGGCAGGCCCACGGACGGGTCGCCCGTGTCGCCCGGCTTGGCGTCGCCGCCGACGGTGGTCAGCAGCGCGTAGATGTCGCCGGCGTCGACCGCACCGTCGTCGGAGCGCTTGAGCTTGCGCTCGAAGCGGCGGACGGCGGCGGCCGTCTCGGCCGTGTACTCCCCGCTCGGGCGGGGGGCGCCGGTGACGCCGGCGCGGCGCAGGTCGTCCTGAAGTTCCTTGACGTCGCGGCCGCTCATGCCGGCGGCGAGCGGGATCCGCTGGCCGAGCTTCGTGAGCCTGGCGGTCGCGTCGCCGAAGCCGACGCCGCCGCTGGCCTCACCGGTGCGCGGGCCGCGAGCGGCGCGGCGCAGCGCCGTGAGGGTCTGCGGCCCGGCGACGCCGCTGGCGTCGAGCCGTGCCGCGACCTGGAAGCGCTGGACGGCGCGGGAGGTGGCGTAGCGGTACTTGCCGTCGACCGCGACCGTGAGGCCGGCGGCGCGGAGCAGCTTCTGCATGCCGAGAACCTGGACGCCATCGGCGCCGGGGCGCAGGACGCGGGCCGTCACGCGGGGAAGCGCGGACGTGCTCGGGGACACGGCGCCTGCGGGTGTGGAGGCCCCGCTCGGGGTCTCGGCGAACGCGGCGGCCCCGGGAAGGGCGACGCCCACGAGGAATAACGGCACGGCGATGCGGCGAAGCAGGTACGGCACAGGGGAACCCCCTCTTGTCGCGCCTACGGGGTTAGCTGTCGGGCTCGCGCGAAAAGGGCCGCGCTACATCACGCTCAGGTGACGATTCGCCCCGGGCCATCAGAGATGGCCAGTGGGTCCCCCGTTCTCCGCGATTTTTGGGTCCGCGGAGACTCGGCTGGTCACAACTTCAACGAGAGGGTAGCGGACTCCTCCTGAAAACCGCCCGGTCAGGTGTCCATAAGCACCGCGTGGGCCACCGCCAGCGCCACCTCGGCACGCGGCTCCAGCGAGCGCAGATCGACGAATTCGTCAGGGTGATGGGCGTGTCCGCCGCGTGCTCCGAGCCCGTCGATCGTCACCGGGATCGTGGCCGCGAAGTGGCTCGCGTCGCTCGCCCCGCCGCGCTGCGCCGCCACGACGGGCCGGCCGAGCGCCGCCCCGGCGGCGGCGAGGACGGGCGCAGATGCGGCGATCGCGTCCATTCCGGGCCATTCGCGCTGCATCCGCGCCTCGATGCGCGCCCCGCGGGCCTCCTCCGGGATCGCAGCGAGCACGCCGCGCAGCGCGTCGAGGCCGTCGGCACGAACGTCGCAGATCAGCTCACCGTCGGCCGGGACGACGTTGAGCGCTTCGCCGGAGTGCAGGATCGTCGGAACGGCCGTCAGGCCGGCTCGGGCCCTGCGGCGCGTGGCAGGCGGCGACCAGCGACGCGACGTCCGCCAGCGCGAGCAGCGCGTTGATCCCCTTGTCCGGGGCCGAGCCGGAGTGCGCCGCGCGCCCGTGGGCATGCACGCGGATGCTGCCTGCGGCCTTGCGGCGTACGACGACCGCGTCCTGCCCGTCCGGGTCGTGCTCCCCCGCCTCGAAGCACAGGCACGCGTCGAAGCCGTCGAAGCGCGGCACGTGCGTGAACGGCTCGGTCCGCCATTCCTCGTCGTTGACGAGCAGCAGCGACGCCTGTGCAAGCGCCGGATGACCGCTCAGCGCCCGCAGCAGCCCGAGCGACAGCGCGACGCCCGACTTCATGTCGATCGTCCCGGAGCCGAGCATCCGCGGGCCGACGCGCTGCGGCGGCACGTGCGCGTCGTGCGCGACCACCGTGTCGAGGTGCCCGACGAGCAGCAGCCGGCGCGTGCCGGGACCGGTCACGCTGAGCACGAGGTCGGCGGCGTGCTCGTGCGACGAGCACGGGATCCGGTGAGCCTGCGCCTCGCCGGGGGCGAGCGCGGTGGCGACCGCGACGGCCTCCTCGGCCGCTGCGGGGTCCCCTGACGGGGAGGAGATCGCGACGAGCGCCTCGAGGTCGCGTTCGGCGCGCGCCGCGAGGCCGGCGGCGTGCTCCTCGATCCACGGGATGGCCACATCCGTACCCTTGCAGCTATGGCCAAGGGACCCCAGGTCGGCGAGCCGGCCCCAGACTTCGAGCTGCCGGGCACGACCGGCCCGTTCAAGCTCTCCGACCACCGCGGCGAACGCGTCGTGCTGCTGTTCTATCCGGGCGACAACACGCCGGTGTGCACGAAGCAGTTCTGCTCGTACCGCGACCGGGCCGACGACATGGCCGGGCTCGACGCCGTGGTCGTCGGGATCTCGCATCAGGATCTCGCCTCGCACGAGGACTTCACGGCCAGGCACGGCCTCACCGTCCCGCTGCTCGCCGACACCGACAAGGCCGTCGCGAAGCTCTACGGCGTGTCCGCGCCGGTGCTCGGCACGCGCCGCGCGGCACTCGTGATCGACGAGCAGGGCATCGTCCGCCACCGCCACGTGCACATGCTCGGCGTCGACTTCCAGGACGCCGAGGATCTTCAGGGCGCGCTGGCGGCCCTCCCGCCCAGGGCGGCGACGCAGGCTTGACGAAGCGCCGGGGCGACGGGCGAGTCTCGGCGCATGACTTCCGGCCCCCTCGCCCTCGAGACGCTCACCGACGGCGGCCAGCGCCCCGCGGACGTCGGCCGCCGGATCGCCGACTGGATCTCCCGGACGCGGCGCACGCTCGACCTCGCGCTCTACAGCGTGCACATCCCGGGGCCGGTCGGCGACCGGGTCATGGCCGCCGTGCGCGATGCCTCCGCCGCGGAGTCGCGGTCCGCGCGCTGCTCCACCGCCCGGACCTGCAGCCGAGCCCGCTGCACGCGACGGCGGCGCCGCGCGTGCGCGTGGACGTGCTGCGCCGGGCCGGCGTGCACATCGAGCTGACCGAGCAGCGGCGCGACCTGATGCATCACAAGTTCGCCGTCCGCGACGACGAGGCGGTCTGGACCGGTTCGACGAACTGGACGCTCGACGACTTCAGCGCCGAGGAGAACGTGATCGTCCAGCTCGAGTCCGCGGCGATCGCGGACGCGTACTCGGCGGTCTTCAGCGAGCTGTGGGCGACCCAGCAGATCGAGGGGACCGGCGACTACGACGCGCCGCTCGTCAGCGTCGGCGACGCGCAGGTGCGCCCGTGGTTCTGTCCCGGCCGCGGCCGCGCGCTGTCCCACCGGATCGCCGACCGCATCACGACCGCGCGCACGCGGGTGCGCGTGGCCTCGCCGATCATCACCGCCGGGCCGATCCTCTCGGCGCTCGGCGCCGCTTCGGCCGGGCACGCCGACCTGTCGGGCATCGTCGACATCACCCAGACGGCCCGCGTCCTGGGACAGTGGTCGAACGGGCGCCCGACGTGGAAGGGCCCCGTGCTCGAGCAGCTCCTGCGCTCGCACGAGTTCGCCGGCAAGGTCTCCAGCGAGGACTTCGGCCGGCCCGGATCGGTTCGCGACACGATGCACGCGAAGGTCGTCGTGGTCGACGACGTCGCCTTCGTCGGCTCGTTCAACCTGTCGCGCTCCGGCGAGCAGAACGCCGAGAACACGCTCGAGATCGAGCACGCCCCGACCGCCGACACGCTGGCGGCCTGGATCGACGGGCTGTGCGCCCGCTACCCGCCGGCGGCGGCGGGACTGGCCGGCGCCGTCCCGTCATGACGACGCCCGCGGAGCTGTCGATCCGCACGCTCGACCAGGACGCTCAGACCGCCGAGGAGATCGGCGGCGGCATCGCCGCCTGGCTCGCGGAGGCCCACCGCACGCTCGACCTCGCGCTCTACGACGTGCGCGTTCCCGGCCCCGTCGGCGACACGATCGCGGCCGCGATCAGCGCCGCGATCGCGCGCGGGGTGCGCGTGCGGATCGCGATCCACGATCCGGAGCTCGAGGCGCCCGCGCAGCCGACGACGCCGCCGCAGACGCGCCCGGACCTGCTCGCCGAGACCGGCGCCGACGTCCGCCTGATCGACGGCGACGGCGACCTGATGCACCACAAGTTCGTCGTCCGCGACGGCGCAGCGCTCTGGTGCGGGTCGACGAACTGGACGCTCGACGCGTGGACGGTCGAGGAGAACGTGATCGTCACCGCGGTCTCGCAGCCGCTCGCGCAGGCCTACGAGCGCACCTTCGAGGACCTCTGGAAGCGCCGCCACATCGAGGGCACCGGGAGCTTCGACGCCCCGCTCGTCACGATCGGCGCCGCGCAGGTGCGCCCCTGGTTCTGCCCCGGCCGCGGGCGTGAGCTCGCGCACCGGATCGCCACGCGGATCGACCGCGCGCGGCACCGCATCCGGATCGCCTCGCCGGTCCTCACGAGCGCGCCCGGTGCTCGCGGCGCTCGCCGACGTGCTGCACGAGGGCCGCGTCAGCGCGACCGGCGTCGTCGACATCACGCAGACGGACCAGGCCCTGTCGCAGTGGCGCCACAACCATCAGGTGAGCTGGAAGGTGCCGGTGCTCGAGGAGGTGCTGGCCGGGCTCGACTTCCACGGCAAGCACTCGCAGCCCTACGACCCGGGCAGCCTTCACGACTTCATGCACGCGAAGATCTCGGTCATCGACGACGTCGTCTTCGTCGGCTCGTACAACCTCTCGCGCTCGGGCGAGGAGAACGCCGAGAACGTGCTCGAGATCGAGGACGCCGCGCTGGCCGACCGGATCGCCGCCTGGATCGACGTCGTGCGCGCGCGTTACCCCGACGCGCGCTGAGCGCCGGGCCGTCCATGCGCCCCTGGCGCCGGGCGCAGTGCCGGGCGACGGTGACGATGTCGCGCGGGTCCTGCCCAGACCTGGAGCAGGTCGAGCTCGGCGGGCTTCAGCATCCCGCGCTCGACCGCCTGCTCGCGCAGCCAGGTCGAGCAGCCCGGTCCACTCGCCGTCGCCGGCGAGGATCACCGGGAAGTGCTGGACCTTGTCGGTGATGATCAGGTTGAGCGCCTCGAACAGCTCGTCGAGCGTGCCGTAGCCGCCCGGGAAGACGACGAAGCCGATCGCGTAGCGGACGAAACACACCTTGCGCGCGAAGAAGTGCTCGAAGGTCAGCGACAGGTCCTGGTAGGGGTTCGGCTCCTGCTCGTGCGGGAGCTCGATGTTGAGCCCGACGGACAGCGCGCCGGCGTCCTGCGCGCCGCGGTTCGCGGCCTCCATCACGCCCGGCCCGCCGCCGGTGATGACCGCGAAGCCGGCCTCGCCGAGCAGCCGCCCGGTCTCGCGCGCCGCCGCGTAGATCGGGTCGCTCTCGGGAATGCGCGCCGAGCCGAAGATCGTCATGCCGGCGGTGATGCCGGAGAGCTTCGCGAACGCGGATTCGAGCTCCGCGCCGATCGCCTTGACGCGGTCTGCATCGCTCAGCTCGGTGACGATCAGCGGGGCCTGCGCGCCGAGCAGCTCCTCGTCGACGGTGCGGGGCGCGCGGGGATCGTCGGGCGGAGCGTCTGTCGGTGCCATGTTCGGCCGAGGCTAACGGGCGGGCACGACCACACGCGGCGGTGCGCCACGGTCGCGCCCCGCGCTGTAGCCTGCGCGGAGTGAGCACTGACGCGGACGCGCCGTCGCAGGATCCGATCGCGGAGAGCCCTGCCGAGGCGCAGGCGCCCGCCGAGCCGGCGGCCGAGACGCCCGCCCCGAGCGAGGCCCCGCAGGCGGCCGAGCCGCAGCCCGAAGTTGACGCCCCGAGCGCTGAGCCGGCGCCGGCCGAGCCGCAGCACGGGGTCGCCCGCCGGCCGAGGCCGAGGCGCCCGTCGCCGCGCCCGCCGAAGCTGACCGCAGGCCGAGGCGCCCGCGCCCGCCGAGCAGCCCGCCGCCGAGAAGAAGCCGGGCAAGCCGAAGCGCAAGCGCGAGAAGCGGCCGCGCCGCCCCAACATCCCCAAGGACCTTCCGCGCGGCCCGCGCGCACCGCTGCCGCTGGACGAGCTGCGCGACGCGTCGCGGGCGACGCTCGACCTGTTCGGTCAGAGCGGCATCCGCGAGGCGTTCCTGATCCTCGCCCCGCGTGAGCGCCAGGACATCTCCGCGCTGATCGCGCAGGACGAGGACCACCGCCCGCGCGCGCGCAACATCGCGAACGGATCGATCGGCGCCGGCCGCATCGACAAGGCGATGAGCGCGACGATCATCTCGATGGCGAAGATCGAGGATCTCTGGTCGATCACGCTCGACAAGGAGACGGCCGCCGAGAAGAGCGGCCGCATCCGCGCCGCCAAGCAGCGCGACAAGCAGAAGGCCGACCGCGCGAAGGAGCGGGCCAACCGCTCGGACCGCGTCAGCCGCGAGGACATGGAGAAGGCGCGCGACGGCAGCGTCGGCGCCACGATCCGCATCGTCACCGACGAGAAGCGCGAGCGGCGCCCCAAGGGCGAGCCGCCCGCCGAGCAGAAGCCCCAGCGCGAGAGCGTGCTGGACAAGCTCGGCTACTGAGCCGGCGCTTCAGGGCGTCGACGCGCGGTGGCCGGCGATCGGCGCGAGGCTGCGCACGGTCGCGGACATCGGGGTGAGGCGCAGCACGGTGTTGCGCAGCGCGGCGAGGACGGGTGAGTCGAGCAGCGCCGCCTGCGCGGTGCGCCGGGAGCGCGCGACGACCTTCTCGACGCGCCGTCGCCGCGCCGACTCGTAGCGCGCGAGCGCCGCGGGAAGGTCGGCCTCCTGCGCCAGCGCCGCCGCGAGCTCGACCGCATCCTCGATCGCCTGGCAGCCGCCCTGCCCGATGTTGGGGAACATCGCGTGCGCCGCGTCACCGACGAGGACGGCGCGGCCGCGCGAGAGCGGCTGCGCGACGGCCCGCTCGAGCAGCGGCGTGCGGATGAGCGCGGCCGGGTCGGTGCGGGCGATCAGCGCCGCCGCCGGCACGCTCCACGAGTCGAACCGCGCGCGCAGCGCATCCCGCTCGCGGACCGGATCGGGATCGCCCTGAGCGGCGGCCTTCGCTCCGGCGAACCAGTAGATCCGCTCGCCGCGCAGCGCCACCGCGCCGAACAGCAGCCCTCGCCCCCACGTCTCCCCTTCGAGCGCCGCGAGCTCCTCGCCCATCGGCACGACCGCGCGCCACGCGACGTCGCCGCTCGGCTGCGCGGGGACGTCACTCCACAGCGCTTCGCGGACGGTCGAGTCGACGCCGTCGGCCGCCACGAGCAGGTCACCCTCGAGCCGTTCGCCGCCGGCGAGCGTGACGGTGATCCGGTCGCCCTCGTCGGCGATCTCGCTGACCGGCGCACCGTCACGCAGCGCGCCGGAGGGCAGCGCGCCGCGCAGGAGGCCGACGAGGTCGGCGCGATGGACGAGCAGCATCGGCGCCCCGAAGCGCTCGGCCAGCTGCGCACCCGGAAGGCTCGCGAGCGTCTTGCCGTTCGCGAGCCGCAGCGCCCCGCCCTCGGTCTCCCGCCCGATCGCGTCGAGCTGGTCCCCGAGGCCAAGGGCGCGCAGCGGGTGGACGGCGTTCGGCCACAGCGACAGCCCGGCACCGACTTCGGCGGGCGAGGCGTGCCGCTCGAGCACGAGCGGATCAAGGCCGGCCCTGCGGAGCGCGATGGCCGTCGCGAGCCCGCCGATCCCGCCGCCCACGACGAGCACTCGTGCACCGGGCTTCAGCGCTCCCCCCATGCGCGGAACCTACCCCGTGACGGGTCGTCCCGCCGCGAGGCTGCCCGGCGGCGCCGGCTGCGCAGCGCCGCCTCGAGGTCGTCGAGCAGCCGCTCGAAGCTCTCGTCGACGGACTGCGGAAGCCCGAAGCCGCCGACGGCCTCCAGCGCGACGAACCCGTGCAGCCCGCTGCGCACGGAGCGAGCGGCGTGCACGAGGTCCTCGTCGGGCAGGCCGAACGACGCGAGCAGCCGCAGCACGAACGCGGTGAGGTCACCGGCGGCCTTCGCGACGTCGCGTTCGCCGGCGGCCGGTGCGCGCAGCGTCGCGGCGTAGAGCCCGGGTCGCTCGGTCGCGAAGCGGCGGTAGGCGTGCCCCATCCGGTGAAGCCGCGCGGCGGCGGACGCCCCTTCACCCCCGGCGTCGTCCATCGCCATCCGCGAGCTCCCGCAGCCCCAGCACCGCGAGCCGCCGGTGCAGGTCGGGGAGCCCGCCGACGTGCTTGTAGAGCGACGGCGAGCGGACGCCCAGCTGGGCCGCGAGATCCGCGAGCGTGAGCGACGCGAGCCCGTCGCGGTCGGCCATGCTCGCGGCCTCGGCCACGATCACGTCGGGGGTGAGGCCGGCCCGGGGCACGCTGATGGCCTCTAGAGCGCCGGGTGGGCGTTCAGGTGGTGGCGCTGCAGGCCTTCCGGCGTGCGCAGGCCGTAGCCCCAGATGCGGTCGAAGGCGACGTGGAAGGCCCAGCCGAGCGCGAACGGCACGAGTGCCGGGACGAGCAGCGCGATCAGGCCCAGCCCGATCGGCGTCCACCAGGTGTGGAGCGCGTTGTAGAGCGGCACCCAGGCGGGGTTCAGCGCGCCGCTTGCGCCGCCGCCGAGGAGGCCGACGTCGGGCAGCACGACCGCGATCCAGAAGAGCGGGGTGCCGGGGCCGAACGTGGCCATCGCAATCCACATGAGCGCCACGGCGACGGCTGCGTGGGCGATGCGGGTGACGGGCGTGACAGGCATGATCTCCTCCTTGGCTAAGCACGTTAGCTTCTGTCCGCAGACTAAAGCTAACGCCCTTAGCTTGTCAAGCCCTCGTCGTGCTCTTCAGCCCCGCGGTGCGTATCGGTGGTGCAGCATGAGGTCGTTCCCGTCGGGATCGGTGAAGAGCGCCATGTGGCAGACGCCGCTGTCGAAGGTCTCGCCGGAGAACACCACGCCCTTCTCCTCCAGCTCGCTGCGAGCCGCAGCGACGTCATCGACGTGCAGCGCGGGATGCGCGTTCTTCTGTGGCGCAAACGTCATGCCCACCTTCTCGGGCTCCCAGATGCCGAAACACGTGTCGCCGACCCAGAACTCGAATCGCGAGTGGTCGTCGGGTCGCAGCCCGAGCGTGTCGACGTAGAACGTTCGGGCTCGCTCGGCGTCCTGCGACGGGATGCCGACGAAGTCCAGCTTGGTGATCATCCCGCGACCCCCGCGCCCTGAAGCGCGTCGGCGAAGGCGCCCGACGTCATCACCTCGGAGAACATCGGGTAGTCGAACTGGATCGCGTTCTCGTGCTCCTCCGTCGACGTCGCGGCGACGCAGTCGGACAGCGTGATGACGTCGTAGCCCTTCTCGTAGCCGGTGCGCATCGTCGACTCGACGCAGCAGTTCGTCAGGAATCCGCCGAGCGCGATCGTCGTGATCCCGCGGGCGCGCAGGATGAAGTCGAGGTTCGTCGTCGCGAACGTGTCGAGCCCGCGCTTGCCCTCGACGACCACGTCGCCCTCCTGCGGCGCGAGCGCGTCGATGATCTCCGCGCCCCACTCCCCCTTCACGAACGCCGTCGAATCGACGACGCCCTTGAGGATCCCGTAGGGGTGCGCCGACAGCTCGCCGTAGCCCTTCGCGAACGTGATCGGCGCGTGCACGATCGTCGCGCCGGCCGCCCGCGCGGCGTCCACGAGCGCGCGCGTGTTCTCGAGCATCCCGGTCTTCTCCATCACGTCCTGCACCGCGCCGTGGAGCGCGCCGCCCTCCGACGTGAAGTCGTTCTGATACTCGATCAGGACGACCGCGGTGTGCTTCGGATCGACGGGCATGAGGGCTCCTTTGGTGGGGGAGGACGCTGCGCTCCCGATGCTACTCCCGGAGGGCGCCCGTGCCACAAGGCACGGGCGCCCAGCCCGGATGCAGCGCCGACCTACGGGACCGGCGTGTAGAACACGCGCTGCCACGAGAACACGGCCGGTGACGCCGCGTCGACGTGGAGCTTCAGGTAGTCCTGCACGGGCACGCCGCCGGGCACCGCGGGCGGAACCGTCGTGGTGCTTCCGTCGACGATCACCCGGCGCAGGTTCGGCACCGGGTAGGTGACGCCGTAGATCGTGCTGTTCAGCGCCGCGGGGTTCGCCAGCGGCTGATCGCCCGCGTCACCGTTGTAGACGTGCGAGTCGCCGTTCATGCAGCAGGACGGGCTTCTTGAACCGCACGGTCTGCCGTGCCAGCTCGCTGACGAACTGCGTGTAGCCGGAGTAGCCGACCGGATCGCCGGTGATCGCCGGGTCCCACATGTCCGCCTGGATGCCGATCGCGACGCCCTTGGCGTGCTCGTCGCGCGCCTCGTCGAAGATCGCGTCGAGCCACTTCAGGTCGGCCGCGTTGCGGCCCGCGTACTCGGCGGCCTGGATGCCCGGGAGCAGGGAGCTCGAGGGCAGGCAGGTCGCGAGCGTGGTCGTCGGGCAGAACCACGGCAGGAGATCGTTGTTGGACCCTGGGACGTTGATTACGCCGAACTGCACGCGCGCCTCGTTCCACGTGACGTTCTCAACGTACGGCGCGCGCTGAGCCTTCACCCTGCGCGCGTCGCTGACCGAGCGTGCGGCCCGGGCTGGGGAAGAAGATCCGGCGGATCTCGTTCAGCCGCGAGGGCGCGGGGGCGCCGCCGGCTGTCGCCGCGGTCCCGTTGTGGATCGGGCCGGCCGGGGCCAGGTCCGCGTCGTCCTGTGCTCCGGCGGGCTGGTAGCCGCCGTTGTTCGCGCGGTGGCAGTCGGTCCACTCGTTGTCGCCCGGGGTGTAGACGAACGGATCCTGGAAGCTGTCGAAGCTCGCGCGGATCGTGTCGAAGTAGGACGTGTCGCAGCGCGTGGAACCGCTCTTGATGTCGCCGAGATGGACGACGAAGCTCACCGACGGATCGCTGTTGATCTGGGCGATGTGGCTCGGGAACGCGGAGAGACCGGTCTGCCCGGTCGGGCCGTAGGGCGTGTCGCCGATGATCGCGTAGTCGACGGGGCCGCGCCCGTGATCGCCGTGATCGTCGTCGTGGGCGGACGCAGCCGCGACCGGGACCAGCAGCGCCGCCAGCATGGCGACGCCGAGAACGAGACGTCTCATCTGTCTGCACCTCTCAGTTGGGGTCGAGCGCGACGCTAAGCGCGGGCGCCAGCCGGGATGTGGTGCTCCTGTCGCCACTCCGTGAACATCCGGTGACCCGGCGTGAGCGTCCGCCTCATGTCGCCACGAGGCGGACGCCCTCTGGGTGCCGGGCGGTGCTCGGCGCTCGCCCGCGGTGCGAGGAGAGATCTGCAGGGAGCCTGGCCGAGCGGCGGGGCACCGCACATGGTGGCGGCCGGCCCGCCCCCGGTTGTGTCGAGTCTGTGAAGCCGCGGGGCCGAGGCGCGAGGCCCCGTCAGCTACGAGACGCCCGCCTGCCAGCGTGAGGGAATGTACTCAGCGACGGCCTGAGCCGGATCGGCTGCATATCGCGCCACGGGGTGGCGCTAGTTGCACCCGATCGCCAGCCCGACTCCGGGTGAAATCACCTCGCTACGAGCCCCAGCCGGCCCAACCAGGTCCGCCGGTGTCACCGGTGCCGTAGCCGTTGCCCCCGTGCCCCGGAAGCGGCGTTCCCTCAAAGCCCTGCGGCGTGGGCGCAGCGCCCACCTCATCGATCGTCGCGTCGGGGGACTGCGCGGACGCCACCGCCTCGGCTCGCACGCTCGCTTCGCTCTTGAACCGCTGCCGCCAGCGGCGAAGATCGAACACGTGGGAGAGGTCCATGCGCGGAGCGTACGGTCGTACGCGAGGACCAGCAAGAGACCCCACCGCGTTGAACCGTCACCTGGGCATCCCATGCCTGCATACGCGACGGCTCGTGCCGGCCACGCCGGGACCTACACCCAGAAATGCGTGGATGAGTGGCAGCGAATCGTTGTCGTGCACTGACGGCACAAGCCATCATGTCCGGACCATACCCCCGCTTGTTGATCGGTGCAGACAGGCAACCGTCGCTAATTTCGGAGAAGCGGTCACCGGAAAAGACGACCGTCACCTGGGCCAGCGTGCGGGAATGTACCCAGAGACGCGGCTCCTGCTTGACGTCCGTCGCGGAATCGACGGTCAGCTAGCTGAGGGCTCGGTGAAGGGGTCGTCCTCAGCCAGATGAGCGGACGCTGTACGTCAACGAAGGAGGGTTCGCGGCTGGTGTGAGCTGGTCCTCCCACAGCAGGACGGCCTGACCGGAGACGGGATTCGCGGCGATCACGGGTCCCGGACAGTCAACGGTGGGCGCGACGGTCTCGGCTGGACCCCAGCTCGTCCCGCCGGCTGCGCGCGCGACGGCGTACAGACCCGGCAGGACGGTGGGGGGCGTGGCACCCTCGCCGCACCAGCGCGACCAGGCGGCGACGGTCCCGCCGCGCGGAGTGAACGCCATCCCGCGGAGTTGCGCGCCGACGCCCGCTGGGGTGAGTTCTCGGGGGCTGCTCGCACGACCCGACGTGACATCGACCGTGCGAACGGCGTACCTCCCGCCGGTGTAGCCGGTCCACAGCACCACGCCGCGATCGCGCAGCAGTGCCGCCTGTACCGCCGGGCCGCCGATCCCGCGGTCCCAACCGCGCGGCAGGTTGCGCTGGACGACTTGCGCGGGTCGGAACGCCTTGTACGGGGATGCGTAGGCGAGCGCCACGATGCCGGGTCCGCCGGCGGTGCTCTCGCCGGCGCTCTGTGCCATCCACGCGACGAGCATCCGCCGCGTGCCGTCCATCGCTGCCACCAGGCGCTCACCCCCGAAGGCCGAACCGCCCTGCCCGAGGCGCTGCTCGCGTCCGATCCGCCCGCTCGCGCTCACCAGCCGCGCCCGGACGCTCGTTCGATCATCCCATGCAACCAGCACGTCGCCCATCGCGTTGACCGCGAGCGCCGCCGGGCTCTTGCCGAACGTCTGGACACCGATGTCGGCGACCTTGCGGAACGACGACTGGCCGCGCCGGCGAAGGAACAGCCGGGACTCGTGCCCGGCGATGTTGACGCGGCCGAGCACGGGCACGCTGACGACCGCTGCGGCATCGCCCGCCGGGTTCGCCGCGAGCGCCGTCACGGCCGCCGCCGAGAAGTTCCCGTACCTCGTCTGCACGCCCCTGGCCAGCACCTGGCGCCGGGAAAACGATCCCGACACCGACCCGCGCGTCACTGCAGCATCGAGCAGCACGTCCGGGTTCTGCGTGCTGCGGCGGTCACCCGAGGCATTGGCTTGACCACCGAGGATCACGGCTTCGCGCCCGAACAGTGCCATCCGCGACGGAGCCACCCCACCCAAGCTCGACGCCCGCGGTGAGCCGAACGTCCCCTGCGCCGCGGAGAACCGGGCGATGCCCCGCCCCCCGGCATCCCGACCGGTCACCGCAAGCCCCGCACCACCAGGCGTGAAGCCCAACAGGCCCGGGCCGTAACTCTGCGCGTAGCCCGGTGGGAGAGGGATGGCGCCCGGGATCCGCTGCGCGGCAGACCACGGAGTGACCGCCGACGCGGAGGACACGAGCACGAACACCGCCGCCAACACGACACCGCCGCCCGCCGACAAGCAACGTCCGGAACCGAAGCTACGCCTCATGCAACCGACGCTAGGCGCTTCCACCCGTCCGCGCCATCCGGTGCCACTACGGCTTCCGTGCGCACATGACGAAGCTGCTGGCACCCGGTCCCTGCGGGCCAGACTCACCCTTCGTTCCGGGAAGCCCCGCGTCGCCTTTCGGACCTCGTGCCTGCTACGGCGATCACGAGCCCAAGCGTGAACGCCAGGACCAGCCCGGCACGCCTTCCACGCCCCGTCGCATACCGCCCTCCCAGCTAGATCGGTTCATCCGACCGTACCCCCGGGCCACACCGCGCGGCAACCTCGCGCGAGCAGCCGCTTTTCAACGCAGACACGGCGGCTCCTAAGCGAGTGCACATGATGGGTGGTTGCGGTTAGGCTGCGTGAGACGAGGGAGAGGGGTCGCCGGGATGAGGCTGGAACGCTCTGCTGCAGGGATTGCCGGGATCGCTGGCGCGGTCCTCGTCGTGGCTGCGATCGGGGTGGCCGCGGTCCCCGCGGAGGCATCGATTACGGCGCAGATCAGCGAGTTCTCGTCGAACATCACTGCTCCTGCCGGGCTGACGAGCATCACCACAGGCCCTGATGGGAACCTCTGGTTCACGGAGCGGGCCGGCCGGATCGGCCGGATCACGACATCTGGAGCGGTGACGGAGTTCTCGGCGAACATCACGCCGGGTTCTGGGCCGGAAGGAATCGCCGCTGGTCCTGACGGGAACCTGTGGTTCACCGAGAGCGTGAAGAACAAGGTCGGCCGCATCACGACCGACGGCGTGGTGACCGAGTTCGCGACAACGGGCGGCTCACGCGGGATCGTCGCCGGGCCGGACGGGAACATGTGGTTCACCGAGTACTCGACCGACAAGATCGGGCGGATCACCCCAGGCGCGCCGAACACCGTCACGGAGTTCACGATCGGCATCACGCCCGGCTCGCTGCCTGCCCAGATCACCAGCGGCCCGGACGGCAGACTCTGGTTCACCGAATACGGCGGAGACCGGCTGGGACGGATCACGACCGACGGCAGCGTCGATGAGACCACGACCGGCATCCTCGCCGCTACGGGCCCGTGGGGGATCACCACCGGGCCCGACGGGAACCTCTGGTTCGCAGGGCAGGGCGGCGGCGTCGGCCCCGTCACCACCGCCGGTGCAGCGACGGTCTTCACGGCGCCAACTGCCTACGGGATTGCGAAGGGCTCAGACGGGAACCTCTGGTTCACCGACTTCGGTGGCAGTCGCATCGGGGTGAGCACCCCCGCAGGCCTCATCACGTACTTCAAGAACGGCATCTCCGCAGGTGCAGGCCAGCTGCAGGGCATCACTTCGGGCCCCGACGGCAACCTCTGGTTCCTGGAGAACGGCGGCAACCGCATTGCCAGACTCGTGCCCGGCAACACCGACGCCCCGGTCACCCCGCCCGTGACCCCGGCGACCAGCACGCCCCCAGCGAATGACGCCCCATCCGGGAGCTCCCCTCCGCCGCCCACCACGAAGCCTCCAGCGCTCACCGCCGCCGCGGTCTTCGTCCTGCCGAGCACCAAAGCGTGTGTCAGCAGGCGGGCGTTCCGCATCCGCCTCCGCGTGCCTGCCGGCGTAACCCCCAAGACTGCGACGGTGCTCGTCAACAACAAGCGCGTACTCGGATCGCGGGCAAGCGACTCACAGCGCCGGTCGACCTCAAAGGCCTGCCAAAGGGACGCTTCACGGTGACCATCACCCTGAAGACCACCGACGGACGCAGCGTCCACGAGACACGCCGCTACCGAACCTGCGCGAAGAAGCCAGCCACGCGCGCATAACACCCTCAGAGCAGGAGCCCAGCGACACCCTGCCCCACCGCCCTGGGCCAGCGTCCTGTACGCAAGGCGGAACTACCCCAGGACGAGCGCGAGCCGGCGCTCGATCGCGCCGGCGACTGCGGCGCGGACGGCGCCCTCTTCGAACCGGCCGACGATCGCCTCGAGGAAGCCCTCGACGACGAGCCGGTGCGCGGCGGCCTCGGGGAGGCCGTGGGAGCGCAGGTAGAAGAGCTGGTCCTTGTCGATCTGCGAGATCGCGGCGGCGTGGGTGCAGCGCACGTCGTTCGCGAGGATCTCGAGGCCCGGGATCGAGTCGGCGTGGGCCTTCTTCGTCAGCAGCAGGTTGCGCGACTCCTGGAAGGCGTCGGTGCGCTGCGCGCCCTCGTCGACCTGGATCATCCCGCGCCAGACGGTGCTCGACCGCCCGTCGAGGATGCCGCGGAACGCGAGGTCCGACGTCGTGTCGGGCGCCGCGTGCTCCTGCAGCGTGTCGAAGTCGAGGTGCTGGCGGCCGCGCGTCGCGTACGCGCCGGTGACGGCGGCGTGCGCGCCGGGGCCGGCGAGCTTCGTCTCGAGGAAGACCTTGCCGTTGCCCGAGCCGAAGCCGAGCGTGATCCAGTCGAGCGACCCGTCGCGCTCGACGATCGAGCGCTGCGCGCCGAAGACCCACGTCTTCTCCGACAGCGCCTGCGCGTCGACGAACCGCAGCTTCGCGTTCTGCCCGACGACGAGCTCGGTGACGCCGTTCACGACGCCCTCCGCCTCGAGGTCCGTGGACAGCGACTGGTGCCAGACCTCGGCCTGCGCACCCTCCTCCAGCACGATCAGCGTGCGATGGTGCAGCGCCGTCCCGGCCTCCTCGTGGACCGTCGTCAGGACGATCGGAGCCTCGACGTGCACGCCCTTCGGGACCAGCACGAACGCGCCGTCGGTCCAGCGCGCGTCGTTCTCGACCGTGAACCGCGTGCGGGCCGTCACGACCGTGCCGAGGTACCGCTCCACGATGTCCGGGTAGCGCTCAGCGGCGAGCGCCAGCGGCATCACCACAGGGCCCTCCGAGACCGGCTCATCCGACGACACGCGAACCGACGCCTCGAGATCAAGGTCCAGCAGATGCGGCGCCGCATCCTCGCGCACCGCCGGCAGCCGGCGCATACGCAGCGAGGTCAAAGCCCGTCAGCGGCGTGAACTCCCACCCCGCCTCACCCTTGAACACCGGAAGCACCAGCTCCGAAGCCTCAAGCTCCGCCGCCGATCGCCGAAGTCCCAGAAAAGAAGGTTCAGTCGTAGTAGCCATAAAGAGAATTCAGTAGTTCAGTCGAGGTTCAAAGAAATCGTCAGCAGCAGACCGGAGCGAGAGATCGTGGATGCATGGCGCCGCACGCGAGAGGGGGACAGTACGCATGTACGGACCCCTCCGACGGGTGGCGCCAGGCGCCACGAGATCCGCGACCACTACCCAATCGAGCCTTCCATCTGAAGCTCGATCAAGCGGTTCATCTCCACCGCATACTCCATCGGAAGCTCCTTCACGATCGGCTCAATAAAGCCATTCACGATGAGCTTGGACGCCTCTTCCTCGGCAAGCCCATGCGACATGAGATAGAAGAGCTGCTCCTCCCCGACCTTGGACACGGTCGCCTCGTGGCCGACGTCGACGTCGTCCTCACCGATGCGAATGGTGGGGTAGGTGTCGGAGCGGCTGCCTTCGTCGAGCAGCAGCGCGTCGCAGACGACCTTCGACTTCGACCCGTGCGCGCCCTTGGCGACCTCGAGCAGGCCGCGGTACGAGGAGCGGCCGCCGTCCTTGGAGATCGACTTGGCGAAGATGTTCGAGGTGGTGTTCGGCGCGGCGTGCACGATCTTCCCGCCGGCATCCTGATGCTGGCCGTGGCCGGCGAACGCGATCGACAGGATCTCGCCGTGCGCGCGCTCACCCATGAGGTAGACGCTCGGGTACTTCATCGTGAGCTTGGAGCCGAGGTTGCAGTCGACCCATTCGACGGTCGCGTCGCGCTCGGCGACGGCGCGCTTGGTCACGAGGTTGAAGACGTTCTGCGACCAGTTCTGCACGGTCGTGTAGCGGATCCGCGCACCGGGCTTGGCGATCAGCTCGACGACCGCGGAGTGCAGTGAGTCGCTGGAGTACGTCGGCGCGGTGCAGCCCTCGACGTAGTGCACGTAGCTGCCTTCGTCGGCGATGATGATCGTCCGCTCGAACTGGCCCATGTTCTCCGTGTTGATGCGGAAGTAGGCCTGCAGCGGCATCTCGACGTGGACGCCGGGCGGCACGTAGACGAACGACCCGCCCGACCACACGGCGCTGTTGAGCGCGGCGAGCTTGTTGTCGTTCGGCGGGATGATCGTCCCGATGTACTGCTTGACGAGGTCCTCGTGCTCGCGCAGCGCGGTGTCCATGTCGACGAAGATCACGCCCTGATCCTCGAGGTCCTTGTTCACCTGGTGGTAGACGACCTCGGACTCGTACTGCGCGCCGACGCCGGCGAGGAACTTGCGCTCGGCCTCGGGGATGCCGAGGCGGTCGAACGTCTTCTTGACGTCGTCGGGCACGTCGTCCCAGGAGCGCTCGGCCTTCTCGGAGGCGCGCACGAAGTAGTGGATGTCGTCGAAGTCGACCTCGGCGAGCTTCGGCGAGCCCCAGGTCGGCATCGGGCGGGCGAGGAAGTGCTCGAGCGACTTCAGGCGGAAGTCGCGCATCCACTGCGGCTCGCTCTTGAGCTCGGAGATCTTCTCGACGATCTCGCGGTTGATGCCCTTCGGCGCCTTGTACAGGTAGTCCTCGGCGTCGTGGAAGCCGTAGCGCTCGGTGTAGTCCGAGTTGAGGTCCTTGAGGCCGGCCTCCTCGTCGGTGAGCGGGGTGCGGGTCGTGTCGGGCGTAGCCATGGTCAGTCCACCTCGAGCTTGATCAGTCCGTCCTCGACGAGGACGGGGAACGTCTCAACGGGCACATATGCGGGAAGGGTCTTCGGCTTGCCGGTGCGCAGGTCGAACAGTGAGCCGTGCCGCGGGCATTCCACGGTGCAGTCCTCCTGGTTGATCTCGCCCTCGGCGAGCGTTCCGTCGTCGTGCGAGCAGCGATCCTCGATCGCCAGCAGCTCGCCGGCGCAGTTGAAGACCCCGATCTCGAACTCCTCGTATTCGACGATGCGCGCCGCCCCGGGCGGCAGTTCTTCGAGTGGGCAGACGTCGATGATGGGTGTCACGAGGCGGGCGGTGAGGAAATCCGATTGCGTAGGACGGGATTGTACCGGTCAGCGTGATTTGAGCTGTGTCGCCGCCATCGCGTAGCCCCCGGCGGCGCCGTCGATGAAGTGCACGTGGTCGCGCTCGCGGAACGACGGGATGATGCACGTCATCAGCGCCTCGTCCTGCTGGTGCATGCCGAAGCGGCAGACGCCCGCGAGGGCGGCGCGCTGGAGCAGCGCGGTGACCTCGGCGCATGCCTCGGGCGAGATGTCGACGGTGAGCTTCAGCCCGTCGTCGAACTTGCGGAAGTCGGAGTTGTGGCCGGCGTCGACGCGGTGGCGGCGCGCGTCGAACCCGCCGACCGAGGCGCCGGTGATGTCGTTGACCTTGCCGACGGCGGACTCGAACAGGATCTTGCGCTTCGCCCGGCCGCGGGAACCGGCGGGCTCGCGGGCTCGCGCCTCGTTCTCGAACCCGGCCGGCGGCCAGCGGAATTCGGGGCCGCGGTCCGGCACGGGATGCCCGTCGCGCTCCTGCCCCGGCGAGAACGTCGACGACGGCGGTCACGAGCGCGCGGAACGCCTCGGGCTGCGCCGGCACGCCGGGGACGGCGATGATCGAGACGATCGCGCCGTTGTGCGCATGGATCGGCTTCCAGCGGCACGAGAGGCCGGTGAGGTCGGGCCGCGCGCCGGCCGGCGCGCCCGGGACGAGGAAGTGCCCCGCCTTCATCTGCGCGTCCGCCCAGGCGGCGCCGCCGCCCGCGAACATCGCGTAGGACACCTCGCCGACCCGGTACTTCGCGACGGTGACGTCGCTTCCGGCGGCGCGGATGTCGCGGGCCGGCACGATCGCGCCGCGCAGCCCGAGGCCGAGTTCCTCGCGCACCCAGGTCTGCACGTCGGCGAGCGCGTCGCGCGCGGCCTCCTGGTCGGCGGGCGCGACGGCGACGAGGGCGCCGTCGCCGCCGAACACGTACGGGATCGCCTGGCGGCCGACGGCGTTCTGGATCGCCGAGATGACCGCGGCGCCGGCCATGTTCACGGCCTTGTAGCGGCCCTCGCCGATCGCGGCGGTCGAGCCGATGACGTCGGCGACCGCGAGCGCCCAGTCGTCGGGCAGCCGGTGGTAGTTCGCGGCGTCGACGACGCCGGCAAAGCCGTCGAAGGACGGAACGTCGTCGAAGAAGTGTCCGTCCTCCGTCACTCGGAGGCCGCGGGCTCCCAGTCGGCGCTGGCGCCGATCGCGGCGCTCTTGAGCACCTTCAGCGAGAGCAGCGCGCACTTCATCCGCGTCGCGGAGATCTGGATGCCGAGCAGCTCGAGGATGGCGTTGCGGTCCATCCGCGCGACGTCGTCGACGTTCATGCCCTTGATCTCGTCGGAGATCATCGACGCCGACGCCTGGCTGATCGCGCAGCCGTGGCCGGCGAAGCGCACATCCTCGACGGTGCCCTCGGGGGACACCTTCAGCATGACCTTCAGCTCGTCCCCGCAGAGCGGGTTCGTGTCCTCGAAGACGAGGTCGGCGTCCGGCATCTCGCCCCAGTTGTGCGGGCGCTTGTAGTGCTCGAGGATCTCCTCGCGGTACAGGGCGTCGTCCATCAGGCGGCCTCGTCCAGGTGGAAGATCTCGCGCACGCGGTGCAGCCCGTCGATCAGGCGGTCCACGTCGTCACGCGTGTTGTGGACGGCGAACGACGCGCGTGAGGTGGCGCCGACCCCGAGCCGCTTCATCAGCGGCTGCGCGCAGTGATGCCCGGCGCGGACGCAGACGCCGTCGCGGGCGATGATCTCGGCCACGTCGTGCGGGTGGACGCCGTCGAGCGCGAACGCCACGAGCGCGCCGCGGGCCTCGGCGTCCGGCGGGCCGTAGACGTGCAGGCCGGGAACCTCGGTCAGGCGCTCGAGCGCGTAGGCGGTGAGGCTCAGCTCGTGCTCGCGCACGCGATCCATGCCGATCGCGCCGAGGAAGTCGACGGCGGCGCCGAGCCCGACCACTTCGGCGACCGGGGGCGTGCCGGCCTCGAACTTCCAGGGCAGGTCGTTCCAGGTCGCGCCGTCGAAGTCGACGGTCTTGATCATGTCGCCGCCGTAGAGGAACGGCGGCATCGCCTCGAGGATCTCGCGGCGCCCGTGCAGGATCCCCACGCCGGTCGGCCCGTAGGCCTTGTGACCGGTCCAGGCGTAGAAGTCGGCGCCGATCGCGGCGACGTCGACGGCCATCTGCGGCACCGCCTGCGAGCCGTCGATGGCGGTCGCGGCGCCGGCGGCGCGGGCGCGGGCGACGATCTCGGCGACCGGGAAGATCGTCCCGAGCACGTTCGAGACGTGGGCGACGGTGACGAGCCGGACGCGGCCGTCCGCGAGGTGCTCGTCGAGCTGGTCGAGCGACAGGCGCCCCTCGTCGTCGATCTCGAGGTAGCGCAGCTCGGCTCCGGCCTGCGCCGCGAGGATCTGCCAGGGCACCATGTTCGCGTGGTGCTCGGCCTGCGTGAGCACGATCGCGTCACCCTCGCGGACGTTGTCGCGGCCCCAGGCGTAGGCGACGAGGTTGAGCGCCTCGGTCGCGTTCTTCGTGATGATCGTCTCGGCCGGCGTCGAGCCGGTGAACGCGGCGATCCGCGCGCGGGCACCCTCGTAGCGCTCGTCGGCCTCGGCCGCGAGCGGATAGGAGCCGCGGTGCACGTTCGCGTTGTGCCGCGCGAGATGGTTCTCCATCGCCTCGATCACGACGCGCGGCTTCTGCGACGTCGCGGAGCTGTCGAGGTAGACGAGACCCTCCCGCCGCAGGATCGGGAACTCGTGGGCGAGCGCGGTGTCGGCGAGGACGGGCACGTCAGCTACGCGGCGGCGCCGGCGACCTCGTCCTTGATCCAGCCGTAGCCCTCGGCCTCGAGCTGCGTGACGAGCTCCGGGCCGCCCTCCTTGACGATGCGGCCGTCGAAGAGGATCGAGACGCGCTGCGGCTCGACGAGGTGCAGGATCCGCTGGTAGTGGGTGATGATCAGCACGCCCATGCCCTGGTCCTTGGCGACGGTGTTGACCGCCTCGGCGACGATGTTCAGCGCGTCGATGTCGAGCCCCGAATCGGTCTCGTCGAGGATCGCGGTGTGCGGCTTCAGCAGCGCGAGCTGGAGCATCTCCAGGCGCTTCTTCTCGCCGCCCGAGAAGCCGTCGTTGAGGTAGCGCGAGGAGAAGTCGCGCGGGATCTTCGTCAGCTCCATCGCCGCCTCGACGGTCTTGCGGAACTCCTTCAGCGGCACCTCCGGCTCACCGCGCGCGTCGCGGTGCGCGTTCATCACCATGCGCAGGTACTTGGCGACGGTGACGCCGGGAATCGCGACCGGGTACTGGAACGCCATGAAGAGGCCGGCGCGGGCGCGCTCGTCCGGATCGATCTCGGTGATGTCCTGCCCGCGGAACGTGATCTCGCCCTGCGTGATCTCGAGCGTCGGGTTGCCCATGATGACGTTCGCGAGCGTGCTCTTGCCCGAGCCGTTGGGACCCATCAGCGCGTGGATCTCACCCTCGTTGACGGTGAGGTCCAGGCCCTTGAGGATCTCCTTCTCTCCGGCCCGGACGTGCAGGTTCTTGATCTCGAGGTCTGCCATGTCGTCCGTTCTTCGTGTGGTGGTGAGTGAAAGGTCAGGCCGCTGAGTGCAGCGGGAGCGCCGAGCCGACGGGCTCCGGCGGGGGCGGGCCGGCGGGCTTCGGGGCGCCGAACTCGACGAGCTCCTGGAGCGTGGTGCCCTGGAGCGCGCGCGTGACGCCGCCCTGGACGCGCGTCCACAGCAGCCGCGTCGCGCAGCCCTGGTGGTCGTCCTCGACGTGCGAGCAGAGGACGCGCCCGTCCTCGCTGTCGTCGACGAAGCAGGACATCGGCGCGACCGCGCCCTCGAGCGCGAGCACCGCCTCGTCCATCGTGATCAGCGCCGCCGGGCGCGAGAGGCGATAGCCACCGTGCGCCCCGCGGGTGCTCTCGACGAGGCCCGCCTTCTTCAGCAGCGCCACGATCCGCTCCAGGTAGGCGAGCGGCAGGCCCTCCGCCTCGGCGATGGCCTTCAGCGAGACGGGAGCGTCGGCGGGCTGGCGGCCGAGCTCGACGAGCAGGCGCACGCCGTACTCCGCCTTCGTCGTGAAGATCATCGCGAGGGCTCCCTTCTGGGGTGTGTCGCGACGACCGTCGAGCAATGACGCGCTGTCATCAGGCAATCCTACCAGCGAGGTAGGAGATCCCAGGTGGTGGCGCTAAGCTAACAGTGTGTTTGTGATGATTGCAACGACCCTCGCAATCGTCCTGCTGGCCGCCCCCGCGTCGGCCCTCGGCGACTGCTCCGGCGCGACCGGGCGCGGTGACCACCGAGGCGCGCGAGCACGCGACGACGTGCCTGATCAATCGCGCGCGCCACCTCCACGGGCTGCGGCGGCTCCAGGCCAACGGCCCGCTCACGCTCGCCGCCGGCCGCCATGCGCTTCGACATGGTGCGGCGCGGCTACTTCGCGCACACGAGCCCGGGCGGCTCGACCCCGCGGGACCGGACCCGGCGCGCGGGCTACCGCGGCACCCGGATCGGCGAGATGATCCAGTTCGCCATCGGGCGGGACGCGACGCGGCAGCGCGCCGTCCGCGGATGGCTCGACTCCCCGCCGCACCGCAGGATCCTGCTGGGCGCTCGTACCGGCACATCGGCGTCGGCATCGCGGGCGGAACGTCCGCTGCATCGCGGCGACGGCGCGACCGCGGTCGTGGACGTCGGCGGTTAGTACGGGTACTTAGAGGACGTCGCCGCGGATCGCGGAGCCGCTGAGCAGCGGGCTGACGACGCTCGGGGACTTCGGGAACCGCCCGATCCGGTGGCTCTCGACGTCGAGGCCGGAGGCGGAGACCGTGGCGAGGGTGTCGCGATTGCAGTTGCAGCCGCCGGCGACCGCCTTCCAGACCGGCGCCCAGCGATCCTGGCGGCGCGCGAGCTTCGGGTCGTCGCTGCGCACGTGCTCGAGGAACAGGTAGCGCCCGCCGGGCTTCAGCACGCGTGCGATCTCGGCGACCGCGCGGGACGGGTCGCCCGCCTCGCAGAGCACGAGCGTTCCGGTCACCGTGTCGAAGGTCGCGTCGTCGAACGGCAGGTCCTCGACGCTCGCCGCGACGACCTCCGTCGGCGCGGGCGCGTCCCCGAGCTTGCCCTGGATCTGCTTGCGCATCGGCTCGTGCGGCTCGGTCAGGACGAGGCGCGTGATCCCGGTGCGCGGGTAGGCCGTCATGTTCAGCCCGGTGCCGGCGCCGATCTCGAGCACCTCGCCGCGCGCCTGCGCGAGCGCCTCGCGGCGGGCGTCCGCGAGGCCCGCATCCTGGCTGCGCTTCATGACCAGGCGGTCGTAGACGAGGGCGCCGAGACGGTTCACGCCGCCGAGAGTATCCCGGCGGGCCGCCCGGCGGCCAGCGGCTTCGATACGCTCGCGCCATGGTGCTCGCCGTCAGCAATGCCGTGAAGGTCGACTTCGGCCTGATCGGCGTGTTCTTCGTCCTGTTCCCGGTCATCGCGCAGGGCCTGATCGCGTTCGCGGCCGCCCAGGCGGTCGTCGAGAAGCGCGAGAACGACCGCTTCCTCGAAGAGCACCGCATCCCCGGGCACGACATCTGATTCCGGGGTAGGGTCGCCGCATGACCCGCCCCGTCGCCATCGTCACCGGCGCCGCGCAGGGCATCGGCCTCGAGGTCGCACGGCGCCTCGCCGCCACCCACCGCGTCGCGCTCCTGGATCTCAACGCCGACGCGCTCCCGGACGCCGCCGCCGGCGTGCGGCGACGACGCGCTGCACCGCGCCTGCGACATCACGCACCCCGAGCAGGTCGCCGACGCCGTCGCGTGGGTGGTCGACGAGGCGGGCGGGATCGACGTGCTGGTCTCCAACGCCGGCGTCGCGGTCGGCGGAGCGCTCCGCCACCTCGATCCCGACGCGCTCGCGGCCGCCCTGAACGTGAACCTGATCGGGAACTGGCGCGTCATCCACGCCTGCCTCCCCCACATCGAGGCGCGCCGCGGCTACGTCATGGGCGTCGCGTCCGCGTCCGCGATCGCTCCCGCGATCGGCCTCGGGCCCTACGGGACGAGCAAGGCCGGCCTCGAGATGCTGCTCGACATCCTGCGGGTCGAGGTGGCGCACCTCGGCGTCGAGGTCGGCGTCGCCTACTTCCTCTGGATCGCGACCGACATGGTCGAGGGCGCCGACCGCGACATGGCGGCGTTCAAGGCGATGCGCAGCGCGATGGTGGGACCGCTGCGCACGACCCACCCCGTCGGCGACGCCGCGCAGGCGATCGTCGACGGCGTGCACGCGCGCAGCCGGACCGTCTTCGCCCCCAGGTGGCTGCGCTTCCTCTCACCGGTGCGGATGGCGCTGCGCACGCGGGCCGGCGAGCGCGACGCGCGCGCCGTGGCGCCCGAGCTCGATCGCCTGACCGCCGAGCGCGTCGCCGAGGTCGGCGCGTTCGATGCCGCGCTGCGCGACACCGTGGCGTCGGAGGCCGCGGCCGAGTCGGCCGGGCACCACCTGCACGAGACCGCCTGACGCGCTAGAGATCGGCTGCCGCGACGCTGTCGCCCGAGGCGATCAGCGCTCGCGCGCGATCCAGGTCGAGCGCGCCGCCGACGCTCAGCGCGCCGCGCACGTGGCCGTGCTCGAGGTACCAGACGCCGAACTCCCCGTCCTCGAGCGCGCCGGTGACGACCTCCTGGTCCCAGCTGTGCGCGGGGCCGACGTACTCGAGCGAGGCCCAGTCGGCGAGGTCGCTGTAGAAGTAGGGCACCTCGGTGTACGGCTCGTCGGCGCCGAGGATGGCGCGCCCGACGAACGCGCCCTGGGCGCTCGCGTGCTCGGTGTGCTCGACGCGGATCCGCCGGCCGCCGTGCACGACGCTCGCGTACTCGCACACGTCCCCGGCGGCCCAGATGCGCGCCGCGCTCGTCCGCAGGCCCTCGTCGCAGCGGATGCCGCCGCTCTCGCCGAGCTCGAGGCCGGCGGAGCGCGCGAGCATCACGTCGGGCGTGACGCCGACACCGCAGACGACGAGGTCGGCCGCGAGCTCCCGCCCGCCCTTCGTGACGACGCGGGCGACGCGCTCGTCGCCCTCGAACCGCTCGACCTCGTCGGCGTGGACGATCCCGACGCCGCGCTCGGAGAGGACGCCGCGGAAGAACGCGCCGACCTGGCGCCCGAACCCGCGCTCCATCGGCTCGTCCTCGAGCATCACGATCGTCACCTGCTTGCCGATCGCGCGCAGCGACGCCGCCACCTCGCAGCCGATGTACGACCCGCCGACGCAGACGACGTGCTCGGCGCCGTCGAGCTCGGCGCGGATCGCGTCGGCGTTGCCGAACGCGCGCAGGTAGTGGATGCCGTCGAGCTGGGTTCCGTCGACCTGCAGCCGGCGCACCATCGACCCGGTGGCGACCAGGGCGTGCTCGTAGCCGACCGTCTCCTTGGTGGAGAGCGTGGCCTCGCGCGCCGCGGTGTCGAGCTTCATCACGCTCGTGCGCGTCATCAGCTCGACCGGCGCGCCGTCGAACCACCCGGCCTCCGGGCGGAAGCCCGGCTCGCGGCCCTGCTCGCCGCGCAGGTACTCCTTCGTCAGCGGCGGGCGGTCGTAGGGCGGATCGAGCTCGCGCCCGACGAGCAGGACGCTCCCGTCGAAGCCGCCGCCGACGAGCTCGCCGGCGGCCGCGGCGGAGGCGACTCCGCCACCGATCAGGAGGACGTCAACGGTGCGATCGGCCATGTCCGGACCCTATCGAGGCGCATGTTGGCGCTAGCTTGACGGTATGGCTGACGACGAAACGAACCTCATTCCGGCGGATGCTCCGGTCCTGGACCTCCAGCTCACCGCCGCGGAGATGAAGGTCACCTACACCGCGCTGAAGACCTACTTCGACGGATTCGGGCACGAGGAGAGCGATCTCCACGCCCTGATCCGCGGCATCCTCGACCGCCTTCCCGGCGAGCACGACATGCGCGCCATCGACCTCGACGCGGAGCTCGCCAAGCTCCGTGAGCTGCGCAGCACGTGACCGCCACACGCGACGACCTGCGGAACGTCGCGATCGTCGCGCACGTCGACCACGGCAAGACCACGCTCGTCGATGCGCTGCTGCATCAGAGCGGCGCGTTCGGCGACCACGAAGAGGTCGCGACCCGCGTGATGGACTCGATGGATCTCGAGCGCGAGCGCGGGATCACGATCCTCGCGAAGAACACCGCGGTCGACTACAAGGGCGTGAAGATCAACATCGTCGACACGCCCGGCCACGCCGACTTCGGTGGCGAGGTCGAGCGCAGCCTGGCGATGGTCGACGCGATCCTGCTGCTCGTCGACGCCGCCGAGGGCCCGCTGCCGCAGACGCGCTTCGTCCTGCGCAAGGCGCTCGAAGAGGGCCTGCCCGTGATCCTCGACATCAACAAGGTCGACCGGCCCGACGCCCGCATCGGCGAGGTCCTCAGCATGGTCGAGGATCTCTTCCTCGACCTCGACGCGCACGAGGACCAGCTCGGCTTCCCCGTCGTCTACACCGACGCCAAGCGCGGCTGGGCGTCGATGGATCCGACCAAGCCCGGCGACAGCCTGCTGCCGCTGTTCGACCTGCTGCTCGAGCACGTCCCGCCGCCGAGCTACGAGCCCGATCACCCGCTGCAGGCGATGGTCACGAACCTCGACGCCTCGCCCTACCTCGGGCGCCTGGCGATCTGCCGCGTGCGTCACGGGACGATCACGAAGGGCCAGCGGATCGGCTGGTGTCGCGCCGACGGCACGGTGCAGGCCGGGCAGCTCGGCGACCTGTTCATCACCGAGGCGCTCGACCGCGTGCCCGCGGAGTCCGCGGGTCCGGGCGAGATCATCGCCGTCGCCGGTCTCGACGACGTGACGATCGGCGAGACGCTCGCCGACCCGGACAACCCGATTCCGCTTCCGGTGATCAGCGTCGACGAGCCGTCGCTGTCGGTCACGATCGGCGTCAACACGTCGCCGATGGCCGGCCGTGAAGGCAAGAAGGTCACGGCGCGGCTGATCAAGGCGCGCCTGGACCGCGAGATCATCGGCAACGTCTCGATCCGCGTGTACGACACCGAGCGCCCGGACGCCTGGGAGGTCCAGGGCCGCGGCGAGCTGCAGCTGGCCGTGCTCGTGGAGCTGATGCGCCGCGAGGGCTTCGAGCTGACCGTCGGCCAGCCGCGCGTGCTGGAGCGGATCATCGACGGCAAGCGCCACGAGCCCGTCGAGCGCATGTCGATCGACGTCCCCGACGACTACGTCGGCGTCGTGACGCAGCTGCTCGCGCTGCGCAAGGGCCAGCTCGAGCAGATGGTCAACCACGGCCAGGGCTGGGTGCGGATGGAGTACCTGGTTCCGGCGCGCGCGCTGATCGGCTTCCGCACGGAGTTCCTGACGGAGACGCGCGGAACCGGCCTGATCCACCACGTCTTCGACGGCTGGGCGCCCTGGTTCGGCGAGCTGCGCACACGCCCGAGCGGCTCGCTCGTGGCCGACCGCGCCGGCAAGGCGACCGGGTTCGCGCTGTCCTCCCTGCAGGAGCGCGGGACGCTCTTCGTCGCGCCGGGCGAGGAACTCTACGAAGGCATGATCGTCGGCGAGAACAGCCGCTCCGAGGACCTCGACATCAACGCCGTGCGTGAGAAGCAGCTCACGAACATGCGGTCGGCCGCGGCCGACGTGCTCGAACGGCTCGTGCCGGCGAAGGTCCTGTCGCTCGACCAGGCGCTGGAGTTCCTGCGCGAGGACGAGTGCGTCGAGGTGACGCCCGAGTCGATCCGGCTGCGCAAGGCCGTGCTCGACAAGATCGGCCGCGTCAAGGCCGGCCGCCGCGCCGCCAAGGCCTGAGCCGCCGCCGCGCCCTCTAGCGTTCGTCTCGCAATCCCGTCCCCCCACGGAGGTCTCACCGTGTCCACGAGCATTCCCGACGCCCTGAAGGATTTCCGCAGCCTCTGGTGGCTGTTCGTGCTGTTCGGCGTGATCACGCTGGCCGCCGGGATCATCCTGATCGTCTGGCCCGGCCCGTCGCTCGTGACGATCGCCGTGATCATCGGGATCTTCCTGCTCGTCGACGGGGTCATCGAGGTGATCGCGTCGATCGCCGGCAAGGGTGAGGGCCGCGGACTGGTCGCGATGCTCGGCGTGCTGAGCATCATCGCCGGCCTGATTCTGGTGAAGCATCCGTTCACCGCGCTCGCCGCGCTCGTGATCATCGTCGGGATCTGGTTCATCGTCTCGGGCGTCGCGCGCTTCGTCGCCGCGTTCTCCGACTCCGAGTACCGCGGCACGAACATCGCGGTCGGCGTGCTCGACATCCTCGCCGGCATCGTCGTGCTGGCCTGGCCCGACCTCAGCCTGAAGACGCTCGCCGTCCTCGCGGGCATCGTCTTCCTGATCCGCGGCGTCGCCTTCATCTACGGCGGCCTGCAGATCCGCAAGCTGCCGAAGGACCCGGGCGGCCTCGCGCCGGCGACCGCCTGAGGCGCGGCGCCAAAGCTTCAAGCGCCTTTTCAGGAGCCGTTACAAAGGCTGAAGGTCAGGCTTCCACCCTGGGGCATGTCTCCAGCCAAGCTTGCCGCGGCCGGCGCGACGATCGTGCTCGCCGCCTGCGGCGGCGCCGCCGTCTTCGCCCTGACCGCCGCGCCCCACGCCACCTCAACGTTCCCCCGCCGCAGCGCCCCGCATGCCGGTCTCGGTCGTGCAGCGACCGGCGACCCCGGCTCCCGCCGCCACCTCCGACGCCAAGCAGGTGTACGAGGGCGCGAAGGAGTCGGTCGCCGAGATCCAGGCCGTCACGGACGAGGGCCAGTCGACCGGCACCGGCTTCGTCGTCTCCTCCGACGGGCTGATCGTCACGAACGGCCACGTCGTGAGCGGCGCCCAGCAGGTCACGGTGAAGCTCGGGACCGACGGCACCGAGCACACCGCTCAGGTCGTCGGCGGCGACGCCGACCAGGATCTCGCCGTGCTCAAGGTCGACACGGCCGGCGCGCAGCTGACGCCGCTGCGCCTCTCGACCGGCGGCGTCGCGGTCGGCGACACGGTCTACGCGATCGGCAGCCCGTTCGGGCTCTCGCAGACGTTCACGAGCGGCATCGTCTCGGCCGTCGGCCGTGACATCCAGGCTCCGGACGGCGCCACGATCGCCGACGTCATCCAGACCGACGCCGCGATCAACCCGGGCAACTCCGGCGGGCCGCTGCTCAACGCGAGCGGCGAGGTCGTCGGCGTCAACTCGCAGATCGCGAGCCAGGGCGGCGGCAACGACGGCATCGGGTTCTCGATCCCGGCCGCCACCGTGCAGACGATGCTCGAGAACGGCAGCTCGGCCTCGAGCTCGGCTCGGACACGCCGGCGCAGCAGCAGCTCCAGCCGCTCGACATCGTCCCGAGCGCGTAGTCAGACGGGCCGGCCGCGCGCCTCGCGCAGCCGGCGCACCAGCGCGTTCGTCGCCGCGTCGTGGCCCAGGTCGGGCGCGGCCGCGGCGGTGAGCTCGCCGGCGAGCGTTCCCGCCGTCGCCTTCCCGAGCTCGACCCCCCACTGATCGAACGAGTCGATCCCCCAGAGGACGCCCTCGGTCAGCACGCGGTGCTCGTAGAGCGCGACGAGCTTCCCGACCGCGGCCGGCGTGATCGCGCCGTCGACGAGCAGCACGCTGCTCGGCCGGTCGCCCTCGCACACGCGGTGGGGAATCTGCGCCTCCGGGCTGCCGAGCTCGCGCAGCTCCTGTGCCGAGCGGCCGAACGCGAGCGCCTCCGCCTGCCCGAGCAGGTTGGCGAGCAGCAGGTCGTGGTGCGGGCCGACGTCGTGGAGCGGCCGCGTGAACGCGATCAGCTCCGCCGGAACGATCTCCGTCCCCTGATGCAGGAGCTGGTGGAAGCTGTGCTGGCCGTTGGTGCCGGGCTCGCCCCAGAGCACCGGCGAGGTCTCCCAGCGCACCGGCGAGCCGTCCGATCATCACGTGCTTGCCGTTGCTCTCCATCTCGAGCTGCTGCAGGTAGGCCGGGAAGCGCGCGAGCTCCTGGCAGTACGGCAGCACGGCGACCGTGGGGTGGCCGAGCACGTTGCGGTTCCAGACGCTCAGCAGCCCCATCAGCACCGGCAGGTTGCGCTCCAGCGGCGTCTGCCGCAGGTGCTCGTCGATCGCGTTGAAGCCGCCGAGCAGGTCGGCGAACCCCTCGGCGCCGATCGCGATCATCGTCGACAGCCCGATCGCCGAGTCCATCGAGTAGCGCCCGCCGACCCAGTCCCAGAAGCCGAACATGTTCGCCGGGTCGATGCCGAAGTCGCGCACGCGCTGCTCGTTGGTGGAGACCGCGACGACGTGCCGGGCGACGGCGTCCTCGCCGAGCGCGCCGACGA
Source organism: uncultured Actinomycetes bacterium (assembly GCA_963721255.1). GTDB lineage: Bacteria > Actinomycetota > Thermoleophilia > Solirubrobacterales > Solirubrobacteraceae > F1-60-MAGs163. The sequence goes on from CAVRIM010000011.1 coordinate 65,357, forward strand.
TCCAGTCGCGCATCGTCTGCGCGTTCGTCATCGTCTCGAGCGTCGTGAACGTCTTGGAGGCGACGACGACGAGGGTGCTCTCGGGATCGAGACCCCGCGTGACGCGCCAGAAGTCGCTGCCGTCGACGTTCGAGAGGAACCGCAGCTCGAGCTCGTCCGGCACGTAGGCGGCGAGCGCGATCGCCGCCATCTCGGGGCCGAGGTAGGAGCCGCCGATGCCGATGTTCACGATCGTGCGGATGCGCTGGCCGGTCGCCCCCGTCCACGCGCCCGAGCGCACGCGCTCGGCGAAGTCGGCCATCCGGTCGAGCACCTCGTGGACCGCTGGGACGACGTCCTCGCCGGCGGCCGGGATCCGGGCCCCGCGCGGGGCCCGCAGCGCGACGTGCAGCGCCGCGCGGTCCTCGGAGACGTTCACGTGGTCGCCGGCGAACATCGCGGCGATCCGGTCCTCGAGGCCCGCCTCGCGCGCGAGCGCGGTGAGCAGCTCGAGCGTGCGCGGCGTGACCCGCTGCTTGCTCGCGTCGAGCAGCAGGCCCTCGGCTTCGAACGTCAGCGCCTCGCCGCGCGCGGGATCGCCGGCGAAGAGGTCCCCCAGGGTCGACTGCTCAAGCTCGGTGGCGTGCGCGAGCAGGGCCGCCCACGAGGGCAGCGCGTCGAGCCCCCGCGCCGCGTCGGCCACCCGTCAGCCTCCGGCGGCGACGGCGGCCCGCCGCTCCGCGATCGTGCCGAGCAGCGACGTCCAGCTCTTCACGAACGACGCCGCGCCGTCCAGCTGCAGCTCGGCCGCGTACGCGTCGACGTCGACTCCGGCGGCCGCGAACTGCGCGAGCACGTCCTCGGCGTCGCCGCCGTCGGGCGCCATCAGCGGCGGCGGCTCGGTGCCGTCCCGCCGCGCAGGCGTTCAGCGTGCTGTCGGGCGTCGTGTTGACGGTGTACGGCGCCGCCAGCCCGTCGATGTAGAGCGTGGCCGGAGCGCTCGGATCCTTGGTGCCCGTGCTCGCCCACAGCAGCCGCTGGGGGCGCGCACCCGCGTTCATCAGCTTCTGCATCCGCGGCGAGGCGAGCAGCTCCATGTAGGCCTTGTACGCGCGGCCGCCGATCGCGAGCCCGAGCCTGTTCTGCAGCTCCTGCGGCACGTGCGGGTTGGCCTTCACGTCCCAGCGGCTCATGAAGAGCGAGGCGACGGACGGCACGTCGGGCGGCAGCCCGTCGGCGATCCGGCGCTCGATGCCGGTCATCCAGGCGTCGGCCGCGGCCAGGTGATGCGCGCTCGAGAAGAGCAGCGTGACGTTCACCGGAATGCCGCCGTGGATCGCGTCGGCGATCGCGGGCAGGCCCTCCGGCGTCCCGGGGATCTTGATGAAGACGTTCGGCCGCTCCATCCGTGCGTACAGCTCCCGCACCTGCGCGATCGTCGCACCGGTGGTGTCGAACGCGAGTGTCGGGGAGACCTCGAGCGAGACGAATCCGTCGAGGTGGGCCGTCCGCTCGTGCACCTCGCCGAACTCGTCGGCGGCGCGCCGCAGGTCGTCGATCGCGAGGTCGAAGAACACCTCCTCGTCGGTGCGCGCGGCGTCACGACCGACCTCGGCGATCTGATCGTCGTAGGCGTCGCAGCCCGCGATCGCCTTGTCGAAGATCGTCGGGTTGGAGGTCAGCCCGGTGACGCTGTACTCGTCGATGTACCCGGCGAGCGTCGCGTCGTCGAGCATCGGGCGGGTGATGTTGTCGAGCCAGATGCTCTGGCCGGCGGCGTTGAGGGCCCGTGTGCTGGTCATGGCGGGGATCTCCTAGTGGGACGACGTCTGTGCGGTCGGCCGGATGTGACAGGTCCGCGCCGTCCACATGGGGGGTGAACCAGTGGTGGTTGGGAGGCAGCTGCTCGGCCTCGGCCGGCCCCCAGCTCCCCTTCTCGTACTCGAGCGGCTCGGTCTCGAGGCCGAGGATCGGATCGACGATACGCCACGCCTCCTCGATCGTCTGCTCGCTGGCGAAGAGGTTGTGGTCGCCCTGGAGCGCCGCGGTCAGCAGCCGCTGGTACGGCGGCACCTGATGCGGGGTCGCGCGCATCGCCATCAGCTCGATGTCCTCGACCTCGAACTCCTCGGTGTCCGCGCGGCGCGCCTGCACCTCCATCGCGATCAGCACCTCGGGATCGATCTGGAAGCGCATCCGGTTGCCGTGCGGGTGCTGCTGGGGGAAGAGCTTCTCCGGCGGCTTCTTCAGCTCGATCACGATCTCGGTCGCCTTCACGGGGAGGCACTTGCCCGCGCGCACGAGGATCGGCACGTCGGCCCAGCGCCAGGTGTCGACGTGCAGCCGCATCGCCGCGTAGGTCTCCACCTTGGAGTCCGGCGCGACACCGTCGGTCTGGCGGTACCCCTTGTACTGGCCGCGGATCACGTCCTGGGGACGCAGCGCGCGCACGCCGCGCAGGAAGCGCGCCTTCTCCTTGCGCAGCGCGTCCTCGTGATGCCCGGGGAACGGATCCATCGCGAGCAGCGTGAGCACCTGGAAGAGGTGATTCTCGATCACGTCGCGGATCGCGCCGACGCCGTCGTAGAAGGCGCCGCGGTTGGCCACGTCGAGATCCTCGGCCATCGTGATCTGGATCTGACGCACGTACTGGCGGTTCCAGACCGGCTCGAGGAACGTGTTCGCGAAGCGGAAGAAGAGGATGTTGTCGACCGGCGTCTTGCCGAGGAAGTGATCGATCCGGTAGACGCGCTCCTCGGGGTAGACCTTCAGCAGCGCGCGGTTGAGCTCCTGCGCGGAGGCCAGGTCACGCCCGAACGGCTTCTCGACGACGACGCGCCCGAGCTCGGCGAGACCGGCGCCGCCGAGATGGCCGACGGCGGTCTCGAACAGCGACGGCGGGATCGCCAGGTAGTGCACGGGGCGATCGCAGTCCTGGAGCGCGTTCGCCAGCTCGCCGTAGGTCTTCGGGTCGTCGTAGGTGCCGCCGGCGTAGCGCATCAGCTTGCAGAGCTCCGAGAACGCCGCGGGATCGAGCCCGTCCTTGCTGGCCTCCAGGCTGTCGCGCGCACGCTGCTGGAGCTTCGGGAGATCCCAGTGCTCGCGCGCGACCCCGACGATCGGGACGTTCAGGTCACCGGCCTGGATCATCCGCTGGAGCGCGGGGAAGATCTGGCGGAACGCGAGATCCCCGGTCATCCCGAAGATGACCAGCGCGTCGCCCTGCTCGCGCGGGCTCATGACCGGCCGCCCGCGCCCGGCTTCTCGGCGTGCCCGCCGAACTGCTCGCGCAGCGCGGACAGCAGGCGGTCCGCGAAGTCGGCCTCGCCGCGCGAGCTGAACCGCTCCTGCAGCGCGGCCGTCAGGACCGGCGTCGGCGTGCCCGTGTCGATCGCCGCGAGCGCCGTCCAGCGGCCCTCGCCCGAGTCGGAGACGCGCCCGGCGAGATGACCGAGCTCCGGGTCCGCGGCGAGCGCGGAGGCGGCCAGGTCGAGCAGCCAGGAGCGGACGACGGTGCCGCGCCTCCACGCCTCGGCGACCTTCGCGGTGTCGATCTCGTAGCGGTAGTGCGCCGGGTCGCGAAGCGGCGTCGTCTCCGCGTCGACCTCGCGCTCGGCGGCGCCCGCGTTCGCGTGCGCGAGCAGGTTCAGCCCCTCGGCATACGCGGCCATCATGCCGTACTCGATCCCGTTGTGGACCATCTTCACGAAGTGTCCCGCGCCGGACGGGCCGCAGTGGATCCAGCCCTCCTCCTCGGGCGCCGGCGGGCCTGAGCGCCCGGGCGTGCGCGGGGCCGCGTCGACGCCCGGCGCGAGGCTGCGCAGCACCGGCGTGATCCGCGTGATCGCCGCGTCGTCGCCGCCCGCCATCAGGCCGAACCCCTCGGTCAGGCCCCAGACGCCGCCGCTGACGCCGCAGTCGACGTAGTGCATGCCCTGCTCGGCGTACGCCGCCGAGCGGCGCAGGTCGTCCACGTAGTACGAGTTCCCGCCGTCGACGACGAGGTCGTCGCGCTCGAGGTGCGGCGTCAGGTTCTCCAGCGCGCCGTCGACGACGCCGGCCGGGACCATCAGCCAGACCGCGCGGGGCGCCGTGAGCTTGGCGACGAGGTCGGCGGCCGACTCGGCGCCGGTCGCGCCCTCCGACGCGAGCTGCTGCACGACGGCCGCGTCCGGGTCCCACACCACGCACTCGTGGCCGTCCTTCAGGAGCCGCCGGACCATGTTCGCGCCCATCCGGCCGAGGCCGATCATCCCGAGCTGCATCTCACTCCTTCGTGGTGGTGTCGTCGAGGATCGCGTCGAGTCCGTCGCGCTCGAGCAGGTCCACCTTGGCACGCCGCCGGACGTGGCGCGGCTCGTCGCTGATGTCGGCGCCGACGAACGTGGCGACGACCTCGCGTGCGACCTGCTCGCCGATCACCCGCGAGCCGAGGCAGATGACGTTCACCGCGTCGTGCTCGACCGCCTGGTGCGCGGTGTAGCCGTCGTGGATCGTCTGCGCGCGGACCCCCGGGATCTTCGACGCGGCGACGCCGACGCCGGCCCCCGAGCCGCAGATCAGCACGCCGCGCTCGGCCTGGCCGCTCGCGACCGCGCGGCCCAGCGCGAGCGCGATGTCCGGATAGTCGTCACACGCCCCGAGATCGAGCAGGTCATGCCCGAGATCGGCCAGGATCTCCACGATGGCGGCGTGGAGCGGCACTCCGGCGTGATCGACCCCGATCGCGACGATCATTCCCCGCGACCCTACCGGGGGCTCAGCGGGTGACGCTGATGACGGCGACGCCGATCTCGAGCGACGGCGTCAGCACGGACACGTTCAGCGCCTCGCTGAGCGCGTGCGCAGCCCCCGACGTGAGCGTGGCGGGGATGTCCGCGAGCACCAGCCTGCCTCCGGCGTCCAGCCGCTTGCCCGACGCGAGGTCGAGGTTCAGCAGCTGCAGGCTTCCGGAGCCGGCGTTCGCGCTGAGCTGCCCGGTGCCGGTGTTGACCACGAAGTCGCTCAGGACGACCCGCTTGGTCCCGTTGGTGAGCGCCAGGCCGCCGGCGTGATGGATCGTGCCGGCGAGCGTGTCCGGCCGCACGTCGCCGCTCGTGATCGGGAAGCGGATGCCCTCGGCCGCACGGCGCGCGGGCGGGATCGGCACGACGGTGACGTTGTTGTCGTCCAGCAGCCCGACGGTCAGCGGGTCGAGCGCGATCGTCGTGGCCACGCCCGTGAGCGCCACCGGCTGTGCCGGAGCGCCCGCCGCGGGGATCGTCGAGGGCCCGCCCTGCGTGTCGCTGCCGCAGGCGGCGAGCACCGGCAGCAGCGCCGCGAGCGCGATCGTCAGGAACAGCCGTGCGGGGCGTCGCATCGGCGGACCGTACCGTCTGTACGGGCGGCGCGGGAGCCCCGCGCGCTCTACTTGCGGATCTTGAACTGCGTGTACGAGGTGCGGCCGGCCGTGCCCTGGGCCTTGGCGAGGAGCCTGTACGACCCGACGGGAAGCGTCTTGTCCGCGATCCTGCCGGAGAAGTTGAACTCGTTCGGGCCGGAGATGCCGATCAGCTCGAAGCCACCGGGCACCGCAGTGGTGCGCACGCAGGTGCTCTTCTTCGTCTTCGCCTTGCCGGCGACGCACTTCCCGCCGACGCGCTTGCCGGGCTTCTCGGACTTGACGGAGAAGTTGACGTGGGCGCCGTTGAGGATGTTGAAGGTCACGAGCGCGCCGCCGGTCAGCACCACGGGACCACCGGTGGCGAGCGGCTTGAACGACGTGGGAGTGACCTTGAGCTTTGTGACGTCCGGCGCGACCTGCGCCGCTGAGGCAGCCGAGGCGGGGACGAGGGCGGCCGCGGCGATGGCGCCGGCGGCGAGCAGTGCGTTACGGGAAATCATGTTCAGAACGGTAGCTGGCACAGCGCGCCGATGCGCCAGTTCCGCCGGGCGGGCGGGGCCGGAATAAGCTCTCGCCTGCATGGCGGCCTGGTGGCGATCCTCTCCGCAGATTCGCGGGCGCGAGGTCGTGCTGGTGGCGCTCTGCGGCCGCCCTGCTGGCCGTCGTCCTCTTCTGGCCGCTCGCGGCGCACCTGGGAACGGACATCCCGCTGGACCTCGGGGACCCGCTGCCGCAGAGCTGGCAGGTCGCCTGGGACGGCCATGCGCTCGCGACCCAGCCGCTCGACTTCTTCCAGAGCAACCAGTTCTGGCCGCTGCGCGACAGCCTCGCGTTCTCCGACGCGCTGATCGGCTACGCCCCGGCGGGGCTGATCGGCTCCGGGCCGCACGCCGCCGTCGTCCGCTACGACCTGCTGTTCCTGTTCGCGTTCGCGCTGGCGTTCCTCGGCGCGTACCTGCTGGCGCGCGAGCTGGGCGCGCCGCGGTGGGCCGCCGCCGTCGCGGGCGCGGCGTTCGCCTGCGCCCCGTGGCGGCTGGAGCAGGGCGGCCACCTGCACGTGCTCTCCAGCGGCGGGATCCCGCTGGCGCTGTTCCTGATGCTGCGCGGCTGGCGGCGGGAGCGGCCCGGGATGATCGTCGGCGGGTTCGCCGTCGCCGCATGGCAGATGGCGCTCGGCTTCAGCCTCGGCCTGCAGCTCGCCTATCTGCTGCTCGCTGCTCGGCGGCATCGCGGCGGTCTGGTGGTGGCGCGCGGGACGGCCGGCGGTCCCGCGCCGGCTGATCGTCGCGACGGTCGTCGGCGGGGTGCTGCTGGCGGGCGTCTCGGTCGTGCTCGCGCGGCCCTACCTGCGCGTGCTCGACGCGCACCCGGAGGCCAAGCGCTCACAGGTCGACGGTCTCGCGCTACTCCGGGCCCGTGCGGATGTTCATCACGGCGCCGGAGACGAGTCTCGTGTGGGGTCGCGCCACGTCGAGCGTGCGCGACACGCTGGACGCCGTGCCGGAGCAGACGCTGTTCCCGGGACTCGCGATCCTGCTGCTCGCGATCGCGGGGCTCGGCTGGCGCGGCTACCCCAGGCCGCTGCGGATCGGCCTCGGGGCGTCGCGGCGCTGGTGCTGGCGCTGCTGTCGCTCGGGTTCCAGGAGCACGGCGTCGGCCGGTTCCTCCCCTATCGCCTGCTGTACGAGGCGCTGCCCGGGTGGCAGGGGATCCGCGTGCCCGGGCGGCTGAACACGCTGACGACGCTGGTGCTCGCGCTGCTCGCCGCGGGCGGCGCGGCGCGGGCGGCGGCCGCGATCGGCGCCCGGCGCGGCGGCGCGGGCGGCCGCGATCGCCGCGGCGGCTGCTCGTGCTCGTCGTGGTCGTCGAGGGCTCGGGCTTCGGCATCGACCGCGGCGGCGAGGCGCTCGCCGGCTACCCGCACCCGCAGGTGCCGACGGCGCCCGCCGGCCTCGCCGGAGCTGCGCGACCCGCTGCTGCAGCTTCCCGCCGCGCGCGAGGACAACCGCCGCTACCTGCTGTGGTCGACCGACGGCTTCCCGCGCATGCTCAACGGCCGCACGAGCTTCGATCCGGCGTTCTTCAACGAGACGCTGAGCGCCGTCGCGTGCTTCCCCGACCGCGCCTCGGTCGCGCGGCTGCGGCGGATCGGCGTGCGCACCGTCGTCGTGCACACCGACCTGCCGCCTGACCCGGAGGCGCCCGCCATCACGTGCGCGCGGTCAGCCACCCCCGAGCAGCTCGGGCTGCAGCGCACGCGGCGCGGGCCGCTCGTCATCTACGACCTCGGCTGACCGCGGCGCCCGCACGGCGCTCGGCGCGCACGGCGAGCGCGAGCGCCAGCGCCGCCGTCACCGCGGCGATCACGACGATCTGCCACGGCAGGCCGCTGTGGTCGACGTCGCCCTTGCGCGTCTTGCCGACGCCGGAGATCTTGCGCTCGCCGAACGCCGGGGCGACGCACGAGCGCGAGCAGCGACCCAGCCGCCGAGCGCCGCGATCGCGGTCCGCAGGTCGCGGCTGACCGGCAGCGTGCCGGTCGCGCGGGCGCCGAGCCAGGCGACGGCGAGCAGCCCGATCAGCACCGGCATCAGCGCGAGCCAGCCGTCGCCGGCGCCGAAGACCGTCGGGATCGTGTGCTGGAAGACCGCGCCCTCGACGCGGTCCCACCACTGCCACATGCTCCCGGTGCCGATCAGCGGATAGGTGAGCGTCGCGATCGCCATCACGACCGCCCCGCTGACCGTCATCACGAGCGTCGTCGCGGGGAACCGCCGCCATGCCTCGACGAGCGCGACCCCGAGGAACGGCAGCAGCGGGATCAGGAAGCGCGGGCCCGGGGAGCCGCCGCCGAACGGGCAGCCAGTACCCCGTGTCGTAGATGAAGAACGCGAGCGCGATCGCCGCGATCGTGCGCGCCTCGGCCTTCATGCCGCGGCGGTGCAGCAGGACCGTCCCGACGATCCCCATCACCACGACCGGGGTGAGCGCGAACAGGCCGCGCGGGGAGATCAGCAGCTCGAGCGCGACCCGCGGGTCCGGCCAGGTGATGCCGAAGAAGCCGCCCGAGTTCAGCCCCAGCGTGTCGTGGCCGGTGAAGCCCTGACGGTCGACGGCGTTGTCGTAGGACATCTTCCCGAACGACCCGAACGCCCAGTGGTTGTAGGCGAGCAGCGGCAGCACGCCCGCGATCACGCCGGCCGCGTAGAGCCCGGCACGCTGCGCGAGCGGCGCGAGGCCGCGGGTGATGACCTGCGGGTGCAGCACGCCGTAGATCCCGAGGATCGCCCCGGCGAGCGCCAGCGGGTATTCGGTGACGACCGCGAGGCCGGACAGCACGCCGGCTCCGAGCAGCAGCAGCGGCCGCGGGGCCGACTGCCGCTCGCGCCAGAGCAGCGTGAACACCGCGAATGCGATCAGCGCCGCGAGCATGTGGCCGAACAGGTTCACCGCAAAGGTCATGACGATCGTCGCCGTGCCGACCGAGAGCGCGGTCGCGGTGCCCAGCCCGGGGTCGCCAGCGGTCGGCGAGCCAGCGGATCAGGAGCAGCAGGAGCAGGCTCGGCAGCACGCTGCCGAGCAGCCCGAGCGCCCAGATCATCGGCGCCTGCGCCGCGAGCAGCGCCTTGACGCGCACGGCACGCTCGGGGTCGTAGCCGTAGGCGTGCACGTTGAGGCCGCGGTAGGTCCACTGCCGCGCGCCGCCCCGGCGCGCGCGGTCCGCGGCGTCGCGCGCCAGCTCGTCGGCGCCGACCGCCTTGAGCCCCTCGTAGACCGGCATCAGCAGCGCGGGCATGCCGGGCGCCTTGACGGAGTAGAAGTGGCCGTTCGTCCAGGACTTGTCGCGCGTCTCCCAGTGGTAGGCGTCGATCCGCGCCGTCCCGTCGCCGAGCGACTTGACGAGCGCGAAGTAGGAGGTCTGCGCCCAGCCGACGGACTGCATGACGCACGCCCAGCTCAGGCCGAGCACGAGGATCGACGCCAGGCCGAGGCGCCGGCGCCTACGGTCAGTCCCGGCCCCACCGCTGGTGCGCGCCTCGTCAGTCATCGCCGGGCGCGCATGGTAGTGCGGGACCGCGCCGCGCTCGCCGGCGGAATCGGTCACGATCCGGCGATGGGTCTCTTCCACGAAGGTCAGAAGGTCTGGGTCGAGCAGCCCGACGGGTCGCGGCGCGCCGGCATCTACGTCGGTGAGGCCGAGACCGCGGTCTGGTTCGGCGGGCCGCCCGTCTCGTACGTCGTCTTCCCGGAGGCCAAGGAGGGCGAGACCGTGCCGATGCAGATGATCTTCGCCCGCGAGGACGACGAGTAGCGAGGACTCAGAGACGCCAGGGCAGGCCGACCAGCACCGGCTCCGGGCACGAGCGCGACGCCGAGCCGCTGCTCGACCTGCTCGGCGATCTCGCGCGCGAAGGCGACGAGCTGCTCGGCCGTCGCGCCGCCGCGGTTCGTCAGCGCCAGCGCGTGCTTCGACGAGAGCGCGACCGGACCGCGGGCATCCCCGCGCGTGAAGCCGGCACGCTCGATCAGCCACGCCGCCGAGGTCTTGATCCGGCCGTCCGGCTCGGGGAAGCGCGGCGGCTGCGGCGCCCGCGCGCTGCTCGAGCGCCGCAAACGCGTGCGCCTCGAGCACGGGGTTCGTGAAGAACGACCCGGCGCTCCAGGTGTCGTGGTCGGCGGGGTCGAGCACCATCCCCTTGCCGCGGCGCAGCGCGAGCACGGCATCGCGGACCGCACGCAGCGGCGCCCCGGCGCCCGGCTCGGCGCCGAGCGCGCGGGCGAGCTCGCCGTAGCGCAGCGGCGCCGACCGCTCGGCGTGCTCCAGCTCGAACGTGACGGCGAGCACGACATGGCCCGCGGACCGCTTGAACGCGCTCGTCCGGTAGCCGAACCCGCACGCCGCCGGCGGCAGCTCCTCGACCTCGCCGCTGCGCCGGTCGAGCACGCGCACGGACGTGATCGTCGACGCGACCTCCTGGCCGTACGCCCCGACGTTCTGGATCGGCGTCGCGCCGGTCGAGCCCGGGATCCCGCTGAGGCACTCGATCCCCGCCAGGCCGCCCGCGACGGCGCCCGCCACGACGTCGTCCCACGGCTCGCCGGCCGCGACCGTCAGCCGCTCGCGGCCCTCGCCGGCCGGGCTCCCGTCGCACACCTGCGGTCGCCACATGGACGACGAGGCCGTCGAAGCCCGCGTCCGCGATGACGACGTTGCTGCCGCCCGCGAGCACGAGCAGCGGCTCCCGGGCGGCGTCCGCCTCGCGCACCGTCGCGATCAGCTCCGCCTCGCTCGCGGCCTCCACGAGCCGCCGCGCGGGACCGCCGACGCGCAGGGTCGTCCGCGGGGCGAGCGGCTCGTCGGAGAGAACCTCGGGCACGGCGCGCAGCGTAGTGAGATGCTTGCGGCCTGCGACGGAGACCGAGAGGAGCCGCAGATGGCCATGGACATCGCGATCGTCACGTTCCACGGACAGCCCGCAGCCGCGTCCGCGTTCAGCCGTGCTGCGCGCCCGCGCACCCGACGCCGCCTGGACGCACGAGGCCGCGCTGGTCGAGCACCACGGCCACAAGGACCAGCTCTCGCTGCACGGGACGGTCGCGGGCCACTACGTCTCGCTCGACGAGTCCGATCACCTGTCCCAGCCGGGCGCCGCGAAGGGCGCGGTCGCCGGCGGGGTGATCGGCACCGCGCTCGGCGGGCCCTTCGGCCTCGCTCCCGGGCTCGTCCTCGGCGCCCTCGTCGGCGCCGAGCGCGGGCCATGCGGATGAGGAGACCGAGGCGGGCTTCGGCACGCTCAGCGAGCAGCTGCGGGCGGCGGTCCCGAAGGGCTCGTCCGCGATCGTCGTGCTCGCCGACGCCGCGCACGCCGACGAGCTCGTCGCGCTGATCGCGGATGGTGAGGCGCAGGTCACGCGCCGCACGCTCACGGCCGACGAGCTGGCGGCGATCGAGGCGGCCGTCGCGGCCGCGCCGGCCGCGTCCGCCGGGCCGACACGCGACGGTGACGCCCGATCGGACGGGGAGATCACCGCGGCCTGACTTGACACCCTGTCAAACGACGCGTTACCGTCGCGCCGATGACGACCGCACCCGCCGCCGGGCTCGCCAACCTCGACCTGAGCGACCTCGCGCTGTGGGCGGACGGGCCTCCGCACGAGGCGTTCGAGCTGCTGCGCCGCGAGGCGCCCGTGCCACTGGAGCGAGCTCGGCGGATTCCCCTGGGAGACGGGGTTCTGGTCGGTCGTGCGGTTCGAGGACATCGCGCGCGTCGGCCGCGATTGGGAGACGTTCTCCTCCGAGCGCGGCGGCATCCTCGCGATGAACCGCGTGATGGAGCACCCGCCGCCGGGCGCGCCCGCGGACGCGGTCGACATGCAGCGGTTCATGTTCATCGCCCAGGATCCGCCGCGCCACGACCGCCTGAAGGCGCTCGCCCAGCGCGCCTTCACGCCCAAGCGCGCGCTCGATCACACCGGCCGCATCCGCGAGATCATCAACCTCGCCTATGACCGGGCGCTCGAGCGCGGCGACGGGACCCGCTTCGACCTCGTGCAGGACGTCGGCGTGTTCGTGCCCGCGATGGTGATCGGCGACATGCTCGGGGTGCCCCGCGAGGATGCCGAGAAGCTCGTCGACTGGACGAACCGGACGACGGCGTTCGAGGACCCGCGCGTCGTCGCCGACATGGCCGACACGTGGACCGCACTGATGGAGGTGTTCGGCTACGTCGACGGCATCGTCCGCGCACGGACCGAGCACCCGCAGGACGACCTCACGACGGCGTTCGTCCAGGCCGAGGTCGACGGCGAGCGGCTGACGCACGAAGAGGTCGTGATGAGCTGGTTCCTGCTGATGGTCGCGGGCAACGACTCGACCCGCGCGACCTTCTGCTCGGGCCTGAAGAGCCTGCTCGAGGATCCCGAGCAGCTCGAGCTGGTGCGCTCCGGCGCCGTCTCCACCGAGCAGGCCGTCGAGGAGTTCCTGCGCTGCCACCCGGCGTTCGCCTACATGCGCCGCACGGCGATGAAGGACACGGAGATCGCCGGCCAGCGCGTGGCCGAGGGCGACAAGGTGCTGCTCTGGTACGTCTCGGGCAATCGTGACGCGACCGTCTTCGAGGACCCGCACCGCTTCGACGTGCGCCGCGACCCGAACCTGCACCAGGCGTTCGGCGGCGGCGGGCGGCACTTCTGCCTCGGCGCCGGGCTCGCGCGCCTGGAGATGAAGCTGTGGCTGGAGGAGACGCTCCGGCGCTTCCCCGATCTGCGACTCGACGGCGACTCGACGCGCCTGGCGTCGACGTTCCTCAACCAGTACCGGACGATCCCGGTCGCGACGGGCTGACCGGCCGCCCGGCGACGAGCCGCACCAGCCCGGCGATCGCGGCGCGCATCCCCTCCGGCGCAAGCGCGGACGGCGAGGCGCCCGGGTGCTGCGGCGCGATCCGCGCGCGCAGCACACCGGGGCGGATCGTGAACCGCAGCGGCGGGTCGAGCCGCACCGTCTCTCCGTCGATGCCGGCGTTCACCGGCGCGTCCGAGCGGACCTCGAACGCGGGCGCGGACCACTCGCTCCAGGGCCGTCGCCGGACACGCAGGCGCCGGCGGCCGTCGCTGCGCCCGCCCGCGATCGCGATGCCCAGGAGCCCGTCGTCGATCCGCGGGCGCGTGCCCGAGCCCATCACGGGCCCGAGCCGGTAGCGGTTGTTGGAGACGAGGATCACGGCCGCGGTGCGATGCAGCCGGCCGTGCGGGCTCGTCCACTCCAGGTCGAGCGGCGTGCCCGTCCGGCCCGACGACGTCGGGCACCGTGTCGAGCAGGGTGCGCAGCTTGGCGGCGCGGTACCCGGTCCGCTGCACGGCCTCGGCGTAGACGCCCGAGCGAGGCGTTGTTGACGAACGTGCGCCCGTTCACCTCGGCGAGGTCGACGACGTGCTCTCCGGCGCCCGGCGCGAACGCGTCGAGCGCGCCGATGTCGTCGTCGCGATCGACGCCGAGGTCGAGCGCGAAGTGGTTGCGGGTGCCCGAGGGGATGCAGGCGTAGGGCAGGTCGTGCGCCGCGGCGATCCGCGCCACGATCGCCTGCGACCCGTCGCCGCCGGCCATCGCGAGGCCGTCCGCGCCACGCTCCAGCGCTGCGTCGACGAGCGTCTCCAGGTCGTCGCCGGGCTCGAGCACCACGACCTCGAGCCCGCGCTCGCGCGCGGCCGGGACGAGGCCCGTGCGCTCGGCGCGACCGTCACCGGAGCGCGGGTTGACGAACAGGACCGGGCGGCGCGGCGGCGCGACCGTGGGAAGCGGCACGTGGAACGGTGAAGGCGTGGCGGGCGAGCGCGATCGCCGACGAGCGCGCCGGCGACGGCCACCGCGTTCTCGAGCACCAGGCCGCCACGGATGAAGAGCACCAGCGCCAGCGCCGCCAGCACCGCGGCCGTCCCGAGCGCGATGTCGCGCGGGTGCCCCGGCGCCGCACCGCCCACCACGCGAGCGCCGCGGCCACGAGCAGCAGCAGCGGCGGGGCGCCGTTGAGCGGCCAGTGACGGACGAGCACGAACACGACCCACGCCGCGGTCAGCCCGCCGACCAGCAGCGCCGCCGCGGCGCTCACGCGGCGCCCGGTCATGGAATGCTCCGGGGGTGCCGAGCGCCACGGAACCCGAGGACCGCGACGGCGAGCGCACGCGCACGAGCCTGCTCGACGAGGTCGAGCGGCTGGACGTCGCCGCCTACGCGGCCGTCGCGCGCACGCCGACGCCGACGCTGGACCGCGCGATGGCCGGGCTCTCGCGCGCCGCCGACTACTCGAAGATCTCGCTCGCCGCGGCCGGCCTGCTGTCGGTCACCGGCGGACGGCGCGGGCGGCGCGCCGCAGCATTCGGCCTCGCGTCGGTCGGGGTCACGGCGACGTTCGTGAACGTCGTGGTCAAGCCGCTCGGCAGCCGCCGGCGGCCGGACCGCGTGGCACAGGACGTCCCGATCGCCCGGCATGTGCCGATGCCGATCTCGACCTCGTTCCCGTCCGGGCACTCCGCCGCGGCCTTCGCGTTCGCGACCGGCGTCGGGCACGTGCTGCCCGCGGCCGGCGTCCCGCTGCGGGCGGTCGCGGCGCTGGTGGCGTACTCGCGCGTCCATACCGGCGTCCATTATCCCGGTGACGTCGTCGCCGGGTCGCTGATCGGCGGCGCGCTGGGGCAGGCGACCAGCGTCGCGATCGCGCGCCGGACCGCGCGCGGCGGCTGAGCGGCCCGCCGCGGCTACCGCGGAAGCCAGGAGCTGTCGGCCTCCAGCGCGGTGACCGCAGCGCGGCGCCCGGCCAGGCGCACGCGGTCGAGCTGGTGGAACTCGAGCATCCCGACGCCGTCGTCGGCGGGGGCGATCACGAGGTCGGCATGGGCGCGCGCGAGGCGGTCGATGTCCGCGCTGCCGAGCAGCAGCGCGCGCGTCAGCGTCTCGCCGAGACCGGTGAGCGAGTCCTCGTCGACCGCTCGCGCGCGGAATCGCTGGGTCACGTCGACCGCCACGACGGGGCCTTCGGCGCACTCCGCCATGACGTCCACCGGGAGGTTGTTCAGGACGCCGCCGTCCACAAGCAGGCGGTCGTCCAGGCGCAGCGGTTCGACGAGTCCGGGGAGCGACATGCTCGCGCCGACCGCGACGCACAGCTCACCGCGCCGGTGGACGACGAGGTCGCCGCTCACGAGATCGCCGCTGACGCAGAAGAAGTCGCGCTCGAGATCCTCGACGACGGCCCGGGAGGTTGCGCCGCAGCATCGCCTCGATGCGCGCGCCCTTGATCAGCGAATGGCGTGGCACGCGGTAGTCGGTGAGCGGACGGCGCCGCACCCACTCCTCGTAGCAGCGGGCGTCGATCTCGTCGGGCTCCATCCCGAGCGCATGCATGCCGGCGACCAGCGCCCCCATGCTGCACCCGCCCACGCGGTCGACCTCGATCCCGGCCGCGGCGAACTCGTCGAGCACGCCGATGTGCGCGAACGCCGCGCGCCGCCGCCGGAGAAGCACGATCCCGACCGACCGCCCGGCGATGCGCCTCGCGGCACGGGCGACGCCCGCGCCGGACCTCGCCGGGGCGAACGACATGCAGCGCACGCGGCTCCAGCGCGGTGAGCCACGCGGTCGCCGCTCCGGCGCGGCTCGACAGCACCAGCAGATCGGCGCCGCGCAGGTCCGAGCGCGCCTGCGACGCCTGCAGGGGGATCGCCGTCGCCGACGAGCACGAGGACTCGGTCGGCCTGCCGCAGCGCGAACGTCGCCCACTCGTCGCCGTCGCGCCCGGCGAGGACGACGTGGTCGTGGTCACGCTCGAGCCGCTCGAGCAGCTCGGATCGCTCGACGGGGTCGGTGCGGCTCGCGCCGGCCCGCAGCGAGCACGGCGGGGCCGGCCGCCGCAGCTCACCCAGGACACCGGCGACGATGTCGTCGACCGGAAGGCCGTCCTGGAGCGCCACGATCGCGATCGTGCTCCCGGGGCTCGGATCGGGGTCGGCGAGCGCACGGCTCGCCTGGAGCTGGGCGCCGGTCGCGCGCAGCAGCTCGCGCGCGAACCCCGGCTGCTCGAGCAGCAGCGCCTCGAAATCGTCCTGCCGGACCTCGAGCAGCCGCGAGTCGCGACGCGCCCGCACCGAGGCCGACCGCTCCGACCCCGCCAGCAGCGCCAGCTCGCCGACGACCGCGCCCGGCCCGAGCACGCGCAGCAGCGATGCGCCGCTGACCACCTCGAGCCGTCCCGCGACGACGACGAAGACGCTCCCCACGGCGTCGCCCTCGCGGAACAGGTACTCCCCCGCCCGCAGGACCGTGGAGCGCACGCGCTCGGCGATCGCCGACAGCGATGCCTCGGGGCAGATGCTCGAACAACGAGACGGAGGCGAGCATCTCCGGGACACCGCGCGGTCCGGCTGCGCCGCGACCTCGACCGGCGCGGCCCCGGCGAGGATGCGCGGGCGAACGACCGGAGCGCTGAGCTCGGCATGCTCGGGCGCCTCGTCCTCCTCGGCGGCGGGAACGATCCGTCCGACGAACGGCGCGAGCAGCCCGACCGCGACGAAGCAGCCGAAGGCGAACGTCCATCCCCGGTCGAAGGCGTGCGCGATCTCCGCCGGGCCCGGACGCCCGACGATCGCCACGAGCAGCGACACCCCGAGCACGGCGCCGAGCTGCCGCGCGACCGAGTTCAGGCCGGTTCCCGTGGCGAAGCGCCCACCCGGGATCTCCGCCACTGCCGCGCCCCCGACGACGGGGAACGTGATGCCGGCGCCGATCCCGAGGATCACCATCGCGGGGAGCCACTCGCCGACGTAGTCCGGTGTCAGGCCGACCTGTGTGATCAGCCAGAGGACGCCGCCGGCCCAGACGAGCCCGCCGACGAACAGCACCCAGCGCGCGCCGATCCGCGCCGCGACGGCCGCCGCCGGCCGCGCGACGGCCGCCGCGATGAACGGTCCGGGCGTGATCGCAAGGCCGGCGTCGAGGACCGAGTAGCCCCACACGCTCGTCAGGTAGAGGACGTTGCAGAGCACGTACGAGTAGAAGCCCGCGGCGCCGATCAGCGTCAGCACGTTCGCGACCGCCACCGAGCGGATGCGGACGAGCGCGACGTCGATCATCGGCGCGGCGTGCCAGCGGCAGCGCGAGATGAACACGGCGGCGAGCCCGGCTGCCGCGGCGGCGCACCCGAGCGTCGCCGGGCTGGTCCAGCCCCACGAGTCGCCCTGGACGACCGCGAGCGTGAACAGCGCAGTCGCGGCGGCGAGCTCCGTCGCGCCGATCAGATCCGGAACGGTCCGCCGCCCCGGGGCGCGGCTCTCGACCAGCGTGCGGCGTGACATCAGCAGCGCGAGCGCGCCGAGCGGCACGTTGACGAGGAACACCAGGCGCCAGCCCGAGAGCTCGACGAGCACACCGCCGAGCGACGGCCCGAGGCCGGCCGCGAGCGCGGCCGACGCGCTCCACAGCGCGACCCCGTGCGTGCGCCGCGGGCCCGGCGAGGCCTGGAGCACGAGCGCGAGCGACGCCGGCACGAGGATCGCCGCGCCGAGCGCCTGGAGGATGCGCGCCGCGACGAGCGCGCCGACGCTCGGCGCCGCGGCGCAGAGGATCGAGGCGAGCGCGAAGATCCAGATGCCCCACTCGAACAGCCGCTTGCGCCCGAGCAGGTCGGCGATCCGGCCCGCCGGGAGCAGGAACGCGGCGAAGACGATGTTGTAGGCGTTCAGGACCCACGAGATGTCGCTGAGGCTCGCGCCCGGAAACGACGCGCGGATGTCCGGGAACGCGACGTTGACGATCGTCGCGTCGATGAACGCGAGCGCGGCGCCCGCGCAGGCGACGAGCAGCACGGCCGACGGCGCCACCGTCCGCCGTCGCACGACCTCCCGTACGGGCACGTCGGTCACTGCGGTCCCCCCCGGGTCTGGTCAGACGGCGATCGGCACACGGCCGCGGATCAGGTCCGCGGCCCGCTCGGCGACCATGATCGTCGGGGCGTTGGTGTTGCCGCCCGGGATGACCGGCATGACCGACGCGTCGGCGACGCGCAGGCCCTCGACGCCGTGGACGCGCAGGTCCGGATCGACGACGGCGAGGTCGTCCGACCCGATCCGGCAGGTGCCGACCGGGTGGTAGAGCAGTTCCACGCGGCGGCGCAGGTCGGCCTCGAGGTCCTCGTCGGTGGTCGCCCCGCTGCCCGGGAAGATCTCGCGGCCCGCGACGGCGCCGAACTGCGCGGCGATCTCGCGGCCGATCTTCATGCCCGCGACCATCGAGGCGATGTCCTCGGGCTCCGTGAGCGAGTTCGTGAGGATCCGCGGCTTGGCGAACGGATCGACCGACCGCAGCCACACGCGGCCGCGGCTCTTCGGCGTGACCAGCACCGGCCCGAAGCTCATGGCGTGGCCGTCGTACTCGCCCGCGCCGTGATCGGCGAAGTACGCCGGCGCGAAGTGGAACTGGACGTCCGGCGCCGGCAGGCCGGGGCGCGTGCGCACGAACGCGAACGCCTCGGCGACCGTCGAGGTCAGCGGCCCGGTCTTCTTGAAGAGCCACTCGAGCAGGTACTTCGGGTGCTCGGCGTCGGCGAGCGACCCGCCGCCCGGGAGGTCCCAGATCCCGAGCAGGTACGGGTGGTCCTGGAGGTTCTCGCCGACCCCGGGGAGGTCGACGTGCAGCGGCACGCCGACGTCGTGCAGGTGGTCCGCCGGCCCGACGCCGGACAGCAGCAGGATCTGCGGTGAGCCGTACGCGCCCGCCGAGAGGATGATGTCCTTGCGCGCCCGGGCGATCTTCGTCTCGCCGCCGTGGCGGTAGCGCACGCCCGTCGCGCGGCCGTCCTCGATGTCCACGCGCAGCACCTGCGCGCCGCGCACGACCTCGAGGTTCGGGCGCTTCATCGCCGGGCGCAGGAAGGCCTCGGCGGTGCTGAGGCGCTTGCCGTTCTTCTGCGTCACCTGCACGAGCGAGGCGCCGTCCTGCTCGGGGCCGTTGTAGTCGTCGATGCGCGGGATCCCCGCGGCCTGGGCGGCGACGAGGAAGCTCTCGGTGATCGCCCGCGGCGAGTTCTCGTCGGCGACGTTCAGCTCACCGCCGACCGCGTGGTACTCGGACGGCCCGCCCTCGCGGTTCTCGGACTTCAGGAAGTAGTCCTTGACGCCGTCCCAGCCCCAGCCGGTCGCGCCCTGCTTCTCCCACATGTCGTAGTCGAGCGGACGGCCGCGGACGTAGAGCATCGCGTTCATCGAGCTCGAGCCGCCGAGGCCCTTGCCGCGCGGGCAGTAGAGCGAGGCGGCCGTCGCAGCCCGGCTCGGGGTCGGTGTAGAGCTCCCAGTCGAGCTTCGTCTTGAACTGCTTGGCGAACGCCGCGGGGATCGTCACGTTCATGTGGCGGCCCTTGCCGGTGCCGGCCTCGATCAGCAGCACCCGGGCGTCCGGATCCTCCGACAGGCGGTTGGCGAGGACGCAGCCGGCTGAGCCGGCGCCCACGATGACGTAGTCGGCAGAAGGCATGGAGATGATCCTCTCAGGTGGGCAGCCCGCCGCCGAAGCGCACGCGCAGGTCTTTCTTTGGAGAACTTCCCGACGGACGTCTTGGGGACCTCGTCGATCAGCTCGATGCGCTCGGGCAGCCACCACTTCGGGACACGCTCGTGCGAGGTGCTCGCGGATCTCGTCGGCGGTGACGGCGCCCTCGCTGAGCGGGCACGACGCAGGCGAGCGGGCGCTCGCCCCAGCGCTCGTCGGGCACGCCGATCGACGGCGGCCTCGCGGACCTGCGGGTGGGCCATGATCTCGTTCTCGAGCTCGACCGAGCTGATCCACTCGCCGCCGGACTTGATCAGGTCCTTCGTCCGGTCGACGAGGCGGATGTAGCCCTCGGCGTCGATCGTCGCGACGTCGCCGGTGCGCAGCCAGCCGTCGACGGTGAACGAGTCGCCGGAGCGCTCGTCGTTGTAGTAGCCGGCGGCGATCCACGGCCCGCTGACCTGCAGCTCGCCGCGCGCCTCGCCGTCCCACGGCAGCTCGTCGCCGGTCGTCGGGTCGGCGATCCGCGCGTCGACGAGCGGCTGCGGCAGCCCGGCGCGTCGCGCGGACGTCGGCGAGCTCCGGGTCGTGCTGCTCGCCGAGCGTGCTCTTGACGCGCGCGACGCTGCCGAGCGGGCTCGTCTCGGTCATCCCCCAGGCCTGGAGGATCGAGATGCCGATCAGCTCGCGGTAGCGTCTCGGACTGAGCGCTCGCGGAACGGCCGAGCCGCCGCAGACGATCCGCGTGAGCGACGAGAGGTCGCGCCCGCTCGAGCTCGTCGGCGACGCCCTGCCAGATCGTCGGCACGCCGGCGGCGAGCGTGACGCGCTCCTCCTCCATCAGCGCGGCGATCGCCGGCGCGCTCAGGTCCGGGCCCGGCATCACGAAGCTCGCGCCCGCCATCACGCCGGAGTGCGCGAGGCCCCAGGCGTTGGCGTGGAACATCGGGACGATCGGGAGGATCCGTGTCGCGCTCGCTCACCGCGAGCGAGTCGGCGACCATGCAGCCCATGCCGTGCAGCACCTGCGAGCGGTGGCTGTAGACGACGCCCTTCGGGTTGCCGGTCGTGCCGCTCGTGTAACACATGCGCGGCGGCGCGGTTCTCGTCGTGCGCGTGGAACTCCGCGGGCTCGGCGGCCGGCGATCAGCTCCTCGTAGTCCAGCCAGCGCGGGTCGTCGCGGGACTCGTGGCTCGGCGCCGTCGTCCATGACGACGAGATGCTCGACCGTCGTCGAAGGTCGGGACGAGCGGCGAGGAAGATCGGCAGCAGCGAGCGGTCGACGAAGATGACCTCGTCCTCGGCGTGGTTGACCGCGTAGGTCATCTGCTCGGGGAACAGGCGGATGTTCAGCGTGTGCAGGACGCGGCCGCTGCACGGCGCGGCGTAGTACAGCTCGAGGTGCCGCGCCGTGTTCCAGGCGAACGTGCCGACGCGGGCGTCGGCGCGGCAGCCCGAGCGCGTCGAACGCGCCGCCGAGCCGGCGGGTGCGCTCCGCCCACGTCGCCGTACGTCGTGCGCTCGCGGCCCGTCCGCCGTCACCGTGACGATCTCTTGGCCCCGAAGAGCCGCTCCGCCCGCTGGAAGACGTGGGTCAGCGGACAGCGGTGCATCCGACATGAGGCCGCGCATGGAGAGGAAACCTAGTCTGATCCGGCGGACGCCGCGACGCCCGGCTACGCCGCCGCGGCGACGGCCGCGCGCTCGGTCACCCAGTAGGCCTCGACGTCGAAGCGCCGCGTCCACTTGCGGTAGTGCCAGGCCGACGACGGCCACACCGCGGACGGCTCGCCGCCCGGGTCCAGGTACCAGCTCGCGCAGCCGCCGGTCGCCCAGACGGTGTCCTTGACCATCTCGTGCACGGTGCGCGCGTACGCGTCCTGCGCGTCCTGCGCGACCTCGACGCTCGCCAGCCCGCGCGCGTCCATCGTCCGCAGCGCGTCGATCACGTACACCGCCGCGGACTCGATCTGCATGATCTGCGACATGTGGCCGGTGCCCGTCCCGATGCTGCCGATGCGGAAGAGGTTCGGGAAGTTCGTCGTCGTCACGCCGCGGTAGGCGCGCGGCGAGTCGCCCCAGGTCTCGGCGAGCGTGCGGCCGTCGCGACCGGTGATGCGGCCCGCGACCGGCGGGTCGGTGACGTGGAAGCCGGTCGCGCAGACGATCGCGTCGACCTCGTGCTCGGCGCCGTCGGCGGTGACGACCGCGTGCTCGCGGATCTCGGTGATCGCCGAGGTCTCGACGTCGACGTTCGGCTGGTTCAGCGCCGGGTACCAGACGCTCGTGATCAGGATGCGCTTGCAGCCGATCTCGAAGTCGGGCGTGAGCTTCGCGCGCAGCGCCGGGTCGTCGATCGTGCGGCGCATGTAGGCCTTGGAGATCGCCTGCGCGACCCGCCGGACGCTGCGGTGGTGCATGACCTTCAGCATCAGCGCGTCGCGGTAGACGAACTGGCCGCCGCGGATCAGCTTCTGCAGCGCGGGGACGGCGCGCAGCATCCGGCGCTCGACGTCCGTGACGTCGCGGTCGTTGCGCGGGATGACCCAGCCGGGAGTGCGCTGGAAGACCGTGAGCCTGGCGACCTGCTTCTGGAGCTCCGGCACGATCTGGATCGCCGACGCGCCGGTGCCGATGACGGCGACCCGCTTGCCGGTGAGGTCCTGCTCGTGGTTCCAGGCGGCGGAGTGGAAGAGCGCGCCCTTGAAGCGGTCGAGCCCGGCGATCGCGGGGTAGGTCGGGATCGGTCAGCACGCCGCGTGCCGTCGATGACGACGTCGGCGGTGAACTCGAGCGTCGTCGTGCGGATCATCCAGACGGCGCGCGCCGGCGTCCCACGTCGCGCCCAGCAGTTCCTCGCCGAAGCGGGTCTGCTCCTCGATGTTCAGGTCGCGCGCGACGCGCTGCGAGTACTCCCAGATCTGCCGGCCGCTGGAGAAGGTGCGCTCCCAGTCGGGGTTCGGCGCGAACGAGAACGAGTACAGGTGCGAGGGCACGTCGCAGGCGATCCCGGGGTACGTGTTGGAGCGCCAGACGCCGCCGACGTCGTTCGAGCGCTCGACCATCAGCCAGTCGTGCATGCCGGCCTTGCGCAGCGCGTGGACCATCGCGAGGCCCGTGAAGCCGGCGCCGATGATCGCGACGCGCACGTGCGGGTCACCACCCTCGGGCTGCTCGGTCGTCGGTGGGCCGGATGGCGGTCGTGCTCATGGCGCGAGAGTAGACACGGTGTCGAGAAAAGTCAACACAGTGTTGATTCACGCCGCCGGACCACGTAGGCTGCGCGGCGTGACCACCACCCCGCGCAGCCGCAGGACGAGCTCCCACCGCAAGGGCGACGCCAACGAGCAGGCGATCCTCGAGACCGCGGAGCGGCTGCTCGCGCGACGTCCCGCTCGCCGAGATCTCGATCGCCGATCTCGCCGCCGGAGCCGGCATCTCACGCTCGAGCTTCTACTTCTACTTCGGGTCCAAGGACGAGGTCCTGATGACGCTCGTCGACCGGCTCACGGGTGAGCTCGAGCGGCGTCGTGCGGGCGATGGCCGAGGCGATCGCGGACGATCCCCGCGCCGGCCTGACCATGGGCGTCGAGGCCACCGTCGCGCTGTGGCGCGACCACGGCGCCGGTGCTGCGCGCGATCTCGGAGGCCGCCACGACGAGCGCGGCGGTGAACGCCGTCTGGAACACGACCGTCCAGCGCTTCGTCGACGTGAACGCGGACATGATCCGGGCCGAGCGCAAGCGCGGCGCGGCGCCCGCGGGCGGGCCCGGCGCGCACGACCTCGCGACGTCGCTGATCTGGCTCAACGTGCGCTCGCTCGAGGTCATCGCCACCGGCACGCAGCCGGCGGTCGCGCCGTCCAAGATCACCGGCGTCCTCACCGAGATCTGGCTGCGGGCGATCTACGGCACGTCGGAGTACTAGCGGACCCGTCGCTTCTTGCGGGTCCCCGGCCACCGCCGCTGTCGCGTCTCGTCTCTATGAAGGGCCTTGACAGCGCGTGCGGCGGACATGGTTCGTGCGCCGCGCGCTGGACCCATTGGTCGGCGACGCGGGCCGTGCGCCAGATAACAACGCTTCAGGAGTGCGCACGATGCGCGCCGCGCCCCACGCGAGGTGCGGGCGGCGGCTACGAGCGCTGGAGGCGGGACGCCGCAGCCCGCTAGCCGGTGGCTTGATGTGCCGAGACGGCGGGCGCGGTCTAGCCTCCGGCGACGACCCGCAGGTCCTCCCCGGCGGCGCGCACGACGTCGCCCGGGTGCAGCTGGCGGCCGCGGCGCAGCTCGACCTCGCCGTTCACGTGCACGTGCCCGGCGGTGAGCATCGCCTTCGCCTCGCCGCCGTCCTGCGCGATGCCCGCGAGCTTCAGCAGCTGACCCAGGCGGATCATGTCGCCGCGGATCGCGACGTCCTGCGGGCCTCGGTCATCCGCGTCAGCCCGTCGGGGAACGCCGTGAACCCGAGCTGCCCCAGGTCGCTCGAGGCGGCTCGCGGCGATGCCGCGGTCGGAGATCGTGAGCAGGCGCCCCTGCGCGACGAGCGACCGGCGCACGACGGCCGGGTACGGGTCGGTGCCGTGCGAGACGCGGCCGGCCTCCGTCGATGCCCGAGCGCTGGACGTGCAGGCCGACGGCGCCGGCGAACGGCGTCGTCGCGGCGGCCGCCGTCGGCGCGGGACCGGGATGCCCGGGCGGGACGGTGGCGGTCACGCCGTACTGCTGCAGCGGCAGCACCGCGAGCTTCTCCGGCGCCCACCAGAGGAACGCGTGGTGATCCCACTCGGCCTCGGTGCTCGCGCCCTGGTCGCCGAGCACGCGCTGCGCGAGCCGCTTCGGGCGCGGCCGGCGTCGGAGACGTCGAACAGCGAGACCTGCGGGCCCTGGCGGATGCCGGCCGCGGTCGCGTCCTGGCCGACGCCGATCAGCAGGCCGTCGCCGATCGGATGCAGGTAGGCGGAGTACCCGGCGACCTTCAGCTCACCGACCTGCCTGGGGTGCTCGGGGTCGGAGAGGTCGAGCGTGAACAGCGGGTCGACCTGGCGGAACGTGACGAGGTAGCCGGTGTCCCCGAGGAAGCGCACGGCGTAGATCCGCTCGCCCTTCCCCAGGCCGCCGAGCCGGCCGACCGTGACGAGCCTGCCGCCCTGCTCGCGCAGCACCGACACGCCGCTCTCGCTGTCCTGCTGCTGGGCGCCGTTCATCCACAGCGGGTCCTCGGTCGTGGCGACGCGCAGCACCCCCTTGTCCTCGGACATCGCGAACTGGTTGAGCACGAAGCCGGGGACGCTGCCGCTCGAGCGGTAGGTCGTGCGGTCCGGGTCGCTCGCGTCGAAGCGGTGGATCTCCGTCGTCATCCGCGCGGGCACGTCGGCCGGCGTGTCGAGGCTCGGCACGTACCGCTGACTGGCGATGTAGATGCTCGACGTCGAGGCGTAGACGACCTGCGCAGCCGCGATCACCGCGTCGCGGTCGACGCTGTAGAGGCCGCGATCGAGGTCGATCGTCATGACCGTGAGCAGGTCGAGGCCCGAGTAGGACCCGGGGCGGCTCACGGCGCCGCAGCCGACGAGCGGGCGGCGGAACGTGCGCCTGGAGATGTTGCTCCTGATGACCGTCTCGGGGACGAACGCGCGCAGCCCCAGGCGAGCCGCGGCGGCGCGCGCCGACTGCGCGACGCCGGTTCCGGTGTTCGGGGCGCTCGTGGCGACCGGCGTCAGGTCGGGCGGCGAGTTCAGGATCACGCGCGCGGTGCCGCCGGTGAGGCGCGCGCTCACGTACTGGCCGTCGACCGTCAGCGTGCGCGAGACCGTCATCGCGGCGGGGTCCTTCACGCTCACCTCGGTGAACTGCGCCTGGCTCGGAACCGGATAGGGCAGCAGGCTCTGCGGCGGGAACGTCGACCGCGGGGCCGCCGGTCAGCGGCACGATCCCGCCACCGGTGCTCGCGGCTGCGCCGAGCACGAGCACGCGGTCGCCGCGCAGCAGCAGGTCCTGCGGGCTGCCGTCGATCGTCAGCGAGCCGAGCAGCTTCGGAGCGTCGGCGGTGACGTCGTACGCGAGCAGCTTCGACCCGGCGAGCACGAAGACCCGGCGGCCGTCGGTCTTGACGACGTCCGGCTCGTCGACGCCCTGCTCCTGGACGTTCGTGCCGGAGAAGGCGCCCGAGCTGCCGCTGTCCGCGACCCCGGTCGCCGGCGCGGCGGTCGGCGCGATCGTCTCGTTCGTGCTGACGCTGCGCTGCGCCGGCCCGAGCGGGGCCGGAACCTGCTGGACCGCGCGCGGCGGCACCCCGCCCGCCAACGCCGGGGTTCGCCGCATAGCGGCGCCCGTACGCGACGAGGCTCGAGCACGAGGCGAAGGCCTTCAGCTGCGCACGCTTGGCGCGGACCGGGGGCTTGCGCTTGGCGGCGGCGCCGGCGGGCGCCACGATCACCATCGAGGACAGCGCGAGCAGGACCGCGACGCAGATGTGGCGACGCATGGGCGCGACGCTACCGCAGCGACCCGGCGTCCAGCGCCGTACGGACGGCCGCGTGGAGCTTTCAGCCCTCCTCGGGGATCATCTCGATCGCCCCGCACGGGCACTCCTCCACGCAGATGCCGCAGCCCTTGCAGTAGTCCAGGTCGAACGCGTATCCGTCGCCCTCGTCGACCTTGAGCACGGCGTTGTCGGGACACACGCCGTAACAGTTGTCGCAGCCGAAGCAGTTCCCGCACGACAGGCAGCGGCGCGCCTCGAAGACGGCGTTGTCCTCGGTCAGCCCGAGCTGCACCTCGTCGAACGAGGAGCCGCGCCGCACGAGCGCGAGCTGCTCACCCTCCGACCGCGGCGCGTCGGCGTAGTACCAGACGTTCAGGTGATCGAAGGTCGCGAGCTCCGGCCGCTCCGGATGCACGTACGGCTCGCCGCGCAGCCAGCCGTCGATGCAGCGCGCGGCCTGCTTGCCGTGTCCGATGCCGACGGTGACCGTGCGCTCGGCCGGCACCATGTCGCCGCCCGCGAAGATCCCCGGGTGCCCGGTCATCATGTCGGGCCCGACCTGGACGACGCCGTCCTGCACCTCGATGCCCTCGACCCCGTCGAGCAGCGAGAGGTCCGCGTCCTGGCCGAGCGCGAGCACGACGGTGTCCGCCTCGAGCTCCTCGGTCTCCCCCGTCGGCTGCGGGAAGCCGCTCGCGTCGAGCTCCATCTTCTCGACCACGATGTGGTCCGCGTCGACCTGCGTGATCGTCTCGAGCCAGCGCAGCAGGATGCCCTCCTCCTGCGCCTCCTCGACCTCGAAGTCGTGCGCCGGCATCCGCTCGCGCGTGCGGCGGTAGACGATGACCGCCTCCTCCGCGCCGAGGCGCTTGGCCGTGCGCGCCGCGTCGATCGCGGTGTTCCCGCCGCCGTAGACGACGACGCGCCGCCCGAGCTGCGGCGGCTCCTCGCCCTCCATGCTGTGCAGCAGGCTGACCGCGTCGAGGATCCGCGCCGACTCGCCCGCGGGGATGTAGGCGCGCCGGCCGATGTGCGCGCCGACGGCGAGGAAGACCGCGTCGAACCCGTCGCGCGCCATCTCGGTGTCGGCGCGGTCGACGTGCGTGTTCAGCTCGAGCGTCACGCCGAGATCGAGGATCCGCTGGACCTCGGCGTCGAGCACGTCGCGCGGGAGCCGGTAGCGCGGGATGCCGAAGCGCATCATGCCGCCGGCCGCCGGCCCGGCCTCGCGGATCGTGACCTCGTGGCCGGCCAGCGCGAGCTGGTGCGCCGCCGACAGGCCGGACGGCCCGGCGCCGACGACGAGGACGCGCTTGCCGCTGGGCGGCGCGGTCACGCTCCAGGCGCCAGCCGCGGCGGATCGCCTCGTCGCCGAGGAAGCGCTCGACCGCGTTGATGCCGACGGCCTCGTCGAGCTCGGCGCGGTTGCAGGCGGTCTCGCACGGGTGGTAGCAGACGCGGCCCATCACGGCGGGCAGCGGGTTGTCGGTGACGAGCGTGCGCCACGCGGCCTCGTAGTCGCCGGCCTCGGCGTGGTAGAGCCACTTCTGGATGTCCTCGCCGGCGGGACAGGCGTTGTTGCACGGCGGCAGGCGATGGATGTAGAGCGGGCGCTCGTCGCGCCACGAGCCGGTCTTGTTGGCGAGCGACGAGCCGACGTCGAGCGTGATCGCGAACGGCTTGTCCATCAGGACGCCCCTCCTCGGCGACGAGCCCGAAGCGCGCGATGTTGCGGTCGGCGCGCGTGCTGGATCCGCTCGATGACGTCCGGGCGGCCGGGGTCGCCGAACAGGTGCGCGAAGCGCCGCTGCGGCCGCAGGTACTCCTCGACCGGGAGCCTGGCGGCGGATCTGCGAGACGCCGGTGACGACACCGTCCTCGGCCTCGAAGACCGGGAAGATGCCGGTCTCCTTCGCGAGCCGGGCGAGCCTGATCGTGTCCTTGGATGCACTGCCCCAGCCGAGCGGGCAGGGAACGAAGACGTGCAGGTAGCGCGCGCCGCGCAGCTCCATCGCGCGCTCCACCTTCGCCTCGAGGTCGCGCAGCTCGGCGACGGTCGCGGTGGCCACGTACGGGATCTCGTGCGCCATCGCGATCAGCGGCACGCTCTTGCCCTGGCCGAACACGTTGCCGGGCTCCGGGCCGACGGCCTGGGTCGTGGCGGTGCGCGCGGCCGGCGGCGTCGCGCCGGAGCGCTGCACGCCGGTGTTCATGTAGCCCTCGTTGTCGTAACAGATGTAGAGCACGTCGTCGTTGCGCTCGAACATCCCCGACAGGCAGCCGAAGCCGATGTCCACCGTGCCGCCGTCGCCGCCCTGGCCGATCACCCGAACGTCCTCGCGGCCCTTCGCCTTCAGCGCCGCGGCGACGCCCGTCGCGACCGCCGGCGCGTTGCCGAACAGCGAGTGCAGCCACGGGATCTGCCACGAGGTCTCGGGGTACGGCGTCGAGAAGACCTCGAGGCACCCGGTCGCGTTGGCGGCGACCAGCCGGCCCTTGGTCGCGCGCACCGCGGCGTCGAGCGCGTAGCGCGCGCCGAGCGCCTCGCCGCAGCCCTGGCAGGCCCGGTGGCCGCAGGTCAGCGAGTTCGTCCGTTCCTCGGCGGACTGGACCGAGCGCTGGTCCTGCTCGAGCAGCCGCCCGCCCACCGCGAAGCTGCCGGTCTGGTAGAAGCGGATCCTGGTCTTCTCGCTCGCGGGCATCGCTCAGACCACCTTGTGGGCGACGGCGCCCACGTCGCGCAGGATGTTCTCGGCGTGCGGGCCCGAGCGCTTCAGCTCGCGCATCCGCTGCAGCTCGCGTTCGACGAGCTCCCAGTCGGCATCGAGGAAGCTCAGCGGCTCCAGGCGGTCCGCGTGCGCCTCCTGGAAGAGCGTGCGCAGCGAGCTCTGCGTGATCGCGCGCCCGCCGAGCCCGGCGATCACCGTCGAGCCGTGCAGCTTGAGGCCCGAGAGCGCCATCCGCACGTCCGCGGTCACGATGCCGCCGATGCCGACGGCAAGCGCCTTCTCGAGGACGACGACGCGGTCGGCGTGCTCGAGCGCGGCGCGCACCGCCTCGAGCGGGAAGGGACGGAACGAGCTGATCCCGAGCGCGCCGATCTTCATCCCGTCCTCGCGCAGCTCGTCGATCGTCTCCTCGATCGTGCCGAGCACCGAGCCGAGCGCGACGACGATCGTCTCGGCGTCCTCGGTGCGGTAGGGCCGCACGAGGCCGCCGGAGCTGCGGCCGAAGGCGCGCTCGAAGTCACCGGCGATCTCGGGGATCAGGTCGAGCGCGACCGTCTGCTTGTAGTGCTGGAGGATCTTCACCTCCATGAACGCCTCGGGGCCGACCATCGCCCCGATCGAGACCGGGTCGTCCGGGTCGAGCACCTGACGCGGCTCGAACGGCGGGAGGAACGCGTCCACCTGCTCCTGCGTGGGCATCTCGACCTCCTCGTACGCGTGCGTGAGGATGAAGCCGTCCATGCAGACCATGACCGGCGTCGAGAGCTCCTCGGCGATGCGGAACGCCTGGATGTGCAGGTCCAGCGCCTCCTGGTTGTTCTCGGCGAAGAGCTGGATCCAGCCGCAGTCGCGCTGGGACATCGAGTCGGAGTGGTCGTTCCAGATGTTGATCGGCGCGCCGATCGCGCGGTTGGCGATCGTCATCACGATCGGCAGGCCCAGCCCCGCCGCGTTGTAGACCGCCTCGGCCATGAAGAGGAGGCCCTGGCTCGCGGTCGCGGTGTACGTCCGGGCGCCGGTCGCCGAGGCGCCGATCGCGACCGACATCGCCGCGAACTCGGACTCGACGTTCACGAACTCGCAGGGCGCGAGCTCGCCGGTCTTCACGAGCTGCGAGAGGCCCTCGACGATGTGCGTCTGCGGGCTGATCGGGTAGGCGCAGATGACCTCCGGCCGGCACATCGCGACGGCCTCGGCGACGGCGCGCGAGCCTTCGAGCTGTCTACGCATGGGCGGGCGCCTCCAGCTCGCGCCGGACCCAGGCGTACGCGTCGCGAGCAGCGGCGACGTTGCCCTCGCACGAAGCGCGCGGCGAGCTTCTGCTCGATCGCCACGACGACGGAGTCCAGCGAGATCAGGCCGCTGAGCGCGGCGAAGCCCGCCAGCAGCGTCGCGTTGGCGAGCGGGCGCCCCGTGTGCTCCCGCGCGAGGTCGCTCGCCGGGCAGCGTCATCAGGCGCTCGGCCTGGAAGCCCTTGACGAAGTCGTCGAGGCCCAGCTCGCCGAAGCTGCGCGGCGTGTTGATCAGCATGTAGCCGTCGGGCGCGAGGCCCGCGAAGACGTCGACCTGATGCAGCAGCGTCGGGTCCTGGATGATCAGCGCGTCGGGCGCGGAGACGGGCTCGCGCAGCCGGATCGGCCGGTCGTCGATCCGGCAGAACGACACGACCGGCGCGCCGTTGCGCTCCGAGCCGAAGCTCGGGAACGCCTGTGCGTGGCGGCCCTCGTCGAACGCCGCGAGCGACAGCATCTCCGCCGCGGTGACGACACCCTGGCCGCCGCGACCGTGGATGCGTACCTGGAACATCGCCGGATCGATGCTCGCGCGGACACGGGGCGCACTACGTCGGGGATCAGACCCACGCCCCTCCGTGGAAACTACGGTCTGCGTAGCGCGAGTCGGCCGTCGCGGGGCGCTGTTCGAGATCCTGCTCTACAACGCGATCTGGTTCCTGGTCCCGATCGGCGCGCTCGTCGTCTGCGTCGTCGAGCCGGCGACGGCGCGCAAGGCGGTCGGCGCGATCCAGGAGTGGACGAAGGCCCACGCGCGCAGCGATCGTGCTCGTCGTCGTCGTTCGGCGCCGGCGCGGCGCTGCTCGTGCGCGGCCTGCTGACGATCTAGCGCGAGCGCGCTAGCGCGATCGCGGCGAGCGGTCACCGACCGGCATTCAGGTGCCGGAACGGCTCGCCGCCGCGCAGCTCGCGGATGACCGACTCGACCATGCCGTCGGCGTCCGCGGCCTCGCCGTCGGTGACCGCGGCGACCGTCGCGCGCTTGCGCTGGATCAGGCGCGCCATCGTCTCGTCGATCGTCTCGGCGGCCAGCAGGTACCAGGCGGTGACCGCGTCGCGCTGGCCGATGCGGTGGCAGCGGTCCTCGGCCTGGTCGTGCATCGCCGGCGTCCACTCGAGCTCGAGGAAGGCGACGTTCGACGCGCGCGTGAGCGTGATCCCCTGCGCGGCGACGCGCGTGGCGCAGACGATCAGCTGCGGGCCCGAGGGGTCCTGGAACTCGCCGATCGCCCGCTCGCGCGCCGGCCGCGCTGTCGGCGCCGATCAGGTGCAGCGCGTCGGGGAAGCGCTCGATCACCGCGCGCTGGACCTCGACGTGGCGTGCGAACACGACGAGCGCCTCGCCGCTGGCGAGGAAGTCGTGGATCCAGGCGAGCGCGCGCGTGCAGCTTGCCGCGCCCGGCGAGCCGCTGGAGCGTGCCGAGCTGCGCGAGGCGCTCGGCACGCAGCGTCGCCGCGATCTTCGCGTTGAGCTCGCGCAGGTCGAGCGGCTGCTCGCGCAGCCAGGCGATCACGTCGTCCTCGGCGAGCCGGTACTCGCGCACGTTGTCGAGCGCGATCGGGACGACGACCTGGCGCTTCTCCGGGAGCTGGGGCAGCACGTCGCGCTTCAGGCGGCGGACGAAGCAGCGGCGGCGCAGGTGCCAGTGCAGGCGCTCCTCGCTGAGCTCGCCGGAGAACTGGCGGGCGAAGCGCGCGCCGGAGCCGAAGTCCTCGAGCCGGCCGATCACGCGCAGCTGCGCGACGAGCTCCTCGGCGTGGTTCAGCACCGGCGTGCCGGTGAGCGCGAGGCGCAGGCCGTCCTCCGGCACCGCGCCCGCCAGCCGGCGGACGGCCTGGGTGCGCTTGGCCTGCGGGTTCTTGCAGTAGTGCGACTCGTCGACGATCAGCGCGCGCGGCCGGCGCAGCGCGAGCTCGTCACGGTGCGCGGCGACGATCTCGTAGTTGAGGATCGTGATGTCGGCGCGCGGCGGCACGCTGCCGCGACCCTCGACGAGCGCGATCGTGCGATGCGGCAGCCAGCGGGCGGTCTCGCGCTGCCAGTTGAGCTTCAGCGACGCCGGGCAGACGACGACCGCCGGGAAGGCGCCGTCGGCCTCGAGCGCGGCGAGCGCCTCGACCGTCTTGCCGAGGCCCTGCTCGTCGGCGAGGAACGCGCGGCGCGCGTCGAGGACGTAGCGCACGCCGGCCCACTGGAACGGCTCGAGCTCACCGCCGAGGACGGCCGCGACCTCGGGCAGCGGGTCGGCCTCGGTCGCGCGCGAGCGGCGGATCTGGATCAGCGCCTCGTCGTGCTCGGCGCGCAGCGCGGCGAGCGCGCGCGCCGCGAGCCCCTCGACCTCGACCTCGTGCAGCGCGATGAAGTGGTCGAGCTGCTCGATCACCCACGGATCGAGCGGCATCGTGCCCTCGGTCTCCGCGGCGGGCAGCCGCTCGAAGGCGGTGCCCGCGTCCGGATCCCAGAGCACCTCGACCTTCAGCCGCCGGCCGCCGACGCGCTCGACGACCGCGAGCCGCGCGGGCGGCGGCGTGCTCGCCGAGCTCGCAGAGCGTGATGCAGCGCTCGGCCGGTCCGTCGATCCGCGCCGAGCTGAGCTCGCGCAGGGCGGCCGCGTGCTCGGCGGTCATCGGGACGAGCATGCCGGCCGTCGTGCTCGACCGCGACGTCGGCGAGCTCCAGCGGGAGCGTGCCCGCGCGCGTGCGCATGACCCACCAGCCGCGGCCGTCGTGCCGGGTGACGCTCGACGCTGCCGACCCAGCGGCGGTCGACCCCCTGCAGCCAGGTGACGACGTCGTCGCTCGGGATCGAGGTCCGGGAAGCGGTCGAGGACGTCGGCGACGTGCACCGCGCACCAGTCGTCGACCGGCGCCCACCACTCCTTCCTGTCCCAGTCGAAGCGCCGCTGCGGGATCCCGCGCACCGCGCCGACGATGTGCACGTCGTACGGGAACGAGAGCACCACGATCTCCCCGTGATCGGTCGTCCGCCGCAGCTCGACGTTCGGACGCTCGGGGACGGACTGCACGGGAGCGAGGGTACGGCCGCTCGCACGCGTGGCGGATATGGCACGAAGAGCGGGCACATCCGCCACGAGGCCTTGCCGCGCCGCGACTGGCCGGTCAGCCAGTTTTCTCGCTACGGTCCCGGGCATGACGACCGCAGCCGCCATTCCGAGCACGCTCACCCTGACCGACGAACAGCAGCAGTTCGTCGAGGCGATCCGCGACTTCAGCGCGCGCGAGGCGGGGACGCGCGAGCAGCGCGACGCGCTCACCAACGAGGGCACCGAGCAGCACAACCCGGACCTCTACAAGCGGTTCGCAGCGCTCGGCTACGTCGGCGCGGCGATCCCGGAGGCCTACGGCGGCTCCGGCGGCGGGCTCGTCGACCTGTGCCTGCTGCTCGACGAGTCCACCAAGGGCCTGCTGCCGATCGCCGGGATGAGCGTCAGCCTGATCGTCGCGGGCGCCTACGAGCGCTTCGGCACCGAGGCGCAGAAGCAGGACATGCTCGGCGCGATCGCCCGCGGCGAGGTCATGGCGATCGCGATGAGCGAGCCGGAGGCCGGGTCCGACGTCGGCGCGCTCAAGTGCAAGGCGGTCCGCGAGGGCGACGGCTACCGCATCACCGGCCACAAGACCTGGATCAGCGCCGCGCACGTCGCCGAGCGGATCCTGCTGATCTGCCGCACCGACGCGAGCGGCTCCAAGCACGAGGGCATCACGATGCTCGAGGTGCCGGCGAACGCGAAGGGCGTCGAGATCCGCGGCATCCAGACGATGGGCGGCAAGGAGGTCAACGACGTCTGGTTCGACGACGTCGTCGTCCCCGCCGAGAACCTGCTCGGCGAGGAGGGCAACGGCTGGATGCAGCTCATGGCCGGCCTCAACGTCGAGCGCCTGATCATCGCCGCGAACATGCTCGGGCTCGGCCCAGCGCGCGTTCGACGACCTGCTCGCGTACGTGAAGGAGCGCAAGCAGTTCGGGCGCCCGATCGGCAGCTTCCAGGTCCTGCGCCACCGCATCGCCGACCTCGCCACCGAGCTCGAGTGCGCGCGCCTGCTCACCTACGACGTCGCGCGCCGCGTCGACGCGAACCCCGGCGCGATGTTCCCCAAGGAGGCGTCGATGGCGAAGATCAAGGCCACCGAGGTCGCCAAGCAGGTGACGCTCGAGGGCATGCAGATGATGGGCGGCTACGGCTACGCGACCGAGTACGACATGGAGGCGTTCGTGCGCACCGCACTGGTCTCCTCGATCTACGGCGGCACCAACGAGGTGCAGCGCGAGATCGTGAGCAAGACGCTGGGCTCTAGCGCCCCGGAGCGCGCTGAGAACCATCAGACCGCGCCTGCGGCGCGGGCTGTCCTGCCAGGGGGCCGTTCCTCAGTCGTCCTTCGGCGCCGGCCGGAACACGATCCGCTTCAGCTCGGCGATCGTCCCGCCGCCGAGGCGCATCGCGGTCTGGAAGCCCTCGGACCCGACCTCGCCGGCGTCGACGGCGCGGCGCAGCTCGTTGAGGAGCACGCGGTCCTCCTCGGCGCACGTCGTCGCGCGCGGCCTCGAGCAGGATGAGGTGCCGCGGGCGGCGCAGCTCGGACGCGGCGCGGACGAACGGGTCGCGCTCCTCGGCCTCGAGCCCGTCGAGCGCGACGACGACGCTCTCGCCCGCCTCCAGGCGCTTGGCGACGGTCGCCGTGAGCACGCGCGGCGGCGCGCGCGTCGAGCTCGGCGTCCGGCACGCGGCCCGGCGATCAGCTTGCGCACGGCCTGCGGGGAGAGGACGACGCCCTTCTCCTCGAACACGCGCTCGGTGAAGCGGTCGCGAAGCTCCGCCGACGGGGAGACGATGACGACGAGGCTGCCCGGCGAGTAGCGCATCCGGTCGCTCGGCGAGAGCACGCGGCAGCGCGTGGTCAGGTCGCGCGGGCGCGGCGGGCCGTCACCCTCGCGCCGCGGACGATCGCTCGACCACGCACCCCGCTCGTCGTTCGAGATCTTGACGCTGCGAGAGGAGGGGGTTTGGGCCATGCCCAATGGTAGGACCCTCGGCCCTACAGCCCGCGCCGCGGCGCGTCAGCCGCGGGTCGTCTCGAACTCCGCCGGCTCCTTCGTCACGCCCGCCGTCACCGCCGCAAGCTGGTTCGGCGAGCCGATCAGCGCCGTCTGCAGCTCGGACTCGAGCAGCAGCGCCTGCGCGCGGGCTCGGCCAGCCAGGCCTCCTGCAGCAGGCGCTTGCCGGCGCGGATCGCGTCGGGAGAGCGGGTCGCGATGTCGGCGGCGAGCTCACGTGCCGCCGCGAGCGGATCGTCCGCGACGTGCGTGACGAGCCCGATCTCCTTGGCCTCCTCGCCGCTCAGCCGGCGTCCGGTGAAGACGAGCTCCTTCGCGACGTCCATCGCCACCAGGCGCGGGAGCGTCTGCGTGATCGCCATGTCCGGCACGAGGCCCCAGCGGATCTCCATGACCGAGAGGCGCGCGTCGGGCGCCGCGAACGCGGATGTCCGCGCCGAGCGCGATCTGCAGGCCGCCGCCGAAGCACGCGCCGTGGATCGCCGCGATCACCGGGACCGGCAGCTGCGTCCAGTCGTAGGCGACGCGCTGCGCGAGGTTGGCGACCTGCTCCCCGTCACGCGCGAGCAGGTCGCCGGTCGACACCGGGCCGGTCATGAAGCTCGCGATGTCGAGCCCGGAGCAGAAGCTCGGCCCCTCACCGTGCAGGACCACCGCGCGCACGCCGGGCGTCGCGGCGACCTGCTCGATGGCCGCGACGATGCCCTCGAACATCGCGGCGTCGAGCGCGTTGTGCTTGTCGGGGCGCGTGAGCCGGACCTCGGCGACGTGGTCGTCGACCTGATCGCGACGCGCGGCTCGGTGGCCTGGTGGTGTCACTCATGCGCCGGGAGTCTGCCAGAGGCGAACGAGCGCGCTATGACACTTGTCATATAGGCTTCCGCGCATGCGCCAGCTCACGTACGTCGAAGCCGGACAGGTCGCCTGGCAGGACGCGCCGGACCCGGAGGCCGCGGACCCGCAGGGCGCGATCGTCCGCCCGCTCGCGGTCGCGCGCTGCGACCTGGATCCGATCATGGCCGGGTTCGGCATCTTCCCGGGCCCGTTCGCCGTCGGGCACGAGACGGTCGCCGAGGTCGTCGCCGTCGGTGACGAGGTGCGCGACCGGCGCGTCGGCGAGCGCGTCCTCGTCCCCTTCCAGGTCTCGTGCGGAAGCTGCGCGGCGTGCCGCGACGGGCGCTTCGCCGCCTGTCACACCTACCGCGCGAAGGCCGGCGCCGCGTTCGGCTTCGGCGAGGCCGGCGGCGGGCACGGCGGCGCGGTCGCCGACCTGCTCGCCGTCCCGCACGCCGACCACCTGCTGATCCGCCGCCCCCGACGGGCTCAGCGCGGCCGCGCTCTGCACGCTGCCGGACAACGTCACCGACGGCTACCGCGCCGTCGCGCCGCAGCTCGCCGCCAAGCCCGGCGCCGAGGTCCTCGTCGTCGGCGGCGCCGCCGCCTCGATCGGCCTCTACGCGGTCGCCGCCGCGATCGCCTGCGGTGCCGGCCGCGTGCGCTACGCCGACAGCGACGCGGATCGCTGCGCGGCCGCGACCGCGCTCGGCGCCGACGTCGACGCAGCTCGACGGCCCCTGGCCGCGACGCCTGGACCGCGCGCCGATCGTCGTCGAGAACACCGCCGACGTCGACGGGCTCGCGTGCGCGCTGCGCTCGACCGACGACTACGGCACCTGCACGAGCGTCGCGATCCACTTCGCGCCGACGACGCCGATGCCGCTGCTCGAGCTGTACACGAAGGGCATCACCTACCACCTGTCGCGCGCGGACTCGCGGCGGTTCCTGCCGGAGGTCATCGAGCTCGCCGCGAGCGGAGCGCTCGACCCGCTCGCCGTGCCGACGACGATCGTTCCGTGGGACCAGGCCGACGAGGCGTGGCTCGCGCCCGCGACGAAGCTCGTGCTCGAGCGGGCGTAGAGAGCGGCGTCGCGACGAGCGCCCCGGTCCGACCTCCCGGGGCGCTCGCGCGTGACGTCAGGACCTAGAGCCAGGCACCCCAGACCAGGCCACCGAGGATCCCGTAGCCGAGGTCCGTCGGGTGGATGTCACCGGTCGCCGGGTTGAACGTGCCGCCCGGGCACATGCGCGGTGAGCTTGCAGATCACCGGGATGTCGAGGGTCTCCGAAGCTCCGGTGAAGTTGGAGCTCGGGTTGAACACGGGCAGCGGGTTGGCGAACTTCGCCCCGTGCGCCGTTGCGACCTGCTTCAGCAGTCCGTTGAACTGCGCGGTCGCGATGTCACCCGTCAGGCCGCCGACGTTCAGCACGCCCGGGTACGGGTTGTAGAGGCCCGCGACGACGTACTTCGCGTTCGGCGCCTCGGCCTGCAGCTTCGTCAGGATCGTGTTCAGGTTGTTCGCCGCGTTGCCGTACGTGGCGCCGAGGCCGGCTGCGATGCACGCGTTGTTCGGGGTCGCCGTGCCGAAGCCGCAGCCCTCGAGGAACACGAGCACGTCGTTTGCGCCGATGTCGATCGAGACGGTCTTCGTCGTCGTCGGGTTGGCGTGGAGGAACGCGACGGCCTCGTCGAGCTGGCTGCCGGCGTAGTTGTGGTGGAGCCACGCCTTGTTCCAGTTGGCGCCGATGCCCGGTGACGGGCTGTCACCACACGCGAACGGGTTCGGGACGTAGGTCCCGCCGGTGGCCGGGGTGCGGCCGCCCTTGATCAGCGAGTTGCTGGTCTCACCCGGGCAACCGAGGTTGACCGTGTTGAGGTTCGGACGAAACTGAAGCTTCGCGAACACGTTGACGTACCCCGTGTTGAACGACGCCTCGTTGACGTTCGGGTACTCGGCCTGGAACTTCGCTGCCTGGTAGCCGTAGGCGAGCGAGTCACCGAGGGCCAGGTAGTTCGACGCGGAGGTCGCGTTTGCGGCCGGCGCGGCGACGAACAGCGCCGCGGCGCTGACGATGAGGGCGCACGTGATGCGCGACCTCAGCGAGGTGAGTGACATCTAGGTCTCCTCCTGCATGGGACGGCGCGCGAGCCGGGTTCGGCGGTCGGCCCGGCGTTACGCGCACCTGGTTCGCAGCCGAACCTACCGTCGCCCAGGGCCTGCGGCAACCTGCCTGGCGCGGCGCCGTCAGGCGTTCAGGCGCACGGGCAGCGTCTTCAGCTGGTTCACGAAGCCCGAGACGACGTGGCGCGGCTCGCCGTCCAGCTCCATCCGCGGGTAGCGCGCGAGCGTCTCCTCGAGCAGGATCCGCAGCTCGAGCCGCGCGAGCGCGGTGCCCAGGCAGAAGTGCCGGCCGCCCGCACCGAAGGCCTGGTGCTCGGGATTGCGCGTGACGTCGAAGTGGTCCGGGTCCTCGTAGCGGCTCTCGTCGCGGTTGGAGGAGACGTACCACATGACGACCTTGTCGCCCTCCTTGATCGGCTGGCCGAGCAGCTCGGTGTCGCGGGTCGCGGTGCGCCGGAAGTGGGCGAACGCCGGGAACATCCGCAGCGCCTCCTCGACCGCGCTGGGGATCAGCGACGGATCGTCGAGCAGCTGCCTGCGCTGCTCGGGGTCCTCGAGCAGCGCGCGCATGCCGCTGCAGTACGTCGCCTTGGTGCTGTCGTTGCCGGCCGCCATGAGCAGGAAGAAGCCCATGACGATCTCGTGCTCCTCGAGCTTCTCGCCGTCGACCTCGGCGTGCACGAGGACGCTCGTGAGATCGTCGGTCGGGTTCGCGCGGCGGTCGGCGATCAGCTTGCCGCAGCGCTCGAAGACCTCGGGCACGTCGCGCTGCATCACCGTCTGCACGCCCTCGGGGTTCACGTCCGGGTCGTTGGCGCCGAGGATCGTGTTCATCAGGCGCGCCCAGACGACGTCGTCGCCCGGGGGCAGGCCCATGAAGCTGCCGATCACGCGCGCGACGACCGGCTGCGCGACGTCGTCGACGAGGTCGCAGGTCTCGCGCCCGTCGAGCTGGTCGAGGACGTCGCGCGTGATCGCGCGGATCGCGTCCTCGTGCTCGGCGATCCGCTTCGGCGTGAAGCCGCGCTGGAAGAGCGCCTTGATCCGGTCGTGCTTGGGCGGATCCATCCCGATGAACATCGAGCGCATCAGCTCGAGCGGCAGGACCGAGTCGGTGACGGCGGTGATGCCGCCGCGCTCGGAGGAGTAGGTCTCCCAGTCGCGGCTGACCTCGTAGATGCCGTCCGCCGTGGTCACCGACCAGTAGCCGGCCTCGCTCGGGAACTCGACCATGCGGTCGGACCAGTGGACCGGGCACTCGGCGCGCATCTCGCTTGAACAGCTCGTTCGGCGGGCCGTCGACCCACTCCTCCGGCTCGAAGGCGAGGCGCTGCTCGATCGGGGTGCTTGCGTCGGTGGACAAGGCGGGCCTCCGTAGAAACTTGACGGACTGTCAAGTCGACCTTACCGGACGCCGTCTGCGTCTGTGGTGATGATCGATCGTCCATGGTCGTCGCCGCCGTCTTCTCCGCGCTGCTGCTGGCGTACACGCTGGTGTCGCGCCGGCTCGACGGCAGCCCGGTCTCCGCCGCTCTCGTGTTCGCCGCGGGAGGCCTCGTCACCGGCGTCGCGGGCGGCGCCGACCTGTCCGCGCACGACCTCAGCACCACCGCGGGGGACGCCGTGCGCGTGCTCGCCGAACTGGCGCTCGCGCTGATCCTGTTCGCCGATGCGTCGACGATCGGGCTGCGGCGCGCACGTGCCGAACTGCGACTCCCCGACCGGCTGCTCGGGATCGGGCTGCCGCTCACGATCGGCGCCGGCGTGCTCGCCGCCGCTCGCGCTGCTCGGCGGTCTCGACATCTGGGTCTGCGTCCTGCTCGCCGCGCTGCTCGCGCCGACCGACGCCGCGCTCGCCGCGGCGGTCGTCTCCGACGAGCGCGTGCCCGGCCACGTGCGCCGCGGCCTGGACATCGAGGCCGGGCTCAACGACGGCGTCTGCGTGCCGGTCGTCGTCTTCGCCCTCGCGGCGGCCGTGGCGACCGAGGGCTCGCCCGACACGACGCTGGTTCACGAGGCGCTGCTGACGATCGTCGGCGGCACGGCGGTCGGCGTCGTGACCGGCAGCGTCGGCGGGCGCCTGCTCGCGCTCGCCGCCCGCCACGGGACGATCGTCGAGCGAGGCGCGCCCGTTCGCCGCCGCGGCGCTCGCGTTCACGACCTTCTTCGCCGCCGACGTCGTGGGCGCGAGCGGCTTCATCGCCGCCTTCGTCGCCGGCCTCTTCGCGGCGAGCTGGCTCGGCGACCACCGGGCCGCGCTGCTCCAGTTCACCGAGCGTGACGGCACGCTGCTCTCGTTCGCCGTCTTCTTCGCGTTCGGGATCCTCGCGGCCGGGGTGCTGGGCGATCTGACCGGCGGCGGAGGCCGTCTACGCCGTGCTGAGCCTGACGCTCGTGCGGATGCTGCCGGTCGCGCTGGCGCTCGCGCGGAACCGGGCTGCGCCCGCAGAGCGTCGCGTTCATGGGGTGGTTCGGCCCGCGCGGCATCGCGACCATCGCGCTGCTGCTCGTCGCCGCCGGCGAGGAGCCGGACCTCGCGGGCCTCGACGTCGTGACGCGCACCGTCGCGGCGACCGTGCTGCTGAGCATCGTGCTGCACGGGGTGAGCGCCCCGGCGCTCGTCGCGCGCTACGGGCGCTGGGCGCGCGGTCTGCCGGCGACCGCGCCGGAGCAGGCTGAGCCCTGACGCGCGAGAGGCCCGCCGGGACGGGCGGGCCTCTCAACGTCAGACGGGGTGCTGCGTGGCGGTCAGGCGCCTTCGAGTCTGTGCCCGTGGGCGGCGAGGCCGTAGATGATCAGGATGTCGATCCCGACGACGACGAGGCCCCACGTCTGGTAGGCGTCGATCGACGTCAGCGACGCGATCAGGCTCAGGCTGGCGACGATGATCCCGAACCAGCGTGCGGCCTGGTTGCGGGCGAAGATGCCGAAGCCCGCGAAGATCTCGAGCACGCCGAGAATGAGGATGACCCAGCCCCACGACTTCACGTCGTGAAGGATGAGCTTGGTGTCGCCGACGAAGAAGGTCGACTTGTCGATCGCCGCGATGCCCCAGATGACGTTCAGGACACCGACGATGATGACCATGATTCCGGCGAAGGTCAGCCAGCCGTGGCCCGCCTCCGGCGTATTCGCGGTCTGATCCGTCATGAGTGTTGCTCCTCCTGTCGTGTGGTGCGGGTCGCCCGACCTGACCGTCGGGCGCTCCCACTTTCGGTTATTCGACGCTCGGGCGTGGCGCCCTGCCGCTCAGCTCCATGGGACGGTGGCCTGCAGCACCGCGGCCTCGAGACCCGCAGTTCGCAGGTGGGTGATCTCCTGGTACTCGGGATCGGCGACCATCGCGAGGAACGCCGTCCGGCTCGGGTAGCGCACGACGAGGACCGCGTCCCAGCGCTCCTCGTCGGCGCCGGCAAGCGCCGTCGAGCAGTCACCGGCGTACAGGATCGTCGCGCCCGCCGCCTCGAGGAACGGCTGCACGCGGGCGGCGTAGTCCGCGTACGAGGCGCGTCCGGCAGCACCGCCGTAGCGCAGCAGGTTGAGCATCACCACCGGCCCGCCGTCGTCGTCGTCGCGGAACTGCCTGATCGTCTCGCCGTGTGGGGTCGACCGCCATCGTCTCTGTCTCCTGGGGTGGTGGCGCGTTCACAGCATGAGACCACACGCCGGTCGCCGTCACGGATGGGGTGATGCGGACCGGGCACCTATCGCGCCACCGTCACCCCGGTGTACGGTTGGCCGATGAGCAGCCAGGCGCCCGAACAGGACGAGCAGCAGGACGCATACCTCGACTTCTCGCAGCTCTCGTGGCTCGAGGCCGTCGGCATGGCGTCGGGCGTGCTGCTCTTCATCTCACTCTTCCTGCCGTGGTTCTCGACCGGCTCGAACCCCGACTCGGATATCGCGACCGCGCACATCGGGCCCAACGCGAGCGCCGACGCGTTCCAGGTCTTCCGGATCGCCGACTGGCTGTTCGTCCTGCTCAGCTTCGCCCCGTTCATCCTCGCCTGGATCATCGCCCGGCGGCACACGCTCGACTGGCCGACGGGCGAGGTCACGATGGTCGCCGGCCTGATCGGCATCTTCCTCGTGATCTGCAACGGGCTGATCCTCGGCAAGCCCAAGCCCGCCATTCAGGTGTCGCTCGACATCGGCTGGTTCCTCGGGCTGATCGCCTGCTGCGGGATCTTCTTCGCCGGGCTGATGCGACAGCAGCAGAAGACCAGCCAGAAGGGCCGCAAGCCTCCCGGCACCGTCTGATCCGGCGCTCACCACGGCGCCGGCTCGTAGTCCTTCAGGAAGCAGCCGTACAGGTCCTCGCCGGCCTCGCCGCGCACGATCGGGTCGTACACGCGGGCGGCGCCGTCGACGAGGTCGAGCGGTGCATGGAACCCCGTCTCGGCGAGGCGCATCTTCGTCGGGTGCGGGCGCTCGTCGGTGATCCAGCCCGTGTCCACGCTCGTCATCAGGATCCCGTCGGTCAGCAGTTCCCGGGCGCTCGTGCGCGTGAGCATGTTGAGCGCGGCCTTGGCCATGTTCGTGTGCGGATGCCCGGGCCCCTTGTACCCGCGGCTGAACTGCCCCTCCATCGCGGAGACGTTGACGATGTAGGTGCGCCGCGCCGGCGACGCCGCAAGCGCCGCGCGCAGGCGGCTGACGAGGATGAAGGGCGCGGTCATGTTGCACAGCTGCACCTCGAGCAGTTCGACGGGGTCGACCTCGTTCACCCGGTCGGTCCAGCTGTTGGCCGCGTGCAGGTCGGGAACGCAGGCCGCCCGCGTCGATCGCGCGCGCCGCGGCGACGCGCTCGGGGGACGCCGAGCCCGCGGTCAGCGCGAGCGCGGTGAGCGCGTGCGGCGTCGGCGTCCAATGGGGGCCGGCGGCCTTCGCGACGCCGGCCGGATGCGCCGTGTCGGCCGGGCCGAGGGTGAGCATCGACGGCAGCGGCCCCTCGCCGAGCGGCGCCGCCTCGGCGCCCGCGAGCAGCGCGTAGGCCTCGGGCGAGCGGCGCACGGTCTGCGCGGCGTTGTTGATGAGGATGTCCAGCGGCCCCTGCTCGCGCGACCGTGTCGGCGAGCGCCACGACCTGCGCGGGGTTGCGCAGGTCGATGCCGATGATCCGCAGTCGCTCCAGCCACTGCGCGCTGTCCGGCATCGCGGCGAAGCGGCGTGCGGCGTCGCGCGGGAAGCGCGTCGTGATCGTGGTGTGGGCGCCGTCGCGCAGCAGCCGCAGCGCGATGTACATGCCGATCTTCGCGCGTCCGCCCGTGAGCAGCGCGCGGCGGCCGGTCAGGTCGGTGCGCGCGTCGCGGCGCGCGTGATGGCTCGCCGCGCAGTCCGGGCAGAGCTGGTGGTAGAAGGCGTCGACCTCGTGGTAGCGCCGCTTGCAGACGTAACACGCGCGCGCGCGGAGCAGCGTCCCGGCGCTCGCGCCCGCCGCGGCCGGCTTGAGCGCGAGCCCCTGCGTCTCGTCGTCGATCCGGCCGGGCGCCGCGGTGGCGGTCGCCGCCGTCACCGCCGCGTCGGCCTCGAGCACCGCGCGCCGGCGCTCGCTGCGCCGGCGCTCCTTGACGGTCTTGAAGAGGCGGGCCGTGGCGCGGCGCACGGCGACCGCGTCGGGATGCTCGACCGGCAGGTCGTCGAGCGCCGCGATCACGCGCAGACAGGTGTCGAGGTCCGCCGGGGCGATGGCCGTGTCGGTCATGCCCCGACTGTAGGAGCGGTAGTCCGCGCCATGAGCGCCATTCTCTACATCGTCGGCATGGTCGTGATCGCATTCGTGATCGGCGGCCTGGCCCGGTTCATCCTTCCCGGGAAGGACCC
This sequence comes from uncultured Actinomycetes bacterium, assembly GCA_963721255.1. GTDB lineage: Bacteria > Actinomycetota > Thermoleophilia > Solirubrobacterales > Solirubrobacteraceae > F1-60-MAGs163. The sequence continues at coordinate 109,117 of CAVRIM010000011.1, forward strand.
GATGGGCCCGCTCGGCACGATGATGCTGGGGTTCGCCGGAAGCGTCGGCGGAGGCGTCATCGCGCTGATCATCTTCGGCGGGGTGAACGGCGCCGGGCTGATCGGCTCGGTCCTGTTCGCCGCGCTGCTGCTGTACGTCGTGCGCAAGCTCAACGGCGGCGGCCTGATGGACCCGGGCGAGGGCTGAGCGGACACGCACGGCGCGCCGCCCCCGGGGGGACCGTGGCGGCGCGCCATGCCATGCGTCGCGAAGCGGCATCCGCCGCGCTGTGCGACTCGTCAGGCCCGGTCGGCTGCTCCCGGACGACGAGCGCCGTGGTGAGTGACCGGGTCCTCGCGCCGTACCGGGCGCGAAGCGTGAGCGGGTAGGTCCCGGGGAGCGCACCGCGCGGGACCCGCAGCGCGAGCCGGACGCGCGACGCGCGGCCCGCGGATGGTCGTCGTCGCGGGCGACAGCGACGCCGTGCACGCCCCCGGCAGCGGACGGACGCCGACAGGGTCACCGTGCCGCGAGAAGCCGTGGACGGGCTGGACCGTGACCCGGGTCGCGACCGCACCACCGGGTGCTGCGCCGATCGCCCAGCGCGACGGGACGAGCGTGAAGTCCGGCGCGCGCTCGAGCCAGCTCAGCGCCGCGGGAACGTCGAGCCGCCCGTGCCCGAAGAGCCGGTCGGGCCCGGCCGCGCCGAGGTCCGTCCGCGCCCGACTCGATCGCCGCGGCCTGGCGCTCGGCCGAGGTGCCGGGGAACCGGCTGAGCAGGAGCGCCAGTGCACCGCTCACGTACGGCGCGGCGACCGAGGTTCCGCTCTGCGTCGCGGACAGGCCGAAGAGATCGGTCGTCGTGACGTCGACCCCGGGCGCGACGACCTGCGGGTAGACGGGCTCACCGCACGCGGAGGGCCCGCGCCCACTGCCGGCGGCGAGCGCGCCGGCGTCGTCCACGGCACCGACGGCGAAGGCGCTCGGGTTGTTCGCGGGGCTCGCGTCGTGACCGTCGTTGCCGGCGGCGAAGACGGGCAGCACCCCGGCCGCCCGCAGGTGGCGCAGGTCCTGCTCGAACGTCGAGGTCGCAGCCCGAGCCGGCGATGTCCCACGACGCGTTCACGACCTGCGGCGCATCGCGCGTCCGCGGATCGCCGTCGGGGTCGAGCGCCCACTGCAGCGCCGCGTGGATCCGCGCCGTCGTCGAGCGCCCGTGATCGTCGAAGACCTTGGCGGCGATCCAGCGGGCCCCGGGCGCGACTCCCTGCGGCGTCGCGCCGGCACCCGACCCGACCATGATCCCCAGCGTCGCCGTCCCGTGACCGCTCGTGTCGATCGGGTGCCTGCGGGTGCTCTCCGCTGGGGTCGAACCAGTCGTGCGGGCGGCCGCGGTACGACGCGGCGAGCGCCGGGTGCGACGCGTCGACGCCGCTGTCGAGGCTGGCGATCACGACGCCCCTTGCCCGTGACGCCGCGGTCCCACAGCGCCGCGGCGCCGATCGTGGTCGCGGCCGTCGAGACGGGAGCGGCGGCCGGGTGGGCGCGCGGCGCGGTCGCCGGAGCGCGCACGACGCGATTCGGCTCGACGGACTCGACCTCGCGGGAGCGCCCGGAGCTCACGGACGACTCCCGGCGTCGGCGACGACGCGCAGGCCGTCGAAGACCCAGAACCGCTGGACGACGCGCACCCGGCCCTGCGGCCCGGCGGCGGCGCAGCAGCCGCAGCGCGCGCCGCTGCCCCCTGCTCGCCGAGCGCCGCAGATCGCGCTCGAGCCGGGCCGCGCCCGCACCGGCGCCGGCGCTCGGGGCCGGCGGGCGCAGCGTCACGATCACGTCGGACATCGGCGTCGCGGCGCCGGCGGGAGCGGTCGTCGCGCGTGAGTGCCGCGGCCATCACCGCGGCGGTCGCCCAGCGGCCGGCACGCATTCAGACCGCATCCTTCCCGATCATCCGGAAGGGGCGGGTGCGAGCGAAGGGACGGCGGCGGCACCACGAGCAGGAGCAGCACGCCGGTGACCGCCGCGATCGCGAGGACGAGCGCGATCCGGTTCGTGATCGGGGCCAGCCGGCGCGCGGAGTAGCGCACCGGGATGACCGTGTCGGCGGGCTCGACGCGCCACGCGAGCGGCGCGGCGAGCGTCGCCCCCGGGCGGCGCACGAGCACGGTCATCCGCCAGCCGCCCGCGCCGTTCAGCACGGCGCCGCCGGTCCAGCGGCCCGCGCCGGTGCCCGTCAGCGCCAGCGTGCGCGCAGCGCCGCCCGCCTGCGGTCGCAGCACGATCGACGACGCCGCGGATCGGGGCGCCGTAGATCCGCCGCGTGTCCGACGTCGTGACGGTGAGGACGTTCGTCCCGACGCGGTTGGGCCGCGCGGTGGCGGCGACGAGGACGTCCTTGACCTGACGCGCGAGGATCGGGTGCGTGGACGGGCCGCGGCACGCCGAACTCCGGCCCGCGCGCGGGCGCCGAGGCGGTCATCTCGGCGGCCGCGAGCAGCGCGCCGATCCCGAGCGCGACCTCGATCGCCATCAGCCTGGCTGACGCGCCCGCTCGCGACGTGGTCGCCGCCGCGCAGCAGCAGCACGGCGTTCGCCAGGCCGAACAGTCCCGCGGCGGCCATCAGGGCGCTCTTCGCGAGCAGGCTCTCGCCGTAGTTCGTCGTCAGCAGCGCGTCGACCGAGGCGACCTGCGTGCCCGCGGCGATCAGCCCGGTGAGGACGGCGACGAGCAGCGCGCCGCCGGCCAGCGCGCCGAACGGCGTGCGCACCGCGCGCGCGAGCACCGCGGCATCGCGGCGGCTCGTGCCCGCGGTCGGCCACAGCGTCAGCGCGAGCGCCGCGACGCCGCCGAGCCAGACGCCCGCGGCCAGCAGGTGGACGGCGCCCGCCAGCACGTGCGCCACCGGGCGCGCGACGTTCGCCGCGTGGCCGTTCGCGACGTGCGCCACGGCGAGCGCCGTCAGCAGCGACGCGCGCTCACGATCCACGGGCCGCGTCGCCGCGGAGCGCGCCGCACCGCGCAGCCCCGCGACGACGAGCGCCACGAGCAGCGCCTCGGACGTCAGCCAGAGCAGCCCCCAGCGCTCGCCGAGCAGGGTCGCGCGCCGTCGAGAGCAGCGACCCGCCACCGGGAACCGTCGCCGCCTCGCGGATCAGGACCGCGAGCCCGATGACGGCGGCGACCGCCGGCGGCCGGAGCGAGCAGTCGCGCAAGCCGCGCCTGCGCTCGCCGTCGGGCCGGCGCCGCAGCCGTCCGGGACCCTGACCGCGCGCAGCACGAGGCCGAAGCCGACGACGCCGATCGCGAGCAGGACCAGCGCGAGCCACGCCCAGCGCAGGATCGAGTCCAGCGTCGACGCGCCGCTCGCGGGCGCCGCACGCGGCGCGCGGGCCGACCGCCGCGCCGGCGCCGAAGACGAGCGCCCCGCCGGTCACGTGGCCGTCGTCCTGTGCGAGCGCCTCCCAGGTGACCTCGTACGCCCCGCGCCGCAGGCCCGCGGGCAGCCGCAGCGTCAGCTCACGCCCGTCGCCGGCCGCCGTCACCGACGTCCCGGCGACGCGGCGCCCGTGGGCGTCGAGCAGCCGGACCTGGCGGAAGCGGGCGGACACCGGCTCGTTGAAGCGCAGGTGGACCTCGCGCGGGACGCTCGTCAGCGACGTCGCGTCCGGCGGATCGCTGCTGACCAGGGCCACGTGCGCCTGGGCCGCGGGCGCGCCCAGCGACGCGGCGACCACGAGTGTCACGAGTCCGGCGAGAGCCCCCCTCCCCCGCATCAGTCAGCGCTCACTGCACGGGGATGTGCTGCACCCGTACGGGACCCAGGACGACCGACACCTGGTCGCCCCGCTTGACGAGACCGCCCGGATCCTCGAAGACGTAGAAGTAGGTGACGCCCGCCTTGAACGTGCCGCTGTGCGCGTGACCCATGAGCAGGCGGCCGATGACCTGCCCGGAGTTCTCGTCGACCAGGGCCGGCGGGGTCTTCGCGTCGTGCAGCGCCGCCGCCTTGTCGGCGTCGACGACCTGGAAGCGGACGATCCAGAAGCCCGCCGTCACCCGACGCGGCGACGCGGATGATGCGCGCGCCCGCGGCCTGCAGGAGCCCGTCCTGCGAGACGACCGGCGGCAGCGGCTGCAGCTTCTGCTTCGCGGCCCCGTGGTTGCCGGTCAGCAGGAGCAGGCCGCCGATCGCCAGCGCCGCGCCGGCCACCAGGCCGAGCAGGCGCGGACCCACGATCCGCGGCCCGCGCCTGGGAAGAGCGGCATCCATGACTCAGGGAACCTCGATGAAGCGGATGCGGCCGCCGAGTCCGCGCCGCCGCGCCGTTGAAGAGCCCGAGGTGACGGTCGTAGATCGGGAACCGGTCACCCGAGGACGCCGACGCGGGCACGGTGACGATCGCGTCGCCCGTCGAGCCGGCCGGGAACGTCTCGGCGACGAACCCGAACGGCGTCGCCAGCAGCGATGCGCCGCGCCCGACCATCGTTCCGCCGAGGCCGAGCATCGTCGTCGTCGCCTGCTCGGAGCCGGCGTTGACGTAGCGCAGCAGCACGCGGTCGTTCGCCGCGGCGGTGATCGACGGGATCTGCGGGTAGGCCTTGCCGTTCACCAGGCGGTAGGCCGGCTTGAAGTTGGTCGTCCGTGCCACGTCCGGGTCATCGGTCGGGGCGGTCTTGTAGTCGTACATCTCGAACGAGCCGAGGCACGACTGGCTCCCGCAGGTCGCCGCCGCGGCGTTGTTGAGCCCCGGCACGATCTCGCTGAGGACCATCATCGATTCCCGGTCGTACGCGGTGCTCGCCGCGTCGTAGGCGCGGCCGGCCGTGGCGGAGCGCACGATCAGCCCGCCCGCCAGGCCCACCTCGGCCTGACGGCCCGCGTCGCCGCTGCTCTCGTAGAGGTAGGTGCCCGGGATTGGTCGCCGTGAAGGTGACGGTCTGGCTGCCGCCCGCGGGGACCGACGTCGGGCCGGCGTCGAGCCGGATGCCCGGGATGTCGAGCGCGAGGTCGTCCGGAAGCAGGTTCTCCACGTTCACGGTGACGGGATCGCCCTCGTTCACGTCGAGGACCGGCGCCGGGATCTGGGCGTCGACGCCGGCGTCGGTGCAGGCGCCGGCCGGCGGCTTCTTCGCGAAGCCCCAGATCGGCAGCGTCGTGGCGTCCGGAAGCGTGACCGTGCCGGCCTTCGCGCACAGATCGATGCTCACGGCCGCGGCGCGCGCGCGCCGGTGCTTGGCACGCTTGTGCTTCTTCTTCCCGTGGGCGACCTTGCCGTGACGCGCAAGCGGCGCCTCGTAGGCCTGCCGCGCGCTCGCGATCCCGCTCAGCACGAGGCCGATGACGAGCGCGAGCACGGTGGCCCGCAGGGCGACCCCTGTGGCGGTGCGGTGATGGCTGTGGCTCGATGCCGGCATCGTGTCTCTCCTTGAACCGCTCACGGCGCGTCGTAGGTGATCTGCATGAGATCGCCGCTCGTGACGAAGTTGACGGCGTCCGGGCCGGTGCGCACGCAGCTCACGCCCACGCGCACCTGACCGGCGTTCGCCCCGGTGCCGATGTAGTCCGCGTCGGTCCCGGTGCTGACGGCGCTCGTGATCGTCGTGTCCGTGTTGTCGACGACGCGTGTGTCGAGGTTGACCCAGTCCGCTACCGGGTGCCGCGACCACTTCCAGATCCGCAGCGTCTGGGTGCAGCCCGTCCAGCTCGGCGTTGTGGTCCGGCGGTTGCGACCGGTGTAGTCGCGGTGAGGTTCAGACCCGCCCGCGGGGACGCCGGTGAACGTCGCGTACCACTCGGCTCGCCGGGTGGTGTTCCCGCTGTTGCTCGTGTTCGACGCGATGTCCGTCCGCGGGCGCGCCGACGCGGCGAGGCCCGTCGGGCCACGTGCGTGGTGCTCGTCGTCGCCGGGGTCGGCGAGGTCCGCGTCACCGACCCGATGCTCGCGGAGACCGTCGTAGGCCCGGGCGTGGCGCAGCCGTCGAGCGGATCGACGCGCAGCAGGGTCGCCATGCCGCCGAAGCCGGCGTCGTAGTTGGCGAACTCGTTCAGCGCGTGGCTGTGCCACGGGAAGAAGAAGGCGCCGCAGACGTTCTGCTGCGAGACCGTGGTCGACGGCAGCGTCCCGACGGTGCCCAGGTACGGGCTGCCGCTGTACCAGGTGTTGTTGTCCTTGAAGGTCAGGTCGCGGTAGCTCGGGAACGTCACCGGAACGGGGTTCCCGGGCGCGAAGCTGTCCTGGTCGCGGAAGCTCAGGAGGTAGTCCTCCGTCGCGCCGGACGGGACCGTCTCACCGAAGTGCTCCGTGACCGCGTCGTTGCCGCTCGGCGTCTTGATCTCACGCCCGTCCTGAGCGATGAACTGCAGGTTCTCGCCGTGCGGGTGGAACGGATGGTTCGCGAGCCCGACGTTGATCATGCGGATCAGCACCGGCTTCGGGTTGAGCGTCGCGTCGTACGGCTTGATGTGGACGAGCGCGCCGTACGGCTGGTTCTCGAGCCACGGCACGTCGTTGTCCTGAAGCGTGTCCGGGAACGAGCGCCCGTTGATCGTGTAGTAGCGGTCCTTCAGCGTCGAGATGTCGTACGGATCGCTGTGCTCGACCGCCGAGTGCAGCTCCGGGTCGATCTCGTTGAGCATGATCAGGTACTCGTCGCTGAACGACGTGCTCGAGTCGGCGTACGCGCGGTCGGAGTGCCCGGCCGGCCGGACGATGAGCGCCGAGGCGAGGCCCATCTCGACCTGCTTGGACGGGTCGGTGCCGCTCTCGTAGATGTACGTGCCCGGGTTGCTCGCGGTGAACGTGTAGGTGATGTCGCCGCCCGCGGCGACCTCCTTGGCGAACAGCCCGCTCGACCCGCCGCTCGCGGTGACGTTCGTCTGCCCGGGGAAGACGAGCGACGTCGCCTCGGGCAGCGCGTTGTGCAGGTGCACGGTGACGGTGTCGCCCTCGGTCACGCAGAGCACCGGGCCCGGGCGTCTGGAAGTGCCCGCCGGTGGGCGAGTAGCTCCACATCAGGGTCGAGTTGCCGTCCGGCGTCTCCATCGTGCCGTCGCGGGCGGTGAGGTTGAACGTCGGGCCGTCCGTGCACTCGATCCCGGTCGGGTCGGCGGCCGCCGGAGCGACGATCGTGAGCGCGGCCATGAGGGCCGCGGCTGCGACGCCGAGCGCCGTCCTGTGAACTGAAAGGCGCATCAGAGCGTCACCCCCGCGGACGTCTGTGCCGGCAGGCTGTCCCTGTAGACCCGGACTTCGGTAACCATGCCGCCGAGCTCGTTCGGGACGTTCCCGTTGACGAGCTTGTTGGCGCTGCGATTGCGGAACCACCAGCGGTTGTACGGCCCGCGGTGGTCCGAACCGCCCTCGCGCGCCGAGCTGTACGGCGGAGCGGTGAAGATGACGTCCCGGGCCTCGCCCGGGCCGATGTAGAGCGTCGTCGTGACGTACGAGAGGTCGTCGCCGCTCGGCGAGCGCAGCAGCGTCGCGTCCTCGCCGACGACCTTCAGGTCGATCCCCGGAAGCTGCATCGCGTGCTGCTGGTAGCCGAGGTTCGCGAGCCGCAGCAGGACCCGGTCGCTCGCGTTGCACTGGATCAGCGACGAGACCGGCTGGTTGGGCAGCGACGCGTCATCCGTCGGCAGCACCGTCTGCGGGTAGACCCGGCCGTTCAGCGTGAAGTAGTCCGGGTCGTAGTCGGTGTGGATCGTCTCCTGGATGTTCTCGTCGTTGTCGTGGACGGTGGTCCAGATCTCGTTGAGCAGGATCGGGAACTCACGGTCGAACGCCGTCGAGCTGTCGTTGTACGCCCAGTCGGCGTGGTTGCGCGGGCGCACGAACACGACGCCGGTCATGCCCATCTGGACGTGCTCGACGTCCTCGAAATGGCAGTGGTACATGTACGTGCCGGGATCGTGCGGGCGGTAGAAGTAGTTGAACTGCCGCAGCTCCGGCACGGCGATCGACACCTCCGGCACGCCGTCGAAGACCGCGAGCGGTGTGCGGAAGCCGTGCCAGTGGATCGTGTGCGAGTCGGTGAGGTCCGGCCGGACCTCGAGACCCGCGTTCGTCAGCTCGATCGTGATGTCGTCGCCCTCGCGGAAGCCGAGGATCGGCGCCACGTGCTGGGCGTCGTTCTTGTACGCCGCGACGAGGTCGTGGACCGACGCGTTCAGCTGACCCTGCGCCACGCGCCGGAACCCGAAGATGTAGACGTCCTGCGGGTCCGGGCGCCCGGGCAGCGTGATGTAGCCGTCCGTGGCGACCAGGCCGAGGCTGACCGTGGCGGCCGAGGCGCTGCCGAGGAACAGCTTCCCGGCGCCGGTCGTCGCGGCGACCGCCGCGGCGCCGTAGCCGGCCGACTTCAAGAACTCACGTCGTGTGGTGCTCATCGCTCGTCAGCTCCGATGTCGGGCCGGTTGCTGAAGGTGTTCGGCCTCGTCTGGCCGTCGTAGTCGTTCGCCGGCACCGGGACGCCGCCCAGGTTCGGGAGGCCGAAGTTGATCGCCGGCGAGCCCGCGTTGATGTGGTAGTCGCCGGGCAGGTCCTGCGGCGTGTTCGGATGCACGATCGTCACCGAGACGAACTGCGGGTTCGTCGCCTGGCCCGTGATGTTGAAGTCGAGCGGGAACGGCGCGGCGAACAGCGGGTCGGCGCCGATCTGGTTGTCCGCGTTCGCCGGCGCGTTGCTGACCGACAGGATCGACCTGCGCGGCGCCAGCCGGGCGTTCGGGTAGCCGACCACCTCGAAGTCCTTGAAGCCCGCGTCGGTCAGCGCCGGAGGCGTCGCCGGCGGCGGCGTCCCGGGCGGAACCTGGGTCGGGCCGTCGTACGTGAACGCGTGGTTGTTGTTGAAGATGTTGTTGAAGAGCGCACGCGGCGGCGAAGCGCGGTGGCCGCCGCCGAGGTTGATCGTTCCGGTCGGGTTGAAGCCCGGCTCGTTCGGCTCGACCGCCACGCCCGCGGCGTGCGCCTGGCCGTCGCGGGTCTCGACGGTGCCGGTCGTGGCGTTCTCGGCGACCGTGTTGTGGACGATCCGCACGTTCGAGCTGTCGTCGAGCAGGATCGCGCCGCCGGTGTCCGCCGAGCCGTTGTCGACGATCATGTTGTTGCGCACGTCGAGCTGGGCGGTGAGCGCCTGCTGGATGAACATGGCGCCGCCGTCGTCACCCGCGAAGTTGCCCTCGATCAGGTTGCGCTCGACGGTGAGGGCGCCCGAGCCCGCGCTGAGGCCGCCGCCGTTGGGGATCTCGCCGGAGAGCGAGAGCGCGCCGCCGGAGCCGCCCTGCGAGTTGGCCGCCTCGTTCCAGATCAGCTTGTTGCGCGAGATCGTCCCGTTCGGGCTGAGCCCGTAGTGCGAGACGCCGCCGCCGTACTCGAAGGTGAAGTTCGAGCAGATCGTGTTGTCGACGACCTGGTAGTTGTCGGCGCCGTTGAAGATGCCGATGCCGCCGGACTTCGTCCGGGCGCCGTTGCCCAGGATCCGGTTGTAGCGGATCGTGACGCCCTCGTTGTGGTTGTTGCCGATGTACGGCGTGCCGAGGCCGATGCCGCCGGCGTCGCCGCCCTCGTTGCCCTCGATCTCGTTGTTGGTGATCTGCAGGTTGCGCGCGTAGGCGTTGACCTGCAGGCCGCCGGCGCCGAGCCCCTGGCTCGTGATCAGGCCGATGCCGTCGATGCGGGCGTTCGTGCCGGTGTCGAAGCGGTTGCCGCCGGTTGCCGGAGCGACGACGGTGATGCCGGCGCCCTCCTGCACGGCCTGGTTGCCGCTGAAGGTCATGCCCGCGAGCGTGGCGCGCCAGGCCGCGGCGTTCTGCGCGTAGTAGCGGCCGTTGATCACCGTGCCCGGCACCGGGACGAGATCCGGGCCGTTGGCGGCCGCGGCGGTGATGACGCCGCCGGGGCCCGAGCCCTGGAGCATCAGCCGCTTGTTGATGATCACGTTCTCCTGGTAGTGACCCTTGTGCAGGATCAGGAGATCGCCGGCGCTCGCGCTGTTGATCGCGTTCTGCAGCACGTGCGGCCCGTCGGTCGGCGGCCGCGACGAGCCTGGGCGTCGGCGTGTAGCCCGAGCCGAGGACGTGCAGCGTGATGCCGACCGGCGTGACCTGGCCGTTCCCGGCGCGGATCAGCAGCTGCTTCTGCCCGGCCGGGAAGCTCCCGCCCGCCGTCGGGACCGCGATGACGATCTGCGTGTCCGACCAGCTGATGATGTTCGCGGCGCTGAGGTCGGTGCCGGCGAGGCTCACGCCGCCGCTGCCGCGCGTGGCGCCGAAGCCCATGCCGTCGATCGTGATCCGCCGGCTCGTGCCCGTGTCACTCGTGGTGACGTACGGCTTGGACACCTGCATCAGCTGCGGCGACGTCGCCGGGATGTCACAGCCGCCGGCCGCGGAGATGCCGATCACGGGCGTGTCGAGCTGCGAGGTCGTGCCCGGCCAGACCGACCAGGCCGTCCCCTCGGTGATCAGGTTCGGGTTGAAGTTCTTGTTCGGGTGCGCCTTCGTGCCGGGGTCGTTGACCTGGAACCAGTACATGCCGGGGCAGATGCCCGCGGGCGTCGGGCAGTTCATCGTCTCGGTGGACGGCAGCATCACGTCGTACTGGCCCATCTCGTCGCTCGCGATCGTCTTGATCAGGCGGCCGCCGACGGCCGGATCGCGGTCGTAGATGCCGATCGGCACGCTCTCGGGCCGCTTGTTCAGCCACCAGAGGGACTGCTGGTCGTTGTCGATCGCGACGTCGTTCGTGACCAGGCCGATCACGCGACCGGGGATCTGGATGTCGTTCGCCGTGAAGATGTAGAAGTCGGCGTTCGCGTTCTGCTTGACCTTCAGCGTGACCAGGCGCTGGTCGCAGAGCTTGCGGTGCTTGCCGTTCGTCTTGGCCCGCGGGATCGCACCGCTGACGACGTGGTCGGCGCCGGCGCACGGGTACGCCGGGAGTCTGCGGCGTGAAGTCCGGGCCGTTGTCGACGTTGACGTCCTCTTCCTTGGTGATCTGGTAGAGCGGGTTGCCGTCCGAGTCCTCGGGCATGAGGACCTGCGTGACGTACTTGCCCGGCGTGAGCGGCACCTTCTGCGCGTCGTCGCACGGGTAGGTGCTGTGGCCGGCGTTGTCGTCCGGGCACTTGTCGGCGAAGGCGTAGCCGCCGTCGAACGCGCCGTCCTTCGTCTGTCCGCTGAGCAGCGGCGACTCGATGCAGTGGCTCGGGATCAGCGCGTTGAACGGCAGCGTCGGGCTGAGCGGATCCATCAGGTCGGCGGTGCTGTTGCGGACCTCGCAGCTGGTCGGCGGCGCCCAGTGATCCGTCGTGTAGTCGCCGAGGATCTCCCCGTTCGGCTTCTTCAGCAGCACCTTGACGCCGGGGATGCCGGGCTCGTAGTCCTCGTGGCCCTGCTGGTAGGCGTTGACCTCGTTGCGGGTCGTCCCGTGGTAGACGACGCCGACGATCTGGCCGGTCTGGCCCTCGGCGTAGGTCTGCTTGCCCCAGTCGACGTCCTGGTGGTGACCGACGTTCATGATCTGGTTCGTCAGCAGGCCGCCACCTTCGCCCTCGGTGCCGAACGCGACCGTGGGCGGCGGCGTCGTGGTGTTGTAGGCCTTGTCCGGCAGCGTCGAGGCGCCGGTCGTGAGGAAGCGGGAGAACCCGACCTCGCCGATGAACCACTTGCCGAGCGGACCGCCCTCGGCCTCGGTGTAGCTGTAGTGACCGCTCGCGTCGGTCATCGTGGCTTCCTTGATGGAGCCGTCGCGCCAGCGCTCGTCGACGTCGGTGTTCGGGATCGGCGGCTCGCCCGGGTCGCGCAGGCCGTTGCCGTTCGCGTCGTTGTAGACGTAGCCGTCGAGCCAGCCGAACCAGCGCGGGACGCCGATGCCGTTGTCGGCCAGGCCGTCGCCGTTGCCGTCGATCGTGTCGAGGTTCACCTGCTGGCCCGCCGTGACGTCGACGGTCATGAAGCGGATGATGTAGTCGAGCTGCTCGTCCCAGATGGCCAGCGTGTAGCTGCCGGCGGGAACGTGCGGAATCGTGAACGTGCCGTCCTTCTTGCCCTGGGCCGTGTAGACCTGCTGGTCGGTCGAGCTGTCGGACAGTGCGACGTACGGCTCCGGCGACGGGCTCGCCGAGCGTGACGGCCTCGTCCGGCGGCCAGCCGAGCTCGTTCCGCGCGGTGCCGCTGATGCTGCCGGTGCCGCTGTTGTTCGGCCAGTTCATCTTCTTGACGAAGCCGAACGTCGTGATCGTGCGCTTGCCCGGGGGCAGCCACAGCTGCTCGGACGGCGTGCCCGTGCCGTCGCTGCCCTCTTCGACGCCGAACGCCACGGGGAAGCCGCCGTCGAAGGTCGAGTCCTGGATCCAGCCGGAGCCCTTCGGCGGGGTGACCTGGACGAAGTAGAGCCCCGGATGCATGTTCGGGATGTCGACGAAGCCGTCGCTGTCCGTCGTGCAGGTGCCGCCGCAGAGCTTGTCGCCGTCACCGTCCGTGACGACCTGCTGGTGGAACTCGTCGTAGACCGTGACGTGCAGCCCGGGGATGCCGAGCTCGGCGTCGTCGGGCGCGTTGTTGACCCACGCGTTGTCGTGGAACGCGAGCACCTTGATGTGGCCCGCCGGGATCGGCGTCGGCCGCAGGCTCACGCGCACGTTGCCGCCGGCGAGCACCGGCCGCGGCATGTCGCCGTCGTTGTTGACGATCGACCCGTCGCTCATGACCTCGATGTGCCGGCCCCACATCTTGTGGTCGGGCGAGCGCACCGTGACCAGGTAGCGGCCCGTGGGCAGCGTCTTGGTCCGGTCGCCGTCGTCGCCGGTGGCGACGACGGGAGCGTTGCTCTCGGTCCCGCCGAAGCCGGGCCGCTGAAGCGGATCCGCGGCGAACGGGTCGCGAGCGTTGTCGACGTTCACGATGTAGGTGAACGACGAGAGCGCGGGGTCCGGAGCATTGGGGACGTACTCCCGCGCTCCGACATGGATGGTGCCGTCGGCGAACGCTCCCGGCGCGAGGCAGAGGAACGCGATCAGCGCGACGCCGGCGGTCAATGCGAACCGCACGGTGGTCAGCAAACCGAGCCGACGAACAACTTCCCCACCCATCACAACCCCCCACTTCCTTGTGACCACGTCCGTGGCCGTCGCACTGTTTCCCACTTCGGGGGGCCCGCGTCCAGTGTTATGACGGGACTGTCATGCCATCGTCATGCCCGTCATCGAAATGCGCGGCGAACGGCCGCTGAATACCGCTCAGTGGCGGAAAATCACTTGTTGAGCGGTGAAAACTGGAGGCCGCTGCTCGACGGCCGGGAGCTCAGACCCCAGCGGGCCTGGCCGCGCCCGCAGGGGGCGCAGGAGCGGGCGCGGCGGGCGCCAGCTTGTGCTCGCCGGAGATCGCGACGGAGCGGTAGCCGGGCAGCAGGAGCGTCACCCGTGTGCCGCGCCCGGGCGTGCTGTGCAGGCGAACCTCACCGCCGTGCGCGTTCGCGACGGCCTTGGCGATCGGCAGACCCAGCCCTGCGCCGCGACGGGTCGCGTCGCCGTGACGGGTGCTCACGAAGCGATCGAAGACGCGCGGCAGCAGATCGGGCGGGATGCCGCGGCCCGTGTCGCAGACCTCGAGCGTCACCCAGCCGCCCTCGGCCGCGCGCATGCAGCTCGATGCGGTCCCCGTCCTCCGTGGCCTCGATCGCGTTCTCGACGAGCGCGTCGACGGCGGCGTCGAGGCGGCCGCGATCGGCTCGCAGCACGCCGTCGGCGCGCACGTCGACGACCCATTCGCGGTCGGCCGCGTGGCTCCAGCGCCGGGCGGCGCTGACGACCACGTCCTCGATCTCGACCTGCTCCAGGAAGAGCGCGTCCGGCTGCTCGGCCGTCGCCAGCACGAGCAGGTTCTCGGCGATCCCGCTGAGCCGGCGCAGCTCGTCGTCGAGGCCGGTGAGGTCCTCACGTGCCTGGCGGTCGGTCTCCGTGTCCAGCATCAGCTGCGTCAGCCCTCGCGAGATCGCGATCGGCGTCTTCAGGCGGTGCGAGGCGTCGCGCACGAAGTCGCGCTCGCGCTCGGCCGAGCGCCGCACCACCTCGAGCGCCGCCTGTCGCCGCTGGGCGTGCCACACCATGGCCAGGAACATCGCGGCCATCAGCGGGATCTCGGTGAGCTCGTCGGGGTGCATCTTGCCCTGCAGCACCAGCGACCCCAGCGTCACCGTGCTCGCGGCGCAGACGCCGAGCAGGACGAACCCGGTCGCGCGCATGCCCCAGACGCGGAATCCGTAGAGGATCGTGAGGCTGAGCCAGACGAAGTGGAACGGGACCGTCGGCCAGGACTCGAAGACGATCAGCGCCGCGAACTCGCTCGCGGCGAACACCACCCACGCGAGCTCCGGGACGTGGTTACGCGCCCATGTACGCATAGCCCACGTTCCTCACGGTCTCGATCGACGTGCCCCCGAGCTTGTTGCGCAGTCGCGCCACGCAGACGTCGACGACGTTCGTCCCGGGGTCGAAGCTCGAGCCCCAGACGTTCTCGCGGATCTCCTCGCGCGTGCAGGCCTCGCCCTCGCGCCGCACGAGGAACTCGAGCAGCACGAACTCCCGTGTCGTGAGCGCGACGTCACCGTCCGGCGTCTCGACGACGCGGCGCTGGAGGTCCAGCGTGAGCCGCCCGGCGTGCAGCCGCCGCTGCTCGCTGCGGCCCTGGTCGCGCGTGTGCATCCGGACGCGCGCGATCAGCTCGGCGAGCTCGAACGGCTTGGTCATGTAGTCCCGCGCGCCGAGCTCGAGGCACATGACCTTCGAGCGGACGTCGCTCAGCGCCGACAGGATCAGCACGGGCAGCTCGGGATGCGACTCGCGTGCGCTCGTCAGGACCGCGACGCCGTCCACGTCCGGCAGCGTCAGGTCGAGCACGAGCAGCGAGAAGCCGCCGTCCCGCAGGCGCTCGAGCCCGGAGAGCCCACCGGGCTCGACGGCGGGCTGGAACCCCGCCGCATCGAGCGCGCGCGCCAGCAGCCGTGGCCATGCGGCTCTCGTCCTCGACGACGAGAACGTCCTTTCGCCTAACCCCCGCCACCCGCTGTAAGCACTGTCTTCCCCCCCAGGGATGACTGCAAGGGGATCACAGTAAGCCCCAGGGAACCGGGGTGTCAATAGCTGATTGGTCGCCGTTCGATGGTCCCGGTGCTGCCGTCCACCGCGCGTCGAGCGCCGCTGGGCGTCGGCTGCGGACCGCGCGTTTCCATCGGACCGTCACATTTCGCGCGTCGGGCTGTCTTGAGATCAGGAACGGCGGAAACGGCTGTCCCGCGCGTTTGCGAAACGAGTCGCAAGAGTTCGTTTCCGTACGTCGAACCCCGATCTCGACGGCGACAAGGAGTCCCCCCGACATGCCCCGCATCCCCGTAGCGAGGACCCGCATCGCGACGCTCGGCACGCTCTTCGGGCTCGGCGTGCTGGCCGCGGTCGCGATCTCCGCGAACAGCGGGCAGCCCAAGACCGCGACGGCTGCGGCGGCCAAGCGCGCCAACGTCCGCACGATCGTCGTGCGCCGGACCGTCGGCGTGCTCCCGACGGTCCCCGGCGCCGTCGCCGCAGCACCCGTGGCAGCCGCGCGCGCCGGCGCCGCCGCCGCGGCACCCGGCGCGGCGCCCGCGGCATGGGGCAGCGCACCGGCGGCGTCCCGGCGGCGCGCGCGCGTGTACGCGACCGCGCCCAGGCAGACCGGCCGCCCGCGCGTGAGGTCCGGCGGCCAGCGCACGCGCGAGGCGGACGACGACGCCACCGCGCCGGCCCCGAGCGCGTCGACCGAGACGACGGCCAGCGCTCCGCAGCAGACCGTGCAGCAGGCTCCGGCGCAGAGCGCCCCGACGACCACCTCCACGCAGACCACGCCGACGCACACCGTCACCACACGCAGGAGCCGCAGGAGCCGCAGGAACCGCAGGAGCCGCAGGAGCCGCAAGAGCCGCAAGAGCCGCAGCGATGAGCCGGGCCGTGACGGCCCGGCGGCGCAAGCCGGGGTTCATCCCCGTGTACGGCGGCTCGCTCGCGATGTTCGCCGGCGTCTCCGTGTTCATGGGCCTGCAGATGTCCGACGGCCGGGACCCGGCGCTCGGCAACGGCCGGTGGACCGCGGCGGCGGCGACCGAGCCGCAGCTGATCCGCAAGGTCATCGTCACCCGCCGCGTCAACATCGCCGGGCTCACCGCGGCGCAGGCCAAGAAGGAGGGCGTGAAGCGCATCGTCGTCCCCGGCGGTGCCGGCGGCGGCAGCGCCGCGACGAGCGTCCCGCTGAACTCGGCGACGGCGCGGCCGCTACACGGCCGCGACCGCACCCCCCGCAGCCGGTGGCGGCGGTGGCGGCGGAGCGGGCGGCGGCGGCGGCAGCCGTTCCGGTCGGCAGCGATCGTGCCGAGCGGCGGCTCGGCTCCGGCCGGCGCAGCGCCCGCACCCGCCGCATCGGCCCCGGCCGGCGCCGCGCCCCGGCCGCCGCTGCGCCCGCACCGGCCGCCGCCGCGCCGGCACCCGCGGCCGCAGCACCGGCGCCCGCCGCGGCCGCTGCGCCCGCCCCCGCGCCCGCTCCGGCGCCGGCGCCCGCGCCGGTCGCAACCGCGACGTCCTGAGGCCGTGGCCACGACGGCGGATCCCTCGGTCGATCGGCACCTGCGGCTGATGGGGACGCACATCCGGATCCTCGTCGGCCCCGCGGCCCGTGAGGGGCTGCCGGAGCCCGCCGAGACGGCGGACCGGATCGAGGCGTTCCTGCACGAGTACGACCGGGCGCTCTCGCGCTTCAAGCCCGAGTCGGAGCTGTGCGCGCTGAACGCCGACCCGCGCCCCGACGGTCCCGGCGTCCGCAGCTGCTGCGCAGCGCGATCCGCGCCGCGCTCGAGGCCGCGCGGGTCAGCGACGGGCTCGTCGACCCGACGATCCTCGAGCAGCTCGAGGCCGCCGGCTACCGCGAGTCGTGGGACCCGCGCGGCGGGTCGACCTGCGGACCGCGCTGCGCGAGTCCACGGCCGCCCGGCAGCCGGCGACCGCCCCGCGGCAGCCGCGCTGGACCGCGGTCGAGGTCGACGACGTCGCCGGCACGATCAGCCGTCCCGCCGGGCTGCGGCTGGACACCGGCGGCAGCGGCAAGGGTCACGCCGCCGACCTCGCCGGGACGCTGCTCGACGGCTACCAGCACTGGGCGGTGGACTGCGGCGGCGACGTGCGCATCGGCGGCGACGCCGGCGTGACGCGTGAGGTCGAGCTCGAGGATCCGTTCATCGGGCGACGCGCTGCCGGGCTTCCAGGTGCGCCGCGGCGCGGTCGCGACGTCCGGGCCTGCGGTCGCGGCTGTGGCGCGGAGCCGACGGCGAGATCGCCCACCACCTGCTGGACCCGTCGACCGGCCTGCCGGCGTTCACCGGCATCGTCGCCGTGACGGCGCTCGCCCCGACCGCCGTCGAGGCCGAGGCGCGCGCGAAGGCGGCGCTGCTCTCGGGCCCCGCCGGCGCTCCCGCCGTCCTGTCGCGGCACGGCGGGGTCGTGTTCGACGAGCAGGGCGCGTGCGAGCGCGTCGGCCGGCTCGAGCCCAGGCCGGTGGTCCGCCTGCGCCTGCCCGCGCGAGGCTCGTCGTGAAGCAGGCGATCGACCCCCTGGACCACAGCTGGTGGATCGCCTCCCGGTCCGCGGGCGTCGTCGCGTTCGTCGCCGTGGCGCTGTCCGTGATCTTCGGCCTGATGATGGCCAACGGCCTGCTGCGCGACCGCAACCGGCTGATGCTCGGGCTGCACGAGTACACGGCGCTCGCCGGCCTGATCGCGATCGCCGTCCACGGCATCACGCTGCTCGGCGACCCGTGGATGCATCCCGACGCGTGAAGCAGATCGCGGTGCCGTTCACGATCGAGTACCGGCCGCTGTGGACGAGCCTGGGCATCATCGCCGGCTGGCTCGCCGCCTTCCTGGGCCTGACGTTCTACGTCCGCAAGCGGATCGGCGCGCGGCTCTGGCGGCAGGTCCACCGCGCGACGATGCTCGTCTGGGTGCTGGCGGTCGCGCACACGATCGGCGGCGGCACCGACGGCAGCGAGCGCTGGATGCAGGCGATCATGGTCGGCACCGGGATTCCGATCGTCTTCCTGTTCCTGCGCCGGACCGTTCCCGGCGACGCCAAACGCGAGGCGGCGCAGCGGGCGAGGCTGGCGGACGCCGGCGTGTGATCACGGCCCGGCGCGGCGCGTACGACCGGCAGCCCGGCGGCTGAGCACTCGGTCCGGGAAAGCTCCGTCGCCACTGGCGCGCGTCCCTCGGGGGAGGTACCGTCGCTCCCGAGCGACGGAGAGACGGGTCATGAGCACTCAGAGCACGAGCTGGGGACCGGGTCCGAACGCCGAGGCGACGGAGGCGTGGGACGGTCCGCTGTTCGACCGCTTCGTCCAGTTCCGGCACCTCGTCGTCGACGCGCTCGGCCCGCACGGCGAGGCGGCGCTCACGCTCGTCCGGCCGCGCGCCGGGTGAGCGCGTGCTCGACATCGGCTGCGGCTTCGGCGACACCACGCAGCGGATCGCCGGCCTCGTCGGAGACGACGGCGAGGCGGTCGGCGTCGACGTGGCGCCGCGGTTCGTCGAGACCGCCACCCGCGAGGCCGCGGACGCCGGGGTGGCGAACGCGACGTTCCGCGTCTGCGACGTCCAGCTCGACCCGCTCGGCGAGGACTACGACATGGCGTTCTCGCGGATGGGCACGATGTTCTTCGCCAGCCCCGTCGCGGCGCTGCGCAACGTCCGCGCGTCGCTGAAGCCCGGCGGCCGGCTCGTCATGGTCGTCTGGCGCCGGCGCGAGGACAACGACTGGATGTACCGCGCGCAGACGGTCGTCGAGCAGCTCGTGCGCGCGCAACGAGGAGTCGGACGAGCCGACCTGCGGCCCCGGCCCGTTCTCGATGGCGAACGCGGACACGGTCAGCGAGATCCTCACGTTCGCGGGCTTCGAGGACATCACGCTGCGGCGCTGCGACCTCGACGTGCTGTTCGGGCGCGACATCGACGAGGCGATCGCGCTGAACCTCGCGCTCGGGCCCGCCGGCGAGCTGATGCGGCTCGCGGGCGACGACGCCACGCCGCTGCTGCCGCGGATCGACGCGGAGCTGCGCGAGGGCCTCGCCGAGTTCGTTCGCGACGACGGCGTGTGGGCGCCGGCGTCGACCTGGATCGTCAGTGCCAGCGCGCCTGCCTGACACTCAGGGTTCTCCCAGGCGGCGCTGACCGTGGGCTCAGGGCCGGCGAGCACGATGCCTGCATGCCCTCCACCCCACGCAAGACCTCCAAGTCCCGCATCCACCGGCGCGTCGCCGCCGCGACGCTCGCGTCGTTCGCGCTCGCGCTCGGCGCCGTGACGTTCGCCGGCTCGCCGCTGCCGCAGACGACCACCGCGCGACCGGGACGTCCGCCACGAAGACGACGACCTCGACCCAGTCGACCCCGGCCGCGACGACGGCACGACCTCCTCGAGCTCCACCTCGCAGCCGGTCTCGAGCTCGACGAGCGGCCAGACGAGCAGCGCCGCGCTCACCACCAGCACCTCTTGACCGTGCCGGGCACGGGTGCGAGGCTCGCCGCCAAGCGACGAGGAGGTACCCGGTGTTCGGCCTGTTCGGTTCCAGCAAGAAGGAGAAGGCGGCGGACCTCGCCGCCACCGGCGTCCGCGCGGTCGGCACGATCACGAACGTGCAGGACACCGGCGTCACGATCAACGAGCTGAACGTCCGCGTCGCGCTGCGGTTCAAGATCGCGCCGCTCGACGGCTCGCCCCCGTTCGACGCCGACAAGAAGACGACCGTCTCACGCGTGGCGATCCCGCAGGTCGGGCAGCGCTTCCCCGTCTGGTTCAACGCCGAGGACCACAGCGAGTTCGCCTACGCGACGAGCGACGGCGGCGACGAGGCGCGGCAGAACATCGTCGCGATGTTCGGTGACGCGTTCGGCCCGGACGGCTCCGGCGTCGGCCAGGTCGCGACGCGGCGGCCGCGCCGGCCGCCGCGCCCGGCGATCCGATCGAGCGCCTCGGCAAGCTCCAGGCGCTGCGCGAGGCCGGCGCGCTGACCGACGAGGAGTTCGCCGAGCAGAAGGCGAAGATCCTCGCGGAGGGCTAGGGCTAGCGCGGCGTCGGCGGCGCCCGCCTCGAGCGTGATCTCCACGATGCAGCCCGCGGGATCGGGGTCCTTCGGCTCGAACCCGGTCAGCGCCGCGTCGGGGTGATCGACCCGAGCACGCCCCGGACGATCCCGCGGTGCAGCGTGCAGACGACCGCGGGGTTCTCGCGGACCGTGTCGGCGTACGGGCAGGTCGTGAGCTCGTAGCGGGCGCGCTCGCCCGCGTCGGTGCGGCGCGGCTCGAAGCCGAGCGCCTCGAGCGCGTCGCCGAACGCCTCGCGGACGTCGGCCCCCGTCGGCGGGCCCGAGCCGGCCGGCCAGCTCCCGCCCCATCTCGGTCCCGGCCTGCTCGACCTCGCGCAGGCGCGCCGGCGTCGCCGGGATCGTGCGCGCGAGCGAGCGCGCCATCGCCCAGCCGGTGTGCGGGAGGTCCGCCTCGGCGATCGCCCGCGGCGTCAGGCGCCAGAGCGCGCGCGGCCTGCCGACGTCGCCGCTGGAGTGCTCGCAGACGAGGACACCGGCGCGCTCGAGACGCTGGAGCTGAACGCGCACGCCGTTGGGATGCCGGTCGATCAGGCCGGAGATCGTCGCGGTGTCGAGTGGGCCCTCGGCCGCGCGAATGAGCGCGACGAGCCTCGCCTCGGTCGGCATGTCATGGTCAGTAGTTGTCACGGGTAAGGGTGCGGCATCTCGCGGATTCCACAGTCGGAGTGTGAAAACTATCGTCGCACATTGTGAGCCCGCCCACGGATGCCGACACACGCCTGCCAGGTCCGCGCCACTTCCGCCGCAGCGACCAGACCGGCGACCACACCAACGGCCTCAAGGTCCTGAACGGGGACTGGCGGACCGACTCGCGGCACTCGCGTGAGTGGGAGGAGCTGTACCGCGACCGCTGGCGCCACGACAAGATCGTGCGCACCACCCACGGCGTCAACTGCACCGGCTCGTGCTCGTGGAAGGTCTACGTCAAGGACGGCCTCGTCACCTGGGAGACCCAGCAGACGGACTACCCCTCCAACGGGCCGGACGTGCCCGAGTACGAGCCGCGCGGCTGCCCGCGCGGCGCCTCGTTCTCCTGGTACGTCTACTCCCCCGTCCGCGTGCGCCATCCGTACGTGCGCGGCGCGCTGCTGCGCATGTACCGCGAGGAGCTCGCGCGCACCGGCGACCCGGTCGACGCCTGGGCCGCGATCGTCGAGGACCCCGAGAAGGCGCAGGCGTACAAGTCCCAGCGCGGCCTCGGCGGCTTCCTGCGCTCCTCGTGGGACGAGGTCAGCGAGATCATCGCCGCGGCCCACGTCTACACGACCAAGCAGTACGGGCCGGACCGGATCATCGGGTTCTCGCCGATCCCGGCGATGAGCACCGTCTCCTACGCCGCGGGCACGCGCTTCCTCTCGCTGATCGGCGGCGTCTCGCTGTCGTTCTACGACTGGTACGCCGACCTGCCGCCGGCCTCGCCGCAGATCTGGGGCGACCAGACCGACGTCCCCGAGTCCGCCGACTGGTGGAACTCGAGCTACCTGATGCTCTGGGGCTCGAACGTCCCGCAGACGCGCACGCCGGACGCGCACTTCATGACCGAGGCGCGCTACCGCGGCCAGAAGGTCGTCGTCGTCTCCCCCGACTACGCCGGTCACACGAAGTTCGCCGATCACTGGCTCGCCGCCGAGCCCGGGACCGACGCCGCGCTCGCGATGGCGATGGCGCACGTCATCGTCAAGGAGCACTACGTCGAGAAGCGGACGCCGTACTTCGACGGGTACGCCAAGAAGCGCACCGACCTGCCGTTCCTCGTCTCGCTGCGCGAGCGCGACGGGGCCTACGTCACCGACCGCTTCCTGCGCGCGTCCGACCTCGGCGAGATCTCCGAGAACGCGGAGTGGAAGACCGTCGTCCTCGACGAGGCGACCGGCGAGCCGGTCGTCCCGAACGGCTCACTCGGCTTCCGCTGGGGCGACGAGGGCGAGGGGAGGTGGAACCTCGAGCTCGGCGAGATCGAGCCGCGGCTGTCGCTGCTCGGCGCGCACGACGAGCTCGTCCCCGTCGACCTCGCGCGCTTCGAGATCGGCGACAGCGAGGGCGGCGGCATCATGCGCCGCGGCGTGCCGGCCAAGCGGATCGGCGGCCAGCTCGTCACCACCGTCTTCGACCTGCTCTGCGCCCAGCTCGGCGTCGCCCGCGACGACCTCCCGGGCGACTGGCCGACCGGCTACGACGACCCGCTCCCGTGCACGCCGGCCTGGCAGCAGGAGCACACCGGCGTCGACTCGGCGCTCGTCACGCGGATCGCGCGCGAGTGGGCCCGCAACGCCGAGGTCACCGAAGGCCGCTCGATGATCGTGATGGGCGCCGGGACGAACCACTGGTACCACGGCGACCAGATCTACCGGGCGATGCTGAGCCTCGTCCTGCTCTGCGGCTGCCAGGGCGTCAACGGCGGCGGCTGGGCGCACTACGTCGGCCAGGAGAAGGTGCGCCCGATCACCGGCTTCGGCGTGATGGCCTTCGCGACCGACTGGAACCGCCCGCCGCGACAGCAGGCGACGACGTCGTTCTGGTACATGGCGACCGACCAGTACCGCTACGAGCGCTTCGGCGTCGACGAGCTCACGAGCCCGCTCGGCCGGGGCGCGCTCAAGGGCAAGCACTTCGCCGACACGATCGCGCAGTCCGCGCGCATGGGCTGGCTCCCGAGCTACCCGACGCTGAACCGCAACCCGCTCGACATCTGCGACGAGGCGCAGGCCGCGGGCAAGGAGCCCGCCGACCACGTCATCGACGAGCTGAAGAGCGGCGGCCTGCGCTTCGCGACCGAGGACCCGGACGACCCGGCGAACTTCCCGCGCGTGCATGACGCTGTGGCGCGCGAACCTGCTCGGGTCGTCGTCCAAGGGGCACGAGTACTTCCTGCGCCATCTGCTCGGCGTCGAGCAGAACAGCGTGACCGCGAAGGAGACCGCCGAGGGCCTGCGCCCGACCGAGGTCGAGTGGCGCGACGAGGCCCCCAAGGGCAAGCTCGACCTCTTCACCACGATCGACTTCCGGATGAACGGGTCGGCGCTCTACTCGGACATCGTCCTGCCGGCGGCGACGTGGTACGAGAAGAACGACATCTCCAGCACGGACCTGCATCCGTTCGTCCACTCCTTCAACGAGGCGATCCCGCCGCCGTGGGAGGCGCGCACCGACTGGGACGCCTTCAACAAGGTCGCCGAGCAGTTCCAGCGCCTCGCGAAGAAGCACCTCGGCGTGCGCCGCGACCTCGTCGCCGCGCCGCTGCTGCACGACACGCCGGAGGAGCTCGCGCAGCCCGGCGGCGTCGTCGCCGACTGGAAGAACGGCGACTGCGAGATGGTCCCCGGCCGCACGATGCCCAAGCTGATCGTGGTCGAGCGCGACTACGGCACCGTGCACGACAAGATGACCTCGCTCGGGCCGCTCGTCGAGAGCGCCGGGATCGCGCTGGAAGGGCATCTCCTGGAAGGTCGACCAGGAGGTCGAGGAGCTGCGCCACCGCAACGGGGTCGTGCGCGGCGGCGTCGGTGACGGGCAGCCCCGGCTCACCCGCGACGTCCACGTCGCCGAGACGATCTTCCGGCTCTCCGGGAACGACGAACGGGCGGCTCGCGGTCGACGGGTTCCGGACGCTCGAGCAGCGCACGGGGACGAAGCTCGCCGACCTCGCCGAGGACCGCGAGGACGAGCGGATCACGCTCGAGCAGGTCCGCGTGCAGCCGCGCAAGGTGATCACCTCACCCGAGTGGTCGGGGATCGAGAGCCGCACGCGCCGCTACTCGCCGTTCACGGTCAACGTCGACCGCGACGTGCCGTGGCGCACGCTCACCGGCCGCCAGCACTTCTACCTCGACCACGACTGGATGCTCGAGTTCGGCGAGGGCCTGCCGGCCTACCGGCCGCCGCTCGCGGTCGCGCGTCACGAGCAGGGCGAGCTCGACCCCGGCGCCGCCGAGGTGCTCGTCAAGTGGATCACGCCGCACTCCAAGTGGTCGATCCACTCCGAGTTCCAGGACAACCTGCGGATGCTCGAGCTGTTCCGCGGCGGTCCCGTCGTCTGGCTCGCGCCGGCGGACGCCACGCAGATCGAGGTCGCCGACAACGACTGGGTGGAGATCGTCAACCGCAACGGCGTCATCGCCTGCCGCGCGGTCGTCTCCCATCGCATCCCCGCCGGGAGCGCGTTCATGTACCACTCGCAGGACCGGCACGTGAACGTCCCGATCAGCGAGACGTCCGGGAACCGCGGCGGCACCGACAACTCGGTCACGCGGATCATGATCAAGCCGACGCACCTGATCGGCGGGTACGCGCAGCTCTCGCTACGGCTTCAACTACTACGGCGCGATCGGCTCGCAACGCGACGAGCTCACGATCGTCCGCAAGCGCAAGAGCGAGGTGACGTACTGATGCGCGTCATGGCCCAGGTCGGGATGGTCATGAACCTCGACAAGTGCATCGGCTGCCACACCTGCTCGGTCACCTGCAAGAACGTCTGGACCAACCGCAAGGGCGCGGAGTACATGTGGTTCAACGACGTCGAGACCAAGCCCGGCGTCGGCTATCCCAAGCGCTGGGAGGACCAGGACCAGTGGAAGGGCGGCTGGGAGCTCGACCGCCGCGGGAAGCTGCGCCTGAAGGCCGGCGGGAAGCTGCGCAAGCTCGCGTCGATCTTCGCCAACCCCGACCTCCCCGAGCTCGACGACTACTACGAGCCGTGGACCTACGAGTACTCCTCGCTGATCTCGTCCGGCCCGAAGAAGCACCAGCCGGTCGCGCGCCCGGTCTCGCGGGTCACCGGTGACAACCTGAGCCTGGAGTGGGGGCCGAACTGGGAGGACGACCTCGCCGGCGGCACCGAGCAGGTGCGCCTCGACCCGAACCTGCGCGACGGCGTCGAGGAGCAGGTCCGGGCCGACTACGAGTCGGTCTTCATGATGTACCTGCCGCGCATCTGCGAGCACTGCCTGAACCCGGCCTGCGTCGCGTCGTGCCCCTCGGGCGCGATGTACAAGCGCGAGGAGGACGGCATCGTCCTCGTCGACCAGGAGAAGTGCCGCGGCTGGCGCATGTGCGTCAGCGGCTGCCCGTACAAGAAGGTCTACTTCAACTGGCAGACCGGCAAGGCCGAGAAGTGCACGCTCTGCTACCCGCGCATCGAGGCCGGGATGCCGACGATCTGCTCGGAGACCTGCGTCGGGCGCATCCGCTACCTCGGCCTCGTGCTCTACGACGCCGACCGCGTCGAGGCCGCCGCGTCGGTCAAGGACGAGCAGGACCTGCTGAACGCGCAGCTCGACGTGTTCCTCGATCCGTCGGACCCCGCGGTGCGCGAGCAGGCGCGGCGCGACGGCATCCCCGAGGACTGGCTCGACGCCGCCGTGCGCTCGCCGGTCTGGAAGCTCGCGATGGACTGGCGGATCGCGCTGCCCCTGCATCCCGAGTACCGGACCCTGCCGATGGTCTGGTACATCCCGCCGCTGTCGCCCGTGATGTCGCTGGTCGAGGGGGCGGGCGGAGGGATCCGAGGCCGATCCCGATGACGTCTTCCCGGCGATCGACGAACTGCGCATCCCGGTCCAGTACCTGGCGAACATGCTCAGCGCGGGTGACGAGGACGTCATCCGCGGCGTGCTGAAACGCCTGGCGGCGATGCGCAGCCAGATGCGCCGGGACAACCTCGGCGAGGAGCCGGACGAGGCGATCGCCGCGAGCGTCGGCATGACGCCGATCGAGATCGAGGAGATGTACCGGCTCTGCGCGATCGCGAAGTACGACGACCGCTACGTGATCCCGAAGGCGCACCGCGAGATCGCCGACAACCTCACCGAGCGCCAGGGCGGCTGCGGCCTGGACTTCGCGGGCGGCCCCGGCTCCTGCGGCGCGGGCGTCGACACGGCCGAGGGCGAGGTCGACCTCGTCGAGCTCGCCGAGCGCGGCGCGCCCGCCGCGACGCTCAGCATCACGCGCGTCGACGGACGCGACGGTGGGCGGCATGAGCGACGTCCTGCGCCTCGGCTCGCTGCTGCTCGAGTACCCCGACGAGCAGCTGTTCGACGCGACCCCGGCGATGCTCGACGTCGCGCGGGAGATCCCCGGCCGGGCCGGCCGCGAGCTGTGCGACTTCCTGACACTCCGCGCCGAGCTCGGCCGCGACCGCGCCCAGGAGGAGTACGTCGCCACGTTCGACTTCCACAAGCGCGCCTCGCTGCACCTCTCCTATTTCCGTGACGGCGACCGCCGTCAGCGCGGCGCGACGCTGCTCGGGCTCAAGCGCCGCTACCGCGAGGCCGGGCTCGAGCTCCAGGGCGGCGAGCTGCCCGACTACCTCCCCGCGATCCTCGAGTTCGCGGCACTCGCGCCGGGCGAGGACGCCGACGCCGTGCTCGCGCGGATGCGCCCGGGCATCGAGCTGCTGCGCGCGTCGCTGCACGACATCGACAGCCCCTACGCGACCGTGCTCGACGCCGTCGTCTCCATCGCTGCCGCCGCTGAGCGCCGAGGAGCTCGCCGAGGCGCGGCGGATCGCGCGCGAGGGCCCGCCCGACGAGGAGGTCGGCCTCGAGCCGTTCGCCCCGCCGGAGGTCATGCCGGAGATGGCCCGATGACCCCGCTCGCGGTGTCGCGCGGCGCGACGTTCCTCTGGGTGGTCCTGCCGTACCTGGCGATCGCCTCGTTCGTCCTCGGCCACATCTGGCGCTACCGCCACGACCAGTTCACCTGGACCACGCGCTCGACGCAGCTGCTCGAGGCGCGCTGGCTGAAGATCGGCAGCCCGCTGTTCCACATCGGCCTGCTCGCCGTGATCGGCGGGCACGTGATCGGGATCCTCGTCCCCAAGGCCTGGACCGACGGACTCGGGATCAGCGAGGACACCTACCGGATCTTCTCGGCCGACGATGGGCACGCTCGCCGGGCGTCGCGACGCTCGCCGGGCTGGCGATCCTGATCGCCCGCCGGCTGCTGAACCACCGCGTCGCCGCGACCACCCGCGGCTGGGACGTCACCGTCATGGTGCTGCTCGGCTTCATGGTGCTCACCGGCATGTGGAACACCGACGTCCACAACCTGATCCAGGGTGGCTACGACTACCGCGAGACCGTCTCGCCGTGGTTCCGCGGCCTGTTCCTGCTCGACCCGAGCGCGTCGCTGATGACGGGCGCCGCGGTCCCGCTCAGCTACCAGCTCCATGCGATCGGCGGCTGGCTGCTGATCACTGATCTGGCCGTACACCCGCCTCGTGCACGCGTGGAGCGTGCCCGTCACCTACCTGCGCCGTCCCCCGATCGTCTACCGCTCACGCGGCCCCCGGGACGTGCGCGCCGGCGCCGGCGGCGTCGCCTCCTCCCCCTCGACCGAAAGCAGGGTCCATGTCCAGTCCTGACCACGGCGACGCCACACGGCAACCCCCGCGCCCTCGACGCTGGCGAACGCTCGCGTTCGGCGTCTGCTTCTACGCCTGGGCCGCTGCTCGGACCACTCGGGCCCGACCTGCAGGACCAGCTCGGCCTCTCCGACGACCGAGCTCGCGCTGACCGTGTCGATCCCGGTCATCCTGGGCTCGCTGATGCGCATCCCGCTCGGCGTGCTCACCGACCGATTACGGCGGCCGCCGCATGTTCACCGGCCTGATGGCGTTCACGCCGCTGCCGCTGATCGGCCTCGCGCTCTTCAACGACTCGTGGACCGCCGTCCTGGTCTTCGGCTTCCTGCTCGGGTTCGCCGGCGCCTCGTTCGCCATCGGCGTGCCGTTCGTCAACGCGTGGTACCCCGCCGGCCGCCAGGGCTTCGCGCTCGGCATCTACGGCATCGGGATGGGCGGCACGGTCGTGGGCGCGCTGACGGCGCCGCGGATCGTCGAAGGCCACGAGCCTCGACGTCCCGTTCTGGATCGCGGCCGGGCTGGTGGCGCGTGATGGCGCGTCGTGTTCTGGCTGCTGGCCGAGGACGCTCCCGGCGCCGTGCAAGGGCGGACCGGCTCGATGTTCGCCGCGCTCTCGGCCTTCCGAGGGCAAGGGCAGCAGCCGCGCGTGGGCGCTCACGCTCTTCTACTTCATGGCCTTCGGCGGCTTCGTGGCGATGTTCCTCTACCTGCCGAAGCTGCTCCACGGCGTGCACCACCTGAGCAAGCCGGACGCCGGCTCGCGCGCCGCCGGCTTCGCGCTGCTCGCCGTCGCCGCCCGGCCCGATCGGCGGCTGGGCTCTCGGACAGGATCGGCGCGCGCAACGTCCTGATCGTCTCGTTCGTCGGGACGTTCTCGCTCGCGCTCGTCCTGGCGGGCACGTACAAGCACATGGTGCCGCTCACCATCGCCTGCCTGACGATGGCCGTCTGCCTGGGCCTCGGCACCGGCGCCGTGTTCAAGCTCGTGCCGCAGTGGTATCCCGGACCGCGTCGGCGCGGTCACGGGCGTCGTCGGAGCCGCCGGCGGGCTCGGCGGGTTCTTCCCGCCGCTCGTGATGGCGCTCGTCAAGGCGCAGACCGGGTCCTACGCGCTCGGGTTCGTGCTGATGGCGGCGGTGGCCGTGATCGCCTTCGTCGTGCTCATCGCGGTCAGCCGGACGCCGTCGCCCGGCGCGCCGGCGCCACGCGAACCGCAAGCTCGTGCCGAGCTGAGTCTCAGCAGCGCGGAGGGCGGTGCGCACCGCCCTCCGCGTCGATCAGCGCGGCGCCGAGCGCGGCGAGCTCCGCCGGGTCCAGCGCCGCCTCGATGCGCGGGAAGAGCGTGCGCTCCTCGTGGCGCACGTGCCCGTTCAGCAGCTCGCCGAGCGCGTGCAGCTGCTCGACGTCGCTCTCGCCCGCCGCGAGGCGCTCCGCGCGCCGGCGAATCTCCGCGTGCTCGTCCAGGACGCGGACGACATCGGGGTCGTCGCTCGCGGCATGACGCTCGAAGGCCGGGAGCACGAGCTGCTCCTCGGCGCGGAAATGCTCGACGCGCCTCGTCCTCGAAGAACGTCAGGAACGCGGCGGCGGCCTGCGCCGCGTCGGCCGCCGTCGCCCGCCGCAGCCGCAGCGCGACCTCCAGCGCGACGTGGTGTTCGCGCGACAGCGGGGCGAGCTCATCGGATCGCTGCATACGGCGAGCGTACGTTAGCTCGCGCCGCGCCACCGGAGCACGCCCGAGGGAGACGGGCGCCGGCCGGCAGGGTCGATTCATCGAGGAGGGCGACTGTGAAGCTCGTGATCGGCATCGTGCGGCCGGAGAAGGCCAACGATGTCCTTGAAGCGCTGTATCGCAGCGAGGTGCGCGGCGTTCTCGCTCACCCGCGTTCAGGGGCACGGAGGCGAGCTCGACCGGGTCGAGACCTACCGCGGCACGACCGTGAAGATGGGGCTCTCGGACAAGGTCCGCTTCGAGATCGCGGTGTCGGACGAGTTCGTCCAGCCGACGATCGACGCGCTCTGCTCGCGGGCGCGCAGACCGGCGAGGTCGGCGACGGCAAGATCTTCGTCGTCCCGCTCGAACGCGTCGTGCGCATCCGCACGGGTGAGACCGACGACGGCGCCGTGATCGCCCGTCCGCGCGTCATGACCGTGCTCGCAGCCGCACAGGTGAACGCGGGCGACACGGCCTGGATGCTCGTCGGCGACCGCGCTCGTCCTGCTGATGACACCCGCGCTCGCCTCTTCTACGCGGGCCTCGTGCGCGCGAAGAACACGCTCAACACGTTCATGATGTGCGTCGCCGCGCTCGCCGTCGCGACGATCATGTGGGCGCTCGTCGGCTACTCGATCGCGTTCGACGGCGGCAACGGGATCATCGGCGGCCTGAACTACGCCGTGATGCACGACGTCGCGTTCGCGCCGCGCGCCGGGACGAGCGATTCCGCACCTCGTCTTCTTCGCCTTCCAGGCGACGTTCTGCATCGTCACGACGGCGCTCGTGTCCGGCGCCGTCGTGGAGCGGATGCGCTTCGGCCCGTTCCTCGTCTTCGCGGCGCTGTGGTCGGTGCTCGTCTACGCGGTGCTCGCGCACTGGGCGTTCGGCGGCGGCTGGCTCCAGGCGCGCGGCACGCTCGACTTCGCCGGCGGCGTGCCCGTCGAGATGGGGTCGGGCTTCTCCGCGCTGGCCGCCGCGCTCGTCGTCGGCGCGCGCAAGGACTACGGGCGCCAGGCGTTCCTCCCGCACAACGCGGTCTACGTGCTGCTCGGCGCCGGCCTGCTGTGGTTCGGGTGGTTCGGGTTCAACGGCGGCAGCGGCTTCTCGACCGGGCACGCGAGCGTGCTCGCGTTCACGAACACGCTGCTCGCCCCCGCCTGCACGCTGGTGGTCTGGTTCGCGCTCGACCTGGCGCGGGGCCGGCGGGTGACGGCGATCGGCGCGGCGACGGCGATCATCGTCGGCTGCGTCGCGATCACCCCGGCCGGCGGCTACGTCAGCCCGGCGTGGGCGATGGCTCTCGGCGCGCTGGCGGCACTTCCGAGCTACGCGGTCATCGTGTGCCGCCCGCGGACCCGCGTCGACGAGACGCTCGACGTGCTCGCCGCCCACGGGATCGCGGGGCTGGTCGGGATCCTCTTCATCGGCTTCGTCGCGCAGTTCGCGTGGAACGAGATCTCGGACGGGCCTTCTACGGCAACGCGGCGCAGCTCGGCGACCAGGCGCTCGCCGTGCTCACCGGTCCCGCCTACGCGTTCGTCGCCGACGTTCGCGCTGCTGCGGGTGATCGCGCTGTTCACCCCGCTGCGCGCGACCGCGCACGAGGAGTCGCTCGGCATGGACGTCGTCGCGCACGGCGAGGAGGCGTACGCCACCGGCGAAGGGCGCGATCCTCGTCGCGCCGGACGG
Organism: uncultured Actinomycetes bacterium; assembly: GCA_963721255.1. Lineage (GTDB taxonomy): Bacteria > Actinomycetota > Thermoleophilia > Solirubrobacterales > Solirubrobacteraceae > F1-60-MAGs163. The sequence continues at coordinate 140,037 of CAVRIM010000011.1, forward strand.
GGTCTCCGACGCGGAGCTGCGGGTGCCGGAGCCGGTCTGAGCCGCGCGGAGCGCCGTGCACTGCCATAGTGGAGTGCCGTGAGTCATGAGATCTGGGGCGACGAGGGTGCCGTCGTGGACGCCGCGGTGGAGTGGGCGGCGCGACGGGTCGTGCGACCCACCGACTCGAAGACGACCGCGCGCCCGGCGTCGGAGCTCTGCCGCCGCGGTCGGCCCGACCGTGACGCCGGCGGGGCTCGGCGGCGCCGAGGCGCTGCGCGTCTTTCGCGACATCCTCGAGCCGGCGACGCGCTCGCAGGACGATCCGATGAACCTCGCCTACATCCCGTCGGCACCGACGCGCGCCGCCGTCGCGTTCGATCTGGTGACCAGCGCGGCGAACGTGTTCGCCGGAGTCTGGGAGGCGGGCGCCGGAGCGATCTACGCCGAGAACGAGGCACTGGCGTGGATCGCCGAGCTGCTCGGGTGGCCGTCGAGCGCCGCGGGCTGCTTCGTCGCTGGAGGGACCGGCGGGAACCTCTCGGCGCTCGCGGCCGCGCGGCACACCGCTCTGACCCGCCGCGGCGAGCGCCCGCCGGGCGGCTGGCGGCTGGCCTGCACCGCCGACGCCCACTCGTCGATCCGGAGCGCGGCACGCGTGCTCGACGTCGGGATCCTCGAGGTGCCGCAGGATGCGCACGGCCGGCTGACCGGCGAGGCGCTGGCCGCCGCGCTCGCGGGCGAGCCCGGCGACGTGTTCGCCGTCGTGGCTTCCGCGGGGACGACGAACGCGGGGCTCGTCGATGACCTGGCGGGCGCGGCCGGCGTCTGCGCCGGACCACGGGGTCTGGCTGCACGTGGACGGCGCCTACGGAGGCGCGGCGCTCGCCGCGCCGAGCGTCCGCGAGCGCTTCGACGGGGTCGAGCGTGCGGACAGCTTCATCGTCGACCCGCACAAGTGGCTGTTCGCCCCCTATGACTGCTGTGCGCTGCTCTACCGCGACCCCGAGCTGGCCCGCGCCGCGCACTCGCAGACGGCGAGCTACCTGGACCAGATCGACCGCGAGGCCGCCAACCCGTCGGACCTCGCGATCCACCTGTCCCGGCGCGCACGCGGGCTGCCGTTCTGGTTCAGCCTGGCCACCCACGGCACCGATCGCTACGTCGCCGCCGTCGAGCGCACGCTCGAGACGACGCGCACGGTGGCCGAGGCGATCCGCGACAGCTCCCACCTGGCGCTCGTCTGCGAGCCCGAGCTCTCCGTGATCCTGTTCGAGCGGCCCGGCTGGGACGCGGAAGCGTACGCCGCCTGGTCCAGCACGCTCGCGAAGGACGGCGTGATCCTGTGCCTGCCGACCACGTGGCAGCGGGCGCACGGTGCTGCGCCTGGCATTCGTGAACCCGCTCACCGATCCCGGGCACGTGATCGAGGTGCTGGAGACGCTGCGGTGA
>CAVRIM010000012.1:0-119221 GCA_963721255.1 uncultured Actinomycetes bacterium
TCGGCGCCGCTGTCGACGATCGCGACCACGGCTCCGCTGCCACCGCGCGCCGGCAGCGTCCGCGGGTCGGTCCACACGGCGTGGAGCCCGTCGACCGGGGCCACCCGCCGCATGCGCGCGGAACGCGTGGGTCCGCGGCGGCGTGACCGTCGTGAGGCCCCTGGCGTGGGTGATTCCGGCGGTGGTGCCGACCGGATCCGTGATCACGACGGCGGCGAGCAGGGCGAGCCCGAGGAACGCGAGCGCCGGCGGAAGCGCGATGAAGCGCCGGCGAATGCTGCGAGGCTGTCGCGGAACCGGCATGTGGATCGATTCGGCCCGTCCCGGCGCGGGTGCCATCCGCCGGTCGGGGGGGCGGCCGGGAACATCCGCCGATCGGTGGATGCCTGAGCGCGGGTGAGCTCAGGTGCCTAGACGATCGACCGACGGCGGCTCGTGCCGGGGGCACGGCCGATCGGGACGGGAGCGCCTGCGCCCGGACCGAACACGTCGGCCACCGGCGCAGGGCGGCCGATGGCGAACCCCTGCGCGAGGTCGACGCCGAGATCGCGCAGCATGGCGAGCGTGCCCTCGTCCTCGACCCCTTCGGCCACCGTCTTCTGGCCGAAGCCGCGGGCGAGGCTCACGACGGCGCTCACCACTTCCTGGCTCGCCGTGTTCTCCAGCAGGTCCTGGACGAACTCCGCGTCGATCTTCAGGTAGTCGAACGGCAGGCGCTTGAGGTAGGTGAAGCCCCCGTGGCCCGTGCCGAAGTCGTCGATGGCCAGCCTGCAGCCCGCCTCGTGGATGCCGTGGATCAGGCGCGCGGCCGCGGGGCTGCGCTCGAGCAGGGCGGTCTCGGTCAGCTCGACGACGAGCAGCGCGGGATCGGCGCCCGTCTCGGCCAGGGCGGTCACGAGGTCCTCCACGATGCCGGGGCGCGCCGACCGAGCGGGCAGAGAGGTTGACCGCGACCTCGTGGCCGCGGCTCGCCAGGTCCACGGCCTGTCCGAGCATCCAGCGGTCGATGTCGGTCGCGAGCCCGTACGCCTCGGCGGCGGGCAGGAACTTTCCGGGCGGGATCATCTCCCCGTTCGGCTCGAGCATGCGGATCAGCAGTTCGTGCTGCGCGGTCGCGCCGGTCGCGAGGTCCATGATCGGCTGCGCGTCGACGACGAACCGCTCGTCGGCGAGGGCGTCGCGGATGCGGCCGACCCACGTGACCCGATCGACCTGGCTGAGCAGCCGGCGCTCGCTCTGACGTCGCTCGCTGACGTCGGTGAAGACGACGACCGCCTCGAGGCGCCCGTCGGTCGTCCGGAACGGGGACGCGGTGATCGCGACCGGCAGCTCGCTGCCGTCCTTGCGGATCAGGACATCGTCGTCGATCCGGACCACGTCGCCGGATTCATAGGTCGGGCGCAGGGGGCACTCGTCTGCCGGGGAGGGCGATCCATCCGCCCGGCGCGGCGCCACCACCTCGTGCATCAGCTGTCCCTCGAGCTCGGCGTACGTCCAGCCGAGCAGGTCCTGCGCCGCCCCGTTCATGTGGATCAGGCGGCCCTCGCCGTCGAGGGTGTAGAGGCCCTGGTTCATGCTCTCGGTGATCGAGTGCGGGTAGTTGCGCGCGGAGGATCTGCGGTCGTGGTCGACGGAGACGCCGACGACGCCGGCGGGCGCGCCGAGCGTCATCGGTGATCAGCGACGTGCGGACATACCCGCGAAAGTGCGTGCCGTCCTTGCGCGCGAGCTCGCGCGCACCCTCGGCGGCGCCCGACTCCAGGAGGCGGTCGATCTGCACCAGGCCGTCGCCGGCGCCGAGGTTCAGGCGCTCGAGCGGGCGACCCAGCGTCTCCGCGCGCCCCCAGCCGTAGAGCCGCTCCGCGCAGCTGTTCCAGTGCGTGACCGTTCCGGTCAGGTCGGTGGCGATCACCGCGGCGTCGACCGAGTCGAGCAGCTGCCCGCGGAGCCGGATCTCGGCCTCGGCCAGCATGCGCGCGGTGATGTCCTGCATCGTCCCGCGCACGCCGCTGCCGGGGTCGCCGTCCGTAAGCGGTTCGAGCCGGGTCTGGGCATGCCGCAGCTCGCCGCCGCGCAGGTACCGGTGCTCGAGCTCGCGCGGCCGGCCGTCGGCGGCGATCGCAGCGGCCATGCTGGACGAGCGCGGCGGCGTCGTCGGCGGGAAGGAGCGCCAGGACGTAGTCGAGGTCGCCGCTCACGGTGGCGGTCTGCACGGCGAAGAGGCGATAGAGCTGCGGCGACCAGGTCACCAGGCGGGTGCGGCAGTCGACCTCGAAGCTCCCGATCTCCGCCATCCGCTGCGCCTGCCGGAGCCGCTGCTCGCTGTCCCGCCCGGACAGGTCCGCAAGCTTGCGGGCGGTGATGTCCTGGGTCGTCCCGTGGACGCCTCCGGTCAGGGCCCCTGACGGGTCGCGGATGGCGCGCATCCGCGTCTCGACCCAGCGCACCGCCGGAAGCGGCAGCGCCCACTCGAGGTTGGGCTCCTCCTGGACGAGCTCGCTCTCCAGGATCGTGCTCGCGTCGCCCGCCCCGACGCGGGCGAGCTCCTCGCGCATCGCCTGCGCGTCCGGCTCGCACCAGCACGGTGAGCGCCTGCTCGAGCGTCGCGACCCGGGGGACCTTGAAGCCCATGACGTCGGACAGCCCCTGCGACAGCTCGATGCGGCCTGAGCCGGGGTCGTACTCCCAGCTCACCGAGTCGCGCGACCTGGTGCGCCTCGCGCAGCAGCTCGCGCTCGTCGGTCTCCCTGGTCGTGTCCCGCACGACGACGACGATGCCGTTGCTCGCGCCGTCGTCGCCGACGATCGGCGACATGGTGACGCCGACGGCGAACCGGGAGCCGTCGTGCCGGCAGAGCACGAGCTCCGCCTCGTCGATGCGACCTTCGAGCGCGTCCTTCAGGGTCGCCTCGTGCTGCGCGCGATGCTCGCTTGGGCCAGTAGGGGCGCGGGGGAACCGAGCCCACGAGCGTGTCGCGGTCGAACCCCGTCATGGCGACGAACGCCGGAGTTGACCTCGGTGATCACGCCGTCGCCGTCGATCACGCAGATCCCGTGGGGAACAGCCTGGGCCAGTGCGCGTGCCACGCGCGCCGACTCGACGATGCGATCCGGCGACTGCGTTGCTGAGGGCGAAAGCAACATCTGAACTGATTGTCGGCGCGTTAGACGGTAGCGAACATCGGCCCAATGGCGGATCATCCGGGCACTCCTCCGCCCTCTGGCGGGCGCCAAGACGGGCTACTCGATCAGTCCGTTGCGCAGCGCGTATGCGACGGCGGCCGCGCGATCGCAGACGTCGAGCTTCGTCGTAGATGTTCTCGAAGTGCGTCTTCACCGTGGACGGGCTGATCACCAGCAATGTGGCGATCTCCGGGCCGCTCTTCCCGTCGGCGGCGTGGCGCAGGATCTCCAGCTCGCGCGCGGTGAGGCCGCGCGGCTCGAACTGCCCGCCCCGCAGCTCGAGGAAGCGCCCGAGCTCATAGCCGTCGCTCTCGAGCTTCTGCATCAGCCGCTCGCTGGTCTCGAGCGGGCGGGCGCCGTAGAAGGCCGCCACCGCGACCGTCCCGTCGCTCCCCACGGCGGGGAACGCGAGCCCGGAGGTGAGCCCGAGCCCGGCGACCAGGCCGGGCGGGAAGGCCGCGAACTCGGCGGTGAGCTCCGGGATGATCACCGGCCGCCCCGACTCCCACGCAAGGCTGATCGCGCCCGCGTGCGGCGGGTAGGTGATCTCGCGCGTGACGGCGTGGAGGCCGGCGGCGTCGACGCCGCGGGGCGCTCCACGCGGCGGCGCAGCCGAGCTGCCCCGACGCCTCCGACCAGCTCCAGAGCGAACCGACCTCGAGCTCGAGTGCGCGGCCGAAACGGTGGAGCAGACCGACCACGGCCTCCTCGAACGTCACCCAGTCGTGAAGCGCCCGCGTCACGGCGGAGCGGGCCTCGAGCAGGCGCCCGAGGTTGCGCGGCCCGGTCAGGTCCTGGACCACGCCGACGGCGAACGCCAGCTCGCCGGAGTCGTCCCGCTCGACCCGCCCGCGCAGCCGGATCTCGCGCATCGTGCCGTCGGGGCGCAGCAGCTTCGTCTCGGTCTCGATGCCGGCCTGCGCGCTGCCTCCGGGCTGGCGCTTGAGCACGGTCAGCAGGTCGCGCACGGCCTGACCCTCGGCAGGGTGGATGAGGCCGCGGATGCCGTCCGAGCCGAACGGGCCACCCCCGTTGACCGCGCTGAGCACCGGATAGAACTCGTCCGAGAACGTCCCGTCGAGCGAGCGCCCGTCGAGGCCCCAGCTCCCCGTGTTCGGGGTCGGCCGCTGCGGCGGGCACCGCAAGCTCGCGCAGGAACGCCGCGCGCAGGGGCGGGTGTCCCTTGCACACCACGTCGGTCAGCTCGACCTCGAACGAGCCGCGCGCCGCGTTGGTCGTGATCGTGGCCCGCCGGCCGCGGGACTTCCCGGACTCGGCGGTGATGATCAGATCAGGCAGGCGCGCGCCGACGATCCGCCGGCGCGACAGCCCCAGCATCGTGTCCGCCGCGCTGTTCGCGTGCAGAACGAGTCCGCCGGCGTCCGTGATGATGATCGCGTCGCGGGCAGATTCGACGATGCGGCTGGACCATCGGTCGTTTTGGACCATGTTTCATGAGGGTACACGACTGCCGTCGGATCCTGGTCGATTGGCCTAGTGCACGTCACCCCGCCGCTCGAGCGCGTCGAGCCGCGCGCGCAGTGCGCCGACCTCGTCGCGCAGCACCCGGATCTCCGCTTCCGCCGCGGCGATGCGGCCGGCGCCGGTGCCGGCGCGCGCCGACCTCGTCCTCGCGCGCGGCCGCGACGGCCGCGGGGGACGGCGCCGGCGCTCCCTGCTGATACGGCGGCAGCGAGCCTTGTTCGAGCGGCACGTCGCCCCCGAGCATGTGCTGCCAGCGATCCTCCTTCTGCCCGGGCCGCCGCCCGATCTCGCGCACGTAGCCCGCGGTCCATCAGGCCCCCGAGCGTCTCGAGCAGCTCGTCGGCCGACGCGAACCGGTGCAGGCGCTCGGTCCGCGCGCGCAGCTCGCCCGGGGTCTGCGGGCCGCGCAGCAGCAGGACGGCGATCACCGCCTGCTCGCCGGGCGTGACCGCGAGTGCTTCGTCGAGCAGGTGCCGGTACTTCGACGAGCGGCTGCCGGACGAGCTCGCGTAGCGGGTCCAGCGGCGCCGGTGCAGGCGCTCCAGGGCGTCGCGCAGCGTCTCCTCGTCGTAGTCGACGACGGGGTCGCGGTTCGTCGCCTGGTTGCACCCCAGCCGCAGCGCGTTGAGGGTGAGCGGGTACTGGTCCGGTGTGGTGCGCTGCTTCTCGAGCAGGACACCCAGCACGCGCTGTTCCGATTCAGTGAGGTCCACGGGCGCAAGCCTACGCGCCCGGCCGCCGAGCGGAGGCCCGTACGCTGGCGGTGGATGGCTCAGGAGCCGACCACCGACCGCACCACCATCGCGAGCTGGCGCGAAGGCGTGCTCGACACGACGCTCGATCGCGTCTCCCTGCGGGAGCGCGGGCTGCGCGTGCGCCGCATGGCGCCGCGGGTCGCCATGGTCGCCGCTGCGGCCTCGATGTCCTACATCCTCGCCCGCTACGTCGTCGGCCACCCCAGGCCGTTCTTCGCGCCGATCTCGACCGTCGCCGTGCTCGGCATCACGCTCGGCCAGCGGACGAAGCGGGCGATCCAGTACGCGGTCGGCGTGGCGCTCGGCATTCTCGTCGCCGATCTCGCCGTGCAGCTCATCGGGACCGGCGCGTGGCAGCTGGCGGTGATCCTCTTCTTCGGGATGATGGTCGTGATCTTCCTGGGCGGCGATCAGCTCGTCGTCATCCAGGCGGCCAACGCCGCGGTCCTGATCTCGGTCCTCGCGATCCCGGGCGATCCGCGCGGGCTGTCGCGGTTCCTCGACGTCCTGATCGGCGCGAGCATGGCGCTGGTGTTCAACCTGGTGCTCTTCCCGGTCAACCCCGTGAAGCTCGCCGCCGGTGCGCTGGAGCCCGCGGTGTCGCGCCTGGGCGAGGTGATCGATGCCGTCGCCGACGCGCTGGAGTCCGAGGACGACGATGCGGCGTCGGAGGCGCTGCGGCGCGCTCGCTCGCTCGAGTCGCACCTCGCCGAGATGCGCGTGGCGATCGACACGAGCGGCGAGACGGCGCGCCTGGCGCTGATCCGCCGGGGTCAGCGCGACACGGTCGCCCGCTACTCACGGGCGCTGAACCAGGTCGCGCGGGCCCAGCGCGACGTCGCGGCGCTCGCCCGCGGCGCCGAGCGGGCGGTGCTGCGCGGCGACCGCGTCCCCGCCGCCGTGATCGCCGGGCTGCGCGAGCTCGCCGACGCGGCGCGCCACCTGTCGATGGCGTTCGCCGACCCCGCCGAGCGCGAGGCCGCCCAGAAGTCGGCCCTCCAGGCCGCGGCCGCGACGACCGCCGGGCTCGACGAGACGCGCAACCTCTCGGTCAGCCTCGTCGTGGGGCAGGCGCGCATGACCGCCCACGACATCCTGCGCGCGAGCGGGCTCTCACTCGACGAGGCGCGTGCGGACATCCGCGCCGCCGCCGACGAGGACGACGAGCGCCGTGCCCGGATGACCGCGGAGGCGATCGCCGACGCCGGGCTCGACGGCGAGATCGACGCGGCCCGCCCGCGCGCGAACGACTAGCACGCGCGCCTAGACTCCGCGGCCATGCGCGCCGCGACGATCCGCGACGGCGAAGTGCTCGTCGCCGACCACCCCGACCCCGAGCCCGGGCACGGCGAGGTGCTCGTCCGGGTGCGGGCCGCCGGCCTGAACGGCGCGGACATGCTGCAGCGGCGCGGGGCCTACCCCGCGCCGCCCGGGTCACCGGCCGACATCCCCGGGCTCGAACTGGCGGGCGACGTCGTCGCGCTCGGTCCCGGCGCTGTGCGCTTTGCCGTCGGGGACCGCGTGATGGCGATCGTCGGCGGGGGCGGTCAGGCCGAGCTCTGCGCGGTGCATGAGCGCCAGGCAATGCCGGTGCCCGGAACGGTCGATCCGCTCCCCGCGGGCGGCCTGCCCGAGGTCTTCACCACCGCGCACGACGCGCTGTTCTCGCAGGCGGGCCTGCGGATGGGCGAGCGGGTGCTGATCAGCGGCGCAGGGGGCGGCGTCGGCACGGCGGCGATCCAGCTGGCGACGGCCGCCGGGGCCCACGTGACGGCCTCGGTGCGCAACGCCGGCCTGCACGACGCCGTTCGCGCGCTCGGCGCCGACGAGGTGCTCGACCCCTCGGACACGGCCGAGGGCGGGCCGTACGACGTGCTGCTCGAGCTCGTCGGTGCGCCCGACCTCGAGGACAACCTGCGCGCCATGCGCCGCCTCGGCCGGGTCGTCGTGATCGGCGTCGGTGCCGGCTTCAAGGCCGAGCTGAACCTGCTCGCGGTGATGGGTCAGCGGCTGCAGATCGGCGGATCGACGCTGCGCGCGCGACCGCTGGAGGAGAAGGCCGAGACCGCGCGCGCGATGGAGCGCGAGGTGCTGCCGCTGTTCGAGCGCGGGGTGCTGCAGGTGCCGGTCGCGGAGAGCTTCGCGCTCGACCGCGTCGCCGAGGCCTACGACCGGTTCGCGGCCGGCGGCAAGCTCGGGAAGATCGTGCTCGAGATCTAGTGTCGTGAATCGATAGTCCGACTCACGACACTAGGCGGCGTCGTCCTCGTCGGGCACCGGGACGAGCTCGTCCGCGTGGACCTGGCAGAGCACCGGGCCGCCCGCTTCGAGGATCGCCTCGAGCTCCTGCATCGTCAGGCGCGCGCCGCAGACCTCGCAGCTGTCGCCGATCGTCTCGATCGTCCGCTCTTCGAGTTCCATGCCCCTGACGCTACTCCCGTGCTGCCCCGGCGCATCCGGGGAAAACGCGGTGGGTTCTCAGTACGGCGGAAGGTCCGCCCACCAGTCGCCGAGCGTGCGGAACGCGGCCCAGAATGCGCGCTTCGCATCCTCCTCGTCGAGCGACTCGTCGATGTTCGGGGTGACGAGCGCCTCGACCGAGGGTGTGAGCTGCTGCAGCACGCCGGGCTCCCAGGCGACGGGCCGGCTCAGCGGCAGCTCGAGGTCGTTGAGCACCTGGAGCGCGTCCTCGCCCATGATCACGATGATCCGCGGCTGGACGATCGCGATCTCCTCGGTCACGCGCGCCAGGCAGATCGGGTCGGCGAGCGATCCGTCGCCGACCGGGCACTTGACGCAGAGCGTGCCGTAGACGGCCAGCGGGTCGACGCCGAGGCGGCCGAGCGACTTGCGCAGCGCGTTCCCGGAGCGCCCGTAGAAGGCGACGCCCTCCTCGATCTCCGCGACCTGCGGCGCGTACTTCAGCAGCAGCACGTCGGCCTGGGGGTGACCGGAGCCCAGCACCGGCATCAGGCTGCCGCGCGGACAGTGGCGACAGGACTGGATGTCGCGCGTCAGCGAGTTCATCTCGCGGATGGCGCGTTCGAGGTACTTCTCGCGGATCTCGTCGTCGGTGGCGGGCACGGGTGAACTGGGATTCGACGGCCTGCGCGCGTCTCCCTCGCCGTGCATCAGGCCTTGCGGGTCGCCCGCCGAACGCGTCGTTGCTTGACCGACCGGCGGGCCCCCTCGGGGGTCGCCTTCGTCTGCAGGAACTTGAGTGCCTGCACGTACACGTAGTTCGTCGGGAGGGTCACGATCTCCCCCCCGCGCAGCGACTCGAGGAACTCCTGCGGCCCGTCGAAGTCGCGCATCCGCACGCGCGCGGTGCCCAGGCCCTGCGCCACGTGGGCGTCGGATCCGGCGCCGGCCGGGATCCGGTACTTGGCGGCGAAGCGCACCGCCTCGTCGTTGAAGGCGCTGAACGCGACGCGCGGGTTGAAGACCTCGATCGCGTCGACGTCCTCGATGATGTCGAGCAGGTGCTCGTAGTCGGGGACCGCGTGCATGCGGTCGAACGGATGCGGCACGTAGACCAGCCCGCCCTGGCGCTTGATCTCCGCCACCGTCTCGGCGAGCGTCATCCCGCGCGGGATCTTCTCGGTGATGAAGAGGCCGATCACCTCGCCCTGGCTGGCGGTCTTGACCTCCTCGGCGAGGATCACCTTCACGCCGTACTCGTCGGACAGCGCGGCGGCGGCCTCGGCGCCGGAGATCTCGTTGTGCTCGGTGACCGCGATCGCCCCGAGCCCCTTCTCGCGCGCCGTCGCCATCAGCACCTCGACCGGCGTCGCGCAGTCGTGGCTGTGGTCGGTGTGCATGTGCAGGTCGACGTCGATCAGCGGGCGCTTCTCGAGCCGGCGGCGAACCTGCGGGTTGCCGCGCGGGTCCTTGCGGCGCGCGGCGATCTCGGCGTACAGCGCCTCGACGTCGTCGGCCACCGCGCTCCAGGGCCGCGGGACGGCGTTCGCCGCGCAGCCGCGCGCGCAGCGCGTCGTCGCCGAGCAGCCGCGTCAGCTGCTCGCCGAGCGCGGCCGGGTCGCGGGCCTGGAACAGCAGGCCGCGCTCGCCCTCGCCGACGACGTCGGCGTAGACGTCGAGGCCGCTCGCGAGCGGGACGGCGCCGGCCGCGATCGCGCGTGCGACGAGCGCGGGCTGCGGCGTCGTGCCGGTCGACGCCGCCACGAGGATGTCGGCGTTCTGCAGCAGCTCGTCCTCGCTCGTGTCCTCGGCGGAGACGTAGCGCACGTGCTCGCGCAGTTCGGCGCGCAGCGGTGTCGACGACGGGCCGCGCGCGCTCAGCACGACGACCTCCCACGGCCGCTCGGAGCTCACGTGGCGCAGCGAGCGCAGCAGCAGCCGCAGCGCCTGGCGCTCCTCCTCCTCGACGAACGCGATCCGCAGCGGCGCGTCCGCGGCCCTCGCCGCGCGCTCGAGCGCGGGCGCTCCCGGCGCGCAGCGGGCGGTACGTCGCCGGGAAGTGGCGCGCCATGATCTCCGCCGTCGACGGGTAGCTCGCGGTGCGCGCGTCGAGCCGCCCGAAGACGAGCTGGACGACCTTGCGCGCGACCTGCGTGGAGACGATCCGCTCGGTCGGCGCGTGGAACGAGCCGACGTTCAGCGCGACGCTCGCGCGCAGCGCCGCGCTCGCGATGCTCGGCGCGAACGGCTCGTGGACATGGACGATGTCCAGCGGCGTCTGCTCGAAGAGGTCGGTGAGCGTGCGCGTGACGTCCATCGGCAGCGCGGCGGAGCGGCGGCGCCCCGGGAGCGGGGGGAGGGCCGCTTCGCCGACCGGCAGCAGCAGCGGCTCGCCGGTGGCCTGCTCGAGCAGACCGGCGCCGGGCGCGCGCACGAGCTTGCGTCCGTCGCGCACGAGCTGCGCGGAGGACGAGGGCGCGACGATCAGCACCCGGTGCCCGCGCGACGCGAGCTCCGCGCTCACCGCGCGCACATGCGTGTTGACCTCGTGCGAGAGCTCCCACGCGTAGGGCGTGACCTGGGCGATGGAGAAGCGTTCCGGCACGGGTGCTCGCAGGATAGGAGAAGCCTCAACGACGACGGCCCGCCTGGAGGCGGGCCGTCGAGAGCGTTGGCGTCGCCGGTGGCTCAGGCCTTCGCGGCGGCCTTCTTGGCGGCCGGCTTCTTCGCGGCCGCCTTGCGCGGCGCGGTGCGGCCCTTGGGCCGGCTCTTCGGGCCGCCCTTGCCGCCGTACTTGGCGATGAAGGTGTCCGTGTCGTGACGCGCGTCGTCGTCCGGGCGCTGGTTCTTCGGCGACTTCATCAGGTACGAGCTCGGTCCGTCGAGCTGGCCGCTGATGCCGTTGTTCAGCGCGAGCTTGCACAGGCGCACGGCGTCGATGACGATGCCCGCCGAGTTCGGCGAGTCCCAGACCTCGAGCTTCATCTCGAGGTTCAGCGGCACGTCGCCGAAGGCCTGGCCCTCGACGCGGATGTGCGCCCACTTGCGGTCGGTCAGCCACGGCACGTAGTCCGACGGGCCGATGTAGACGTCGTCCTTGGGCAGCTCGTGGCCCATGATCGACGTGACCGCCTGCGTCTTGGAGATCTTCTTGGACTCCAGGCGCTCGCGCTCGAGCATGTTGTAGAAGTCCATGTTGCCGCCGACGTTCAGCTGCGAGGTGCGCAGCATCTTCACGCCGCGGTCATGGAAGAGGCGGGCGAGCGTGCGGTGCACGATCGTCGCGCCGACCTGGCTCTTGATGTCGTCGCCGATGATCGGGACGCCGGCCTTCTTGAACTTCTTGTCCCAGTAGTCCTCGCTGGCGATGAAGACGGGGATGCAGTTGACGAACGCGCAGCCGGCTTCGAGGATCTGCTCGACGTACCAGCGGGTCGCGTCCTCCGACCCGACGGGCAGGTAGGAGACGACGACGTCGGTGTGCGTGGCCTTCAGGATCGAGACGATGTCGGCGGTCTCGCCCGGCGCCTTGGTGATGACTTCCTTGGCGTACTTGCCGATGCCGTCGAGCGTCATGCCGCGGTGGACGGGAGCGTCGAGCTTCTTCGGGACGCTCGCAAACTTGATGGTGTTGTTCGGCTTGGCCCAGATCGCCTGGCCCAGGTCCTTGCCGACCTTCGTCGCGTTGATGTCGAACGCGCAGGTGAACTCGATGTCGCTGACGTGGTAGCCGCCGAGGTCCACGTGCATGAGGCCCGGCACGGGCTCCTTCGCGCTCGCGTTCTTGTAGTACTCGACGCCCTGCACGAAGCTGCTCGCGCAGTTGCCGACGCCGATGATCGCCACGCGAACCTTGTCGCGCTGATAGCGGGCCTTGCCGTTCGAGGCGGCGGCTGTCGCCGCCTTGCCGTTGGTGCTCACAGGGGTTCCCTTCTTCACGGTTGTTCCGGGGGGAAGCACACCGGCGCGTACGCCGGGTTACAGATCGTCGGCCCGCGGCGCGGCGGCCGGCGCGGGTTCCAGCAGTGCCTTGCGCACGTGTGCGATGCGCTGGACGGTGGTGATGGTGCTGATCGCGGCGAGCACCCAGACGGAGACCGAAAGGGCGCTGACCGGATCGTCGTACCCGAAGATACCGCCGAGGATGAGGCCGGCCGAGAGGATCACCACGCGCGTCGCGCGGCTGCCGAAGCCGACGCTCGCGTCCGCGTCGAGCGCCTCGGCGCGTGCGCGGGTGTAGCTGACCATCACCGAGGCGAGGATCGCGAACGCGCAGAGAGCGGCGTTCACGGGCTGACCCTGGTCGGCGAAGAGGTAGCAGGCGGCGAACAGCGCGAGGCCCTCGCCGACGCGGTCGAGCGTCGAGTCCAGGAAGGCGCCGAACTGCGTGCCCTTGCCGGACATGCGCGAGTAGCGCCCGTCCAGCGTGTCGCAGATCGAGCCGATCGCGAACGCCGCGCCGCCGAGGATCAGCGAGCCGGCCCAGATCAGCGCGGCGCCGATGACGACCAGCACGAGGCCGGTGATCGAGATCGCGTTCGGCGTCAGGCGCGACTCGATCAGCGCGCTGCGCACCGCTTCACGGCGCTCGCCGGGGACCCGCGTGTCTGTCATCAGGCGGTGGCGCGCGCCGGAGCGGCGCGGAAGCCCCAGACCGGGCGGGCGCGTGCGAGCTGGAAGGCGGCGGCGTAGGCGCAGCCGGCGGTGAGCGGCGCCGAGGATCGCGTCGAAGACGAAGTGGTTCGCGGTCATCACGATCACGAAGGTGACGAGCAGCGGGTACGCGGTCCAGAACCAGCGCACGGCCCGGTGCTTGGCGAGCACGGCGAGCGGTATCCCGATCATCAGCGCGAACGCGACGTGCATCGACGGCACCGCGGCGTACGGGTTGAAGAGCGCGTTCGCGCCGCTCGTGCTGAGCGGGTCGATCCCGGTGAAGTCGGCGACGCTGTCGACGAAGCCCCACTCGGGGAAGAACCGCGGCGGCGCGGTCGGGAACACCATGTAGCCCACGAGCGCGATGAACCAGGCCACGATGAACATGTTGCGCACGAAGTAGAAGCTGCGGTTGTGGCGCAGGTACAGGTAGGTGAGCGCGCCGAGCGTCACCGTCACCTGGGCGTTCAGGTACATCCACGACGCGGCGTCGCCGACGAAGCTCGTCGGGCCGAGCAGCGCCTGCAGCTTCGGCTCGACGAAGATCCCCAGCGACTGCTCGATGCCGATCACCGAGCGCCCGTTCTGGAAGGCGACCGCGGCGCCCTGGGGGTCGTCGATCCACCCGCGTACGACGCGGTAGGCCATGTAGGTGGCCTCCATGAGCGCGACCTGTACGAACACGTCGAGAACGCCGTTCGGAAGGAAGCGCTCGCTGAATGACTTGAGCCGAGCGCGCATCGAGGAACCAGGATCTTAACGTCGCCGCAGGTCGCTGACGAGGGCGCTCAGTCCGAGCAGCGGTCGCTCGTTGCGCGAATCCGGCTCAGCGAGAAGCGGATCGAGAGCCGCGCGGGCCCCGGATCGTCAAGCCGCACGCGCGTCCAGTCCCCGGGCGCGCGCCCGACGCAGCCGCGACCCTGCACGAGCGCCCAGTACGGCGTGAAGCGCACCCGCACCACCGTCGTCGCCGGCACGGGCGTGGTCAGCGACACGGTGTGCGGGCCGAGCGCGGTGACCCGGGCGGGCGGGCTCGCGAGCGGGCGCGCGCCCTGCACCCGGTAGAGCTTCCAGTGCGGCGAGCGCCACACGAGGCGCAGACCGGCTGACGGGCCCCGAACGCAGCAGCGCCGCCTCCTTGCGCCCGCCCTTGTCGAACGGCGCCCGGGCGAGCGCGACGTAGCCGATCGCCCTGCTCCTGGAGCCAGCGGCGGTAGGCAGCCCCCGTCAGCCGGCTGTCGTCGTAGAGCCTGGGGTTGAGCGCGACGTCGAGCTGGCGCTCCCACCCGCGCGCGATCGGCAGCCCGGGCGGGATCCAGCGCGTCTCCCAGTGCTCGCGCAGCGGGACCACCTCGGTGCGGAACGGCCCGTCCGCCGCCTTGCGGCGGTTCAGCTCCTGCACGAGCGGCAGGTAGAAGGACTGCGCGTGCAGGGTCGGTGACGCGTCGTAGACCGACAGCGCCGCGTCGGCGCTCCACTGCCACGCGAGCGCGATCGTCGCCAGCACGAGCAGCACGAGCCGGCGCGTCTCCCAGAGCGTGCCGACGAGCAGCGGAAGCGCGAACACCGAGGAGAGGCGCAGCACGTTGCTTCCGAGCGGCGTGTCGATCGCCCACGCCGCAGCGACGGCCGTGGCGGCCAGTGCGCCGCCGATGCGGATCGCGCGCTCGCTGCGCGGCGGCGCGATCGCGACCGCGGCGCAGAGCACGAACGAGATCAGCGCGGACCGCGTGCTGAACGGCTGGACGCCCTGGTCGGGGAACGCGAGCGAGGATCGCGAGGCCGGGGAGGATCGCGCCGCCCGCGCACAGGAGCGCGGGAGTCGCGCGCGCCGCAAGCCACCAGGCGCCGCAGGCGAGCACGAGGAAGGCGCCCGCGACCGGGCTCGAGAGCGTGGTCGCGGCGCCGAGCACCGCCGCCAGGACACGCCGGTCGCCGGCCGCGGCCAGCAGCGCGGCGAGCCCGACACCGAGCCCCAGGGCGAAGGCCATCTGGCCGGCGACGAGCGTCGCGATCACGCCGATCGCGAAGGCGATCGACGCCGCGCGCGCGGGCCGCCGCGCCCAGTGCCGCCGGGCGAGCAGCTCGAAGCACCAGACGGCGAGCAGCGCGCCCGCGATCCCGACGAGGCGGGGGCCGGTCAGCGCGGCCAGCGGCGGCACGATCACGCTGTAGCCGGGGAGGTAGTGGCCGGCGAACCAGCCCTGCTCCCAGATCGCGAACGGGTCGTGCTCGGCCAGGCCGCCCCGGTAGTCCTGGGCGGCAAGGTCGCGAACGGGCGGGGCCCAGATGACCCAGAGGACGGAAAGCCCCGCGGTGAGCAGCCATGCGCGGGGCCAGGCGGCACGCCGGGCGGGCGGCCGCTCGTCCGCGATCACGGCTCCGGGCCTGCGAGGAACGCGGCGATCTCGTCGATCAGCTCCGGCTGGTCGAGCCACGGCCAGTGACCGGCGCCCGGGAGGTGGCGCACGGTCGCCGGCCCGCCGAGCGCGGCGGCGTAGCGATCGGCGAACTCCGGCGGGATGTACGGGTCACGGTCGCCCCAGACCACGAGCGCCGGGCAGCGCAGCTCGCCGAGCCGCTCGCCGGCGACGGCGAGCACCTGCTCCGGGCTCGTCCGGTAGAGCTGGAGGATCGCGCGCTGCGTGCCCGGGTCGAAGTGCGCCATGACCGCGTCGAGGAAGCGATCGGGCATCGGCCCGGGCGGGCCGTACGCCTCGCGCGTCGAGATCTTCAGCGTCGTCCGGTTGGTCGCGCCCATCAGCACCTCGCCCAGGCCCTTGGTGCGCCAGGCGCGCGCCGCGCGGTGCCAGCGGTAGCCGGGGAGGAACGGCACGGCGTTGATGACGACGAGGCGCTCGACGCGCTCGGGGTGGCGCATCGCCCAGAGCAGCGCGACGACGCCCCAGTCGTGCACGACCAGCCGCACGCGCTCGGTCTGCGTGTGCTCGAGGAAGCGCTCCATGAACCGGGCGTAGCCCGCGAGCGTGAACTGCAGGTCGCCGCGCTTGCCGCTGCGGCCGAACCCCGGCAGGTCCGGGGCGAGCCCGCCGGTGCGCTCGAGGAACTCCGTCCAGTCGTCGCTGCTCGTCGGGACGCCGTGCACGTACAGCACGGGTGCGGCGCCGGTGCCGTCGTCAGCGGGCGCGCTGCGCCAGAAGACCGGCTGGCCGTCGAGCTGCTCGGTGTGCTCCTCGATCAGGGCCATGACCGGCGGGCACTGTACCGGCGGCCCGCCGGAGCGCGATCAGCGGCGCTTGGCGGAGCCCTGCTTGCGCTTGGCTCCGCGCTGCTTGACTTCGGGGCTGCTTGCCGCCGGCTTCGTCTGCCGCGAGCGGCCGAACACGCACGACGCCGCCCTGGACGGCGCTCTTGATCACCTGGTAGGCGGGGCGCGCGCGGCCGTCCGCCGAGACGAGGCCGGAGTCCCAGCTCGTGGAGGTGCCCCCGGGCTTCCAGTTGTAGAAGTACACGCGCTCGATGCGCGGGTTCGCCTTGATCAGCGGGCCGAGGATGTACTTCGCCACCTTGCCGGCGTAGTCCGCGCCCTGCGGGAACTTCGACGCCGTCGGGCTGGTCGCGTGAGACGACGCCGCCGGACTCCGTGATCCAGACCTTCCCCTTGACCGCTGCGAGCAGGGCGCGGGTCGAGGTGTCCTTCAGCCGGTTGACGTCGGAGTAGTTGTGCAGGCCCCAGATCCGCGGCTCGGGCTGACCGAGCTTGAGGATCGCCTTGCGCAGCTTCAGCGTCCACGGCACGAGGTTCGGGTTGTCGAGCAGCGACGCCGGCAGCACGTTGCAGGTCGGGCACTTCGTGCGCAGGATCTTGTAGAACTGGGCGACGGCGGCGGGGCGCTTGAAGCTCGGCTGGCCGGCGTGGTTCGCCTCGTTCCAGGCCGCGAAGTCGGTCACGAACGGGTAGCGCGCGCGCAGCGCGTCGACCACCTTGCTGAACTGCGCCGACGTCGGCAGCAGCCGGGTCTTGCCCGGGACGCGCGACTGGCTGAAGATCACGAGCGGCTGGACGCCGGCGGCGTGCGCGCGCGCCATCCAGTTGTCGAGCTCGGCGAGCTGCCAGTCGTAGTCCATCGCGTCCCACGCGAGGTTCAGGCGCGCGTTGTGGACGCCGAGCGCGCTGAACAGCGGGTCGCTGAACGTCGCGCCGCTCTGGTCGGCGACGCCGACCGTGGTCGTGACGAGCGCCGCGGAGGAGGCGGGCCGGGCCTGGGCGGCGGGGGCGAGCGCAGCCGATGGCAAGGCACGCGAAGACCAGCACGTGGGGAAGCCGTGACATCCGCGGCAGAGTAGCGGTCGCACAGGGCGTCCAGTCGCAGTTGCGACTTTGCCGCCGGATACCGTCAGAACCCGTGCATGGCGAGATCGCCCTCATTCCGCGCGCCCAGTGGCGCCGACCCGTCGCTGCCCGTGTCTCACGCATTCGCGAGCGCCTGCGTGAGATCTACGGCGTGCCGACGATGGAGCCGCACGGGGACCCGCTCGCCGAGCTCGTCCTGACCGTGCTGTCGCAGTCGACCAACGACCGCAACCGCGATGTCGCGTACCTGCGGCTGCGCGAGCGCTTCCCGTCGTGGGAGGCGGTGCGCGCGGCGCCGGTCGCAGAGATCGAGGCGGCGATTCAGCCGGGCGGGCTCCATGTGCAGAAGTCTCGGCGGATCAAGGAGATCCTTGAGTCGCTGCCCGAGGACCTGGACCTGTCGTGGATGCGCGATGCGCCGGTCCCGGAGTCGCGCGCCGCGCTCTGCGCGCTCCCCGGCGTCGGCCGCAAGACCGCGGCCTGCGTGCTGCTGTTCGCCTACGGCCTGCGCGACGTGCCCGGTCGACACCCACGTGAGCCGCGTCGGCACGCGGCTCGGGCTGCTGCGCCCGGGCGCGCCGTTCGACGAGCTGCACGACGAGATGCTGCGGCTCACGCCCGAGGGCGCCGAGCTCGAGCTGCACGTGAACCTGCTGCGCCACGGCCGCCGCACCTGTCACGCGCGCACGCCGGCGTGCCGTGCCTGCGCGCTGCGGCGCATGTGCCCGGGCCGCCAGGCGTGAGCACGCCGCGGATCGCGCTCGCGACCTGCGCGGAGCTGCCCGACCTGGACCCCGACGACCGGCTCCTGCCGCCGGCGCTCGCCGCGCTCGGGATCGAGTCCGAGCCGGTGCGCTGGGACGACCCGGACGCGGACTGGGACGGCGTTCGACCTCGTCGCGGTGCGCAACACGTGGGACTACCCGGCGCGCCGCGACGAGTTCCTGGCGTGGGCCGAGCGCACGCCGCGGATCGTCAACCCGCCGCAGCGTCCTGCGCTGGACGACCGACAAGCGCTACCTCGTCGAGCTCGAGGCGGCGGGGCTGCCGGTGGTGCACACGGTGTTCGCCGAGTCGCCCGAGCGCGGTTCCGTCGCCGGCCCCGACGGGGTCGTCGTCAAGCCGGCCGTCGGCGTCGGCTCGGTCGACGCGGGCCGGCACGCGGACCGCGGCAGTCGCCGATGCGCCACGTCGCCGAGCTGCTCGCGTCCGGGCCGCGCGGCGATGGTCCAGCCGTTCCTCCCGTCGATCGCCGAGCGCGGCGAGACCGCGCTGATCTTCTTCGCGGGCGTCTACTCGCACGCGATCCACAAGGGCCCGATGCTGCCCGAGACCGGGATCGTGCGGCCGTACGGGCTGTTCCAGCCGGAGAACATCGCGCGCGCGAGCCGACGGCCGGCCGAGCGGGCCGCGGGGGAGCGCGTGATCGCCTGGATCGGCGAGCGTTTCGGCACGCTCGCGTATGCGCGGATCGACGTCGTCCCCGGGCCCGGACGGCGAGCCGGTGGTGCTCGAGTGCGAGCTCGCCGAGCCGTCGCTGTTCCTCGGCACGGCGCCGGGCGCGGCGGACCGGCTGGCCGCGTCGCCTGGCAGAACAGATCTGCTAGCCTCGCACTTAGATTTTCATACCCCTCGCATCGAGCACTCGCGAAGGAGTCCCCACCACATGGGCAAGATCATCGGCATCGACCTCGGCACGACGAACTCGTGCATGGCCGTCCTCGAAGGCGGTGAGCCGACCGTCATCGAGAACTCCGAGGGCGGGCGCACCACCCCGTCCGTCGTCGCCTTCACGCCCTCCGGTGAGCGCCTCGTCGGCACCGTCGCCAAGCGCCAGGCGGTGACGAACCCGACGAACACGATCTTCTCGATCAAGCGCTTCATGGGCCGCAAGGAGGCCGAGGTGCACGAGGAGGAGTCGATCGTCCCGTACAAGGTCGTCGCCGGTCCCGAACGGCGACGCGCGCGTCGAGGCCGCCGGCAAGCAGTACAACCCGCCGGAGATCAGCGCGATGATCCTCGCGAAGCTGAAGGCGGACGCCGAGGCCTACCTCGGCGACACCGTCGACGGCGTCGTCATCACCGTCCCCGCGTACTTCAACGACGACCAGCGTCAGGCGACCGCCGACGCCGGCAAGGTCGCGGGCCTCGACGTCAAGCGCATCATCAACGAGCCGACCGCGGCGTCGCTCGCGTACGGGCTCGACAAGGACGAGGACCAGACGATCCTCGTCTTCGACCTCGGCGGCGGCACGTTCGACGTGTCGGTGCTCGAGATCGGCGACGGCGTCTTCGAGGTCAAGGCGACCGCCGGTGACAACCACCTCGGCGGCGACAACTTCGACAAGACGATCGTCGACTGGCTCGCGGGCGAGTTCAAGAAGGACCAGGCGATCGACCTGACGCAGGACCCGATGGCCCTCCAGCGGCTCTACGAGGCCGCGGAGAAGGCGAAGATCGAGCTGTCCACCGCGCAGGAGACGCAGATCAACCTGCCGTTCATCACGGCCGACCAGTCGGGCCCGAAGCACCTCGACACGCGGCTCACCCGCAGCAAGCTCAGCGAGCTGACGGCGGACCTGCTCGACCGCGTCGTCGCCCCGGTGCGGCAGGCGCTCGACGACGCCAAGGACAAGGGCGCGGCCAACATCGACCACGTCGTCCTCGTCGGCGGCATGACCCGCATGCCCGCCGTGCAGGAGAAGGTCAAGGAGCTGACGGGCAAGGAGCCGCACCGCGGCGTCAACCCGGACGAGGTCGTCGCCGTCGGCGCCGCGATCCAGGCCGGCGTGCTCGCCGGCGACGTCAAGGACGTGCTGCTGCTCGACGTGACCCCGCTGACGCTGGGGATCGAGACCAAGGGCGGCATCATGACCCGCCTGATCGAGCGCAACACGACGATCCCGACGAAGAAGTCGGAGGTCTTCTCGACCGCCGAGGACAACCAGCCCTCGGTCGAGATCCACGTCCTCCAGGGCGAGCGCGAGATGGCGCAGAACAACAAGTCGCTCGGCAAGTTCCAGCTCACCGGCATCCCGCCGGCCCCGCGCGGCATCCCGCAGGTCGAGGTCACGTTCGACATCGACGCCAACGGCATCCTCGCGGTGAGCGCGAAGGACCTGGGCACCGGCAAGGAGCAGAAGATCGAGATCAAGGCGGGCTCCGGCCTGGCCGACGACGAGATCAAGCGGATGGTGCAGGACGCCGAGGCGCACGCCGACGACGACCGCGCGGCGCGCGAGCTCGCCGAGGCGCGCAACAACGCCGAGAGCGCCGCCTACCAGGCCGAGCGTCAGCTCAAGGACCTGGGCGACCAGGTCCAGGAGGAGTCCAAGACCGAGATCGAGGCTGCGATCGCCGCGGTCCGCGAGACGCTCGAGGGCGACGACGCCACCGCGATCAACGCCAAGGCCGAGGCACTCCAGGCCGCCTTCCACAAGGTGTCCGAGCAGATCTACGAGCGCGCGCAGGCCGAGCAGGCCGACGGCGTCCGAGAACGGCGCGTCCGCCGAGGGCGCGCAGGAGGAGGAGGTCGTCGACGCCGAGGTCGTGGACGAGGGCAAGTGATGGACCACGCCCCCGACACCGAGGCGCAGGACGAGGCGCCCGAGAGCGTCCCGGCCGGAGGCGGTGGCCGAGCAGGCCGCCGCCGACGCGCCCGTCGTCACCGACGCGCCGCCGGAGCCCGAGCCCGACTACAAGGACCGCTGGATGCGGTCCGCCGCCGATCTCGAGAACGTGCGCCGGCGCGCGCGCCGCGACGTCGCGCTCGCCGAGGGCCGCGGCGTCGCGCGGCTCGCGCGTGAGCTGCTGCCCGCGCTCGACAACCTCGACCGCGCACTCGCCGCGGCGGAGAACCAGCCCGAGAACGCCGACCACCACCTGACCGACGGGATCCGGCTCGTGCAGGCCGAGCTGCTCGGCGCGCTGGAGCGCGTCGGCATCACGCAGGACGCGCCGGTCGGCAAGCCGTTCGACCCGCACGTGCACGAGGCCGTCGCGCAGCAGCCCGCCGACGGCGTCGAGCCCGGCACCGTCACCGAGGTCTTCCAGGCCGGCTACCGGCTGGGCGACGAGGTGCTGCGCGCCGCCAAGGTCGTCGTGTCCTCCTAGGAGCCCGAGCGATGGCGCAGACCGATCTCTACAAGACGCTCGGCGTCGACAAGAAGGCCACGCCGGAAGCGATCAAGAAGGCCTACCGCAACCTCGCGCGCGAGTTCCACCCGGATCGCAACCCCGGTGACGCCCGCGCCGAGGAGCGCTTCAAGGAGGTGTCCGCCGCGTACGACGTGCTCGGCGACGCGGACAAGCGCAAGGAGTACGACCAGGGCAAGCTGTTCGGCGGCTTCTCGGGCGGCCAGGGCGCGCCCGGCGGCCAGGGCTTCGACGCGTCGAGCTTCGGCGACATCTTCTCCAACCTCTTCGGCGGTGGCGGCGGCGGTGGCGGCGCCGCGCGCGGTCGCCCGCGCCCCGATCGCGGACGCGACCTCGAGGCCGAGGTCAGCCTGACCTTCGACCAGTCGCTCGCCGGCGTGCAGGTGCCGCTGACGCTCACGATGGCCGCGCCGTGCACGACCTGCCACGGGACCGGCGCCAAGCCGGGCACGTCGCCGAAGGTCTGCCCCCAGTGCCAGGGCCGCGGCGTCGAGTCCGAGGGCCAGGGGCTCTTCTCGATCTCGCAGCCGTGCTCGCGCTGCGGCGGGACCGGGGCGATCATCGAGCAGCCCTGCCCGACCTGCGCGGGCGCCGGGCAGACCCAGCAGGCGCGCCGGCTGCGGGTCAACATCCCGCCCGGGGTGAAGAACGGCTCACGCGTGCGGATCGCCGGCAAGGGCGAGCCCGGCCGCAACGGCGGGCCCAACGGCGACCTCTACGTGATCACGCGCGTCGCGCCCTCGCGCGTCTTCCGGCGCAAGGGCGACAACGTCGAGGTCGAGGTGCCGCTCACGATCGGCGAGGCGCTGCTCGGCGCGGAGATCGAGGTGCCGACGCTGAGCGGGCGCAAGACGCTGCGCGTCGCGCCGGGCACCACGCACGGCACGCTGCAGCGGCTGCGCGGCGAGGGGCCGCCGCGCCTGGGCGGCAAGCCGGCCGGCGACATCCACTACCGCTTCCTGATCGAGATCCCCAAGGACCTCACCGCCGAACAGTCCGATCTGGTCGACAAGCTCTCCCAGACGATGAACGGCACCGATCCGCGCGCCGGGCTCTTCGCCGAGGCCGGCGCCGGCGGGGACGTGAGAGCTGATGGCCACGCGCCGGCGCACGACGATCACCGTCGACACGCAGCGCGGGGTCTTCATGATCTCGGTCGCCGCCGAGCTGGCCGAGATGCATCCGCAGACGCTGCGCATGTACGAGGCGCGCGGGCTGATCGAGCCGCAGCGCTCGCCGAAGGGGACGCGGCTCTACTCGCAGGAGGACGTCGAGCGCCTGCGCCGCATCCAGGAGATGACGTGCGAGCTGGGCCTGAACCTCGCGGGCGTCGAGCGCGTGCTCGAGCTCGAGCGCCAGCTCGAGCTGGCCCAGGAGCGGCTGCGCCAGTTCGAGCAGCGCAGCGCGCAGATGCGCGCCGAGCTGGAGGCCGAGATGGAGTCGGTGCGCCGCTCGTTCCGCGCGGAGCTGGTCCCGGTGCGCCGCTCGTCGACGGCGCTGGTTCGCGCCTCTGACGCGGTTCGTCGCGAGACGCCGAGGCCGTCGTCCGCTTGATCCCAAGATCTAAGTCGAGTAGACTTAGATCTTAATGAACGCCGACCGCTTCACCGTGAAGACCCAGGAGGCCGTCCAGGCCGCCGTGTCGCTGGCTGCCCAGCACCGCAATCCGCAGGCGCTGCCGGTGCATCTGTTCGCCGCGCTGCTCGACCAGGAGGGCTCGGCGGCCGCCGGCGTGCTGCGCAAGGCGGGCGTCGACCCGCAGGCCGCCCGCGCCGACGCCGGGCGCGAGATCGCCGCGCTGCCGACCCTCGGCGACGGCGGCGAGGCCTCGCAGGCATCGAGCGAGCTCGTCCAGGCGCTGCAGAAGGCCGAAGCCGTCATGCGCGACCTCGGCCACGCGTACGTCTCCGTGCATCACGTGCTGCTCGCGCTCGCCGAGCAGGACGGGCGGTCGCGCGGATCCTGCGTGACCACGGGGCGACCCCGCAGGCGCTGCGCGCCGCGGTCGTCGAGGCGGTCGGGCCCCACGGCGTCAGCGACCAGAACGCCGAGGAGCGGTTCGAGGCGCTCCAGCGCTACGCCGTCGACCTCACCGAGCGCGCCGAGCAGGGCAAGCTCGACCCGGTCATCGGCCGCGACGAGGAGATCCGCCGGGTCATCCAGGTGCTCGGGCGGCGCACGAAGAACAACCCGGTGCTGATCGGCGAGCCCGGCGTCGGCAAGACCGCGATCGCCGAGGGCCTCGCGCAGCGCATCGTCTCGGGCGACGTGCCCGGCTCGCTCCAGGACCGCCGGCTGATGGCGCTCGACATCGGCGCGCTGATCGCCGGCGCGAAGTACCGCGGCGAGTTCGAGGACCGCCTGAAGGCCGTCCTCAAGGAGATCGCCGAGGCGCAGGGCGAGGTCATCCTCTTCATCGACGAGCTGCACACGATCGTCGGCGCGGGCGCCGCCGAGGGCGCCGTCGACGCCGCGAACCTGCTGAAGCCGATGCTCGCCCGCGGCGAGCTGCGCGCAGTCGGCGCGACGACGCTCGACGAGTACCGCAAGCACATCGAGAAGGACGCCGCGCTCGAGCGCCGCTTCCAGCCGGTGATGGTCGGCGAGCCGAGCGTCGAGGACACGATCGCGATCCTCCGCGGGCTGCGCAAGCACTACGAGGGCCACCACAACGTCACGATCCAGGACTCCGCGCTGATCGCGGCCGCGACGCTGTCGGATCGCTACATCGCCGACCGCTTCCTGCCGGACAAGGCGATCGACCTGATCGACGAGGCCGCCTCGCGCGTGAACATCGAGATGGACTCGGTCCCCGAGGAGATCGACGAGGTCGAGCGCCGCATCCTCCAGCTCGAGATCGAGCGCACGTCGCTCGAGCGCGAGAAGGACGACAAGGCGACCGCCGCGCGACTGGAGGCGCTCGAGCGCGAGCTCGCCGACCTCGGCGAGCGCGCCGCCGGCATGAAGGCGGAGTGGCAGGCCGAGAAGCAGAAGCTGCAGGGCGTCGGTGAGCTGCGGGAGCAGCTCGCGGTCGCCGAGCGCGAGCTCGAGATCGCCTCGCGTGAGGGCAACCTCGGGCGCGCCGCCGAGCTGCGCCACGGCACGATCCCGCAGCTCGAGCAGCAGCTCGAGCACGCCCAGGCCGCCGAGGACGAGGTCGCCGAGCCGCACGAGAACCGCTTCTTCAAGGAGCAGGTCGACGCCGAGGACATCGCCGAGATCGTCGCGCGCTGGACCGGCATCCCGGTCAGCCGGATCGAGGAGTCCGAGTCGGCGAAGCTCGTCCAGCTCGAGGACCGCCTGCACGAGCGCGTGATCGGTCAGAACGAGGCCGTGAGCGCGGTCGCCAACGCGATCCGCCGCTCACGTGCGGGCCTCCAGGATCCCGATCGCCCGATCGGCTCGTTCCTCTTCGCGGGGCCGACCGGCGTCGGCAAGACCGAGCTGGCGCGGGCGCTGGCGGAGTTCATGTTCGACAGCCAGGACGCGATGGTGCGCATCGACATGAGCGAGTACGGCGAGAAGCACACCGTCTCGCGGCTCGTCGGCGCGCCTCCCGGCTACGTCGGCTACGAGGAGGGCGGACAGCTCACCGAGGCCGTGCGCCGCCGGCCCTACTCCGTCGTCCTGCTCGACGAGCTCGAGAAGGCCCATCCCGACGTCTTCAACACGCTGCTGCAGGTGCTCGACGACGGTCGTCTCACGGACGGGCAGGGCCGCACCGTCGACTTCAAGAACACCGTGCTGATCATGACCTCGAACGTCGGCTCGCAGACCGGCGACTACGAGGAGGCGATCCGCCAGTCGTTCAAGCCGGAGTTCATCAACCGGCTCGACGACATCGTGATCTTCGACCGGCTCGACCGCGAGCAGATCGGCGCGATCGTCGACCTCCAGGTCGCGCGGCTCGTGACGCGCGTCGCCGAGCGCGGCGTCGCGATCGAGCTCACGGCGGATGCGCGGACGCTGATCGGCAACCTCGGCTACGACCCGGTCTACGGCGCCCGCCCGCTGAAGCGCGTGATCCAGAAGCGGCTCGTCGACCCGCTCGCGCTGCGGATCCTCGACGGCACGTTCGCCGCCGGGGACACCGTGCTCGTCGAGGCGCAGGACGGGGAACTCGTGCTGCGCCCGGCGGGCGACCGCAGCGCGCCGCCGTCGCCGCCTGACCGGCGAGGACGACGTCAGCTGACGGTCAGCCCGATCGTGTAGAAGAGGAAGCGGCTGACGCCGGTGCCCCGGTGGTAGACCGGGTTCGTGTCGAACTGCAGCGTCCACTTGCCGCTGCGCGGATTGAACGGGAAGAGCCTGCGCAGCGCGGTCTTCGCGATCGTGCCGCAGGGCGCCGTTCCGGCGCCGAGCGGTGATCGTCCTGCGCACCTTGCGCTTGGAATCGACGTAGTGCACGTAGACCTTCGGCATCGGCTGCCCGGTGGGTGTCGCGACGCCGAAGCCGAACGCCGAGAAGCGCACGCGCAGCGTCGCGGGGCGCCCGTTGCTCGGGCTGAAGTCCCCGACCACGCGTGCGGTGCGGAACGCGGTGGTCGCCGTCAGCCCGCCCTGGACGAGCGACATCTCGTAGCCCTGGTCGTTCTTCGACTTGCCGCCAGTCGGCGGCGTGGGCACGGGGAAGGTCGTCCTGACGTTGCCCGAGGCGTCCGCGGTCGCGACGCCGACGATGCCGCCGCCGACCATCAGGTTGACCGCCTCGTTCGCGGCGTATCCGGTCCCGCTCACGACGATCTCGGAGCTGCCGTCGCCCGGGTAACAGGTGCGGTCGACGCTCGCGGTGGCGGCGCTCGCCGCCGCCGGGACGACCACGAGCGCAGCGATCACACTGCCGAGAAGGCCCACCCGAGCCGCGCTGAACCACATCGCCGTCAAGGATGACGGATCGCTTCGCGCGGCGCGCCGGCACGGCTTCCGCGTATCGGATACAACCCGCCGCAAGCGATCAAGGAGCCCCGATGCCGACGTACATCATGCTCAGCAAGTTGACGCCCGAAGGCGTCGCCACGATCAAGAACAACCCGCAGCGCATCCGCGAGGTCAACAAGGAGCTCGAACAGCTCGGCGCGAGCGTCAAGGCTCAGTGGTCGACGCTCGGCCGCTTCGACTTCATCAACGTCGTCGAGGCGCCCGACGACGTCACGATGGCGCGCGTGTCGCTCGAGCTCGGCTCGCGCGGGACCGCGCAGTACGAGACGCTCTGCGCGATCCCCGTGGACGATTTCATCGCCAGTCTGTGACGGCCGCGTGAAGGTCCTCGTCGTCGGCTCAGGCGGCCGCGAGCACGCGATCGTGCGGGCCCTGCTGCGGTCCGCGCACGCTCCCCAGGTGCTGTGCGCGCCGGGCAACCCGGGGATCGGCGCGGACGCGCGGCTGTGCCCGGTCGGCGTGGACGACGTCCCGGGTCTCGTCGCGCTGGCGCGGGAGGAGGAGGTCACGCTGGTCGTGGTCGGGCCGGAGGCGCCGCTCGTCGCGGGGCTCGTCGACGCCCTGACCGACGCGGGCATCCCCGTGTTCGGGCCATCGCGCGATGCCGCGCGGCTCGAGGGCTCCAAGGCGTTCGCCAAGGACGTCATGGCGGCGGCCGGCGTGCCCACCGCCGCGTGGACCACGGTCGACGACGTCGCGAGCGGGATGGCCGCGATCGAGCGCTACCCGGTCGTGCTGAAGTTCGACGGGCTCGCCGCGGGCAAGGGCGTCGTGATCGCGGAGGACGAGGCGGCCGCGCGCGCGGCGCTGGAGGAGTTCCTCGAGCAGCGGCGCTTCGGCCCCGGGCGCGTGGTCGTCGAGGAGCACCTGGACGGCGAGGAGGTCTCGCTGCTCGCGCTCTGCGACGGCGTGCGCGCCCTGCCGATGGCGCCCGCGCAGGACTACAAGCGGATCTTCGACGGCGACGCGGGCCCGAACACCGGGGGGATGGGGTCGTACTCGCCGGTCCCGGGCGTCGGCGCCGCCCGTGCGCTCGAGCTCTCCCGGATCGTGCACCAGCCGATCGTCGACGAGCTCGCGCGGCGCGGATCGCCGTTCCACGGCGTCCTCTACGCGGGGATCATGCTGACCGCGGACGGCCCCAGGGTGCTCGAGTACAACGTGCGCTTCGGCGACCCCGAGACCCAGGCGGTGCTCGCTGCGCCTGCGCACCGACCTCGTCGACCTCGCTGCCGCCGCGGCGCGGCCGGGAGGGCTGAGCGGCATCGAGCTCGACTTCGACCCGCGCACCGCGGTCACGCTCGTGCTCGCGTCCGCGGGCTATCCGGATGCTCCGCGCAGCGGTGACGCGATCAGCGGGCTGGACGCCGTCGCCGGCGACGTCGAGATCACCCACGCCGGCACTGCGCTGGCCGACGGCCGCCTCGTGACCGCCGGCGGGCGCGTGCTGAACGTGACGGCGCTCGGCGTCACGCCGGCCGCGGCCCGCAGCGCCGCCTATGCTGCCGCCGACGCGATCACGTTCGACGGCAAACAGCTCCGCCGCGACATCGCCCTGCGCGCCGAGGAGCGCACGACATGACCGAGCAGCCACAGGAACTCACCGCAGACCGACCCTGACGACCGCGTTCGACGACCTCGACGGTCGCCGCGCCGCGCGTCGGGATCATCATGGGCTCGAAGTCCGACATGCCCGAGATGGAGAAGGCGGGCGTGGTCCTCGAAGAGGCCGGCATCGTCTTCGAGATCCGCGTGATGTCGGCGCATCGCGATCCCGACACGGTCGCCGACTACTGCCGCAATGCGCGCATGCGCGGCCTGCGCGTGATCATCGCGGGCGCAGGCCTCTCCGCCGCGCTCCCGGGGGTCGCCGCGGCGCACTCCGACCTGCCGGTGATCGGGGTTCCGCTGTCCAGCAGGCTCAGTGCCGCCGGCGGCCTCGACGCGATCCTCTCGGTCGTGCAGATGCCGCCCGGCGTCCCGGTCGCGTGCGTCGGGCTGGACAACGCGAAGAACGCCGGGCACCTCGCCGTGCGAATGCTCCGCGCGTAGGCGTGGTCGCGGATCTCGTGGCGCCTGGCGCGCCGTGTGGACCGGGTCCGTACATGCGTACTGTCCCCGGTCCACCCGCCACGCCATGCATCCACGATCTCTCGCTCCGCGTGCGCGGCTGCACGCTTTCCTCGGAGTCCGCTGGCGGGCTGACGTTGGCGGTGTCCCAGGCCGTTGTGCCGGCGTGGTGTTCGTCCGCCTTGCTTCGGCGAGGGTTCGCGGGCTCGGCCCGCCGGTGGAGCGCGCCCTCCGAAGAGCTGGCGGGGGAGCCGGTCGGCAAGGCCGACCGGCTCGACCTCCGGGAACGGCCCCCTGGCAGGACAGAACGCGCCGGAGGCGCGTTCTGATGGGCATCCGCGGCTAGGCTCACCTCGTGATCGACCGCTACACACGGCCCGCGATGGGCGCCCTGTGGACCGACCACGCGCGGATGGAGGCGTGGCGCGCCGTCGAGGTCGCGGCCTGCGAGGAGATGGACGGTCCGAGCGCCGAGGACCTCGAGGCGATTCGCGCGGCGACGTTCACCGTCGACGCCGTGCAGGAGCGCGAGCGGATCACCGACCACGACGTCGCCGCGTTCGTCGACGTCCTCAGCGAGAGCGCCGGCGCCTCGGGTCGCTGGATCCACTACGGCCTCACCTCGAGCGACGTGCTCGACACCGCGCTCGCGGTGCAGCTGCGGCTCGCGGGTGAGATCGTCCTCGCGGGCGCGCAGGAGCTGGTCGACGCGCTGGTCGCGCAGGCGCGCGCCCACGTGGACACGATCTGCGTCGGGCGCACCCACGGCGTGCACGCCGAGCCGACGACGTTCGGCATCAAGCTCGCGGGCTTCGCGATGGAGGCCGCGCGCAATCGCGACCGCCTGCGGCGCGCGTTCGACGAGGTCGCCTTCGGCGCGATCAGCGGGGCCGTCGGGACCTACTCCGCGACCGAGCCCGACTTCGAGCGCCGCGTGCTGGCGCGGCTCGAGCTGCAGGCCGAGCCCGTCTCCACGCAGGTGGTCCCGCGCGATCGCCACGCCCAGCTGCTCCAGGTCGTCGCGCTCGCCGGCGCCGGGCTCGAGCGGCTGGCGACGGAGGTCCGCCACCTTCAGCGCACCGAGGTGCTCGAGGCGCGGGAGCCGTTCCGCTCCGGGCAGCAGAAGGGCTCGAGCGCGATGCCGCACAAGCGCAACCCGATCACGACCGAGCGGATCACCGGCCTGGCCCGCGTCCTGCGCGGCAACGCCCAGGCCGCCGTCGAGAACGTGGCCCTCTGGCACGAGCGCGACATCAGCCACTCCGGCGCCGAGCGCGTGATCATCCCCGACTCGCTGATCCTGCTCGACTACCTTCAGCACCTCGCGACCAGGGTGGTCAGCGGTCTTGTCGTCGACGCCGAGCGGATGCGCTCGAACATCGATCTCACGCACGGTGCGCTCTTCAGCCAGCGCGTCCTGCTGGCGCTCGTCGCGCAGGGCCGCACGCGCGACGAGGCCTACCGGATCGCCCAGGAATCGGCGCAGGAGGCATGGGACACGGGCACCCCGCTGCGCGACCTGCTCGCCGCGCGCGACCTCGGTCTCGACCTCGACGTCGTCTTCGACATGGCGCACTACACGCTTCACGCGCACGAGATCGTCGCGCGGCTCGACGCGGTCGCCTGACCGGCCCGTTTGCCGGCTCTTTCCGCGGCGCTTCCTATCGTCGCGTGAATGGCCGATCAGCCCGTCGTACCCCGCCCACGCCCACGCCCGCGCGCGAGCGTCCGTCGAAGAAGCAGATCGCGCTCTGGGTGGTCCTCGGCGGGCTCGGCCTCTTCCTGCTGATCCAGCTCGTCCCCTACGGCCGCGATCACGCGAACCCGCCGGTCACGCAGGCCGCGGTCTTCCACAGCGCGACCGTGAACCAGCTGATCACGGACTCCTGTGCCGACTGCCACAGCAACCTCACGAAATGGCCGTGGTACACGAACGTCGCCCCCGTCTCGTGGCTCGTCCAGAGCGACGTCGACGGCGGCCGGGAGAACCTGAACCTCTCCGAGTGGAACAAGCCGCAGCCCGCGCTCGACCGCGTCGTGCCGGTCCATCCAGAGCGGCTCGATGCCGCCGCTGAAGTACAAGGTCATGCCGAACCACAGCAAGGCGCGGCTCTCGTCGACGCAGAAGAAGGAGCTGGTCGCGGCGTTCACGCAGCTCTACGCGACGCAGCCGCCGTCGTCGATCCGCGTCGGCGGCGGGGGCTGACCCTCCGCGTCCGGTCCGCCGTAGCATCGGGCGCATGCCCGCCGAGCGCCCCCCGCGACCGTCGCTGCGCCGGCTGGCCGTGATCCTCGCCGGGGGTCTGCTCGCGCTGCTGCTCGTGATCCAGCTCGTCCCGTACGGCCGCGATCACGCGAACCCGCCGGTGACGAAGGCCGCGGCGTTCGATCCGGCGACCCGCGCGATCGTCGCCGACACGTGCGCCGACTGCCACAGCAACCTCACGCGCTGGCCGTGGTACGCGAGCGTCGCGCCCGCGTCCTGGTTCGTGCAGTCCGACGTCGACGGCGGTCGCAAGATCCTCAACTTCTCCGAATGGGACCACCCGCAGCCGGCGCTCGCAAAGCTCGTGGACGCGATCGCCGGCGGGCGGATGCCGCCGCTGAAGTACCGCGTGCTCCCCAACCACGCGAAGGCCCGGCTCTCCGGGGCGGAGAAGGCGCGGCTGATCGCGGGCCTGCGGCGGCTCTACGCGACCGATCCGCCGGCGGGGATCAAAGCGATCGGGACGCAGCCCCGCCAGTAGCTACGGCCCCCTGGCGGGACGGGTCGGCGAAGCCGAACCGATAGCTCTCCGTTCCCGTTGCTAGCTTCTCCGGAGTGACCACCCGCCTCGCCGACCTCCCCCTCGTCGCCAGCGGGAAGGTCCGTGAGATGTACGACCTCGGCGATCGGCTGCTGATGGTCGCCAGCGATCGGATCTCGACGTACGACGTCGGTCCATCCGACGCCGATCCCGGACAAGGGCAAGGTGCTCACGGGCTGTCCGTGTTCTGGTTCGAGCGGCTCGCGGAGATCGCCCCGAACCACCTGCTCTCGTACACCGACGGCGTGCCCGAGGAGGTGCTCGGCCGGGCGCTGAGCGTGCGGCGTCTGGAGATGCTGCCGGTCGAGTGCGTCGTGCGCGGCTACATCACCGGCTCCGGCTGGAAGGACTACCAGGCCACCGGCTCCGTCTCCGGGATCAGGCTGCCCGCCGGCCTGCGCGAGTCCGAGCAGCTCCCCGAGCCGATCTTCACGCCGAGCACGAAGGCGGAGGTCGGCCACGACGAGGCGATCGACTTCGAGCAGGCGGCGGAGCTCGTGGGCGACCGCGCGCTGATGGAGCGCGTCCGCGACGTCTCGATCGCGCTCTACTCGGCGGCCGCCGATCACGCCCGTGAGAACGGCGTCATCCTCGCGGACACGAAGTTCGAGCTCGGCCTCGACGGCGATGAGCTGGTGCTCGGCGACGAGGTGCTGACGCCGGACTCGTCGCGCTACTGGCCCGCCGAGGACTACGAGGTCGGGCGCGGCCAGCCGAGCTTCGACAAGCAGTACGTGCGCGACTGGGCGTCGCAGAGCGGGTGGGACAAGTCGCCGCCGGCGCCGTCGATCCCGGGCGACGTGGTCACCGGCACGCGGGCGCGGTACGTCGAGG
This sequence comes from uncultured Actinomycetes bacterium, assembly GCA_963721255.1. GTDB lineage: Bacteria > Actinomycetota > Thermoleophilia > Solirubrobacterales > Solirubrobacteraceae > F1-60-MAGs163. Next base: position 31,620 of record CAVRIM010000012.1, read on the forward strand.
CCTACGAGCGGATCACGGGCGAGCCGTTCCAGCGCTGGCTCGATCGGGCGGCGGCGTGATGCGCGCTCGCGTCCTGATCCGCCCCAAGGCCGGCATCCTCGACCCCCAGGGCGTCGCGGTCGAGCAGGCGCTCCCGGCGCTCGGGTTCGCGGGCGTGCAGAACGTCCACGTGGGGCGGATCGTCGAGCTCGACGTCGAGGACGCCTCGCAGCTCGACGAGATGTGCCGCCGGCTGCTCGCCAATCCGCTCGTCGAGGACTACGAGGTGCAGCTCCTCGGCGACGACGCCCACGCCGCTCCGTGAAGTTCGGCGTCCTTCAGTTCCCCGGTTCCTGCGACGAGGTCGATGCACAGCTCGCGGCGGCCCGCGTCGGCGAGTCGGTGCTGCTCTGGCATCGCGACCGCGACCTCCAGGGCTGCGACGCGATCGTCGTGCCCGGCGGATTCTCGTACGGCGACTATCTGCGCGCCGGCGCGATCGCGCGCTTCTCCCCGGTCATGGAGTCGGTGATCGAGTTCGCCGCGGAGGGCGGCCTCGTGCTCGGGATCTGCAACGGGTTCCAGGTGCTCTGCGAGGCCGGCCTGCTCCCGGGCGCGCTGCTGCCGAACGCCAACCGCCGCTTCACCTTCCGCCAGGTCGACCTCGACGTCGTCAACGCGGAGACCGCGTTCACGCGCGCGTGTGATCCCGGCGAGCGCATGAGCATCCCCGCCAAGCACTCCTGGGGCCGCTACTACGCGCCGGAGGACCAGCTCGACGCGCTCGAGGCGTCCGGCCAGGTGGTGCTGCGCTACGACGCCGCGCAGAACTTCAACGGCTCGCTGCGCGACATCGCGGGCGTGACGAACGAACGCGGGAACGTCTTCGGGCTGATGCCCCACCCCGAGCACGCGGTCGACGCGCTCACCGGCTCCACCGACGGGCTGCGGATCTTCGAGTCGATGGCGCTGAGCATCCAGGGCGCGCATGCCTGAGGCGGCGGCCCTGCCGACCGAGCGGCGAGGCCGTCGCGCTCGGCCTCACGCGCGACGAGTACGCGCTGATCGTCGACAAGCTCGGGCGCGCCCCCAACCAGGTCGAGCTCGCGATGTTCTCGCTGCTCTGGAGCGAGCACTGCGCCTACAAGCACTCGAAGAAGCTGCTGCGCACGCTGCCGACCGAGGGCGAGCACGTGCTCGTCGGTCCGGGCGAGAACGCGGGCGTCGTCGACGCGGGCAACGGGCTTGCGTGCGCGTTCAAGGTCGAGTCGCACAACCACCCGAGCGCCGTCGAGCCGTTCCAGGGCGCCGCGACGGGCGTCGGCGGCATCCTGCGCGACATCTTCGCGCTCGGCGCGCGGCCGGTCGCGGTGCTCGACTCGCTGCGCTTCGGCGAGCCGGCGACCAGCGAGCGCTCGCGCTACCTGCTCGACGGCGCGGTGCGCGGGATCGGCCACTACGGCAACTCGATCGGCGTGCCGACGATCGGCGGCGAGGTCTACTTCGAGGGGCCGTACGAGCAGAACTGCCTCGTCAACGCGATGGCGCTCGGCCTCGCGGACCGGGACAAGCTCGTGCTCAGCGCCGCGGTCGGCATCGGCAACCAGATCGTCCTCTACGGCGCGTCGACCGGCCGCGACGGGATCGGCGGCGCCTCGGTGCTGGCGAGCGCCGAGCTCGGCGAGGCCGACGAGGACAAGCGGCCGACGGTGCAGGTCGGCGATCCGTTCGAGGAGAGCAAGCTCGTCGAGTGCTCGCTGGCGCTGCTCGAGCAGGGGCTGATCGTCGCGCTCCAGGACCTCGGCGCGGCCGGCATCACGTCGAGCGCGAGCGAGATGGCTTCCAAGGGGGCCGTCGGCATCGACCTCCACGTCGACCGCGTGCCGCTGCGCGAGGCCGACATGGAGCCGTTCGAGATCATGGTCAGCGAGTCGCAGGAGCGGATGCTCTGCGTCGTCGAGCCCGGCCGCGTCGACGAGGTGATCGCGCTCACCGACACGTGGGAGGTCCACGGCACCGTCATCGGCGAGGTCACCGGCAGCGGGCACATGCGGATCTTCGATCGCGGCGCCCTCGTCGGGGACATGCCGGTCGCGGCGCTCGTCGACGACTGCCCGATCTACGACCTCGCGCCGGAGAAGCCGTCCGAGCCGCTGTACCCGCCGCCGCCGGCGACGCTCGCGCCCGGCGCGTCGATGCGCGTCGCGCTGCTCGAGCTGATCTCGAGCCCGAACATCGCCTCGCGCCGCCCGCTGTTCGAGCAGTACGACCCGATCGTGCAGTCGCGCACGGTCCGCCGGCCGGAGGAGTGCGACGCCGCCGTGCTCGTGCTCCCGGGCGGCGGCGGCCTGGCGGCGAGCATCGACGGCAACGGCCGGCGCGTCGCGGCGGACCCCGTACTGGGGCACGGTCGGCGTCGTGCTCGAGTGCGCGTCGAACCTGGCCTGCGCCGGGGCCGAGCCGCTCGGCACGACGAACAACCTGAACTTCGGCAACCCCGAGAAGCCGCACATCGCCTGGCAGCTGACCGAGGCGGTTCGCGGCATCGGCGACGCCTGTCGCGCGCTCGAGGCGCCGATCATCGGCGGCAACGTCTCGCTCTACAACGAGGGCGCGTCGGCCGGTCCGATCTACCCGACGCCGGTCATCGGCATGGTCGGCCGGCTCCCGGACGCCGAGCGCGCCGGGCGGCTGGGGTTCGCCCAGGAGGGCGACGCGATCGCGATCGCCGGCCACTTCCACCCGTCGCTCGCCGCCTGCGAGCTGGCGAAGCTGCGCGGCGAGGCGCTCCCGGACGGTCTCCCCGCGGTCGACATCGCCGCGGTGCGCGCGGCGCAGGAGGCGATCCGCGACGGCGTGCGCGAGGGCCTGCTCTCGTCCGCGCACGACATCGCCGAGGGCGGCTTCGTCGTCGCGGTGGCCGAGTGCAGCCTCGCGGGCGGGATCGGCGCGACGCTCGATCTCGGCCCGTCGGAGGATCCCTGGACGCACCTCTTCGGCGAGGGCCCGGGAGGCTTCGTGCTCTCCGGTCACCCGACCGCGATCGCCCAGCTCGCCGAGCGGGTGGCGCTCGACGTCGTCGGCGTCGTCGGCGGCGAGACGCTGCACGTCGCGATCGCCGACGAGCAGTTCGACGTGCCGCTGGACGAGCTGCGCGAGGCGCACGACGCGCTGCGCCGCTTCTTCCCGTAGAGCGGACCGTCCTGAGCGCGCCGCGCCCGCTGCTACGCTCGCCAGAGCCTCTGCTTCCACCGGAGAGGCCCCGCGATGACGGCATTCGAGCCCTTCGATGATCGTGAAGGCCCGCGCGACGAGTGCGGGGTTTTCGGGATATTCGCGCCCGGGCACGATGTCTCGCGACTTGCGTACTTCGCGCTGTACGCGCTCCAGCATCGTGGCCAGGAGTCGGCCGGCATCGCCGCCGCCGACCGCGACGGCTACATCATCACCCAGCGCGCCCTCGGCCTCGTCAGCCAGGTCTTCAAGGAGCACGACCTGCGCGCGCTCGGCGGCGAGCTGGCGATCGGGCACGTGCGCTACTCGACGACGGGGTCCAACGAGTGGGAGAACTCGCAGCCCGTCCACCGCTCGGCCGGCTCGAACGGCAACCGCCGCGAGCTCGCGCTGGCCCACAACGGCAACCTGATCAACGCCGTCGAGCTGCACGCCGAGCTGCGTGAGCAGGGCGTCGGCTTCTCGTCCACGAGCGACAGCGAGATCATCGCGGCGCTGCTCGCCACGCACCCCGGCCCGACGATCGAGGACGCGATCGCGGACGTGCTCCCGCGGCTTCAGGGCGCGTTCAGCACCGTCGTCATGAGCAAGGACCGCGTCTACGCGTTCCGCGATCCGGCCGGCGTGCGCCCGCTCGTGATCGGCCAGCTCGGCGAGCGCTACTGCGTCGCCAGCGAGTCGTGCGCGCTCGACATCATCGGCGCGAAGCTGCTGCGCGACGTCGCGCCCGGCGAGATGGTCAGCATCGGCGAGGACGGCCTGACGACGCGGATGATCGTCGAGGGCGAGCGCGAGGCGTTCTGCGTGTTCGAGCACATCTACTTCGCCCGGCCCGACTCGAAGATGGGCGGCACCGTCCTGCAGGCCGCGCGCGGCCGGATGGGGGAGATCCTCGCGCGTGAGAGCCCGGCACCGAGCGCCGACCTCGTGATCGCCGTCCCGGACTCGGGCAACCCCGCGGCGCGCGGCTTCGCCCGCGCGGCCTCGCTGCCGCAGGACGACGGCTTCGTCAAGAACCGCTACGTCGCGCGCACCTTCATCCAGCCCGGGCAGGAGCTGCGCAAGCACGGCCTGCGGCTGAAGTTCAACCCGCTCCCGGAGATCGTCGGCGGGCGGCGCCTGGTCGTCGTCGACGACTCGATCGTGCGCGGCAACACGACGCGGCAGATCGTGCAGATGCTGCGCGACGCGGGCGCGCGCGAGGTGCACCTGCGGATCTCGGCGCCGCCGATCCGCAACCCCTGCCACTACGGCATCGACATGCACACGCGCGAGGAGATGGTCGCCCACGGGCGGACCGTCCAGGAGGTCGCCGAGCACCTCGGCGCCGACTCGCTCGCGTACCTGTCGCTCGCCGGCGTCTACGAGGCGATCCGCGGCGACCGCGGCGGCCACTGCGACGCATGCTTCTCCGGGCGACTACCCGCTCAAGGGCACCGAAGAGGCGCAGGGCAAGTTCTCGCTGGAGGGCACGCTGCCGATGGCGCCGGCCCCCGCTCCCGCCTGACAGGCGGCCTCTGCGCACCGCCTGGGGCGCTCTGCACCGGCGGCCCCGCGGGAGTGCAACGGCGCTGTCGTGCTCGCCGGACCCGTCGCTACGGTGGACGGCCGCGATGCAGGAACCCCGCCGCGCGCTGCGCGAGATCTTCGGCTTCGACGACTTCCGCCCCGGTCAGGCGGAGGCGGTGGCCGGCGCCCTCGCGGGGCGCGACGTCCTGGTCGTGATGCCGACCGGCGCCGGGAAGTCGCTCTGCTACCAGCTTCCGGCGCTGCTGCGCAGCGACCTGACGATCGTCGTCTCGCCGCTCGTCTCGCTGATGCAGGACCAGGTCGAGGCGCTCGAGCGCCGCGTCGGCGGCGCGGTCGCGCTCGTCAACGCCCAGCAGGACGCGGACGCCAACCGCGGGGTGCTGGACCGCGCGCGGGCGGGCGAGCTGCGGCTGCTCTACGTCGCGCCGGAGCGCTTCTCCTCGCCCGGCTTCCTCGAGGCGCTGCGCGAGGTGCCGATCGGCCTCTTCGTCGTCGACGAGGCGCACTGCGTCTCGCAGTGGGGGCACGACTTCCGGCCCGACTACTTCCGCCTGGCGGACGCCGCGCGCTGGCTCGGCGCACAGGCGGTCGTCGCCTCGACGGCCACGGCGACGCCGCAGGTCGCCGCCGACATCGAGCGGCGCCTGGGCCTGCGCGAGCCGGTCCGCGTCGCGACCGGCTTCGACCGGCCGAACCTGACGTTCGCCGTGGTTCCGTGCCGCGCACCCGCCGACGTCTCGGCGCGCCTGGCCGGGGCACTCGCCGACCCCGCCGCGCGTCCCGCGATCGTCTACGCCGGCACCCGCGCGCAGTGCGAGCACGTCGCGACGGACCTCGGCGCCGCGCTCGGCATCGAGGTCGCCCCCTACCACGCGGGCCTCGCCCGCGAGCGGCGCGCGACGGTCCAGCGGCGGTTCATGGACGGCGACCTCGACGTGGTCGTCGCGACGAACGCGTTCGGCATGGGCGTCGACAAGGCGAACGTGCGGACGGTCGCCCACGTCAGCGTCCCGCCGTCGCTCGAGGCCTGGTACCAGGAGGCGGGCCGCGCGGGCCGCGACGGCCTTCCGGCGCGGGCGCTGCTGCTCGCGCAGGCCAAGGACAAGGGCCTGCACGTGTTCTTCATCGAGCGCGCCGAGCTCTCGGGCGAGGAGATCGACCGCGTCGCCGAGCGGCTGCTCGCGACGGCGACGGACGGGCGCATCGACGCGGACGCGCGGTCGCTCGGCGCCGACCCCGAGCAGGTCCGCGCGATCGTCGGTCATCTCGTGCGCGCCGGGGTCCTGCGCCCCTCGCCGGCGCCGATGGACCGGGTGCGCGGGCGGATCGAGGCGCCCTACGACGGTCGCGCTCGCGCGACCTGCCGCACGTCGGCGGCGGACGGCATCCGCGCGCGCTGGGGCCAGTACCGCTCGATCTGGTCGTTCGTCGAAGGCGACGGGTGTCGCCGCGCGGCGATCCTGCAAGCACTTCGGAGATCCGGCGACCCCGAGCCCCAGCGTCCCGTGCTGCGACGTCTGCGCCCCCGAGTCGGTCGCCGACATCACGTCGATCACGGTGTCGCGCGGCGCTCGAGCGGCTGGGGACGGCAGCGGGAGCGGGCGGTCTCGCCGTGCGGCGAACATCCCGCCGGCCGACCTCGGCGACCTCGACGCAGCGATCCTCGACGTCGTCGAACGCGCGCAGCCCGCGGTCGGACGCACCCGCGCCGTCGAGATCCTCCGCGGCGGCCGCTCGAAGGTCGTCGCCCAGCACGGCTACGACGGGCTCCCCGCCTACGGGGCGTTCGCGGGCGCCCGCGCCGGCGACGTGCTCGCGCGCGTCGACGAGCTCATCGCCGAGGGCCGGCTCGCATCGACCGGCGGGCGCTTCCCGAAGCTCGCCGCGACCGCGTAGCGTTCGGGCCGTGCGCGCCGCAGTCCTCGTCTCCGGGCACGGGTCGAACCTCCAGGCGCTGCTGGACACGGTTCACGGGCGGGAGATCGAGATCGTGGCGGTGGCCGCCGATCGCGCGGACGCGGGGGCGCTCGAACGGGCCGCAGCCGCACGGGTTCCGGCGCGCGTCTTCCCCCGCGAGGACTTCGAGGACCGCGCCGCGCGTGACCTGTCGATCGCCGGCTGGCTCGGCGCGCTCGGCGTCGAGCTGGTGATCCTCGCGGGCTACATGGCGCTGCTCACGCCGGGGTTCATCGCGCGGTTTCCCGACCGCATCGTCAACGTGCACCCCTCGCTGCTGCCCGCGTTCGCAGGGATCCGCTCGATCCAGCAGGCGATCGACAGCGGCGTCAAGGTCGTCGGCGTCACGGTCCACCTGGTCGACGAGGGCGTCGACACGGGCCCGATCCTGCTCCAGAAGGCGATCCCGATGCCCGACACGCGCGACCCCGAGGTCGTCCACGCGGCGCTCCAGCCGATCGAACACGAGCTCCTGCCGCAGGCGGTGCGGCTGCTCGCCGCAGGCCGGGTCCGCCGTGATGCGGACGACCCGCGGCGCGTCGTGATCGTCCCGTGAGCCCGCCGGTCACTGGTGGTGGCCGCCGGCGATCTCGTCGTCGCGGGCCCGTCGTGGACGTGGCGGTCGATCTCCTGGATCTCCTCCTCGAGCTCGTCCAGCCGCTCGCCCATCTCCTCGCCCTGCTCCTCGAACCAGCGCTCCTCGTCGAGCTGATCGCGTGAGAGCGGGCGCTCGTGCGGCGTCTCGCGCGGGCGGTGCTCGTGCGGGTGCGGCTCGTGCTCGGGAGCGGGCATCACGCGGCTCGCGCTAGTCCGTGTCGTCGTCGTGCCGCGGGTGCGCGGCGCCGGGCGTCGCGCCGCGTGAAAGCGGGCCTTCGGCCGCGGCCTTCGAATCGCCGGCAAGGCCGGCGGCGGGGTCGGCGTCGATCGCCTCCACCTTGTGCCGGGCCTCCTCGATGTCGTGGCCGAGGTCGGCCAGGCGGTGTTCCATGTCGGCTGCGACGTCATCCGCCGCGCGCTTGGGCGTCTCGTCTCCGTGCTGCTCGTCTTGGCTCATGATTCCGTCCAGGTCCGGGGTACCCCATGATGCCACTCCCCGGCGCTCGACGAAGGGTCCGAACCGGCCGGTCCGTTCGGTAGGGTCGGGGCATCGCCGAGCACGCTCCAGCCACGAACGAGCCGCTGACCCGGCCCGGCGACGTCCGGGTGCGGCGGGCGCTGCTGTCGGTCTCCGACAAGACCGGGGTCGTCGACTTCGCGCGCGGGCTCACAGACCTCGGCGTCGAGCTCGTCTCGACCGGGGGGACCGCCACCGCGCTGCGTGATGCGGGCCTCGAGGTCCGCGCCATCGACGATCTCACCGGCTTCCCCGAGATCATGGACGGCCGGGTCAAGACGCTGAATCCCAGGCTCTACGCGGGTCTGCTGGCCCTGCGCGACAACCCCGAGCACCTCGCGCAGGCCTCCGAGCACGACATCGAGTTCGTCGACCTCGTGTGCGTCAACCTCTACCCGTTCGAGCGCACCGTCGCGCGCGCCGGCGTCGCCGACGCGGACGCGATCGAGAACATCGACATCGGCGGGCCGACGATGATCCGCGCCGCCGCGAAGAACCACGGGTTCGCCGCGGTCGTGACGAGCCCCGAGTCCTACGACGCGGTGCTCGAGGAGCTGAACACCGCCGGCGGCACCCTCTCGCCGGAGACGCGCGAGTCGCTCGCCGCGGAGGCGTTCTCGTACACGGCCCGCTACGACACCGCGATCGCGCGCTGGTTCTCCGAGCGCCGTGACGACTTCCCGGATCTCTACGTCCGCGCCTACGAGAAGGCGATGGACCTGCCGTACGGCGAGAACCCGCACCAGCGAGCCGCCTTCTACACGCAGGTCGGCTCACGCCGTGGCGTGCTCACGCGCGTGCGCCAGCTCCACGGGAAGCAGCTCTCGTTCAACAACATCCTCGACCTCGACGGCGCCCGCGCGGTGCTGACCGAGATCGGTGACGAGCGGCCGGCGTGCGTGATCGTGAAGCACAACAACCCGTGCGGCGCCGGCCTCGGGGACGACGCCCTGGATGCCTATCGCAAGGCGTTCGCCGGCGATCCCGTCAGCGCCTTCGGCGGGATCATCGCGCTCAACCGGACGGTCGACCTGCCGCTCGCCGAGGCGCTGTCGCAGCAGTTCATCGAGGTCCTGATCGCCCCCGCGTACGACGAGGACGCGCTCGCGCTGCTGACCGAGAAGCCCAACGTGCGGATCCTCGAGGACGAGGAGCGCCGCCGTGAGCGCAACGTGGAGTTCGACATCCGCCAGGTCGACGGCGGGATGCTCGTCCAGGACCGCGACGTCGTCGTCGTGGACCGCGCGCAGCTCGAGGTCGTGACCGCGCGCGAGCCGACCGAGACGGAGTGGCGCGACCTGCTGTTCGCGTGGGCCGTCTGCCGGCACGTGAAGTCCAACGCGATCGTCGTCGCGCAGGGCGAGGCGACGCTCGGGATCGGCGCCGGCCAGATGAGCCGCGTCGACTCGGTGAAGATCGCGATGAGCCGGGAGTGGGTGCAGGGCCGCGAGGGCCTCGGTGCTCGCCTCCGATGCGTTCTTCCCGTTCGCCGACGGTCCGACGGAGGCGATGGACGGCGGCGTGCGCGCGCTCATCCAGCCGGGAGGATCGATCCGCGACCAGGAGGTCGTGGACGCGGTGAACGAGCGCGGCGGCGCGATGGTCCTCACGCGCCGCCGCCACTTCCGGCATTGATCGAGCGCTTCGGCTCGGGCGCCCCGTGGGAGGCCGTGGCGGCTACTCGCGCACGGTGCGGGCGGCGGATCGCGTGCTGGTCGCGGGCACGACGCGACACTCCCGGACGGTGAGATCGCGGGCCTCGGCGATCCCGGCGCTCAGGCGCGGCAGGCGATCGCCAACTGTGACGGCCGCGCTCGAGCGCGCCGGCGCCTCGCTCGCGGACGTCGTGCGCACGCGCATCTACGTGACGGACATCTCCCGCTGGGAGGAGGTCGCGCGGGCCCACGGCGAGGCGTTCGGCGCCCATCCGCCGGTCACCTCGATGGTGCAGGTCGCCGCGCTGATCGATCCGCGGATCCTGGTCGAGATCGAGGCCGAGGCCGTCCTCTCCGCGAGCCTGAAGCGCCGGTCCGTCCGGCGCATGCCGCAGGATCCCGCGGCCCGATGTCATCGTCCTCTGCCCGCCAAGCCCCCTCATCGCTCCGGGGCTGGCAGGAGCGGGCGCTCGTGGCGATGCGCACGTGGGACGAGACGCCGGACCGCCCGCCGTTCCTGATCGCCGCCGCCCCGGGGTCGGGGAAGACCCGCCCGGCGCTCGAGCTGGCGCGTGAGCTGCTGCTGGCGGGCCGCGTGCGCCGCGTCGTCGTCGTCTGCCCGACGGGCCCGCTGACGCGCCAGTGGGCCGCGGCCGCCGCCGTGGCCGGCGTGCATCTTCAGCCGGGCGCCGCGACGCCGCGCCCGCCGGGCGACTTCCACGGCATCGCGGTCACCTACGCGCGCGTCGCGCAGGCCGGCCTGCGCTGGGCCAGGCACGTCGGCCCGGACACGCTCGTGATCGCCGACGAGGCGCATCACCTCGGGGACGAGCTGGCGTGGGGCGAGGGCTTCGAGGCGGCCTTCGGCCCGGCGCGCGACCGCTGGCTGCTGCTGTCGGGCACGCCGTTCCGCTCCGACCAGGCGGCGATCCCCGGCGTGCGCTACGACGGCGGCGTCGCGGAGGCCGACATCTCGTACACGTACGCCGACGCGGTCCGTGACGGCGTCTGCCGGCCCGTGACGTTCATCCCGTACGACGGGCGGCTGCAGTGGCGCAGCGGCGACGACGTCGTCGAGGCGTCGTTCACGCGATCGTGCTCGCCGGGCGCGAGGCCGGCCGGCGCTACCGCACGGCGATCAGCGTCGAGCTGCCCGACGGCCTGCCGCGGATCCTCCAGCAGGCGAACGAGCGGCTCGAGCGCCTGCGCGCCGACGGGCACCGCGACGCGGCCGGGCTGGTCGTCGCGGCGGACGGTGAGCATGCCCGCGCGATCGCCAAGGTCCTGCGCGAGGTGACCGGCGCGGCGCCGCTGGTCGTCGTGCACACCGACGCGCGCGCCGCCGAGAAGCTCACGCGCTTCACCGCCTCCCGCGACCCGTGGATCGTCGCGGTCAACATGGTCAGCGAGGGCGTCGACATCCCGCGGCTGCGCGTGGGCGTCTACGCGACGGCCGCGAAGACGCCGCTGATCTTCCGCCAGATCATCGGGCGCTTCGTGCGCACGATCCCCAGGCGGCCGGTCGAGTCGAGCTGGGTCTACCTGCCGGCCGATCCGGTCCTGCGGGTCCACGCCGCCGAGGTCGAGACCGAGCTGCGCCACGTGCTGCGCCCGCCGTCCGAGGACGACCCCGAGGCGTTCGACGAGCTGCGCGTCCAGCGCGCCACCGAGCCCGACGCCCCGCTCGAGTTCGTCCCGGTGGCCGCGGACGTGAGCCCGCAGTCGCAGCTCGCCCTGTTCGGCGGCGGCGCGCCCGTCGTCACGCCCGCGCGCCGCCCCGGCGTTCCCGTCCGCGGTCCCGCCGCCGCCCGACACGGCGCGGATGCCCGCGTTCGAGCGGCGCAAGCTGCTGCGCGACAAGCGCCGGCGCCTCGTCGGCGAGCTGTCCCGCCGTGATCGCCGCACGCACGCGGAGATCAACGGCTGGCTGAACCGTGAGACCCGCGTGCAGCGGGTCGAGGACGCGACGATCGAGCAGCTCGACCGCTCGTGCGAGCTGCTGCTGCAGGCGCTGACGAAGCGCCTCAGCCGGCGCTGATGATCATGCCGGCGGCGAGCGTCGCGTGGTCCTGGTCGTCGATCAGGACGAACGCGCCGGTCTCGCGGCACTCGCTGTAGGGGTCCGCGATCAGCGGATCGGCGACGCGCAGGGTGACGTGGCCGAGGTCGTTGAGCCCCAGGCCGTCGGGTGCGGGCACCGGGGTGAGCGTCTCGAGCTCGAGCCGCTCACGGATCTCGCCGACGATCGCGCGGGTCGTGCGGGCGCCGTGCTTGAGCAGCAGGCGGGCGCCGGGGCGCAGCGGGCGCTCGTGCATCCAGCAGACGGTCGCGGTCAGCTCGCGCGCGGGCGCGGGGGCCTCGCCGACGCGGCAGAGCACGTCGCCGCGCGAGAGATCCAGCTCGCGGTCCAGCCCGATCGAGACCGAGCGCGGCGCGGCGGCCGCGTCGAAGTCCTCACCGAGCAGCTCGACGGCCGTGACGACGGCCTCCTGCCCGGACGGCAGCGCGACGACCTCGTCGCCGACGCGGACGGTCCCGCGCGCGATGCGGCCGGCGTAGCGGCGGCCGCCGCCGTGCTCGCCCTCGGGCCGGATGACCCACTGCACGGGAAGCCGCAGCGGCCCGTGCGCGTCGGCGCCGTCGATCGGCAGGTCCTCGAGCCGGGTGACGAGCGACGGGCCGTCGTGCCAGGGGGCGGCGACGCCCGCCGGCTCGACGACGCCGGTGCCGTCGAGCGCGCTGATCGGCACGCACACCAGGTCGGGCAGGCCCAGGCCGTCGGCGAGCGAGCGCAGCTCGTCCGCGATCTCGGTGAAGCGCTCCTCGCTCCAGTCGACGAGGTCCATCTTGTTCACGGCGACGAGCACGTGCGGGACGCGCAGCAGCTCGGCGATCGCCAGGTGCCGGCGCGTCTGCGCGACGACGCCCTGCCGCGCGTCGACGAGCAGGACGGTCGCGTCCGCGGTCGAGGCGCCGGTGACCATGTTGCGCGTGTACTGCTCGTGGCCGGGGCAGTCGGCGAGGATGAAGCGGCGCCGCGGGGTCAGGAACGAGCGGTAGGCGACGTCGATCGTGATGCCCTGCTCGCGCTCGGCGCGCAGGCCGTCGGTCAGCAGCGCGAGGTCGAGCGTGCCGCCGCCGCGCCGCGAGGAGACGTCGCGCACGTGCTCGAGCTGGTCGTCGGCGATCTGGCGCGTGTCGTGCAGCAGCCGGCCGATCAGCGTGGACTTGCCGTCGTCGACCGAGCCCAGCGTCGCCAGGCGCAGCAGCGCCGGCGCGTCGTGGTCGAGGAGCGCTCCGCCTCCACAGGCCCTCTCGAAACGTTCGACCGGAAACCCCGGGCGCCGATCACCGTCATGCGGCGTCCTCGGATCCGGCAATGCCACCAGCATTGCCGGATCCTGCGTCCTTGCCTGACGGCGCCGGCATCCCGGCGTTTCGGGCCCGACGTTCCGAGAAGACCCACTAGAAGTAGCCCTCGCGCTTGCGATCCTCCATCGCAGCCTCCGTCGCGCGGTCGTCCGCGCGCGTCTCGCCGCGCTCGGTGATGCGCGTCGCCGCGATCTCCTGCGACGACCTGCTCCATCGTCACGGCCTCGCTGCGCACGGCGCCGGTGCAGGTCATGTCGCCGACGGTGCGGTAGCGCACGCTCGTCGTGAACGGCTCCTCGCCGGGGAGCCGCTCGATCAGCGGGTCGTCGGCGTAGAGCATCCCGTCGCGCTCGAAGACCGAGCGCTCGTGGGCGAAGTAGATCGACGGCAGCTCGAGGCCCTCGCGGGCGACGTAGCGCCAGACGTCGAGCTCGGTCCAGTTGGAGATCGGGAAGACGCGGACGTGCTCGCCGGGCCGCACGCGGGCGTTGTAGAGGTCCCAGACCTCCGGGCGCTGGGCGCGCGGGTCCCAGCCGCCGAAGTCGTCGCGCAGGCTGACGATCCGCTCCTTCGCGCGCGAGCGCTCCTCGTCGCGGCGGGCGCCGCCGATGCACGCGTCGAGCTTGTGCTCGGCGATCGCGTCGAGCAGCGTGATCGGTCTGCAGGCGGTTGCGCGAGGAGCGCGGGCCCGTGACGTCGGTGACGCGGCCGGCGTCGATCGAGTCCTGGACGGAGGCGACGATCAGCCGCTCGCCCAGCTCGGCGATGCGGCGGTCGCGGTACTCGGTGACCTCCGGGAAGTTGTGCCCGGTGTCGACGTGCATCACCGGGAACGGGAACTTGCCCGGGGCGAAACGCCTTCTCGGCGAGGCGCAGCAGCACGATCGAGTCCTTGCCGCCGGAGAAGAGCAGCGCCGGCCGCTCGCGCTCGCCGGCGATCTCGCGCATCACGTGGATCGCCTCGGCCTCGAGCGCGTCGAGCGCGCTGAGCGGCGGGGCGTCGAGGGCGGTGATCGTCATGTGTGCAGCCCGCATTCGGTCTTGTCGTCGCCGGCCCAGCGGCCGTCGCGGCCCGCGCCCGGCAGCGTGCAGTGCGTGCACCCGATCGAGGCGTAGCCCTGATCGTGCAGCGGGTTGTACGGGAGGTCGCGCTCGTTGATCCGGCGCCACACGTCGCGGTCGGTCCAGTCGGCGAGCGGGTTGAACTTCCACAGGCCGTGGCGCGCGTCCCACTCGACCTTGCGCGCGCCGGCGCGGGTCGGCGACTGCTCGCGCCGCACGCCGGTGATCCAGGCATCGAGCCCGGAGAGCGCGCGGCTCAGCGGCTCGACCTTGCGGATCGCGCAGCACGCGTTCGGGTCGCGCGCCCACAGCTCGTCGCCGTGCTCGGCGGCCTGCTCGGCGAGGGTCGGCCCCTCGAAGCGCTCGATCGTCGTGGCGTACCGCTCCTCGGTCGCCGTCCAGAGCGCGTAGGTGGCGGGGAAGAGGACGTGGGTGTCGAGCGCGAAGACGCGGGCGTCGGGGCGACTCTCGAACAGCAGGTCGAGCAGCACGCTCTCCTCCTGCTGGAAGGAGCACGCGAGCGCCACCTGCGGGTGGAAGCGGTCGAGCGCCCAGCGCACGACCTCTTCGGCGCTCAGGTCCTCAAGATCCGGCGGATTCGCGGGGTCCAGCGCGTCCTTGGTCAGCTGCGACACACATGGAAACTACCAAATGCCGGTCGGGGTTCGGTTATTTTGCCGTCGCAGATGGGCCGCCCGGGATTCGAACCCGGATCTCAACGCTTAAAAGGCGTGTGCTCTAGCCATTGAGCTAGCAGCCCGAGACGCCCGCGATCGTAGCCGCGACTAGTCGACCGGGAGGCCGCCAGGCCGCCCGAGCCGCTCCGTCACCTCCAGCTCACGCACCCGCAGCCGGCCGACCTCGAGCTCCTCGATCTGCAGCCGGCGCACCGTGGCGCGCCCGATCGCGACCCGGCCGATCGCGAGCGCCCCGATCGCGACCGCTCCGCCGGCGAAGGCGCCGACGAACAGCGCGCCGGCGAGCGCCCTTGCCGAGCGCTCCGGCGCCCACCGACGTCGACGAGGTGGAACCTGGCTATCGGGATGCGGCTCATGGCGCCGATGATCGCCCGCCGTCGATCGGGCCGCAACTACAATGCCCCGGCCTGCTCGCCCCCATGGTGTAGCGGTTAGCACGCCAGCCTTTCACGCTGGTAGCGGGGGTTCGATTCCCCCTGGGGGTACTGCTGCTGCTCGCGCCGCCGGTCTTCGAGGTCGCCGGAACAGGGCCACTCGTCACCGGCTTACGAAGCTCGCGCTCCTCACCAGATCCCCAGGTGACCAACCGCGGCGATCGTGACGGCGGCGGCTGCCATCCCGATGAGCCTGCCGACGATGGCGGTGACCCGGTCGGCGGTATGGAGTGCCATCTCGCGCTTCAGATACTTGGTTCTCAGCTGCGCGAGCTCATCGAGATGGTCGCGTCCGGTCGGGGCCGGCGAGCATCCGGGAACTGCTCCTTCAGAAACTCCTCGTGATTGCTGAACAGCCCGAGCAAGTCGCTTGACGCCGCGTCGGGAGCTGTCTTCGGGCCGGAGCTACGAGCCGCGGCCGACCGGAGGCGCTGGAGCACTCTGGACCGTGCATCCGACCTCCGGCGGGTCGCCCGGACCGTCGACCGTGTCGGTCATGCGGAGCGTAGGTGTCGGACGTCGGCGGGGCGCTTCGCGGGACGCCGACTTGCGCTCGGTCGGGCGCTTCGCGGTGCTGGCCCACCGATCGAACGACCTCAGCACGAGCGACAGAGAAGCCGCCAGGTCGAGAACGATGATGGTCGGACCACCGGGGCTTCGCCGGCGTCGGGCAGTTCAGCGTCGTCGCATGCGACCGAGACACGGCCGTGCTTCAGGTCGACCACGGAGGTAAGACGGAGCGTTGCCGCTGTGGCTTCCTGCGCGCGGGACACGAAGAGCTCCACGGAGCGATCTCCCGAGCCGCGGCCACGGATCGAGAGATCCTCGATCGAGAGGTGACCACGAAGTGCCGCAAGGAGTACCAACTCACTGGCGTTCTTGGGGTACGCGCCGCCGCGTCCCGAGCGATCAGCCCGGCCTTCTCCCACCCGTGGAACGTCGAACGCGGCAACTCAACGAGCGAGAGCATTCGCGTCTCGTCGATCGACGGTGTCTCGGGGTCTTGCGGCTGGGTGACCATAACGGCAAGTAAGAATTGCTTGAATCCAACGGTTTCTTCGGCAGGGATCGAAGCACAGATGCTGAAGCATTGAACTCTCCGAGCGCCGCCTTGGCGCCCTGACGCCAGCGCGGATGCGGCATGTGCTGGCCTGGACCAGCCGCTGTCTCCGAACGGCGCGCACGCGCCGCGCCGATGGGCGGCGTCGCCCCGATGCTCGCCGAGCGGGAGCGCACACGGACCAGCCGTTGGACGGTCGTCGCGGCGTTCGCGGGTGTCGCCGCCGCGACGCAGATGGTCTGGCTGACCTTCGCGCCCGTCACGACGGCGGCCTCCCACCACTACGACGTCTCGAGCACGGCGATCGGCTGGCTCGCGCAGCCGTTCGTCCTGCTCTACGTCGTGCTCGCGATCCCGGCCGGCATCGCGCTGGACCGCAACCTGCGGGCCTGGCTCGCGACCGGCGCGATCCTCCTGGCGGCCGGGGCGTCGGTCCGCGTCGCCGGGGACTCCTACGTCCTGCTG
The DNA here is from genome assembly GCA_963721255.1 of uncultured Actinomycetes bacterium. GTDB lineage: Bacteria > Actinomycetota > Thermoleophilia > Solirubrobacterales > Solirubrobacteraceae > F1-60-MAGs163. The sequence goes on from CAVRIM010000012.1 coordinate 48,179, forward strand.
ATGGCCGGAACGCTGATCGCCGCGGTCGCTCAGCCGCTGATCGTGAACTCCGTCACCCGATCGCCGCCGGGTATCTCGACGAGCGCGACCGGCCGCTCGGCATCGCGCTCATGTCCGCGAGCCTGTTCGCGGGAATGCTGGCGGCGTTCGCGCTCGGAGCCGTGCTCTCGAAGAGCAGCCAGATGCCGGAGCTCGTCGCGATCCAGGCCGCGGTCGCCGTGCTCGCCGCAGCCGCGCTCGTGCTCGCCCGCGCACGCGCCCGGTGCACCGCGTCGCGCGCGCACCCGCCGGGGTCGGCGCGTTCCGGATCGCCTGGGGCACCACCCTCGTGCGGCGGCTGTGCGTCTTTCTGTTCCTGCCCTACGGCGTCTTCATCGCGATCTCCACGTGGACCGAGGCGCTGCTCAACCCCGCCGGCGTGAGCGACGGCCAGGTCGGGCTGATGCTCGCGCTCCAGGTCGTGGCCGGCATCGCGGGCTCCGCGCTGCTGCCGGTCTGGGTCGCGCGCCGGCGGATCGAGGTGCCGTTCGCGGCGTTCGCGATGGTCGTGAGCGCCGGGGCCTGTGTCGCGCTCGCGGTGGCGCCCGGGTTCGTCACCGCGGGATGATCGCGCTGCCGGCGCTCGGGTTCGTCGCGCTCGCGGTGCTCCCGATCGTGCTGGAGCTGACCGAGCGCGGTTCCGAGCAGGCCAGGGCACGGCCTCGGGCCTGATCTGGCTGGCGGGAATCTCGGCGGCCTGATCGTCGCGAGCGTCATCGGCTTCACCGTCGACGAGCAGGCGCTCTCGTTCCTGCTGCTCGCCGGCTTCGTGCTCGCCGCGCTCCCGCTCCTGCGGCGCCTGCGCGGACCCGGTTGCGGAGCTGCCGCCGATCGGCGACTAGTACCCTTGCCGTTCCCGGCGGCGTCGATCGCGCATCGGTCTAGACGTGGTCCACGAACAGGTCCACCTGCGGCTCGGCGCCGGGCACGTAGCCGTAGACGTCGAAGTCGGTCACGCCCTCCTCGCGCATGACGTCCTCGCAGAGGAACGTGTTGCCGGTGCACTCGCGGCTGGGCCGGGTGACGACCGCGTACGCGGCGTCGGCGTACAGCTCGGGCTTGCGCGAGCGCTCCATCGCCGCCTCGCCGCCGAGCAGGTTCTGCACCGCCGCGGTCGCGATCAGCGTGCGCGGCCAGAGCGCGTTGGAGGCGATGCCGTCCTCGCGCAGTTCGGCGGCGAAGCCGAGCGCGCACAGGCTCATCCCGTACTTGGCGAGCGTGTAGCCGATGTGCGGGCCGAGCCAGCGGTCCTCGATCGTGATCGGCGGCGACAGCGTGAGGATGTGCGGGTTCTCGGCCTCGCGCAGATGCGGGATGCACGCACGGCTGACGGCGAACGTGCCGCGCACGTTGATGTCCTGCATCAGGTCGTAGCGCTTCATGTCGAGCGCCTCGGTGCCCGCCAGGTTGATCGCCGAGGCGTTGTTCACGCAGATGTCGATCCCGCCGAAGCGCTCGACCGCCTGCGCGACGGCCGCGTCGACCTGCGCGTCGTCGCGGATGTCGCCGACGATCGGCAGCGCCGAGCCGCCGGCGGCGTCGATCTGCTCCGCCGCCGTGTAGACCGTGCCCTCGAGCTTGGGGTGCGGCTCGGCGGTCTTCGCGATCAGCGCGACGTTCGCGCCGTCGCGCGCGGCGCGCAGCGCGATCGCGAGGCCGATGCCGCGGCTGGCGCCCGAGATGAACAGGGTCTTTCCGGAGAGGCTCATGCCGCGGAGCATGCCGCAACGCCCCCGGAACGACCGCGGGGCCGCCATCGGATCCACCCGGGTGACGGCCCCGCGAAACGGCGATACGTCCAGTGACTACTGGAGCGTCATGTTCGGCTCGCCGTTGCCGTTGAGCCCGTTGGCCGTGCGGGTGCACGTGCCGCCGCGCGGCGTGCCGCCGTTGTAGGCCTGCCGCACGCAGTTGCGCAGCGCCTTCTGGCCCCAGTAGTTGGGGTGCAGCGACTCCTGCACGAAGTACGGGCCGAAGACCGTCGACACCGTGCGGATCTGCTCGATCCACTCGCTGTTGTCGACGGCGCCCGCGCTCTGCCAGGTCGCCAGGCCCTTCTCCTCCAGCAGCCCGACCGTGTTCTCACACAGCCGGCGGCCGTTGAACGTCGACTGCAGCTCCATCATCTTGATGTTCGAGAGCCCGGTCTGCGCGGCCGCGTTCTTCACGGCGTTGTTGATCGTCGGCAGCGCCGTGTTGTTCGCCCAGTTGGCGTCGTTGTTCCAGAAGCCGCAGCCGCCGGTGTTCTGACGCGTGTAGCCCGACTCGCCGTAGCGGAAGCCCGAGCCGTTCGGGAGCGGCGACGGGTAGTCCTGCACGACGATCGCGTACTGCGAGGCCGAGTAGCCGGCGTTCGTCATCGCCGTGCTGATGTTCAGGATCGCGTTCTTGATCAGCGTCGTCTTCGCGGTGACGTTCGCCGAGGTGAAGTTCGCCGTGACCGACGAGTCGTCGTTGCAGTAGTCCTTCCACCACGACGGGCGACAGCAGCCAGTCCTGGACGCAGCGACTGCACGATCGAGGCGAAGTTGAAGTCGTTGCCGCCGATCGACAGGTTGATCATCTTCACGTTGTTGCCCGCTGCGAAGTTCTGCAGCATCAGCGCCTGGCCCTGGCCGGCCGGAGCCGTTGTAGAAGTCCAGGCCGGGCTTGAAGTCACTGCCGGTCGTGACGTCGCCGTCTTCGCGCCGGAGCACGCGAGGTTCTTGCCGTTGACGCCGCCGCCGATGAAGACCTCGGCCGACTTGGAGCGGTGGCAGCGGTTGATCATCTCGGCGGTGTTCGACGCGTTGTCGTAGTAGGCGGTCGAGCCGAGCGCGTCGGTGTTGTTCGAGCTGCCGTTGGTGTTGCCGGCCCAGCGTCCGGCCTCGCCGGAGATGTAGGAGTCGCCGACGGACGACGACCCACGGGGTGCCGACTGCCCGGGCCCGTCGGCGAGCGCCGCCGGGACCGACAGCGCGGTGGACAGGAGACAGGCGGCGAGCACAACGAGCGCTGCCCTGCCGGGAAGGCGCGCAGCACGGCGCGCCACAACGAGGTGGTTCACGTTCTCCTCCAAGAAATGCGTGGGACAGGGACGACGACGCTGGACCATCGCCAGGACGCTGCCCACCCTCTCCGATCGGCCGGACGCACGTCAACCCGTGCGGTTGTCGTTTGCCTTCCGGCACCACGCCCGGAGTACCTTGGACCGTCGAGTGAGGGTCTTGTCACGCATCGTTCGCCACGGATCGGCATGCGGCTGTGCTGGTCGCGTTGCTGCATGGCCGTGCCGGCGTTCGCGACGTCGGGCAACCTCAACACGTTCATCACCGGCGCTGACGCCCGGCGCAGAACGCGGTCATCAACATCGGCGGCGTCGCCGACGTTCCAGGTCGTCTCGACCTGCAAGGGCATGGGGCTGCAGGCGTACATCAGCCGCAGCGACACGGTCGACGGTGACGGCGCGTTCCTCGCCGGCGACGTCCAGGACCAGTTCCCGATGCCGGAGACGAGCTTCGGCTCGGGCATCTACGAGGGGACGCCGCAGGGCACGTGGCTCCAGCAGGCCGGCCAGTACTACTGGCAGGTGCGCGCGGTCGCGCAGTGCGAGGGCGACACGACGATCCCGTGGGCCTCGCAGCCGGTCTTCATCCAGGTCGTCGGCCAGACGACGTCGAGCGGCACGACGGACGTCACCCAGCAGGAGAACGGCGAGCTGCTGACGATCGCGCAGGCGCGCGCCGCGATCGCACCGGCGGTCCTGAAGGCCAAGCGCAAGTCGGCGCGCGGGCTGAAGCGCACGTGCACGCGCCGCAGCTCGGGCAGCATCCTCGCGGTCGTCTGCTCGGCGTCCTGGACCGACAACAAGAAGTACCGCTACAACGGCCTCTGGCGGATGGCGCTCAACGACGACGGCACGATCTCCGCGACGTTCAACGGCCGTCGCGCGCTGCTGTCCTGCGTGAAGAAGCGCCAGGCCAAGCGCCAGTCCGTGAAGGGGTGTTACAAGAAGCACACCTTCACGGCGACCGTCGAGTAGGCGGCGCCTCGCTCAGATCGAGCGCATCATCCCGCCGTCGACCGCGAGGGCGACGCCGGTGATGTAGCTGGCCTGCGCCGAGCACAGGAACGCGGCGGCGGCCGCGAACTCCTCGGGGCTGCCGAGCCGGCGCGCGGGGATCTCCTGGATCGCCACCTCGTCGGCGGTGTCGCGCGAGCCGTAGAGCTCGTAGAGGCGGTCGGTCGAGATGCGGCCGGGCAGCAGCGTGTTCAGCGTCACGCCGTCGGGGGCGACCTGCCGCGCGATCGTCTTGAACGCGGCGAGCGTCGCGGAGCGGTTCGCGTTGCTGAGCATGAGGCTCGGGATCGGCTCGCGCACGGCGATCGAGCCGACGTTGACGATGCGGCCCCACAGGCGCTTGCGCATGCTCGGCATGACGGCCTCGACGAACGCCATCGGCGAGAGCACGAGCGCGTCGTAGGCGGTCTGCCACTGCTCGCGCGTGAAGCCGAGCGCGTCGGGGTCGCCGGGCGGGCCGCCGGTGTTCGTGATCAGGATGTCGATCGGCCCGAGGAAGTGCTCGACCTCGTGCACGAGGATCGGCACGCCCTCGAGGTTCGCGCTGTCGTGGACGAAGCCCGTCGCGCCGATCGTCTTCGCCGCGGCCTGGACGCGCTCCTCGTCGCGCGAGGTGATCGCGACCTTCACGCCCTCGTCGGCGAGCGCCTGCGCGATCGCGAAGCCGAGCCCCTTCGAGGCGCCGGTGACGAGCGCGACGCGCCCCTGGAGACCGAGGTCCATCAGGCGGTCCTCGCCGTCAGGCCGCGGGCGCCCATGCCGCCGCACCACAGCGCGAACAGGACGATCGCGAGCGACCGCGCCGAGCCAGTGCAGGCCGAGCGAGCGTCGCGACGGCGCTCGGGATGCCGGCGAGCGCGGCGCCGAGCAGCGTCGCCGGGAGCGGCAGCCGCAGGATCAGCGCGGTGGCGACGGCGGCGAGCATCCAGGCGCCGGGGCCGACGAGCCAGCCCCAGTGCTCGAAGAAGCTGTGGCTGAGCGTCAGCCCGGTCGCGAGGCCCAGCACCAGGACGGCGCCGGCCTGCGCGAGCGCGGCACGCATGCCGAGGTTCGTGTCGATGCGCATCGTCCCGTCAGCCTACCCATGCCATGATCGAGCGGGGCGCTTAGCTCAGTTGGTCAGAGCGCCGCCTTTACACGGCGGAAGTCCTCGGTTCGAGTCCGAGAGTGCCCATCGCGTCGTCTGCGTCACGGCTTGAGCTGGACCACCCGCACGACCGGCTTCGACAGCGCCGTCCCGGTGAACGTGAGCACGAGCCAGGCCTTCTTGCGGGCCTTGAGGGCGGCGCGCAGCTTGGCGAGCTGCTTGGTCGAGGCCTTCACGGCGACGGACTTCGTGCCGGCGCCGATCAGCTTCGCGGTGCCCTGCCGTCAGCTTCAGGTTCACCGCCTTGGCGGCCTTCGGCTTCGTGCCGCCGAGCTGGACTCGCGCGCCGAGCTTGATCGTGCAGGCGGCGCTGCAGGTGACCTTGACCTTCAGCGCCGAGAACGCCTTCAGCTTGAGCGTCGCGCCGAGCCCGCGCGCCACGCGACGGTCGGCGTCGCCGCCTTCGGAGCGCTCGGCGCCGCGCTGCCCGGCCGTGCGTCCCGGGCTCCAGCCGCCGCCGCCGGGCCGCCGGACGGCCGCGCCGAGCGCCGAGACGGGGATGCGCGCGACCTGCGCGTCCTGCGGGGCTGGTCGCCCGCGTGCCGCCGACGAGGACCGACCCGTCGGCCTCGACGGCGAGGCGCGCCGGCGACTTGGGCACGTCGAGCGCGATCTCGCCGGCGCCGCCCGCGAGCGATCGCGTCCGGGGCGCCGTCGGCCGTGAACCGGAAGAGCGTGTACTTCGCCGGGGTGACCGGCACGCCCGGGAAGCTCGTCTCCTTGGAGAGGACGTACAGGCGGCCGCTGGGGTCCGTCTTGGCGTCGAGCACCGACTGCACGAGATCGCGCTCGAGGAATCCGGCGGTCGACGCTGCTGCCCGACGGGCTCGACGGTGGCCACGCCGATTCCGCTCCCGGGATGGCGCGGGATCAGGCCGCCCTCGGACCAGTGGGCGTCGAACGCCGCGAACCACGACGAGCCACCCGGCCGCGGTGCGAGGCTCGGCACGCCGAACACCTCGTGGTAGGTCGGGATGTCCGCGGGGACCGGAGGAGCGTTCGTGTCGTCGGGATACAGCTTGATGTGGAAGTTGGCGGTCCCGGCGCCGCCGTCGAACGCGCCCGCGCTCGTGACGTGGGCGAACGACAGCTTCGAGCCGTCGCCGCAGGTGCACCCGTTGGTGTGCCAGACGGCGGTGCTCGTCCCCGCGGTCAGCACGGAGCCGTCGCCGACCGCAGCCGCCGCCGTGGGCGCGGAGAAGATCGTTCCCGGGAGCGTCGCGGCGAGGCGACCGCCCGTGGCGTAGGTGGTGTCGAAGACGCCCTCCGGGCTGAACCGCTCGACGAGATGCTGCCCGAAGCCGTTGCCGACCCACACGATCGAGCTGTCGTCGACGGCGACGCCGGCGGCTCCGGTGAAGATGCTCGGGGTGTACCCCGTGTCCGCAGCCACGCCCGGCGGGGATCGTCTGCGTGCCGGCGCCGATCAGCGTGTCGGTCGCGCCGCCGTTCCCGAACGTTCCGTCGATCGCCCCGTCCTTGGTCAGTCGCGCGAGCGCCGGCTGTCCGAACCCGCTCGTGTTCTGGCGTGCCGCCGCGAGCACGATCTTGCCCGTCGACTGGAGCGCCATCCCCCCGAAGCGCTGCGTGTAGCACGAGCCGCAGTTCGGGACGAGCTGCACGACCGCTGCGGCCGTTGGTCCCGAAGTCGGGGTCCGGGGTGCCGTTCGCCAGCAGGCGGCCGACGATCAGGTCGCCGTACGAGTGGTTCACGAACGGGTCCGGGATCGCGGTCCCGGCGACGAGCAGCTTCCCGTCCGGCTGGACGAGCATCTCCTCGACCACGGGGATCGACAGGGTCTTCCAGACCGTGGTCGTCAGGCCGGCGGAGCCGTAGCCGCTGTCGAGCGGCGTCGCGGCTGTCGCCGCACTCGCGAAGGCCAGCACCGCCGACGCGCTGATGACGACACCCACGGCACGACGAAGCTCCACCACGACGGCGAACCAGCATGTCCCAACCCCCCAAGAGCAGAACGCTTGCCGGGCATGCTTGCAGGTGACCTGCTGGAAGCCAACGCGGCGTCAGCCCCGCAGCGCCTCCAGCGCCCGCCCCGGGTCCGGCACCGCGGTCACCACGCCGTCGGCGCCGATCAGCAGGAAGCGGTCGAGGCGCGCGAGGAACGCGCGGTCGTGGGAGACCGCGACGATCGTGCCCTCGAAGCCGTCCATCGCGTGCTCGAGCGCCTCGGAGGACTCGATGTCGAGGTTGTCGGTCGGCTCGTCGAGCAGCAGCAGGTTGTGGCCCTCGACCTCGAGGCAGAGGATCTCCAGCCGCGCGCGCTGGCCGCCGGAGAGCGTCTCCGGCGTGCGCCGCGCGGCGTCCTGGAGGCCGTAGCGCGCGAGCGCGTTCATCGCGCGCTCGGTCGACTTCACGCGCTCGATCACGAGCTCGAGCAGCGGCGCGCCCGCGAGGTCCTCGCGCGAGCCGAGCTGCGTGAAGAGCCCGGGGGAGACGCGCGGCCCGAGCACGACGCGCCCCGTCGTGCGCGATCGTCCTCGCCGGCGAGCAGCCGCATCAGGTGCGTCTTGCCGGTGCCGTTCGGCCCGATCAGCCCGACGCGCTCGCCGAAGTGGATCTCGTCGTCGAACGGCCTCGACGAGCCCGTCGATCGCGACGTCGTGCAGCGCGACGACGCGGCGCGCGGAGTCGCCGCCGCGCAGCCGCACGCGGATCGACTGGTCGACGACCGGCGGCGGCGGCGGGCCGTCGTCGACCCAGCGCTGCCAGCGGCTCTCCGCCGCGTCGGCCTTCTTGGCCCAGGCGCGGCGAGTACTTCGCGCGCTCCTTGAAGAGCCGCACCAGCTCGCGCAGCCGCAGCTCCTCGTCCTTCCAGCGCTGGAGGCGGTCGCCCATCAGCGTCTGGCGGTGCTCGCGCGCCTCGCGGTAGGTCGCGTAGGAGGCGCCGTGGACCCAGCAGCCGTCGCCCTCGAGCGTGACGATCGCGTCGCAGGCCGCGCTCAGCAGCGCGCGGTCGTGGCTGATCAGCAGCACGGTCTTCTTCGTCGCGCGGATCCGCTCCTCGAGCGCCTGCTTGGCGGGGACGTCGAGGAAGTTGTCCGGCTCGTCGAGCAGCAGCACCTCGGCGTCGGAGGCGAAGAGGACCTCGAGCACGAGCTGCTTGCGCTCGCCGCCGGAGAGCGTCACGGCGGGCCGGTCGCCGACCTCCGTCAGGCCGCTGCCGACGATCCGCCGGCAGGCCGCGTCCCACGCGCCCTCGAGCTCGTAGCCGCCGAGCCCCGACCAGGTTCCGATCGCCTCGCCGAGCCTGATGCCGGCGCTCTCGTCGCCCGGCCGCGAGCTCGCGCTCGGCGGTGAGCACCGCCCGGCCCGCGTCGGCCAGCCGCGCCGGCGCCGAGCCGAGCAGCAGCTCGCGGACACTGCCCGCCCCGGTTCCCGACGTCCTGCGCCATGTAGAGCATGTGGCCGTCGATCGACACGGCGCCGTCGAGCGGCTCGAGCAGGCCGGCGGCGATGCGCATCAGCGTGCTCTTGCCGACGCCGTTGGCCCCGACGAAGCCCGCGTGGCGGCCCGACGTCAGGCGGAACGAGACGCCGTCGAACAGCAGATCGCCGCCCGGATGGGCGTACGACAGGTCACTGATGGCGATCGCGCCCACGGGCGCCGAGCGTAGCCCGCGGGTGGGGTGGGCGGGCGGCGTACTTGACCCGCGCTGCCCGGCGCTGGGAGGGTGGCTGGTGAAGCAGGGGACAATTCGGTCCCGAACAAGGAGGAGGACGGCGCATGCGCCACCATTCGAAGCTCCCGGTCAGGCGACTCGCCTGGCTGTTCGCCCTCGTCGCGATGCTTGCGGCGATGGCCGTGCCGGCAGCGGCACAGGCAGGCGGCAGTCTGTTCGACCCGCCCGGCGTGATGACGCGCAACCTGTACCTCGGCGCGGACCTGAACCCGGCGCTCGCGGCGCTCGGCTGCACGCCGCAGCCGTTCTGCCTGCTGGCGGCCAACCAGGGCATCTGGAACCACGTCGTCGCAACCGACTTCCCGGCGCGCGCGAAGAAGCTCGCCAAGGAGATCGACGACAACGATCCCTACATGGTCGGCCTGCAGGAGGTTGCGCTCTGGCGCAGCGGCCCGGTCGACGGGGTCAAGGACGCGACGACCGTCCAGTACGACTTCCTCGCGAGCCTGCTCAGTGAGCTCGCCGCGCGCGGCAACCACTACAAGGCGGCGGTGATCCAGCAGGAGGCCGACATCGAGAGCCCCTCCGGCAGCCCGCCCACGTTCGCCGACGCGACGGACCGTCGCCTGACGATGCGTGACGTGATCCTCGTGCGCACCGACCTGCCGAAGGCGATCGTGTCGTTCACGAACCCGCAGAGCGCCAACTACGCCAACATCATCTCGATCCCCGTGCCCCAGACGAGCCCGTGCCCCGGCACCTCGTCGTGCTACGGGAACATCGATTTCAAGCGCGGCTGGACGTCGATCGACGTGAAGATCCTCGGCCATCCGGTGCTGCGGTTCGTCAACACGCACCTCGAGTCGGCCGCGAGCGGCTACCGCCAGGCGCAGGCCGCTGAGCTCGTCGGCGCCTACGGCACGGGTCCGCTGCTCACGAGCATCCCCGCGATCCTGGTCGGGGACTTCAACTCCGATCCGGCGATCCCGTTCGGCGGCGACCCCGCCTCGGGCGTCTCGGACGGCGCGGCGTTCGGCATCATCGCCGGCGCCGGGTTCGTCGAGACCGGCAACACGGCGAACACGTTCGGTCACGCGGCCGACCTGCTCGACCCGCCCGGGACCGTGTTCAGCGAGCGGATCGATCACATCATGACCCGCCCGAGCACGCTCGGGATCTGGAAGACGAAGGTGGTCGGGAACGATCCCGCCAACCGCGCTCCCAGCGCCGCCGGCCTGCTGTGGCCGTCGGACCACGGTGGACTCGTCTCCACCCTGGGTCACTAGCACCGCAGCCACCCGTGACGGGGGCCGGGCCACACGGCCCGGCCCCCGCTTCCGGGCGCCTCGGAGACCAAACCCGGGCAATCCCGACCGGGATTTGTATATTTCCTTCCATGGAACCGTCCTCCACGGAGCCCCGTGCCCACGGCCGCGCCGGATCGCTGAGCAATCCCGAGGTCGTCGAGAACGTCCCGGGCCACATCATCCCGATCCTCGAGCACGAGTTCGACGACTTCGACAGCGAGGCCGGCAAGTTCCTCGCGGGTGACACGCCGGAGGACCAGTTCATCGGCTTCCGCCTGAAGCAGGGCGTCTACGGCCAGCGCCAGGCGAACGTCCAGATGGTGCGCGTGAAGCTGCCCTTCGGCGGCATCAACCCCGAGCAGATGGACGCGTTCGCCGACGTGACCGAGCGCTACGCGCCGCTGGGCAAGTCGCACATCACGACGCGCCAGAACATCCAGATCCACCACGTGCCGCTGGATCAGATGACGAAGCTGATCCGCGAGATCTCCGCCGTCGGCCTCTCCTCGCGCGAGGGCTGCGGCAACACGGTGCGCAACGTCACCGCCGATCCGCTGGCCGGGATCTGCGAGAACGAGGTCTTCGACCCGACGCCGTACGTCGGCGCCTACGTGCGCTACTTCGTGCGCCACCCGACGACGCAGCTCATGCCGCGCAAGGTCAAGACGGCCTTCGACGGGACGCCCGACGAGCGCGCGATCTCCGGGATCCACGACATCGCCTTCCTCGCGCGTGAGCGCGACGGCGTGCGCGGGTTCGAGGTGCGCCTCGGCGGCGGCACGTCGATCATGCCGCGCGTCGCCCCGACGCTCGTCGACTTCGTGACCGCCGACGACGGCGAGTACCTGAAGATCGCCGAGGCCTGCTTCCGCATCTTCGACAGCCAGGACTGGCTGCGCGTCAACCGCGCGCGCGCCCGCATCAAGGTGCTCGTCGATCGCGACGGCATCGACGCCGTGCGCGCGATGGTCGAGGAGGAGCTGCAGGGCGACTGGGTCGCCGAGCGCGACTTCACGCCCGACCTCTTCGAGCACGACGAGGAGCTCGGCGCTCCGGGCCCCTACGAGGGTGACGCGAGCCCCAACGGCGACGCGGCCGCGTTCGACCGCTTCGTGGCGCGCCAACGTCGTCCCGCAGCGCCAGGACGGCTTCTCCGCCGTCACGGTGAAGATCACGCGCGGCGACCTGACGCCGGAGCAGTACCGCGGGCTCGGGCAGATCATGCGCGACTTCACGGGCGGCTACGCCCGCACGACCGTGCAGCAGAACCTCGTGCTGCGCTGGGTGCGCGACGAGGCCGTCTTCGCGGTCTGGCAGCGCCTGCTCGAGCTCGGGCTGGGCGACGCCGGCGCCGACGAGATCACGGACGTCGTGAGCTGCCCCGGCACCGACAGCTGCAAGCTCGGGATCACCGCGTCGATGGGCCTCAACAAGGCGGTGCAGGAGCGCGTCGAGTCGCTGGCGATCGAGGATCCGCTGGCCAAGCGCATCCACATCAAGATGAGCGGCTGCCCGAACGGGTGCAGCCAGCATCACATCGCGAACATCGGGTTCTACGGCGCGTCGATCAAGGTCGGCGAGCACACGATCCCCGCGTACGTCACGCACATCGGCGGGCGCTACGAGGGCGGCGAGATCGCGATGGGCACGCGCCTGAAGGTGCGCCTTCCCGCCAAGCGCGTGCCGGAGGCCGTCGAGCGCTTCATCACGTTCTACCTCGAGGGCCGCGAGGGCGACGAGGCGTTCAACGCGTTCGCCGACCGCGTCGGCTCGACGGCGTTCGAGGACCTCGTGCGCGACCTCGCGCTGCCGGTCGAGTTCGGGATCGAGTCGATGAACATGTTCATCGACTGGAACCGCTCCGGCCCGTTCGAGGTCATCCGCGGCGAAGGCGAGTGCGCGATCTGAGCTGAGGCTCGGCCGCGGATAGGATCGCGGGATGTCCCGCGACACGACGAAGTACCTGCTCACCGAGGACCGGATCCCGACGCACTGGGTCAACCTGATGGCCGACCTGCCGGGCGAGCCGCTCCCGCCGCTCAACCCGCAGACGAAGGAGCCGGCCGGCCCGCCGGACCTCCTGGCGATCTTCCCGGAGTCGCTGATCCTCCAGGAGGTCTCGGCCGAGCCCGAGATCGAGATCCCGGAGGAGGTGCGCGAGGCCTACAAGCTCTGGCGCCCGACGCCGCTCTACCGCGCGCGGCGCCTGGAGCAGGCGCTCGGCACCCCGGCGCACATCTACTACAAGTACGAGGGCGGATCGCCGTCGGGCTCGCACAAGCCGAACACCGCGATCCCGCAGGCGTACGAGAACGCGCGCGCCGGCATCCGCAAGATCACGACGGAGACGGGCGCGGGCCAGTGGGGCTCCTCGCTCGCGTTCGCCTGTGGCATGTTCGGCCTGGAGTGCGAGGTCTTCATGGTCGGCTCCTCGTACGACCAGAAGCCCTACCGCCGGTCGATGATGGAGACCTGGGGCGCGAGCGTGCACCGCTCGCCGTCGCAGCTCACCGAGTCCGGGCGCGCGAACGCCCAGCACCCCACGGGCTCGCTCGGCATCGCGATCTCCGAGGCGGTCGAGATCGCCGCGCAGAACGACGACATCAACTACGCGCTCGGTTCGGTCCTGAACCATGTGCTGCTGCACCAGACGGTGATCGGGCAGGAGACGATCGCCCAGATGGAGATGGCCGGCGAGGAGCCGGACGTCGTCATCGCCTGCGTCGGCGGCGGGTCGAACTTCGGCGGCCTCGTGATCCCGTGGCTGCGGCGCAATCTGCGCGAGGGGGCGACGACCCGCTTCATCGGCGCCGAGCCCGCCGCGTGCCCGACGCTGACCAAGGGCGTCTACGCCTACGACTTCGGCGACACGGCCGGGTTCACGCCGCTGATGCCGATGTACACGCTCGGCCACGACTTCGTCCCGCCGCCCGTCCACGCCGGCGGCCTGCGCTACCACGGCGACTCCCCGCTGGTCTCCGCGCTCGTCCACCAGGGACTCGTCGAGGCGCGCGCCTACCGCCAGTCGGAGACGTTCGCCGCGGGCGTGCAGTTCGCGCGGACCGAGGGCATCATCCCGGCGCCCGAGCCGACGCACGCGATCCGCGCCGTGATCGAGGAGGCGCAGGCGGCGAAGGAGGCGGGCGACGAGCGCGTGATCCTGTTCGGGCTCTGCGGCCACGGGCACTTCGACCTGTCGGCCTACGACGCCTACCTCGCGGGAACGCTCGAGGATCCCGAGTTCTCGCAGGCGGAGATGGACCGCGCGATCGCGGCCCTGCCGGACGGCGTGCCCGCGATCTGACCGGGCCGGAAGGGAGCATGGGCCGATGGCCACCACACCGCCTGCACAGCAGAGGATCGACGTCGGCGCCGTGCTTCAGGGGGTGGTCGACACCTATGGCAAGACGTTCGCCGTCCTGATCCCGGCGGCGCTGATCGTCTACACGCCGGTGGCGCTGATCGCGGCGATCACGTCCGACAGCGCGGCGGGCGGGCTGCTCGCGAGCATCGTGGCGCTGATCGCATCGGCCTGGTACACCGGGATGGTCGTCCGGACCGTGCAGGACGTCCAGGACGGACGCGTCGACGCGACGATCGGGCAGCTCTTCTCGTCGGTCACGCAGCGTGCTCATGACGCTGATCCTCACCGGCCTCGTCGTCGGGATCTGCGTCGTCTTCGGGCTGATCCTGCTGATCGTCCCCGGGCTGATCATCCTCACGCTGTGGTCCGTCGCCTCACCGGTCGTCGTGGTGGAGAACACCGGGGTCTTCGACGCGCTCGCGCGCAGCCGCGCGCTCGTGCGCGGGAACGGCTGGCAGGTCTTCGGGGTGATCGCCTCGGTCTTCGTGCTGATCCTCGTCGTCAGCATCGTGATCGGCTCGATCGGCGCGATCGGCAACTCGTTCGTCCTGATCTTCCTCGTCCAGCTGCTCCTGAACGTCGCGCTCGCGCCGATCTTCGCCCTGGCGGCCGCGGTGCTCTACTTCGCGCTGCGCAGCGCCCAGGGCCAGCCGGTGCATGACCGATCCGGCGACCGGCGGCTTCGCGCCGCCGCAGGCGCCGGTGATGGCCCCGGGCACCGACGCTTTCGGGAATCCCGCGCCGCCGCCGCCCGGCGCGCCGCCGCCCGGTTCTCCGTAATGTCGTAGGAACCCGCGGCTTCACGCGGAACTTTCACATTGGCGCGCCGTTACAGGTGTGCCACGGTCGTTCTCACGGGCGACTCGGTCCAACCTGTCCCCGAAAGGACCAACGAATGTCACGCCTCGCCCGTCTCATCGTGCCCGCAGGCATCCTGCTCGCGCTCGCTGCTCGCCGCGCCCGCCGGCGCGGACAGCGTCCAGGTCGGCTCGGCCGGCTGGAAGTGGGGCAGCCCGCTGCCGCAGGGCAACACCGTGCGCAGCCTCGCCTTCACGGGCGCCAGCGGCTACGCGGTCGGCGATTTCGGCACCGTCCTCGGGTCGGACGACAGCGGCGCGACGTGGCGCGGCCTGGTCTCCGGCACGCTGGAGAACCTCCGCGAGGTGCAGGCGATCGACAGCAACTCGCTGTTCGCGGGCGGCGGCTGCGTCGGCCGGCGCTCGGATGACGGCGGCAAGACCTTCACGCGCGTCGCGTTCACCCCGGTCGAGACGAACTGCCGCCAGCCGCTCGCCGCGGCCTGGTTCGCGACCGAGCAGATCGGCTACATCGTGCTCGCCGACGGCACCACGATCCGCACCGACAACGACGGGCAGAGCTTCGCCTCCAAGACGCCGATCCCGGGCACGGGCGCGGCCGGCGGCGGCGCCAAGCCGACCGACATCATCTTCACCGGCGCCGACACGGGCCTCGCCGCGACCACCGGCGGCAAGGTCTACCGCACGACCGACGCCGCGAACACGTGGACGCTCGCCGTCGACTACGGCCGCACCGTGCAGGCCTTCGCGCTCGCCGGCACGTCCGTGATCGCCGCGGGCGACCAGGGGCTCCTGCGCTCGAGCAACGACGGCGGCGAGACCTGGACCGGCGTCGACAAGGCCGCGATCGGCGCGGTCAACCTCTCCGGCGTGAGCTGCGCGAGCGCGCTGCTCTGCGTGCATGACGACGGCGGCCGGCAACGGCCAGCCGGGGAACGACCTGATCCGCTACGAGGCGCCCGCCGGCACGTCCTCGGGCGCGCCGTCGACGAGCCAGGTGACGCCCTCCGGGACGCCGATCGCCGCGGCCGCGTTCGCCGCGGGCTCGAGCGTCGTGGCCGCCGGCAACGCCGGCGTCACCGCCGCTGTCGGTCGATGCCGGCAAGACCTTCACCCCGGTCGGCAGCAAGCTCCCGGGCTCGTTCAACGGCGTCGTCGCCGGGCCCGGCGAAGACCGCCTTCGCCTACGGCGACAACGGCGCGATCGCCAAGACCGTCAACGGCGGCGTGACACTGGTCGCAGGCCAGCGTCCCGACGTCGGAGATGCTCAGCGGCGTCTCCTTCCCGACGCCCGGCGCGGGCTTCGCGCTCGACGTCAGCGGCGGCCTCTTCGCCACCGCGGACGCCGGCGCCACCTGGCGCACGCTCGACATCGGCACCACGTCGACGCCGCGCTCGGTGCTCGCCCCGACGGCGACGACCGTCTTCGTGGCCGGCCCGCGCAGCGTGCGGCGCTCGGTCGACGGCGGCACCTCGTTCACCGCCGCGACCGGCAAGATCGCCAAGAAGTCGGTCAACCAGCTCGACGGCGCCGGCGGCTCGACGATCTTCGCCTGGGGCGGCGACTCGCTCTGGCGCACGACCGACAAGGGCAGGACGTGGACGTCCGTCAAGTTCCCGACGCGCATCGTGAAGCTGCGCAGCGGCAAGAAGGTCAACGCGTTCTTCATCGACCAGCGTCGACTTCGTGAACGCGAAGACCGGCTACCTCGAGGGTGACGGCGGGCGGCTCTTCCGCACCGCCAACACCGGCAAGTCCTGGACCGAGCTGTTCAGCGCCGGGACCACGCGCCTCGCCGATCTCGCGTTCGGCGTCGGCGAAGAAGGGCTACCTGGTCAGCCGCGAGGGCAGCGGGCCGAGCACGATCCTGCGGACGAGCGACAGCGGCGCCACCTGGGCTCCGCAGGTCGTCGTCAGCGATCCGATCGGCGCCGGCGGCATCGCGACCGGCCCGGACGCGACGGACTACCTGCTCGCGGGGACGACGGACCTCCTGTTCACCACGACGGGTGGCGGGACCGGCACGCCCTCGACGCTGACGATCAAGACGCCGAAGACGAAGCTCAAGAAGGCGGCGACGATCACCGTCACCGGCAAGCTGTCACCGGCGCAGGCCGGGCGCGTCGTGACCGTGTCGTTCCTGCCGGCCGGGTCGCGCACCTGGCAGCGGACCAGCCGTCAAGACCGCCTCGACCGGCTCGTTCACGACGTCGTGGAAGGTCCGCAAGGGCACGAACCGGTTCGTCGCGCAGTGGCCCGGCGACGAGCTGCGCGCCGGCGACGGCAGCGCCGTGCTGACCGTCACCGCATCGAAGTGAAGAGACGGCTACGCAGCCTGAAGGCTGCGGCGTCGAGCAGCGCCGCCGGCGCTGCTCGAGCGCACCGTCATCGGCATGCCGCCGCGCGGTGAGATCGTCGGCGCGTGGCGGATGCTGAGCTCGTAGCCGGGGACGAGCTCGAGCCGTGAGCGCTCGAGGATCGTGCGCGTGATCGCGGCGATCTCGGCCTGGCCGAAGCGCATCCCGATGCACGTCCGCGAGCCGCCGCCGAACGGGACGTAGGCGCCCTTCGCGAGCGCGGCCTTGCGCTCGGGCGTGAAGCGGTACGGGTCGAAGCGGTCCGGGTCGGGCCACACGTCGGGAAGGTGGTGGCTCGCCCACGAGCAGTACTGCACGTGCGCGCCGCGCCGGAACCGGCATCCCCTGGAACTCGAACGCGTCGATCGAGCGGCGCGGCCCGATGTAGGCCGGCGGGTACTTGCGCAGCGTCTCGTCGATCAGCATGTCCATCGTGATGCCCGGGTCCTCGGCGATCTCGGGGTTCCGCGCGAGCTCGTAGAAGAGGAACGCCACCGTCGAGGTCGTCGTGTCGTGGCCGGCGAAGAGCAGCGTCATCACCTCGTCGCGGATCTGCTCGCGCGGCAGCGGGTCGCCGTCCTCGTCGCGCGCCTCGACGAGCAGCGACAGCAGGTCCTCGCCGAGTCCGTCGCCGGCGCGGCGGCGGTCGATCTCGGCGAACAGGAGCGCGTCGAGCCGCTGCCGCGACCGCAGGACCCGCGCGTACGGCGAGCCCGGGCCCGCGCGCGACCTGCCCGGCGACGCTGCGCGCGTGGAAGGAGAGGGCGGTCTCGAACTCGTCGGCGGCATCGACCTCGGACCCCGCAGGCAGGTCGGCGACGCCGACCTGTCGTCCAGGGGGCCGTGCGTCCAGCCCGAACAGTGCGCGCATCGCGACCCGCAGCGCCAGGTCACGCGTCCACGCGTACAGGTCGATCACCGCGCCCGGGCACGAACGCCGAGGCCGCGCGCTCGACCTCGTCCTCCATCACCCGGACGGCCGTTGCGATCCGCTCGCGGTGGAACGCCGGGAGCATCATCTTGCGGTGCGCGCGGTGGTAGGCGCCGTCGGTCGTCAGCAGCCCGTCGCCGAGCAGCGGGATCAGCGCGCGCAGTTCGCCGCCGCGCCAGGAGAGGTTCTCGGCGCCGGAGACGAGCACGTGGTGGTTGGCCTCCGGCCCGAGCATGAACACGACGTTGTGATGGAAGATCCGCAGCGTGTAGATCGGCCCGAAGCGCTCGTAGCCGTCGACGAGCACGCGCATCGGATGCTCGATGAAGCGGTTCGTGCGCCGCATGCTGAAGCGGTGCTCCCCCGGCGGATAGGGGACGGTCCGGGCGCGCTCCGCGGCGAGGTCGCTCCACATGACCGCCAGCGGATTGGCCGACGGGGGCTCGGACGGACGCTGGAGCACGGCCGCAGCCTACCCCGGAACGCCGAGAGGCCCCGCATCACGCGAGGCCTCTCGGGTCCGGCGGGCGCCGGGGGAAATGAGCGCCCGGGAGCTGCTCAGGTCAGAACGGGCGCGGGTGCTGCCGCTCGCCCTGCTGGTCGTCGGCCTGGCCCTGGTCCTCGCTGCGGTCGGTGCCGCGGGCCTTGCCGTTCTTCGCCTTGACGTCCTTGCGCACGACGTTCTCGCACGAGCCCTTGGGGTTCGTCGGCGGTCGCGTCGGTGATGACGTCGACGTTGTCGAGCAGCGCGGTGTCGTTGCCGTCGCCGCAGGTGATGCGGTCGACCTCGCCGTCGCGGGTGTGGAACGTGTCGTCGCCGGGGCCGCCGTCGAGGGTGTCGCCGACCGTGTCGGTCTCACCGTTCGGGCCGGGCGTGACGTCCGCGCGGGCGAGCGCCCACAGGTTGTCGTTGCCGGCCTCGCCGTACGTGGTGTCGGCGCCGACGTTGGCGTAGATCAGGTCGTTGCCGTCGCCGCCGTACTGGGTGTCGTCGCCGGATCCGCCGCTCATGCGGTCGTTGCCCGCGTCGCCCTTGACGGTGTCGTTGCCGTCGCCGCCGGAGAGCCGGTCACGCGCGTCGCCGCCGGTGATCTGGTCGTCGCCGCGGCCGCCCCAGATGCGGTCGTTGGAGAAGAGGTCGCCGACGCCGGGGGTGTCGCCGATCAGCGTGTCGTTGCCGTCGCCGCCCCAGATGCGGTCGTCGCCCGCGAGGCCCTTGATGGTGTCGTTGTCGCCCTGGCCCCAGAGCCAGTCGCGGCCGGAATCGCCGTCGATCGCGTCGTCGCCCTGGCCGCCGGCGATCGAAGTCGGCGTTGTCGCCGCCCTTGATCGTGTCGTTGCCGCGGCCGCCGAGCGCGAGGTCGAAGCCCGGGCCGAGGTCGATCGTGTCGTTGCCCGCGAGGCCGCGAACCTTGTCGTTGCCCGCGAGGGCGGTGATCTGGTCGTCGCCGGGGGTGCCGATCAGGCGATCGTTGTTCGGGCGTGCCGGTCACGGTGGCGGCCATCGCGACCGCTGCGCTGGCCACGAACAGGGCCAGAACACCGAAAATTGCTGTGATGAGTGCGAGTGCGTCGTGCGTTTCGCATGTGCTTCCTCCCAGGAAGTGTGCGGGGGATGAGGGTCCGCCCGTCGGAACACGACCCCCCGGGAGGAGTTGCGGGCTGGGAGGATCGTTCAGACCGGCGTCAGGTCATCGCCGAGGCCGGAGTTGTCATACTGGCGCGGCGCCCGGGGGCGTAGCTCAGTTGGTTAGAGCGCCGGCCTGTCACGCCGGAGGTCGCGGGTTCGAGTCCCGTCGCTCCCGCTCGATGCGGCCGTCCTGGCTCAGGCTCCTGATCGGCTTCGCGATCGTCCGCGGGCATCGTCGCCGCGGGCGCCGCGCCGGCGCTCGCGCTGACCGACGAGATCGCCTACCGGCTGCGACGTCGACATCTGCCTGGTCCAGCCCGACGCGCCGGGCGCGGTCACGAACCTGACCGACAACGGCACCACGAGCCTCGACGGCATCCCGCGTGGTCGCCGGACGGGACGCGGGTCGCGTTCGTCAGCAACTTCGGCGGCGGCGGCGCACAACATCTTCGTGATGCAGCCCGACGCTCCCGGGCGACGCGATCAACCTCGCCACCCAGCTCACGCACTACCCGAGCGGCAGCGGCTCCATCACCGCATCGCGGTCTGGTCGCGCGACGGCACGAAGGTGGCGTTCGAGCGCAGCGCGTCTACGGCGCGTCGTCCGTGTTCGTCGCGCGCCGACGGGACGACCGTCACGCCGGTGACGATCACGCTCGACGGACGCGCATCCGACCTGGTCGCCGGACGGGACGAAGATCGCGTTCTCCAAGGGCGCAGCAGGTCTACGTCACGAGCGCGGACGGCAACGGCACGCCGGCCCCGCTCGAGAACGGCGGCGGGCACTCTCCGGCGTGGTCGCCGGACGGCACGAAGATCGCCTTCGACGGGATCAACCCGCAGGAGCACGACCCGTTCGTCGATCTGCACGTCGTGAACGCGCGGCGGCGGCGGCACGCCGGTCATCACGCCGATCAACTACACGCAGTGGACGTTCGCCGCCTGGTCGCCCGACGGGACGAAGATCGCCTACCGGTCGACGACCGGAAGCGACGGCCACATCCGCGTCGTGCATGGCGACGGCAGCCAGGACATCGGGCTCGCCGGCGTCGCTCAGGAGAACGACTACGCCCCGACCTGGTCGCCGGAGGGCACGCGCGTCGCGTTCCAGGGCGTACCGCTACGACGCGCCGGCGACGACAACGAGATCTACGTCGCAGCCACCGACGGGTCGGGCGACTGCCGCGCGCCCGTCACGACCGGCGGGCAAGAACGACGACCCCGTCTGGCGGCCGGATCCATCGCGCAGCCCGTTCGTGCCGGTCCTCACGCCGCCCGGACCCGCGGCTCGGCCGACCGCCCCGGTCGTCCGTGCCCGGGCCGGTGCAGAAGCCCACGATCGTCTGGATCACGAAGCGGATCCCGTGGACCCCGGGACGGCCCGATGGACCTGGGCGCCTACGGATGCGGCGGCCCCGCCTGCTCGGTCAACTCCGTCGGGACGGCCAAGGGCGCCTCGCCGGCGTCGAGGCGCCGCCTCGCCGCCGCGGCGAAGAAGAAGAAGCCCAAGGTCGATCGTCGTCGGGCGCGGCCACATGGAGGTGCCGGCCGACAGCACCCGGCCGCTGACGCTGAACGTGACGCGCGCCGGGACTCGCGCTCCTGCGCGCGCGCGGCGACGTCACGATCACGGTGACCGTCACGACGACCGGCCCGGCCAGGCCGACGACGGTCACGCGCAGGCAGGTCCGGGTTCGCTACGTGAAGCCGGCCAAGCGCAGGCACGCGCGCTGACGGCGACTGGGTGGAGCGAATTCCGAGCCGGACCCGTCGGCGTCGACCGATCCGGCGCCCGTTGAGCGCTCCCTCAGAACCCGCGCTGCACCCCGGTCCGGCGCAGCACGGACTCCGAGTAGGCCCACGAGCGCGCGTGGAGGATCGGGTCGTCCGAGCACTCGATGCCGTCGACGACCCGGGTCGGGTCGAACACGAGGATGTCGCCGTCCTGCTCGCGGTCGAACGCGAGGCCGGTCATCTCGAGCCGGCCGATCGCGACGCGCTCGCGGTCCTCCGGCCAGGCGGCCGTCGGGTCGTCGAGCGGGTCGCCGTCCTGCGCGAGGATCGCCACGAGCGTGAAGCCCGCGGGCCCCTCGCCGAGGCGCTCGACGAGGTCGGCCTGCAGGTAGTCGGGCTCGCGGGCCGCCGCGTCGTCCGGCTCGAGCCCGGCGCCGGGCGTGTCCGGCTCGAAGCGTCCAGCGCACCCAGGTCCCGTCGCCGCCGGCGTTGACGAGCCGGAACGCGTGGAGCCCGTTGTAGGTGCACTCGAGGTAGCTCGCCGGCGCCTTCGCGCCCAGGGCGGCCTGGATCGCCGGCAGCACCTCGGGGTGCGCCTCGATGAACGGGGCCGACCTTCGCGAAGTCCGGCTGTCCGGTCTCCGGATCCGGCTTGCGCACGCGCGTGAACTCGAGGAAGTCCTCCGGCGTGCGGACGAAGAACACCGGCAGCGTGAGCGCGACGATGTCGGTGGCGGTGCCGTCCGGCAGGTCGAACGTGACCGCCATGCCGCGCCCGTCGACCTCGGCGTCGGGGGCCGCCGGGTTGCCGCTGCCGTTGGAGAAGCGCACGCGCGCGTCGATCGGGCCGCCCTGGAGATGGCCGGCGCGGCTGAGCCCGGCGGCGGCCGGCGTCGCGGTGAACGTCGCGGCGCAGAGCGTGCCCTTGGCGTGCGTCGCGCGCTCGCCGTCGTGCCGGCCGTAGATGTCGCCGATCGCGTCGATGGCCTGCGCGGCCCACTGCTCCGAGTCAAGGTGTCCCATCGGTGAGAGACTATGCGGGTGATGAGCGCGGTGCTGAACGCTTCCCGGCCGGGCCATCAGCGGCCTGCGCATCCCGCTGTGGCGCGAGGGCAGCTTCGCGCGAGGAGCATGCGCGCCTGCTGCTGGACCGCCTGTACGCCGGCGAGGGCGTCGAGCACGGGAGCGGCGAGCCCGTGCTGCTCGTGCCCGGCCTGCTCGCGGGCGACCGCTCGCTCGACCGCATGCGCGGCTGGCTGCGGCAGGATCGGCTACGACGCGACGGCTGCCGGGATCCGCGTGAACGCCGACTGCACCGAGCGGACGGTGACCGCGCTCGAGCGGCGCACGGAGGACCTCGCGGAGCAGACCGGCCAGAAGGTCACGCTGCTCGGGCAGAGCCGCGGCGGCACGCTCTCGCGGGTCGTGGCGATCCGCCGCCCCGACCTCGTCGCCGGGCTCGTGACGATGGGCACGCCGCACCTGGACCCGCTCGCCGCGCACCCGGTCGTGCTCGGCACGCTCGCCTGGATGGGCGCCGCCGGCAGCGCGGGCGTACCGGGGCTGCTGCGCTGGTCCTGTCTCGACGGCGAGTGCTGCGAAGAGGTCCGCGACGACATGCTGGCGCCGATGCCCGACGGGCATGCCGTTCGTCTCGCTCTACAGCCGCCGCGACGGCATCGTGAACTGGCGGGCGTGCCTGCACGAGGACGCCGAGCACGTCGAGATCGAGGCCAGCCACGTCGGGATGGCGGCCAATCGCGAGAGCTACCGCGCCGTCGCGGGCGCCCTCCACGCGTTCGCCCAGGCCGCATGAACACCCTCAGCGTGCAGGACGCGTCGTTCCTGCACATCGAGACGGGCAACACGCAGATGCACATCGGCGGCGTCTCGATCTTCGAGGGGCCGGTGCCGGCCTACGACGACATCGCCGCGATGGTGCTCGGCAAGCTCGCAGAGCGTTCCGCGCTACCGGCAGAAGGTGCGCTTCACGCCGCTCGGGCTCAGCCGGCCGGTGTGGGTCGACGACCCGCACTTCAAGCTCAGCTACCACCTGCGCCACACCGCGCTGCCCGCGCCCGGCGGCGAGGCGGAGCTGCGCAATCTCACCGGGCGGCTGATGGCCCAGCAGCTCGACCGCGCAAAGCCGCTGTGGGAGATGTGGATCGTCGAGGGGCTCGGCAAGGGACGCTGGGCGCTCGTCAACAAGGTGCACCACTGCATGGTCGACGGCGTCTCCGCGACCGACCTGCTCTCGGTGATGCTCGACCCCGATCCCGACACGCCGGTCACCGAGCCGGACGACTGGACCGCGGCGCCGGAGCCCAGCGACTTCGAGGTGCTGACGCAGAGCGTGACGGACTCGCTGCACCCGCGTGAGGCGCTGGCGGGGATCGCCGAGGCCGCGCGCGCCCCGCGCAGGATCTTCAGCGAGCTGACGGCGGCCGCCGGCGCGCTGGTCGCCGCGCGCGGCTTCCTGCGGCCGGTGAGCTCGTCGCTGACCGGCCCGGTCGGCCCGCACCGGCGCTGGAGCTGGGCGCAGGCGAGCATGCAGGACGTGAAGGCGATCCGCGCCGGGCTCGGCGGCACGGTCAACGACGTCGTGCTCGCGGCGATCTCGCGCGGCTTCCGTGACCTGCTCGAGTCGCGCGAGGAGCCGCTCGAGGGCCGCACCGTGCGCACGATGGTTCCGGTGTCGGTGCGGACCGGCTCGGAGAAGGGCACGTACAACAACCGCGTCTCGGCGGTCTTCGTCGACCTGCCCGTCGGCGCGGCCGATCCGCTCGAGCGCCTGGCGGACGTCGGCGCGCAGATGGCGGAGCTGAAGTCCTCGCAGAAGGCCGTCGCCGGCGAGGTGCTGACGTCGCTCTCGGGGTTCGCGCCGTCGATGCTGCTCGCGCTCGGGATGCGCGCCGCCGCGCGCTCGCCGCAGATGACGTTCGAGACCGTGACGACGAACGTGCCCGGGCCCCAGCGCCCGCTCTACGCGGCGGGCCGCCGGATGGTCGTGTCCTACCCCTACGTGCCCGTCGCGGGCGCGGTGCGGATCGTCGTCGCGATCTTCTCGTACGACGGGCACCTCGCCTTCGGCGTCACGGGGGACCACGACGCCGTGCCCGACATCGACGTCCTCTGCGACGGCATCGAGGCGGGGATCGCGGAGCTGCTGGCGCTCGCCTGAACGGGTGAAACTCCACGTGCGACGCGAGGATCGCGCTCGTGCTGCCAGAATCACGCGCCATGAGCTCCAAGTCCCCCAAGCGCGGCACCGCGCCCCAGTCCAAGATCTCGCAGGCCGAGCAGGCCCGCAAGCGGCGCAACATCATCATCGCGTCCGTCGTCGGCCTGGCGATCGTGGCGGTGGCCGTCGTCCTGATCGCGGGGGGCGGGAGCGACAAGAAGAACACCGCCGTCGTCCGGCGGCACGGTCGCGGGGGTCGCCGGAGACCGACCGCGCTGCTCAAGGGGATCCCCGAGCAGGCCGGCGCGCTCGGCCAGAAGGACGCGCCGGTCACGCTCGACGGAGTTCGCCGACCTGCAGTGCCCGTTCTGCCGCCAGTTCGCGCTGACGACCTACCCGATCATCGTCAACAAGTACGTCGCCACCGGCAAGCTGCGCGTCGAGTTCAAGACGCTGACGTTCATCGGCCCGGACTCGGAGAAGGCGGCGCGCGCCGCCGCGGCCGCGGGCCAGCAGAAGCGCGAGTCGTACTTCACGCAGCTCTGGTACTTCAACCAGGGCCAGGAGAACTCCGGCTACGCCACCGACGCCTTCATCGAGAAGATCTGGAAGGCCGCGGGCGTCGACGTCCCGCAGGCGCGGAAGTTCGCCGACAGCCAGGCATCGCTCGTGCCGGTTCAGGCGGCCCAGAAGGGCGCCGAGAAGTACGGCGTCGTGAGCACGCCGACGTTCCTGATCGGCGAGACGGGCAAGCCGCTGACGAAGTTCGACGTGGATCTCGCCGACGCCGACGCGTTCAAGGCTGCGATCGACGAGCTGCTGAAGCCGTAACGAGGAGGTACGTAGGGTGATACCCTACGTTCCATGAAGAAGACGAGCATCTACCTCGAGGACGACCTCGATCAGGCGCTCGCGCTGCGTGCCGCGGAGGAGGGCATCACCAAGGCGGAGCTGATCCGCCGCTCGCTCCGCGGCGTCGCGGACCGGCCGCGACGGGTGAAGCCCACCGCGGTCGGCGTCGTCGCCAGCGGCCGCCCCGGCGTCTCGGCCGACGTCGACGCCTTTCTCGAGGAGACGGGCTTCGGCCGGTGACGATCGTGCTCGACACCGGCGTCGTCGTCGCGCTGATCGATCGCGACGATCGCAACCACGCCGCTGCCGCGCGCTGGCTCGAGACGCTCGACGACGACCTCGTCACGACCCCGCTCGCCGTCGCCGAGATGGATCACTTCGCCGGCGCCGTCGGCGCGCGGGACGCGTTCTGGGCGGACCTGGAACGCGGCGCGTACGTTGTGCGATGGTGGGCCGACGCGCTCACCGAGTCGCTCCGCATGGTGCGCGCGCGACCGGAGCTCGGCATGACCGACGCCTCGCTCGTCGCGCTCGCCGGCCGGCTGAACACCAACCGCATCGCCACCTTCGACCACCGCCATTTCCGACCACTGACCGACACCGCCGGCGCGCCGTTCGTGCTGCTGCCCGGCGACCCGACCTGAACTCGACACCCCAGGAGCCGACCGCATGTCCACGAACAGCTTCGACGCCAAGGCCACGCTCACCGTCGGCGGCCGCGACCTCGAGATCTTCCGGCTCGACGCGCTCCAGTCCCGCTTCGACGTGGCGCAGGCTGCCGTTCTCGCTGAAGATCCTGCTCGAGAACCTGCTGCGGACCGAGGGCAACGGCGCGGTCACCGCCGCCGACATCGAGGCGCTGGCGAGCTGGGATGCGAAGGCCGAGCCGAGCCTGGAGATCGCCTTCACGCCCGCGCGCGTCGTGATGCAGGACTTCACCGGCGTCCCGGCGGTCGTCGACCTCGCCGCGATGCGCGACGCGATGGCGGCGCTCGGCGGCGACCCCGCGAAGATCGAGCCGCTCGTGCCGGCCGAGCTGGTCATCGACCACTCGGTGCAGGTCGACGCGTTCGGCTCCGCCGGCGCGTTCGCGATCAACGCGCAGCGCGAGTTCGAGCGCAACCGCGAGCGCTACCAGTTCCTCAAGTGGGGCCAGCAGGCGTTCGACACCTTCAAGGTCGTCCCGCCGGACACCGGCATCGTCCACCAGGTCAACCTCGAGTACCTGGCGCGCGTCGTCTTCGTCGACGATCGCAGCGGCCGGGCCTACCCCGACACGCTCGTCGGCACCGACTCGCACACGACGATGGTCAACGGCCTGGGCCTGCTGGGCTGGGGCGTCGGCGGCATCGAGGCCGAGGCGGCGATGCTCGGCCAGCCGATGTCGATGCTGATCCCGCAGGTGATCGGCGTGCGCCTCGACGGCGAGCTGCCCGAGGGCGCGACGGCGACCGACCTCGTGCTGACGGTGACGGAGCTGCTGCGCAAGACCGGCGTCGTCGGCAAGTTCGTCGAGTTCTACGGGCCCGGCATCTCGCGGCTGCCGCTCGCCGACCGCGCGACGCTCGGCAACATGAGCCCGGAGTTCGGCTCGACCTGCGCGATCTTCCCGATCGACGCCGAGACGCTGCGCTACCTCGAGTTCACCGGTCGCCCGGCCGAGCAGGTCGCGCTCGTCGAGGCCTACGCGAAGGAGCAGGGGCTCTGGCACGACGAGCACGCCGAGGACCCGACCTTCACGAACAAGCTCGCGCTCGACCTGGGGACCGTCGAGCCGTCGCTCGCCGGGCCGCGGCGCCCGCAGGACCGCGTGCCGCTGCGCCGCTCCCAGGAGATGTTCCGCGAGGAGCTGAAGGGCTACGTCGCCGAGGTGGACGCGCAGGACGAGGCGGACGCCGAGAGCTTCCCGTCGAGCGACCCGCCGGCGAGCCAGACGCCCGGCGCCACGGAGCCGCAGATCCTCACCGCCGAGGACCGCGCCTCGCTTGCGGCGCCGGTCCGTGAGCGCACCGGCGTGCCGGTCACGCTCGCCGACGGCACCGGCTGCGAGCTCGACCACGGCCACGTGGTGATCGCGGCGATCACGAGCTGCACGAACACCTCGAACCCGTCGGTGATGCTCGCCTCCGGGCTGCTCGCGCGCAACGCGCTGGCCAAGGGCCTGACGACGAAGCCGTGGGTCAAGACCTCGCTCGCCCCGGGCTCCAAGGTCGTGACCGACTACCTCCTGCGCGCCGACCTCCAGGACGACCTCGACGCGCTCGGCTTCAACCTCGTCGGCTACGGCTGCACGACGTGCATCGGGAACTCCGGCCCGCTCCCGGACGAGGTCTCGGCGGCGGTCAACGCGCACGACCTCACGGTCTGCTCGGTGCTCTCGGGCAACCGCAACTTCGAGGGGCGCATCAACCCCGACGTGAAGATGAACTACCTCGCCTCGCCGCCGCTCGTCGTCGCCTACGCGCTCGCCGGGACGATGGACATCGACCTCCTGAACGATCCGATCGGGCAGGACACGGACGGCGCCGACGTCTTCCTGCGCGACATCTGGCCGAGCACGCAGGAGATCGCGGAGACGGTCGAGCTGGCGGTGCAGCAGGACATGTTCCGCAAGAGCTACGCCCAGGTGTACGACGGCGACGTCAACTGGTCGGGGCTCGACGTGCCGGACGGCGACCGCTACGCCTGGAGCGCCGACTCCACGTACGTGCGCAACCCGCCCTACTTCGAGGGCATGCAGGCCGAGCCCGTCGCCGGTGCAGGACATCCTCGGCGCGCGCGTGCTGGCCAAGCTCGGCGACAGCGTCACGACGGACCACATCTCGCCCGCGGGCGCGATCAAGAAGGACTCGCCCGCCGGCCACTACCTGATGAACTTCGGGGTGACCGGTGGCGGCGAGGCCGACGACGCGACGGCGGGGCGGGCGGGGCGGCGAGTCGATGATGCGCGACGCCCACGGCGTCGACCCCAAGGACTTCAACTCCTACGGCTCCCGGCGCGGCAACCACGAGGTCATGGTCCGCGGCACGTTCGCGAACATCCGCCTGCGCAACCTGCTCGCGCCGGGGACCGAGGGCGGCGTCACCCGCCACCTCCCGCGCGGCGAGGAGATGAGCATCTTCGACGCGGCGATGCGCTACGAGCGCGAGGGCACGCCGCTGATCGTGCTCGGCGGCAAGGAGTACGGCTCCGGCTCCTCGCGCGACTGGGCGGCGAAGGGCACGCGGCTGCTCGGCGTGCGCGCGGTGATCGCGGAGAGCTTCGAGCGCATCCACCGCTCGAACCTCGTCGGGATGGGCGTGCTGCCGCTGCAGTTCTGCGAGGGCCAGAACGCGAAGTCGCTCGGCCTCTCCGGACAGGAGATCTTCGAGATCACGGGCGTCGCGGCGCCGCTGAACGCGGGCGAGCTTCCGCGCCACGCGACGGTCAACGCGGGCAACCTCGAGTTCCAGGCGGTCGTCCGGATCGACACGCCGAAGGAGGCGGAGTACTTCCGCCACGGCGGGATCCTGCCGTACGTGCTGCGCCAGCTCGTGGCGTCCTGAGCGGGCTACGGCGTGCGGCGCCGCAGCGTGAGCGTGCCGAGCCCGAGCGCCAGGACGCAGAAGCCGAGCGTGACCGCGGCCGCGACGGCGGCCGCCGAGCCGTCGCCGGCCGCGATGTCGGCGAGCGCCTCGTAGGCGTAGGTCATCGGCAGCACTCCGGCGAGCGCGTCGAGCGCGCCCGCCATCTCGTCGCGCGGGACGAGCAGGCCGCAGAGCAGGAACTGGGGCAGGATGAAGGCGGGCATGAACTGGACGGCCTGGA
The DNA here is from genome assembly GCA_963721255.1 of uncultured Actinomycetes bacterium. Lineage (GTDB taxonomy): Bacteria > Actinomycetota > Thermoleophilia > Solirubrobacterales > Solirubrobacteraceae > F1-60-MAGs163. Next base: position 77,048 of record CAVRIM010000012.1, read on the forward strand.
ACTCGGTCGTCGCGAGCGAGCTGAGGCCGAGGCCGCACGCCATGCCGAGCACGGCGTTGAGGATCGCGACGCCGACGAGCGCGACGCTCGAGCCCTGCGACGTCGAGCCCGAGCACGCCGATCGCCCACAGCGACGCGACGATCGCCTGGACCGCCGCGAGCGACCGCGAACGCGAGCGCGTAGCCGGCGACGAGGTCGCCGCGGCTCATCGGCAGCGTCATCAGCCGCTCGAGCGTGCCGGACGTGCGCTCGCGCAGCATCGTCACGGAGGTGACGAGGAACATCACGACGAGCGGGAAGATCCCGAGCAGCGGCGGCCCGACGCGCTGGAACTGCTGCTCGTTGCCGGAGAACAGCAGCTTCAGCAGCCCGAGCAGCAGCAGCGGGACGAGCATGATCAGCGCGATCGTGCGCGGGTCGTGACGGAGCTGGGCGACAGGCGCCGCGCGGTCGCGAGCGTGGCCCGCGCGCTCACGCGTCGCCCTCGGTGCGCTCGATCAGCCGCACGAACGCCTCGTCGAGATCGTCGGTGCCCGTGTCGGCCCGCAGGCCGGCCGCGGTCGTCGCCGCGAGCAGCCGCCCGTCGCGCAGCAGCAGCACGTCGTCGCAGCGGCCCGCCTCGTCGAGCACGTGCGTCGACACGAGCAGCGTCGCGCCCTCGTCGCGCAGGCGCTCGAACAGCGCCCACAGGTCGCGGCGCAGCAGCGGGTCGAGCCCGACGGTCGGCTCGTCGAGCACGAGCAGCTCGGGCCGTCCGAGCAGCGCTCCCGCCAGCGCGACGCGGTGGCGCTGGCCGCCGGAGAGCCGCGCGACGGGGCGGTGCTCGTCGCCGATCAGGCCGACGACCTCGATCACGCGCCGCACGTCGTCGTCGCTCGACGCCCATGACGCGCGCGAGGTAGCGCACGTTCTCCCACGCGGTGAGATCGCCGTAGACCGAGCCGGACTGCGTCACGTAGGCGACGCGCTCGCGCAGGGCGGGCGTGCCCGCCGGCTCGCCGAGCACGGTCACCGACCCGCCGGCCACGATCTGGACGCCGACGATCGCGCGCATCAGCGTCGACTTTCCGCTGCCGCTCGGCCCGATCAGGCCGGTGACGCGCCCGGCCGCGACGTCGAGGTCGATGCCGGGGAGCACCTCGCGACCGCCGCGCTCGACGCGCAGGCCGCGGACGGCGATGGCCGGAGCGGGCGGCACGCGGTCAGGCTACGCGCGCCGCCGGACTGGCGGCCGCCCGCGTGCGATAGCGTCGCGCCCATGCAGATCCGCGCCGCCGTGCTCGAGGAATTCGGGAAGCCGCTCGTCGTGCAGGAGATCGGGCTCGACGGGCCCAAGGCCGGTGAGGTGCTCGTCCGCGTGCAGGCCTGCGGCGTGTGCCACACCGACATGTACACCGCCAGCGGCGTCGACCCCACCGGCTACGCCCCGACGGTGCTCGGGCACGAGGGCGCCGGCGTCGTCGAGGCGGTCGGCGAGGGCGTGACGTCGCTGAAGCCGGGCGACCACGTGCTGACGCTGTTCTCGCCGCAGTGCCGCGAGTGCACGCACTGCACGTCCGGCAAGACGAACATCTGCCTCGCGATCCGCGACGAGCAGGGCCAGGGCTACCTCCCCGACCACACGACGCGGCTCTATCGCGGCGACGAGCGCATCCGCCACTTCATGGGGACGAGCACGTTCGCCGAGGCGACGGTGATGCCGGAGATCGCGCTCGCGAAGGTGCCCAAGGAGGCGCCGCTCGACGTCCTCTGCACGCTGGCATGCGGGGCGACCACCGGGCATCGGCGCCGCGCTCTACATCGCCAAGGTCGAGCAGGGCAGCACGGTCGCCGTCTTCGGCGCCGGCCTCGTCGGCCTGGGCGCCGTGGCGGGCGCGAAGCTCGCCGGCGCCGAGCGGATCCTCATCGTCGACCCGAGCGCCGAGCGGCGCGCCAAGGCCGTCGAGCTCGGCGCCACCGACGAGCTCGAGGGCGGCGACGACGTCGTCGAGCAGATCCTCGAGCTGACCGGCGGCTTCGGCACCGACTACACGTTCGAGGCGACCGGGCTCGTCGCGGTCATGCGCCAGGCCGTCGAGGCCGCGCGCATGGGCTGGGGGCAGTGCGTGATCGCCGGCGTGGCCGGCAAGGGCGAGACCCTCAACGTCATCCCCCGCTACCTGATCACCGGCCGCAGGATCGCGGGCGCCTCGTTCGGCGGCGCGCGCGGCCGCGACGACGTGCCCGGCGCTCGCGCAGCTCTACCTCGACGGCAAGCTGCCGCTCGACGCGTTCATCAGCCACCACCTGCCGCTCGATCGCGTCAACGACGCCTTCGAGCTGATGCACGACCAGGACGGCATCCGCACCGTCCTGACGTTCGACTGACGCCGCGACTGCGGAAGATCACCCATACGCGGGTGACGGCGGGGGCCACGAACTCTGGAATGATGCGCAGCATGCCAATTGCTGCCGACTATCCCTTCCTCAACATCCTCTGGTCGATGCTGATCTTCGTGGGCTTCATCATGTGGATCTGGCTCGCGATCATGGTGTTCATGGACATCTTCCGCCGCCGTGACATCGGCGGTTTCGCGAAGGCCATCTGGATCATCTTCATCATCTTCATCCCGCTGCTGGGCGTCCTCGTCTACCTGATCGCCTACCACAACGGCATCGCGGACCGGAACGTCAAGGGCGCCGAGGCCGCGCAGGCCGCGTTCGACCAGCAGGTCAAGGAGGCCGCCGGCAAGGGCGGCCCGGCCAGCGAGATCGCGACCGCGCAGTCGCTGCTCGACGCCGGCACGATCTCGCAGAGCGAGTTCGACCACATCAAGTCGAAGGCGCTCGCCGGAGGCTGAGCCCTACTGCAGGAAGTGCCCGAGTGCCGCGTGGTACTCGGGCACGTCCAGCAGGAACGAGTCGTGTCCCCAGGGTGAGGGGATGTCGACGTGCTCGGCGGCGCATCCCGCCGCCTGCAGCTCGCGCACGATGTGCGCGGAGTGCGCACTCGAGAAGCGCCAGTCGCTGTCGAACGAGATCGCGAGGAAGCGCGTCGGGTTGCCGCGCAGGCGCTCGCGCACGCCGTGCTCCTCGAACGGCGTGAAGTAGTCCATGGTGCGCGTGAGGTACAGGTAGGTCAGCGCGTCGAAGCGCGAGAGGAAGCTCGCGCCCTGGTGGTGCAGGTAGTGCTCCACCTCGAAGTCCGGGCCGAGCCCGGGCTCCGCACCCTCGACCCGGCGGGTGCGCCCGAACTTGCGCGCGAACGACTCCTCCGAGAGATAGGTGATGTGCGCCATCATCCGCGCGACGGCGAGGCCGATGTTCGGGCCGCGAGCCGCTGTCGTGGTAGCTGCCGCCCTGGAAGCCCGGGTCGCGCATGATCGCCTCGCGCGCGACGGTCGAGAAGGCGATGTTCATCGCGCTCAGCTCGGCGCTCGCGCAGATCGCCGCGCAGCGCGTCATCGCCTGCGGGTCGTCGATCGCCCACTGCAGCGCCTGCATGCCCGCCGAGCGAGCCGCCGAGCGCGGCGTGCAGCCGGCTCGATCCCCAGGTGGGCGAGCAGCCGCCGGTGCACGGTGTTGAGGTCGCGCACGCTGAACATCGGGAACTCGAGCCCGCGCCGCGGCCCGGTCGCGGGGTCGACGGAGCTCGGGCCCGTCGTGCCCTGGCAGCCGCCGAGCAGGTTCGGCGAGATGACGAAGAAGCGGTCGGTGTCGATCGGCCGCCCGGGGCCGATCAGCCGGTCCCACCAGCCGCGCCGCGACGGGTCGCCGTGATGGCCGGCGGCGTGCGCGTCCCCGGTCAGCGCGTGGTGGACGAAGACCGCGTTGCCGCGCGCCGGGTCCAGCGTGCCGTAGGTCTCGTAGGCAACCTCGACCGGGCCGAGCGTCGCGCCCGACTCCAGCACGAGCGGGTCGTCCGCGGTGAAGAGGACGACCCGCTGCGTCTCGACGCGGCCCAGGCCGCCGCCCGTCATGCCGTGGCGACCGCCTGCTGCGTGGCCGCGAGCGCCTGCTCGAGGTCGGCGAGGATGTCGTCGATGTGCTCGATGCCGACCGACAGGCGCACCGTCTCCTGCGTCACGCCGGCCGCCGCGAGCTCCTCCGCGTTGAGCTGCGAGTGCGTCGTGGACGCGTTGTGGATCGCCAGCGACTTCGCGTCGCCGATGTTCGCCAGGTGGCTGAACAGCTTCAGCGACTCGATGAAGCGCTTGCCGGCCTCGGCGCCGCCCTTGATCCCGAACGTGACGAGCGCGCCGTAGCCGCCGTCGAGGACGCGGTCGGCGACCTCCTTGTACGGGCTCGACTCGAGGCCCGGGTAGTAGACCCAGTCGACGTCGTCGCGTGCGTCGAGGTACTGGGCGACGGCGAGCGCGTTGGCGTTGTGGCGCTCCATCCGCAGCGGCAGCGTCTCGATGCCCTGCAGGAACAGGAACGCGTTGAACGGCGAGAGCGCGGCGCCGGTGTTGCGCAGCAGCACGGTGCGGACGCGGCCGATGTAGGCGGCCGGGCCGAGGGCGTCGCTCCAGACGACCCCGTGGTAGCTCGGGTCCGGCTCGGTCAGGCCCGGGTAGCGGTCCTTGTGGGCGACCCAGTCGAACTTCCCGGAGTCGACGACCGCGCCGCCGATCGACGTGCCGTGGCCGCCGATGAACTTCGTCAGCGAGTGCACGACGATGTCGGCGCCCGAGGTCGAAGGCGCGCGTGCCGACCGGCGTCGGGACGGTGTTGTCGAGGATCAGCGGCACGCCGGCGGCGTGCGCGGCCTCGGCCCAGGCCGGGATGTCGATGACGTTCAGGCGCGGGTTGCCGATCGTCTCGCCGAAGACGAGCTTCGTGTTCTCGTCGACGAGCCTCGCGACCGCGCCCGGGTCGTCGGCGTCGGCCCAGCGCACCTCGATGCCGTACTGCGGCAGCGTGTGCGCGAAGAGGTTGTAGGTGCCGCCGTAGAGCTGGCTGACGGAGATGATGTTGTCGCCCGCGCGCGCGAGGTTCAGCACCGAGTAGGTCACGGCGGCCTGGCCCGACGCCGTGACGACGGCGCCGATGCCGCCCTCGAGGTCGGTGAGGCGCTGCTCGAGCACGCCCCAGGTCGGGTTCATGATCCGCGAGTAGATGTTGCCGGGCACCGCGAGCGCGAACAGGTCGGCCGCGTGCTGGGTGTCGTCGAAGACGAACGAGGTGGTCTGGTAGATCGGCACCGCGCGCGCGTTCGTCGTCGGGTCCGGCTCCTGCCCGCCGTGCAGGGCGATCGTCTCGGGGCGGGGCTGCTGGTCGCTCATCGGGGTCGGCTCCCTTGGTCGCAGTGGGTTGCGGACAAAATAGCCGAATCCCGATCGGGAAATCAGGATTGCCGGCGGGATAGGGTCCGGCGTCATGTCGATCCCTCCCGTCCTGCGCACGCTGCTGACCGCTCCCGGCCCGTCCGGGTACGAGACGACCGCCGCCGCGGCGTTTCGCGACGCCGCGCGCGCGTTCACCGACGACGTGCGCGGTGACGTCATGGGCAGTTCCACCGCGCGCATCCCCGGCACCGCGTCGGGGCGCACGCTCGCGGTCGTCGGCCACATCGACGAGATCGGCCTGATCGTCACCCACATCGAGGACACCGGCTTCCTGCGCTTCGTCGGGGTCGGCGGCTGGGACCCGCAGGTGCTGTCGGCCAGCGCGTCGAGCTGGCGACCAAGGGCCGGCGTCGTCCCGGGCGTGATCGGCAAGAAGCCGATCCACCTGATCAAGCCCGACGAGCGCTCCAAGGCTCCCGAGATCAAGAACCTGCACATCGACATCGGCGCGGCGGACGGCGACGGCGCGCGCGAGCTCGTGCGCATCGGCGACGTCGCCGTGGTCACCGGGCGAGCCCGTCGAGCTGCCGAACGGCCGCGCCGTCTCGCGGTCCATGGACAACCGGCTCGGCTGTTACGTCGTCTACGAGGTCGCGCGCCTCGTCGCGGAGGAGGGCGGCGCGCCCGGGCGACGTCGTCGCCGTCGCCGCCGTGCAGGAGGAGACGGGTCTCAGCGGCGCGCTGACCACCGCGCACAGCCTGCGCCCCGACGTCGCGATCGCGGTCGACGTGACGCATCGCCACCGATGCGCCCGACATCCCCGAGCAGGAGCTCGGCAAGCACCACTTCGGCTCCGGTCCCGTGATCGAGCGCGGCACGACCATGCACCCCGTCGTCAGCGAGCTGCTGATCGAGGCGGCCGAGGCGGAGGGGATCCCGTACACGCTGTCGGCGTCGACGCGCACCTGGACCGACGCGGACGCCATCCATTCCTCGCGCGGCGGCGTGGCGACCGGGCTCGTCTCGATCCCGCTGCGCTACATGCACTCGCCGGTCGAGATGGTGCAGCTCGACGACGTCGAGAACACCGCGAAGCTGATCGCGGCGTTCGCGCGGCGGCTCCCGGTGGACGTCACGCTCGAACGCTGAGCGTGCTCCTGCTGTTCGACATCGACGGCACGCTGCTGATCCGCGGCGCGCGGGAGCACGCGATGGCGCTGCACGACGCGATCGAGGAGGTCTGGCGCGTCGACCTGCGCGAGGTGCGCGTGGAGACCGGCGGGCGCACCGATCCGGACATCGCGCGCGAGATCCTCGACGGCCGGCGGCGTCGACGCGCGCGCGATCGACGAGGCGCTCGAGCCGTTCCAGGAGGTGCTCGTCGCGCGCTACGCCGCAGCTCGTTCCCGACGACCTCTCGCCGCGGCTGGCCCCGGGCGCGGTGGACGCGCTGGATGCTGCTGCAGGCCGACCCCGCGATGCGGCTCTCGCTCGTGACCGGGAACGTCGAGGGCGTCGCGCGGCTGAAGCTGCGCGCGGCCGGGATCGGGACCTACTTCGACAGCGGGCAGGGCGGCTTCGGCTCCGACTCCCCGGACCGCGCCGACCTTCCGCCCGTGGCGCGCGCCCGCGCCGGCCGCGCCTGGAGCGGGGACGCCCCGTGGCCGCGCGAGCGCACCGTCGTGATCGGCGACACGCCGCGCGACATCGCGTGCGCGCGCGCCGACGGCGTCCGCGTCGTGGCGGTCCCGACCGGGCCGTTCGCCGCCGAGGACCTCGCCGGCGCGGACGTCCTGATCGGCTCCCTGCACGAGCTGCCGGCCGCGCTCGCCGGGCTCGCGGACGACTGATCGCCCCGAGCCGCTCGCGCGCCAGCGCTCAGCTTCGCGTGAGCCGCTTGTAGCTGATGCGGTGCGGCCGGTCGGCCTCGGCGCCCAGCAGCTCGTGCCGGCGCTCCTCGTAGGCCTCGAAGTTCCCCTCGAACCAGGTCACCTGCGAGTCGCCCTCGAAGGCCAGCACGTGCGTCGCGACGCGGTCCAGGAACCAGCGATCGTGGGAGATGATCACCGCGCAGCCGGGGAACCCGAGCAGCGCCTCCTCGAGCGCGCGCAGCGTGTCGACGTCCAGGTCGTTCGTCGGCTCGTCGAGCAGCAGCACGTTGCCGCCGCTCTTCAGGAGCTTCGCGAGGTGCAGGCGGTTGCGCTCGCCGCCCGAGAGCTTGCCGACCTTCTTCTGCTGGTCGGAGCCCTTGAAGTTGAACCCTGCCGTGTACTGGCGGCTGTTCATCCACTGGTCGCCGACCTGCACCTGGTCCTTGCCGTCTGAGATCTCCTCCCAGACGGTCTTCTCGCCGTCGAGCGCGTCACGGCTCTGGTCGACGTACGCGAGCTCGACCGTGTCGCCGACGCGCATGGCGCCCGCGTCGGGCTGCTCCTGGCCGGTGATCATGCGGAACAGCGTCGTCTTGCCGGCGCCGTTGGCGCCGATCACGCCGACGATGCCGCCGCGCGGCAGCGAGAACGACAGGTCCTCGATCAGCAGCTTGTCGCCGAAGCCCTTGCGCAGGCCCTCGGCCTCGACGACGAGGTCGCCCAGCCGCGGGCCCGCGGGAATGTGGATCTGGACCTGGTCGAGCTTCACGTTGCGCTCCTGCCGCGACGAGCTCCTCGTAGTTGTTCAGGCGCGCCTTCTGCTTCTTCTGGCGGCCCTTCGGGTTCTGGCGCACCCACTCGAGCTCCTCGGCGATCGCCTTCTGGCGCGACTTCTCGCCCTTCTCCTCCTGCTGGAGCCGGGCCTGCTTCTGCTCGAGCCAGCTCGAGTAGTTGCCCTCGTAGGGGATGCCCTTGCCGCGGTCGAGCTCGAGGATCCAGCCGGCGACGTTGTCCAGGAAGTAGCGATCGTGGGTCACCGCGACGACGGCGCCGTCGTACTCGGCCAGGTGGCGCTCGAGCCACGCGACCGACTCGGCGTCGAGATGGTTCGTCGGCTCGTCGAGCAGCAGCAGGTCGGGCTTGCCGAGCAGCAGCCGGCACAGCGCGACGCGGCGGCGCTCACCGCCGGAGAGCTCGTCGACGACCTGGTCGGACGGCGGGCAGCGCAGCGCGTCCATCGCGTAGTCGAGCGCGGTGTCGAGGTTCCACGCGTCGGCGGCGTCGATCTTCGCCTGCAGGTCGGAGAACTCCTCGGCGGTGTCGTCGGAGTAGTTGGCGGCGAGCTCGTTGAAGCGGTCGAGCAGCGCCTTGGTCGCGGCGACGCCCTCCTCGACGGACTCGCGCACCGTCTTGCCGGCGACGAGCTGGGGCTCCTGCTCGAGCAGGCCGACGCTCGCGCCGATGCCGAGCTGCGCCTCGCCGCGGTAGTCGGCGTCGACCCCGGCCATGATCTTCAGCAGGCTCGACTTGCCCGAGCCGTTGTAGCCGAGCACGCCGATCTTCGCGCCCGGATAGAACGCCAGCGTGATGTCGCTGAGGACGGTCTTGTCCGGCGGGTACGCCTTCGTCAGGCGGTGCATGGTGAAGACGTACTGACTCGACATGGCGATGGAGGGTAGAGCGGGGCGCGCAGAGGGGTCGGGTGGGGCCTGTGAAATGCTGGCCGGGTGCCCGCCGACGGACTCGCGATCCGCCTGCGCGGGGTGGTCAAGCGCTACGGCGCGATCACCGCCGTGGACGGACTGGACCTCGACGTGCCCGCGGGCACGTGCGTCGGCCTGCTCGGGCCCAACGGCGCCGGCAAGTCGACGACGATGCGGATCCTGACCGCGCAGACGATCGCCGACGAGGGCCAGGTCCAGGTGCTCGGTCACGAGCTGCCCGGGCACTCGAAGGCCGCGCGCGCCGCGATGGGCGTCGTCCCGCAGCTCGACAACCTCGACACGACGCTGACGGTCGAGCAGAACCTCGTCGTGTTCAGCTACCTCTACCGCGTGCCGAAGGCCGAGCGCGCCGCCGCGATCGAGCGGGTGCTCGACATCGCGAGGCTCGGCGACCGCCGCGACGCGAAGGTCGACGAGCTCTCCGGCGGCATGCGCCGCCGCCTCCTGATCGGCCGCGCACTGATCCACCGGCCGCCGCTCGTGCTGCTCGACGAGCCGACCGTCGGCCTGGATCCGCAGGTCCGCCAGGAGCTGTGGTCGCTGATCGACCGGCTGCGCAACGAGGGCACGTCGATCCTGATGTCCACGCACTACATCGAGGAGGCCGAGCGCCTCTGCGACACGGTGACGATCGTCTCGCACGGCCAGGCGGTCGCCGTGGGCTCGCCCGCCGACCTCGTCGCCGAGCACACCGGTGGTGAGGCGATCGAGGTCTACGGGTCGCCCGCGCGGCTCGCCGAGACCGAGGCGGAGATGGCGCGCGAGGGCTTCCCGACGCGGCGCACGGGCACGTCGATCGCGGTGCTGCGCGTGGACGACGCGGGCGGCCGCGCACCGGCCGGCGAGCGCCGCTCCGCGAATCTCGAGGACGTGTTCGTGCTGCTGACCGGAGAGGAGATCGGCTGATGGCGACCGAGGCTGTTGCAGCGACCGGAGGCCGCTCCCGGGCGGCTCGACCGGCCGGCGCTGGCGGGCGTGCTCGTCCGCGAGATCATCAACTTCAGCTCGTACTGGCGCTCGACGACGTTCTCGTCGACGGTCGAGCCGACGATCTACCTGATCGCGTTCGGCTTCGGCTTCGGGTCGCTCGTCTCGCACGTCGGCGGCTACGACTACGTCGACTTCGTCGGCACCGGGACGGTCGCCACGGCGGTGCTCTTCTCCAGCGTGCTGCCCGCGATGTTCGGGACGTTCGTGAAGTACAAGTTCCAGCGCACGTACGACGCGATCCTCGCCGCGCCGGTCGACGTCGAGGAGCTCGTCACCGGCGAGGCGCTGTGGCTCGCGATGCGTGCGTCGGTCTACGGCTGCGCCCCGATGATCGTCGCGATGTTCTTCGGCCTGGAGCCGAGCTGGGGGATGCTGCTCGTGCCGTTCATCAACTTCATCGCCGGCTACGGCTGGGCGTGCGCGGGCGTCGCGATCGCCGGCTTCCTCAAGGGCATCGAGAACTTCAACTACGTCACGAGCGCGGTCATCACCCCGCTGTTCCTGTTCGCCGGCTCGTTCTTCCCGATCGCCGGCCTGCCGGACTGGGCGCAGCTGCTCGCCGAGCTCAACCCGCTCTTCCACTGCGTTCAGCTCGTGCGCCACGCGGTCTTCGGGCTCCACGGCTGGGTCGACGTCTGGAACCTCGCCTTCATCGTCGTCTTCGGCCTCGCGATGTGGCGCCTCGCGATCACCGCGATGACGCGCAAGCTGATCGACTGACGGCGCGCTTCGCCGCGCCCGGATCGTCCGGGCCACCCACCGGGGTCGGTAGCCTCGGTGATTCATGCCCACGGTGCTGGACATCGAGCAGTCGCTGCTCCTGCTGGAGCTCGACCCGCCCTTCGACAAGCGTGGCGTGCAGCTCGCCCGCCGCCGCCAGGCGAAGGTCTGGCATCCCGATCTGGCGCCGCCCGGCAAGCGGGTCGCGCACGAGCGTCACCTGAAGGCGATCAACGAGGCGGCGGACCAGCTCGAGCGGATCGCCGAGACCTCGCGCGGGGGCACGGTCAGCCGCAACGCGGTCAAGGTCAGCGCGGCCGCCGCCCGCAAGGCGCGCGAGGAGGAGGGCCGCCGCGCCTACGAGGAGGAGCAGCGCCGGCGCGCCGCCGAGACCGACCGCGCCGCAGCACGACCCGTTCGGCTCGCAGGTGCCGGACCACTCGGTCGTCCACCGCTACGCGCGCTGCCTCTCCTATCCCGAGTGGGGCGTCGGCGAGGTCGCGGGGATCTACTTCACCGGCGCGGGCGACGACATCCAGCAGTGGGCCCGCGTGCGCTTCCAGCCGGGCGTGCGGACCGTGCCCGCCGACTCGCTCCAGTTCGTCGACTTCAGCACCCCCGACCCGGGCGCCGAGCGCGTGCAGCGCTTCGTGACCGCCGCCCAGCACGCGCTCGCCGAGGGCGACTTCGCGCTCGCGGCCAAGCGGCTGATCTACGCCCGCGACGCCGACCCGCGCAACGCGTCGGTGCTGCGGCTGATGACGCTCGCGTTCTGGCAGGCCGGCGACCTTCCCGGCGGCCGGCCGCGCGGTCCGCGACTGGGCGCGCGTCGAGGGCGACCGCCCCGCCCCGCACCGCTTCGCGGCACGGATCTACGAGGACATGGGCGCCGTCGCGCTGGCGGAGGAGGCCGCGGTGCGCGTGGCCGAGCGCGCACCCGCAGGACGCCGACGCATGGGAGCGGGTCGGGCGCCTGCGGCTGCGGCTCATGGATCGCGCGGGCGCGCGCGAGGCGCTCGAGCTCGCGCGGCGGCTCGGCCCGAGCGTCGACGGCCTGCTCGACCTCGCGCTCGTCCTGCACCTGGAGGGTGACGTCGGCGGCGAGGTGACCGCGTGCGAGCAGGCGACGCTGCTGGACCGGCAGTCGCCCGCGGCGTGGTCGCGCTACGCACATGCGCTCGCGCGCACCGACCGCGTCGGCGACGCGATCGCCGCCTGCGAGCACGCGCTCGCGCTCGACCCGGACGACGCCGAGGTCGCGGACCTGCTCACGCGCCTGCGCGACCAGGTCCCGCGCGTGCTCCCCGCCGCCTGACGCGGCTCGAACATCCGTCCGGAGCCGTCGTACCAGACGGGCTTCAGGACCCGGCCGCGGCGGCCGATGGGTCTCGTAGACATGCTTCGTCGCTGGATTCTTGCCGCCCTCGTGGTTTCGGTTGCCACCGCTGCGATGGCGGCGTCACCTGCCGCCGTACCGGCGGCCGAGGTCGGGATCAACCCGATCGGTCAGAACGCTCCCCAGTCGACCGATGCGATGGGCCAGCTCGGCGCCACCTGGGTGCGCGCGTTCCTGCGCTGGGACCAGGTCGAGCCCAACGGCCCCGGCCGCTGGGATCCCGCCGCGCTCGCCGGCCTCGAGCAGTACACCGCGATCGCCCAGCTGCGCGGCATCAAGGTCGTCGCGGTCGTCGTCGGCGCGCCGCAGTGGGCGAACGGCTCGACCGACCCCTACGTCCCGCCGCGCGATCCGTCGGACTTCGGCCGCTTCCTCGGAACGCTCGCGGCACGCGAGCGCGGGAAGGTCGCCGCCTGGGAGATCTGGAACGAGCCGGACGAGAAGGACTTCTGGCACGGGCAGGTCGGCGCCACAGCAGTACGCCCCGCTCCTCACGGCCGCGCACACGGCGATCCATGAGGCCGACCCGTCGGCCCTGGTGCTCGCCGGCGCGTCGACGGGCAACGACTATCCGTTCCTCGAGGGCTCTACGGCGCCGGCGCCGGCGGGTCGTTCGACGGCGTGGCGGTGCACACCGACACCGCCTGCCTGATCACCTCCCCGGACAGCTACTACCGCGAGGCCGACGGCCGCGTCGGCCGCTTCAGCTTCCTCGGGTTCCGCGAGGTGCACAACGTGCTCGAGCAGAACGGGAACGGCGACCGCCCGATCATCATGACCGAGCTCGGCTGGTCGGCGACGAAGACGCGCTGCTCGCGCGGCGCCTCGGCCGGGAAGAAGGCCGCCGGCGTCTCGGAGGCCCAGCAGGCCGCCTACCTCAAGCTCGCCTACCGCTGCCTCAGCTTCTACCCCTACGTCCGCGCCGCGCTCTGGTTCACGCTCACCGACACCGGCCCGGCCGACACCGAGTTCACGCGCTACGGCCTCCAGCGCGCCGACGGCTCGCGGCGCCCGGCCTTCGACGCGCTCTCCGCGGCCGGCCACGGCAACCTCGGCAACGACTCCTGCGGCGACTTCACGGCCCCGTCCCTCCAGGTGATCTCGCCCGCCACGGACTCCGTCTACGACCGCTCGCTGTCGGTCGAGGCGGTCGCCAAGGACGACTCCAGCCAGCTCGGCCGGATCTCGTTCTACGCGAACGACAAGAAGATCCGCAGCTTCACCGGCGACGCGCTTCACAACGGCCGCCCCGTCGGCATCGACTGGATGGGCGCCCGCGACCTGCCGTACGGTCCGGTGAAGGTCACCGTCGAGGCGCTCGACCAGTACGGGAACACGACGCGCCAGGACGTCGACGTGCGGCGCGTCGACCCCGCGTCGATGCCCGCCCAGCGCCCCGTCGTGAAGCTGCGCCTCTCCGGCAAGGGCCTGCGGCGCAAGGTCCGCGGCCAGGTCACCGCGGCCGGCGCGGCGTTCCTGCCCGGCGGCAAGGTCGTCATCCAGTGGCAGTACAAGCGCAAGGGCCACTGGGTGACGCTGCACAAGCGCAGCAAGAACGCCAATCGCGCGTTCAGCTACTCGCAGCGCCTGACGCAAGCCGGGACGCTGGCGCGTGGTCGCGCGCTACAAGGGCTCACCGCCGTTCAAGGCGGCGCAGTCGCGGCGCATCTCGTTCAGCGCGCACTGAGCCGGCGGCGGTCCGAGGGGATCGCGTAGTAGCCTCGCGAACCCGATGCGCCTGATCGTCGCCCGCTGCGAGGTCACCTACACCGGCCGCCTGAACGCCGTGCTCCCGCGAGGCGCTGCGGCTGCTGATGATCAAGTCCGACGGCTCGGTGATGGTGCATGCGGACACCGGCGGGTTCAAGCCGCAGAACTGGATGACGCCGCCGACGGTGATCGAGGAGGAGGACGGGCTGATCGTCGTGCGCAAGCGCGCGGGCGCGACCGAGGACCGGCTCGACATCCGGATCGCCGAGGTCGTCTCCGACGTGACGCACGACATGGGCGAGGCGGCCGAGCTCGAGAAGGACGGCGTCGAGCGCCACCTCCAGGAGGCGCTCGCGGACGCGCCGCAGTTCTGCGGCGAGGGCTTCCGGCTCGTGCGGCGCGAGTGGCCGACCGACATCGGCCCCGTCGACCTGATGTGCCGCGACGAGGGCGACGCCTGGGTCGCGGTCGAGATCAAGCGCATCGCGACGATCGACGCCGTCGAGCAGCTCACCCGCTACCTCGAGCGGATCCGGCTCGATCCCGGCGATGGCGGAGTGCCGCGGCGTGCTCGTCGCCCAGCAGATCAAGCCGCAGGCGCGCACGCTCGCCGAGGCGCGCGGGATCGCGTGCGTCGAGGTCGACCTCGCGGTCGTCCGCGGCGAGCGCGAGCCGGACCTCGTGCTGTTCGGCTAGTACCGTGGCCGGACCGGGTACTAGCTCGCCGGCAGCCCCGCGACGAACGACCTGATCGCGCGCCGGGTCGCGCAGCGGCGGCCCGTGCCCGAAGCACGCGACCGCCGGGTCGAGCTCGGCGAGCCGGCGCTCGCTCGCCTGGTTCTCCGGGATGTCGTAGGTGAAGATCGCGGGCGGCTGCCGCAGGCCGACCGCCGTCGTGAGGATGTTCATGCCGAAGAAGACGTCGCCGCAGATCAGCGTGCGGTCGCTCTCGCGCCAGAAGGACACGTGGCCCGGGCTGTGGCCGGGCGTGTCGAGCACGACGAAGCCGTGGCCGAGCTCGTCGCCCTCGCGCAGCTCGCGAGCCGGCTCGACGGCTGGGGAGCCGGCAAAGCGGCCGAGCTGGTTGACGACCGCATTGCTGCCCGGCGGGATCGGCGCGGTGCCGTCGCGCAGGTAGGGAGCGTCGGCGACGCCGATCCAGACGGGCACGCCGAGCGCCTCGTGCACGTGCTTCGAGCCGCCCGCGTGGTCGTTGTGGACATGGGTCAGCGCGTGCGTGCGCACCTCGTGTCCGGCCACCGCGGCGACGACCTTCCTGCCGTGGAGGATGTACCCGGCGTCGACGAGGATGTCGCCCACGAGATAGGCGTTGACGCCGTTGCGCGGCGTGAGCGGGATCTGCCAGACGTCTTCGGCGACCTTGTTCATCGCGTGGA
Organism: uncultured Actinomycetes bacterium; assembly: GCA_963721255.1. Classification (GTDB taxonomy): domain Bacteria; phylum Actinomycetota; class Thermoleophilia; order Solirubrobacterales; family Solirubrobacteraceae; genus F1-60-MAGs163. Next base: position 92,125 of record CAVRIM010000012.1, read on the forward strand.
CACTAATGTCCGGCGCCATGTCCGACACCGCCAGTGACGCGCCGGTCCTCACCGAGCGCCGCGACAACGTCCTCCTGATCACGCTGAACCGCCCGGACCAGCGCAATGCCGTCAACGGCGCGCTCGCCGACGGCGTCGCGGCCGCGCTCGACACGCTCGACGGCGACGACGCGCTCGCGATCGCCGTGCTCACCGGCGCCGGCAAGGGCTTCTGCTCCGGCATGGACCTCGGTGCGTTCGCCGCCGGCGAGCGGCCGTGGCACTCCGAGCGCGGGTTCGCGGGCATCGTGCAGCGCCCGCCGCGCAAGCCGATCATCGCGGCGATCGAGGGCTTCGCGGTCGCGGGCGGGCTCGAGGTCGCGCTCGCGTGTGACCTGATCGTCGCCGCAGCGGGCGCCAAGCTCGGCATCCCGGAGGTCAAGCGCTCGCTCGTCGCCGCGGGCGGCGCGCTGCTGCGCCTGCCGCGCCGGCTGCCGTCGGGCGTCGCGATGGAGCTGGCGCTCACCGGCGACCCGATCAGCGCCGAGCGCGGGTTCGAGCTCGGGCTGGTGAACCGTGTCGCACAGCCGGGAACCGCGGTCGACGTCGCGCTGGAGCTCGCGGGCGCGATCGCGCGCAACGGCCCGCTCGCCGTCGCGGCGACGAAGACGATCCTCAGCGAGCAGTGGGACTGGGACGAGGCCGACTTCTGGCACCGCCAGGGTGAGATCTCGGGGCCGGTGCTGATCTCGCAGGACGCACGCGAGGGCGCACTCGCCTTCAAGGAGAAGCGCGACCCGGTCTGGAAGGGCCGCTAGGGCTCGCCGGACAGCGTCGCGATCACGCTGCGCGCGCCGCCGCGGTCGCGGTGCTCGCAGAGGTAGACGCCCTGCCAGGTGCCCAGCGCGAGTCGCCCGTCGCGGACGGGGAGCGTCAGCTCGGGGCCGGTGAGCGAGGCCTTCACGTGCGCCGGCATGTCGTCGGCGCCCTCGAGCGTGTGGGTCCACGGGAAGCGCTCCGGCACGACGGTGTCGAACCACGTGCGCATGTCACGCCGTACGTCGGGTGAGGCGTTCTCGTTCAGCGTCAGCGCCGCGCTCGTGTGCTGCAGCAGCAGGTTGCACAGGCCGACGCGCAGCTCGCCGAGCTCCGGGAGCGCGCCGAGGATCTCGGCCGTCACGAGGTGGAAGCCGCGCGGCCGCGGCTCGAGGACGATCTCACGCTGGGTCCACATCGCCCCACCATCGTGCCAGCCGGACGTCGACGCGCCGCGGGTCCCCGATGAGCGCGACGCCCTCGGCGGCGAGCAGGGCCGCCTGGCGCTCGCCCTGCGTGAGCGAGCCGTCGGCCCGCACGATGCGATGCCACGGGACCGCCGGGTCGGCGCATGCCGACAGCACGGTGCCGGCGAAGCGCGGCGCCGCGGGGTCCAGGTCGGAGTAGGCGGCGACGTGGCCGGCCGGCACTGCGCGGGCGCGCGCGAGCACCGCCTGGGCACGGTCGGTCGTGAGATCGGGTGGGCGGCGCACGGCGACGGGTAGATTCGCAGCCATGCGCCGTGGCACCTACTCGATCGTCGCCCGCGACTCCGCCACCGGGGATCTCGGGGTCGCCGTCCAGTCGCACTGGTTCGCCGTCGGGCCGATCGTGCCGTGGGCTCGCGCCGGCGTCGGCGCCGTCGCCACGCAGTCGGTGGCGGAGCCGGCCTACGGCCCGCGGCTGCTGGACCGGCTGGCGGAGGGAGAGCTTCCGCACGAGGCGCTCGCGGCGGAGCTCGCAGCCGATCCGCAGGCGCGCTACCGGCAGGTCGCGCTGGTCGACGCCGAGGGGCGCGTCGCCGTGCACACGGGCGACGGATGCATCGCCTTCGCCGGGGACGAGCGCGGCGAGGGGTTCAGCGCGCAGGCGAACATGATGGCGGGGCCGGAGGTCTGGCCCGCGATGGCGGCGGCGTTCGATGCGGCGGCCGGCCCGCTTGCCCGCCGCCTGCTGGCGGCGCTGCACGCGGCCGAGGCGCACGGTGGCGACGTGCGCGGGCGGCAGTCCGCCGCGCTGCTCGTCGTCCCGGCTGCCGGCGAGCCGTGGCGCGCGAGCGTCGACCTGCGCGTCGACGACGACGCCGAGCCGCTCGTCACGCTCGACCGGCTGCTCGACCTGCACGATGCCTATGAGCTCGCGACGCTCGGCGACGACCTCGCGGGCGAGGGTCGCCACGACGAGGCCGGCGACGCCTACGCCCGCGCGAGCGCGCTGGCGCCGGACAACCACGAGCTGCTGTTCTGGGCGGGGCTGGCCGCCGCGCAGGCCGGTGACATGCCGCTCGCGCTCGAGCGCGTGAGGCGGGCGATCGAGCTGCGCCCGGCCTGGGTAGACCTGCTTGGGCGCCTGGAACCGGATATCGCACCGAGCGCCGCGGCGGTGCTGGAGGCACTGCAGGGGGCCTGACAGGAGCGGGGAGACGCCGATTCGGGTGATGGTTGCGTACGCAATTATCTCTGCTACACTGGTTGCACGCACAAAGATTGTGCACTCAACAACTGAGCAGTGCAACCCCTCGAAGGAGAGCCCCGAATGACGACCACCACCGCAACGACCACCTGGACCGCCGACACGGTCCACTCGACCGCCAACTTCGCCGTCAAGCACTCCGGCGTCGCAACGTTCCGCGGCAGCTTCGATGACGTCACCGGCACCCTGGACCTGTCCGGCGAGCCGCGCCTGACCGGCGAGGTCGACGTCCCGAGCATCCAGGTCAAGGACGAGAACCTCCACGGCCACCTCCAGAGCCCGGACTTCTTCGACACGGCCAACACGCCGAAGATCACCTTCGCGTCGACCTCCGTCACCCGCGACGGCGACGACGTCACGATCGAGGGCGACCTGACGATCAAGGGCACGACGCAGCGCGTCACCGCGACCGGCACCTGGCTCGAGATCGAGGCCGACATGACCGGCAACCCGCGCATCGGCGTCGACATCGACACGACGATCGACCGCACGGCGTTCGGGCTGAACTGGAACGCCCCGCTTCCCAAGGGCGGCGTCGCGCTCGCCAACGACGTGAAGCTGAACGTCCACCTCGAGCTCGTTCCGGCCCAGGGCTGATCACGATGCGGATCCTGGCCATCTCCGGCTCGCTGCGCCGGGACTCCCACAACACGAAGCTCCTCCGGGCGGCGGCAGACCTGCTGCCGCCCGGGGCCGAGCTGATCGTGCTCGATCCCGAGGCACTGCGAGCGATTCCCCACTACGACGAGGACCTGCGCGAGCTCGGTGAGCCCGCCGCGGTCACGCGCGCTGCGCGAGGCCGTCTCCGACGCGGACGCGGTCCTCGTCGCGACGCCCGAGTACAACCACTCGCTTCCGGGCGCGCTGAAGAACGCGATCGACTGGCTCTCACGCCCGATCGCCGAAAGCCCGTTCAAGGGCAAGACCATCGCCGTCGTCGGTGCGAGCACCGGCATGTTCGGCGCCGTCTGGGCTCAGGCCGAGGCGCGCAAGGTCTTCGGAGCGGTCGGCGGGCGCGTCATCGACGCCGAGCTTCCCGTCGTCTTCGCGCACGAGCAGTTCGACGACCAGGGCCGGCTGACCGATCCCGACGTTCAGCAGGCGCTGACCGAGCAGCTCGCGACGCTGGTCGACGCTGCGCGCGGCGTTTGCTGCGGCTGCGTAGCGCTTCTGGCAGCGCTTTGAGAGCCATCAGGCCGCGCCTTCGGCGCAGCCTGTCCTGCCAGGGGGCCGTTCCCTAGCGCTCGCCCGGAGTCTTCTTCGGGTAAGCGCTGACCGGCACGCCGACGTCGAGCGCCGTCGAGAGGATCCGGTGCTGCTCGGCGTTGTGCGCTGCCGGGTAGCCCTCGCCCGGTGAGGCGCGCTCGGGCCGGCCGACGTAGCCGAACTCGAGGTGGTCGGGGAGGATCTGCAGCAGGCGCGGCGACATGTACGCGCGCGCGCCCATGTTGCGCGGCTCCTCCTGGACCCAGAGGACCTCTTCGAGGTTCGGGTAGGCGTCGATCAGCTCGCGGATGTCCTGCTCGGGGAACGGGTAGAGCAGCTCGACGCGTCCGATCGCGACGCTCTCGTTGTCCTGGCGCCCCTCGTGCCCGATGAGGTCGTAGTAGATCTTGCCGGTGCAGAGGATCAGCCGCCTGATCTTGTCGATCGGCACGCGCGGCTCGCCCAGGACGGGGAAGAACCGCGTCTCGGAGAGGTGCTCGATCCGGTTCGTCGCCTGCGGCAGGCGCAGCAGCTTCTTCGGCGTCATCACGACGAGCGGGCGCTGCTTGGCGATCAGCGCCTGGCGGCGGATCAGGTGGAAGTACTGGGCCGGCGTCGTGAGGTTCGCGACGCGGATGTTGCCCTCGGCGGCGAGCTGGAGGAAGCGCTCGAGCCGCGCGGAGGAGTGCTCCGGGCCCGAGCCCTCGTAGCCGTGCGGCAGCAGCAGCGTCAGCCGCGAGGACTGGCCCCACTTCGCCAGGCCGCTCGCGATGAACTGGTCGATGATGACCTGCGCGCCGTTGGCGAAGTCGCCGAACTGCGCCTCCCACAGCACGAGGACCTCGGGCGCCTCCTGCGAGTAGCCGAACTCGAAGCCCAGGCACGCGCTCTCCGACAGCGGGCTGTTGTGCAGCTCGATCGGGGCCTGCGCGCCCGCGAGGTGCTGGATCGGGGAGAAGGTCTGACCGGTCTTGGCGTCGTGCAGGACCATGTGCCGCTGGCTGAACGTGCCGCGCTCGACGTCCTGGCCGGTCATCCGGATCGGCACGCCGTCGACGAGCAGCGAGGCGAACGCGAGCGCCTCGCCCTGCGACCAGTCGATGCCGCCCTCGGCGCCGACCGCCTCGCGCTTCTTCTCGAGCTGCTTGACGAGCTTGGGATGGACGGTGAAGCCCTCCGGCGCTGTCAGCAGCTCCTCGTTGAGCCCGCGCAGCTGCATCGGCGGGCACCGCGGTCTCGACGGTCGGGCTCGGCGTGCGGTCGAGCTGGTACTCGCCGGTCGGCTGCTCGACGGAGCCGGCCTCCTGCGCCTCCTTGATCTGCACCTTCAGGCCCTGGTGCAGGCGCGTCAGCTCGTCCCAGATGTCCTGCTGCCAGCCGTCGACCTCCTCCTTGGTCGCGACGGAGTCCTGGATCAGCTTCGTCGCGTAGAGGTTGGCCGCGCGCTCGTGCCGCTTGATCTGCGCGTACATCTCCGGCTGCGTGTAGGCGGGCTCGTCGGCCTCGTTGTGCCCGAAGCGGCGGTAGCCGATCAGGTCGATCAGCACGTCGTGGCCGAACTCCGCGCGGAACGCCATCGCCAGGCGCACGGCGCTGATCGACGCCTCGACGTCGTCGGCGTTCACGTGGATGATCGGGACGTCGAAGCCCTTCGCCAGGTCGGACGCCCACTGCGTCGAGCGCGAGTCCTCGAAGTCGGTCGTGAAGCCGATCTGGTTGTTCTGCACCAGGTGCAGCGCGCCGCCGACCTGGTACCCGTCGAGCGCCTGCAGGTTCAGCGTCTCCGCGACGATGCCCTGGCCGGGGAACGCGGCGTCGCCGTGCAGGATGATCGGCACGGCGGCGTTCGGACGGCGCTCGGCGCGCGCGCCCTCACGGCTCGTCTGCGCGGCGCGGGTGGCGCCGAGCACGACCGGGTCGACGAACTCCAGGTGGGACGGGTTCGACTCGAGGTTGACGAGCACGGTCTCGCCGCTGCGCAGCTCGTAGTCGCGCTGGTACCCGTGGTGGTACTTGACGTCGCCGGTGCCGCCCTGCGGGATCTCGGTGACCGCCTTGACGACGCTGAGGCTCGCGCCGCCCTCGAACTCGCCGAAGATCGTCTCGTAGGGGCGGCCGAGGTTGTGCGCGAGCACGCTCAGGCGCCCGCGGTGGGCCATGCCGATGACGACTTCGCGCGCGCCGGCGGCCGCCGACAGCTCGATCGCCTCGTCGATCATCGGGACCGTCATGTCGAGGCCCTCGATCGAGAACTGCTTCTGGCCGAGGTACGCCTTGTGCAGGAACCGCTCCAGCCCGTCGACGGCGATCAGCCGCCGCAGCACGCGGCGCTGGTCCTCGGGCGCGAGCCGCGTGCGGAACGCGCCGCCCTCGATCCGCTCGCGCAGCCACAGCCGCTGGCGGTGGCTCGCGATGTGCTCGATCTCGTAGGCGATCGTGCCCGTGTAGACCTCGCGCAGGTGCGGCAGGGACTCCTCGAGGTTCTCGCCCTCGACGTAGATCCGCAGGATCCTCGACGGGATCCGGCGCATCAGCTCCGGGGTCAGGTGCACGGTGTCCGGGTCGAGCGCGGGGTCGCCGCGCGGGCACGGCGCCGAGCGGGTCCAGTCGCGCGGCCAGGTGGCCGTGCGTGCGGAAGGCCTTGACGAGCGCGGTCGCGGCCTGGACCGCCTGCATGAGCTCGAGGTCGTCGCCCTCCGCGCGGGCGGCCCCGGCGGGCGCGGCGATGGGGGCGGCGAGCTGCGCCTGCGGCGGCTCGATCGCCGGGCCCAGCGTCGCGCCGAGCGAGCTGAAGACCGCCTCGTAGAAGCCGTTCTCGCCCTGGAGGTAGCCCTCGATCGTCTTCAGGAAGCGCCCGGACTCGGCCCCCTGGATGATCCGGTGGTCGTAGGTCGACGTCATCGACATGACCTTCTCGGCGCCGACCTGCGCGCCGACGTTGCCGAGCCCGACGGGGTAGGCGATCGAGCCGGTCGCGACGATCGTGCCCTGGCCGACCATCAGCCGCGGGACCGACGCGACGGTGCCGATGCCGCCGGGGTTGGTCAGCGTGATGTTGGCGCCGACGAGGTCGTCGGCGGAGAGCGTGTTCGTGCGGGCCTTGTCGATCAGCGCGTCGAAGGCGGCCTTGAACTCGGCGAACGACAGCCGCCCGGCGTCGCGGATCACCGGCACCATCAGCGTGCGCGAGCCGTCCTTCTTCTCGACGTCGACGGCGATGCCGAGCTGCACCCTGCCGTCGTCGACGCGCAGCGGCTTGCCGTCCTGCTCCGCGAAGTGCTGCGCCATCACCGGCATCTCGTCGGTCGCGGCCTTCGCGATCGCCCAGGCGATCAGATGCGTGAACGAGACCTTCTGGCCGGCGTCCTTGAGCTGCTTGCGGCGCCCGTCCATCTGCGTGACGGTCAGCGTGCGGAACGAGGTCGCGGTCGGGATCGAGCGGCTCTCGTCCATGTACTTCGCGAGCATCGCCGCGCCGCCGCGGATCGGCTGCGCGGTCGCGCCGTGCGCGGCCGGCGCCGTCGCCGGCGGCCAGCACGTCGGCCTTCGTCACGCGTCCGCCGGGGCCGGAGCCCGTGACCGCCGCGAGGTCGACGCCCTCGGCGGCCGCGACGCGGGCTGCGACGGGGGAGACCTTCATGCCGTCGGGGGTCGCGGCGGCGGGGGCGGCCGGGGCGGCGTCGCGCCGCCCGACGGCTCCTCTGCGCCGGGCGGCGGCCGGGGCCTGGCCCGCGCCGACGCGCATGCGCGCGATCACCTGTCCGACGGTGACGGTCTCGCCCTCGGCCGCGAGCAGCTCGGTGATCACGCCGCCGGCCGGCGCGGGAAGCTCGACGTCGACCTTGTCGGTCGAGATCTCGACGATCGTGTCGCCGTCGGCCACGCTCGAGCCGACCTCGACGTGCCACTCGAGCAGCGTGCCCTCGGTGACGGACTCGCCGGCGCCGGGCGTGACGATGTCGATGATCTCGCCGGCGCCGTCGGGCGCGGCCTCGGCTCCGGCCGGGGGCGGCGTGGCGACCGCGCCGTTTCCGGCGGCGCCGTTGTCGGATCCGCCGTCCGGGACGATCTCCGCGAGCACCGCGCCGACGGTGACCGTGTCGCCCTCGGCGGCGTAGACCTTCACGACCGTTCCCGAGACCGGGGCGGGGACCTCGGCGTCGACCTTGTCGGTCGAGATCTCGACGAGCGTCTCGTCGGCCTCGATGCGGTCACCCTCGGACTTGTGCCACTCGAGAACGGTGCCCTCGGTGACCGACTCGCCCATTGCCGGCAACGTGACCTGAACTGTGGTTGAAACGGCCATTCTGGGACCCGACGCTCTACCCTAGCGTGCCTGCTGGGGTGCGCTTGCGGCTGCATCGGCGCGCCCAGCCGAGCCCGTCCCGCCGGCGGCCCTCGCGGACGAACTCCCAGCTCCCGAAGAACGGCGCGATTCCGCCGAGCACGGTGACCGCGAACGCCGTGCGCATCGGTACGACGCGGGCGCGCAGCGCGGCCAGGATCAGCAGCACCATGCAGATCCAGCCGAGGCCGTGGGCGAAGCCGAAGACCATCTCCTCGGGCGCCAGCCCGGGGACGAGCCAGACGACCAGCAGGCACGACGTAGATCGTCGAGTGCGTGAACGACAGCGCCTTCAGCGTCGAGAACGACAGGCTCCGGGGGCGCTCGCTGCGGTCGCTCACGCGACCGGCCGCCCAGCAGCGCGGCCATCCGCCGCAGCGGCTCGTCGGCCTCGGCCGGCCAGTCGGCGACGTCGCGGCGGCCACCACGCGTAGGTGTCGTGCTCGTGGTCGATCGTCACCTCGGCGCCCGCGGGGAGCCACGCCTGCCCGATGAACATCACCATCGCGTGCGGCAGGCGCACGAGCGCCTCCGCCTGGACGCGCTCGGGGGCGACCGACCACTCCTCGTCGAGCTCGCGCACGAGCGTGTCGACCGGGCTCTCGCCGACGTCGACGGCGCCGCCCGCGCCGAGCGCCCAGCGGCTCGGCCACGACGCGACCCACGCGGCGCGGCGGCCGGCGAGCCAGCGGCCGTCGCTGTCGCGCACCACGCACAGCGCGGCGATCGACGAGGAGGCGTCGCCGTCGACGAGCCGCAGCGCCCAGCGGGCGGGCTGGAGCTCGATCGTGAGCGAGCCGTCCGGCGCGACGCTGTGCCCGACGAGCCGCGCCGGCGAGGCCGTCGTGGCTCGGGGAGCCGCGCTCGGCCAGCGCGGCGACCGCCGCGTCGGCGGCCGCCGTGGTGTCGGCCGCGGGCTCGTAGGGCTCGTCGCTCCAGCGGGCGTCGACCCGGTCGGGCGACCAGGGTCCGCGCGCGAGGAGGCCGGGCGCCGCTGCTCATCACGGCACAGGGTACGGTCCGCACGATGGCCGGGCGCACGCGCAGCAGCTGGGGCTGGGGCTTCGAGGACGCCGCGTTCACCGCCGAGCAGGCGCTCGAGGCGGCGCCCGGGCTGCCGCGGGCTGCTCGGCATCGAGGCCGGCCGAGCTCGAGGAGCCGGTGGCGCTCGAGCAGGTCGCGCTGCCGGCGCCGCGCGTCGCGCCGCCCGGCGGCGACTCGCCGCGATCTGCTCGCAGCAGCACCGCGACCGCGCGACGCACGCGTACGGCAAGTCCTATCTCGACATCGTCCGCGGCTTCCGCGGCGTCTACGAGCACGTCCCCGACGTCGTGGCGCGCCCGCGCGACGAGCGCGACGTCGAGGCGCTGCTCGAGTGGGCGGCCGGCCGCGAACGTCGCGGTCGATCCCGTACGGCGGCGGGACCAGCGTGGTCGGCGGCGTCGAGCCGCGGATCCCGGCGCCGCTTCAACGGCGCGCTGTCGCTCGATCTCGGCGCGCTCGACGCGCTGCTGGAGCTCGACGAGGTCTCGCGCGCGGCGCGCATCGGCGCCGGCGCGAGCGGCCCGCGCGTCGAGGAGCTGCTCGGCGCGCACGGCCTGACGCTGCGGTTCTTCCCGCAGTCGTTCGAGCTCTCGACGCTCGGCGGCTGGATCGCCACGCGGGCGGGCGGGCACTTCGCGACGAAGCTGCACGCACATCGACGACCTCGTCGAGAGCGTCCGCGCGATCACGCCCAGCCGGGGAGTGGGAGTCGCGGCGGCTGCCCGGCTCGGGCGCCGGGCCCGTCGCCCGACCGGATGCTGCTCGGCTCCGAGGGCGCGCTCGGCGTGATCACGAGCGCGTGGGTGCGCGTCCAGCCGCGGCCCGAGCATCGCGCGTCGCGGGCGGTGCGGTTCGACGACGTTCCTGCGCGGCGCCGAGGCGGTCCGCGCGCTCTCGCAGGCCGGCCTGGACCCGTCGAACTGCCGCCTGATCGATGAGCTCGAGGCGCTGCAGACGGGCGCCGGCGACGGGACCTCACGCGCTGCTCGTGCTCGGCTTCGAGTCGACCGACCACGCCGTCGACGAGGACCTCGCACAGGGCCTGCGGATCTGCCGCGAGCACGGCGGCGCCTGGGACGAGCCGGCCGGCGACGGCGGCTCGGTCGGCGCGTGGCGCGAGGCGTTCATCCGCATGCCCTACCTGCGCGACCTGCTGCTGCGCCTGGGCATCCTCTCCGACACGTTCGAGACCGCGATCACCTGGGAGCGCTTCCCGGACTTCCACGCGACGGTGCTCGGCGCCGTGCGCGAGGCGCTCGGCGAGCCGCTGCCGCGTGACCTGCCGCTTCACGCACGTCTACCCGGACGGCCCGGCGCCGTACTTCACCGTGATCGCGCCGGCGCGCCGCGGCGACGAGGTCGCGCAGTGGCACGAGATGAAGCAGGCCGCGGGCGACGCGATCATCGCCGGCGGCGGCACGATCACCCACCACCACGCGGTCGGCCGCGATCACCGGCCCTGGTACGACGCGCAGCGCCCGGACGCGTTCGCCGCGGCGCTGCGCGGCGCGAAGGCGGCGGTCGATCCGGCCGGCGTGATGAACCCGGGCGTGCTGCTCGACTGATGCCGGCGTTGAGCCTCGCGCTGCGGTTCGTGCTCGAGCTGTGCCTGCTGGCGGCGCTCGCGATCGCCGGCGCGCGGCTCGGCGGACGGGGTGCTCGGGCTCGTGCTGGCCGTCGGCCTGCCGGTGCTGGCGGCGGTGACCTGGGGAGGTGGATCGCGCCGAAGGCGCGGCGGCGCCTGCGCGACCCCGCGCGGCTCGCGCTGGAGCTCGTCCTGTTCGCGCTCGCGGCCGGCGCGCTGATCGGCGCGGGGCTCGCGGCCGCCGGGATCGCGCTCGGTGTCGCGTACGGCGTGAGTCTCGGGCTGCTGCTCGCGTTCGGGCAGCGCGGGGACGCGTGAAGACGACTTGACATCACAGTGTGTGAGTGCATACTCACACCTTGATGAGCACCACAGCGACAACCCAGCGCAAGCTCCAGACCGCCGAGGAACGGCGCGAGGACGTGCTCGCCGCCGCGCCGCCAGGAATTCGCGCGCCGCGGCTACTACGGCACGCCGACGACCGACATCGCGAAGGCAGCGGGGATCTCGCAGGCCTACCTGTTCCGGCTCTTCCCGACGAAGGAGGAGCTGTTCGTCGGCTGCGTCCAGCGGACGTACGCGGACGTCGTCGGCGCCTTCACCCGCGCCGCGGCGCCGCATGCCGGCAATCCCGAGGCGGCGCTCGCGGCGATGGGCGACGCCTACGACGATCTGCTGCTGAGCACCGACATGCTGCTCTGCCAGCTCCACGGCTACGCCGCGTGCCAGGAGCCGGCGATCCGCATCGCCGTGCGCCAGGGCTACAAGGAGCTCGTCGAGCTGGTCCAGCACCTGAGCGGCGCGCCCGACGAGGAGATCCAGCGGTTCTTCGCCAAGGGCATGCTGCTCAACGTCCTCGCCGCCACGGGCGCGCACGAGCTCGACGAGCCGTGGGCCCAGGCGCTGATGTGCGACCAGGACAACTGAGGGGGATGGCGATGCGTGCCGTGCCCCCGATGAACTGCACCATCACAGTGAGTGACCAATCGCACTCAGTGTGTGATCGCTCACAAGAAGAATCGGCCAGCATCACCACCCTCACCCGGAGGACCACATGACACCCGCCACCCGCGGGCGTGCCGGCTGGACGTTCGTCGTCACGTCGATCGCCCTCTTCATGGTCACGCTCGACAACCTCGTCGTGTCCACCGCACTCCCCGTCATCCGCGTCGACCTCGGCGCGAACATCGAGTCGCTCCAGTGGACCGTCAACGCGTACACGCTCGCCTACGCCGTCTTCCTGCTCACGGGCGCGGCGCTCGGCGACCGGTTCGGCCGCCGGCGCGTCTTCATCCTCGGCGTCGCCCTGTTCGCCTCGGCGTCCGCCGCCGCGGCGCTCGCGCCGACCGCCGACGCGCTGATCGTCGCCCGCGCCGATCCAGGGCCTCGGCGCCGCGTTCGTCACGCCGCTGTCGCTGACGCTGCTCTCCGACGCCGTGCCCGAGCACCGGCGCGGCCTCGCGATCGGCGCGTGGTCCGGCGTCGCCGGCCTCGGCGTCGCGCTCGGCCCGGTCATCGGCGGCGCGATCGTCGACGGCATCTCGTGGCACTGGATCTTCTGGGTCAACGTGCCGATCGCGCTCGCGATGCTGCCGCTGGCCTGGCGCGTGCTCGCCGAGAGCCGCGGCCCCAACAGCGCGCTGGATCCGCGCGGGCTCGTGCTCGCCGGCACCGGCCTGCTCGGCCTCACGTACGGGATCGTGCGCGCCGACGCGCTGGGCTGGACCAGCCCGGTCGTGCTCGGCGGGATCGCGGGCGGCCTCGTCCTGCTCGGCTTCTTCCTCTTCTGGGAGGGCCGCGCCCCGCAGCCGATGCTGCCGCTGCGCTTCTTCCGCAACCGCACGTTCGCGGCGACGAACGTCGTGTCGTTCTCGATGTTCTTCGGCGTCTTCGGCTCGATCTTCTTCCTCTCGCAGTTCTTCCAGACCGCGGAGGGGCTCTCGCCGCTCGAGTCGGGCATCCGGATCCTGCCCTGGACCGTCATGCCGATCTTCGTCGCGCCGATCGCCGGGATCCTGAGCGACCGGATCGGGGCGCGGCCGCTGATGGCGACCGGGCTCGCGCTCCAGGCGTTCGCGATCTCCTGGCTCGCCGCGGTGTCCGAGGTCGGCGTCGCGTACACGACGCTGCTGCCCGCCGTTCGTCGCCGGCGGCGCCGGCATGGCGCTGGTCTTCGCGCCGTCGGCGAACGCGGTGCTCGGCTCCGTGCGGCCGAGCGAGATCGGGCAGGCCTCGGGCGCCACGAACACGATCCGCGAGCTCGGCGGCGTGCTCGGCGTCGCGGTGCTGGCGACCGTGTTCTCGAGCGCCGGCGGCTACGCCTCGCCGCAGCAGTACGTCGACGGCATGACCGCCGCGCTGCCGGTCGGCGCGGCCGTGCTCGCCGTCGGCGCGCTCGTGGCGCTGCTCGTGCCGGGCATCGAGCGCCCGGCCACCGCCACGGCGACGGCGCCGCGACCGCTGCCCGGCGAGGCGCACGCCGCCGCGTGACCTGACCTCAGGGACCCGCCGAGGACTGGAATCACGGGCCGGAGGGCCGCTACCCTCCGGCCCGTGAGCCAGTTCGCGGCCAAGAACCTGGGAGCGATCAAGGCGGCGCTCGACCAGCACAACGCGACCTGCCCGGTCCCGGCCAACGCGATCCTGCTGAACCCGGTCGACCACGCGCTGATCGACTTCGACGAGCTCTGGGGCCTGCCGGTGCTGGCCGACGACCGCGTGCCGACCAAGCGCGTGCGGATCCAGTGCGACGGCTCGGCGTTCGGGATCGAGGACGAGTTCGCGGACGCCGTCTCACGCGAGCAGCCCGCCGTGGTGCCGGTCGTCGTCCCGGTCGGCCCCGCCCGCGAGGCGAGGACGACGAGCCCTCAGAGCACCTGAAGCTCGCGCCCGAAGGCGCGCGCGAACAGCTCCTTCTCCCGCGAGGCCGCCCAGCGCGGGACGCGCGCCTCGCCGTCGGCGACGAGGTCGAGCCGCACGACGTCGTCGCCGCTCGTGCTGACGTGCGCCTCGCGGACGGCCTGGTCGCGACTGCGCTCGAGGTCCTCGCCGAGGCGCAGCAGCACCGCGCAGCGATTCAGCAGCGCCGCGTCGCCGTCGCCCATCAGCGCGGCGAACGGACCCGGGTCGGGCATGCCCTTGCGGTGGTAGCGCACCGCCTGCCCGATCAGCGCGACCTCGCGCGGGCTGAACCCCGGCAGCCCGGCGCTCAGGATCAGGTAGCGCGAGTGCTTGTGGTGGTCGTCGTAGTCGACGGCGACGCCGACGTCGTGCAGCAGCGCGGCCGCCCACAGCAGCTCGCGCTCGAGCGGGTCTCCGTCGTGCAGCCCCGCGGCGGCGAGCTCGTCGAACAGGCTCAGCGCCAGGTCCGCCACGTGACGGGTGTGCGCGGCATGCGGGTCGAACTGCGCGGCGAGGTTCAGCACGCTCGCGCGGCGCACGTCCTCGAACAGCGGCTCGGGACGGCCGGCGAGCGCCTGCTCGAAGAAGATCCCCTCGCGCAGCCCGGCCTCGGTCGCCTCGAGCGCGTCGAAGCCGCCGGAGTGCGAGCACCTGCTGCACGACGACCGCTCCGGCGAGCGCGATGTCACCCCGCACCGGCTTGATGCCCGGCACGCGCCGGCGCTCGGCGATGGTCAGGCCGGCCAGCCGGTCGACGAGGTCGTCGAGCGCCGCGCGCTCGATCCGGTAGCCCTGGACGCCGAACTCCGGCACGTCGAGCGCGCGCTGCAGTGCCGCCGCGAGGTTGCGGATCGTGCCGCCGAGGCCGACGATCCGCTCGGCGCCGGAGAGCCACTCGGCGCGCTCGACCTTGCGCGCGACGTGCTCGCGCAGGCGCGTGAGCTGCTTGCCGGTCGCGGGCCCGTCGTCGGGCAGGAAGCGCTCGGTCATCCGCACCGCGCCGAGCCGCCACGAGTCCAGGTCGCTCGCGAGCCGGTCCTCGACGCGGACGAGCTGGAGCGAGCCGCCGCCGATGTCGAGCACCGCGCCGTCGCGCAGGTCGGTGGAGTTGACCGCGGCGAGGTAGCCGTAGCGGGCCTCCTCGTCACGCGAGAGCACGCGGATCGCGAGGCCGCTCGCCTCCCGCGCCCGCGTCAGGAAGTCCTCGGAGTTCGCGGCCTCGCGGATCGCGCTCGTCGCGACGACGTCGACCTCGTCCGCGCTCAGCCCGGCCGCGTCGCAGAAGTGCGCGAACACCTCGATCGCGGCGCTCGCCCGGGCCATGCCGTCCTCGCCCAGGGCACCGGTCTCGTCGACGCCGGCACCGATCCGCACCGGCTCGTAGATCTCGTCCGTCCGCTTCCACCAGCCGCCGAGCTCGCCCGGCCGCTCCTGATGGATCTCGAAGACGACGAGGCGGAAGGAGTTCGACCCGAGGTCGACGACCGCCAGCCGCTCAGGCACGTTCGATGAGCTCGATCCGGTAGCCGTCCGGGTCGCGCACGAAGCACAGCCGCGGGCCGTTCTCGCTGACCGTGTACGGCGGCTTCTCCGCCTCGATCCCCTGCTCGCGCAGGCGCTCGAGCGTCGCGTCGAGGTCGTCCGCGGAGACCGCGATGTGGTTGTAGCCGGTGCCGAGCTCGTACGAGTCGACGCCGAAGTTGTAGGTCAGCTCCAGGCGCGGCCCGTCGCCGGGCAGCCCCATGAAGACGTTGATCGCCTCGTCGCGGATCGGCATCCGGCCGACCTCCTCGAATCCGAGGGCCTCGTAGAAGGCGACCGACCGGTCGATGTCGCCGATGCGGTAGCACGTGTGGATCAGCTCGGGCATGGCGCGCAGGGTATACCCGCCAAAACCGTTCTGCCGTAGCCTGGGCGCATGATCGTCGAGCACTCCCGGCTGCCGGACTTCCTGACCAACACGTACGTCGTCGGCGAGCCCGGCGGGCCGGCGTTCTTCGTCGACGCCGGGGGGCCGGTCGCTCCGCTGATCGAGATCGTCGAGCGCGAGGGCATGACGCCCACGCACGTGCTGCTCACCCATCATCACTACGACCACGTGCTCGCGCTGCCCGAGCTGCTGGAGCGCTGGCCGGATCTCGAGGTGCTGATCCACCCCGCCGAGCGCGAGCTCGTCGAGGCCGCGACCGGTGACCTGATTCCCGGCGAGACGCCTGACGGTCGGCGACGCGACGATCGAGCTGCTGCACACGCCCGGGCACACCGCCGGCATGGTCGCGCTGCTGGTCGACGGCCAGGTCTTCACCGGGGACACGCTCTTCAAGGGCTCGGTCGGCGGCGTCCGCGCCCCCGGCAGCACGAGCTACGAGGACCTCAAGGAGTCGATCATGGGCACGCTCGTGAAGCTCCCGCCGGAGACGATCGTGCGCCCCGGGCACTCGGATCCGTCGACGATCGGTGACGAGCTCGAGCACAACGCGTTCATCCGCGTCTGGCGGGGCCTGGACCCCGAGGGCGCCGAGCAGTGCACGGCGCTCGGCGAGCCGGCGACGCTCGTGCTGTTCGGCGACGACTACGACGGCGGGCACAAGGCCTGGGTCCGCTGGCCCGACGGCCGCGACGACATCGTTCCCGGCTCGCAGGTCCAGCGCCAGAGCTGACCGGAGCGCGCATGGCAGCCCCGGACGAGCAGGAGCAGCCCGGCGGGGACGATCCCGGCGACGGCGAGGAGCTGGGCGGCCGCCTGCGGCGGACGGCCGCGCTCGGCCGGCTCGCGGCGACGGAGGCCGCGAAGTACGCCGCCACGTCGGCGGCGAACCTCGGGCGCACGCCGGACGAGGCCGCCGACGCGCTCGGGCGCCGGCAGGTCGACGCCGCGCGCCAGATCGTGCGCGTGCTCGGGTCGATGAAGGGCGTCGCGATGAAGGCCGGCCAGGTGCTGTCGGTGGTCGACCTCGAGGCGGTCCCGCCGGCGTACCGCGACGAGGTGCGGGCGACGCTCGCGGAGCTGCGCGACTCGGCGCCGAGCGTCTCCTTCACGGACATGAAGCGCGTGCTCGAGCGCGAGTACGGCGAGCGCCTGGACCGCGTGTTCGCGACGTTCGACGAGGAGCCCGTGGCGGCGGCGTCGATCGGCCAGGTCTACCGCGCGACGCTCGACGACGGGCGCGCCGTCGCCGTCAAGGTCCAGTACCCGGGGATCGCCGCGGCGGTGCGCGCCGATCTCCAGAACCTCGTGCCGATGCTGCGGATCGCCAAGCAGATCGCGCCGAACCTCGACGTCCAGGATCTCGCCGACGAGGTGCGCGAGCGGATCCACGAGGAGCTCGACTACGAGCTCGAGGCGCAGAACACGCGCACCGTCGGCCGTGCGCATCGCGGCCACCCGTTCATCGTGATCCCGGGCGTCGTCACCGACCTGTGCCGCCCGCGCGTGATCGTCATGGACTTCATCGACGGCGTCGCGCACGACGAGATCGCGCTCCGCGACCAGGCGACGCGCGACCGCGTCGCGGAGATCATCTTCCGCTTCTACTTCGGCGCGATGTACCGCCACAACGCGTTCTCCGGCGACCCGCATCCCGGGAACTCGCTGCTGCTCGCCGACGGGCGCATGGCGTTCCTGGACTTCGGCCTGTTCAAGCGGATCTCCGCGGCGGCCGCCGAGCGCGAGCTCGTGATCCAGCGGCTCGGCGTCGAGGGCCGCGGTGAGGACATGATCGAGCGGATGCGCGAGGCCGGGATGCTCCCCGACGACACGCGTGCGACTCCGGGCTCGATCCTCGACCAGTTCCGCCGCTACACGTGGTGGTTCACGCAGGACGAGGTGCTGGAGCTCGACCCGGGCATGGCGACGCGGATCGTCCTGGACTTCTCGGACCCGACGCACAGCGCGTTCCACGAGATCCGGCGCGAGACGCTGCCCGCCGAGCACCTCTTCGGCCGGCGCCTGGAGATGATGACCCTCGCCGTGATGAGCCAGCTGCGGCCGCGCGGCAACTGGTACCGGATCGCGCGCGAGTGGCTGTACGGCGACGCGCCGCAGACCGAGCTCGGCGTCCTCGAAGCCGCGTACTACGCCGGGCGGCGATGAGCCCGGGAATCAAGCCGAGCGGGCCGTCCCGCGAGGCGCGCGTCGATCCGCCGCCGCGGGCCCGGGCCCGCGACTGCGCCTGGCGATGCTCGCGATCGCGCTCGCGTCGCTCTTCATCGTGCTGGCGGTCAGCGGCGCGCTGTCGCCGGAGACCGTCAGCGAGCGCGTCGACCAGTTCGGCTGGGCGGGCCCGATCGTCTTCATCGTCGTCTCGGTGATCCTCACCTGCGCGATGTGCCCGGGGCCGATCCTCGCGGGCGCGGCGGGGCTGCTGTTCGGCACCGCGCTCGGAACGCCGGTGGCGCTGCTCTCCGCGACGCTCGGCGCGTCGCTCGCCTGCATCATCGGGCGCTTCGTCGCGGGGGACGCGGTCGAGGAGCTCGGCGGGCCGCGGATCCGGGCGCTCGCGACCTGGGTCGGCGCTCGCGGGTTCACCTCCGTGCTGACCGCCCGCGTCGCCCCGGCGATGCCCTACAACGTCGTCAACTACGCGTGCGGCCTGACGACGATCCCGATCCCCGTGGTCGCCGCTGCGACCGCGATCGGGACGGCGCCGCGGACGTTCGCCTACGTCGCGCTCGGCGGGTCGTTCGGCGACTTCTCGAGCCCGGCGGCGATCATCGCGATCGTGATCATCGTCGGATGGGCGTGATCGGGCTCGCGCTGATCCGGCGGGATCTGCTGCGGGAGCGGGCGTCGCGGCGGACGGCCCCCCGGCAGGACGGAACGTAGGCTCAGCGCTCAGGCGCACCGATGTCGAGCAGCTCGCTCGTACCGGCGCGCTCGTGGTCGACCTGCAGCGTCGCGTGGGTGATCTCGAAGCTCCCGGCCGAGCATCGCCTGCAGCTCGCGGCGGCGCGCGTGGCAGTCGTCGCCGGGCGCCACGAGCACGTGCGCGGCCAGCGCCGGGAAGCCGGACGTGACCTCCCAGACGTGGAGGTCATGGACCTCGACGATCCCGGGCAGCCGGCCATCGCCTGCCCGATCGCGTCCGGGTCGAGGCCCTTGGGCGCTCCCTCGAGCAGGATCCGCCCGGAGTCGCGGATCAGGCCCCAGCCGCCGTAGAGCATCAGCACCGAGACGGCGAGCGCGGCGATCGCCGTCGGCCTGGCCCCAGCCCGACAGCACGATCACGAGGCCGGCGACCGCCGCCGCGATCGACGAGAGCATGTCGAAGAGGTTGTGCAGGAAGGCGCCGTGCACGTTGAGGCTCTCGCGGTTGGCCCGGCCGAGCGCCCAGGCGGCGGCGCCGTTGACGAGCGCGCCGAGCAGGCCCGGTGTAGAGCACGAACGCGCCGTCGACGTCGGGCGGGTCGATGATCCGCGTGATCGCCTCGATCGCCGATGATCCCGGCGAGGACGAACAGCAGCACGCCGTTGATCTGCGCGCTGAGGATCTCGCTGCGCTTGAGCCCGAACGTGAACGCGCCCTTCGGCGGGCGCTGGGCCAGGCGCAGCGCGAGGATCGCCAGGCCGATGGCGCCGGCGTCGGTGAGCATGTGCGCCGCGTCGCTGAGCAGTGCGAGCGAGTTGGCGATCGACGCCGACGACGACCTCGACGACCATGAAGCCGAGGTTGATCAGCAGCGCGACGAGCAGCCAGCGGGCGTCGCTGCTCGCGGTCACGCCGTGCGCGTGGCCGCCGGTCGTCGTGCGCGTGGTCGTGGGCGGCGGGCATGATCAGTCGCAGCACCCGTCGGTGCATGCGGCGTCGGTCGCGAAGCCGACGGGTGCGCAGTCGGCGCACACCTCGCCGCTCCACGCCTTGAAGCCCTCGCGGACGGCGACGGCGGCGATGAAGAGGCCGGCGATCGGGTCGAGCCACCACACGCCCGAGCAGCGACTGGCCGAGCAGCCCGACGAGGGTCGCGCCGGCCAGCAGCGCGCAGAGGATGTTCTGCGTTCCCTCGCCGGCGGTCGCCCCTGATCCGAGCCGGGCGCCGAGGCGCAGCTTCGCTCGCCCGAGCAGCGGCATGAGGACGATGCTGCCGCAGGTCACGATGATCCCGGCGATGCTCGTGCTCGGCCTGCTCACCGTTGAGCAGGTGCAGGATCGACTCGACGGCGACGTACGGTGCGAGCAGCCAGAACGAGATCGCGACCGCCTTCTGCGCCCTGGTCTCCGAGGTCGCCGAGTGCGTGCGCGAGCCGGTGAACCGCCAGATCACGATCACCGACGCAAGACCCTCGACGGCCGAGGACAGGCCGAACCCGGTGAGCGCGACCGAGCCGGCGAGCAGGCCGGCGACCACGCCGACCGCGCCTTCGGCCGTCATCCACACCAGCGAGAACCAGGACAACAGCCGTGCCCGCGCGGCGTCGCGCAGCCACTGGTCGTCCCGAAGCCCAGGCGGCCGGGGTCGGCGCGAGCGAGCGGCAGCTCCGCGGACGTGCTCACGCGGGCACGTCGTCGCAGACGGCCGCGACGAGCGCGCGGCCGGCCGGCGTCAGCGCGTACAGCACCATCTTCCCTTCGCGGCGTGAGGCGGCGAGGCCTGCGGAGCGCAGCGTGCGCAGGTGATGGGAGACGAGGTTCTCCGAGCGGCCGGTGACCCAGGCCATGTCGCACACGCAGAGTTCGTCGGAGTCGGCGAGCGCGACCGCGATCACGAGACGAGTCGGGTCCGCGAGCGCCTTCGCGCGCTCGGCGGCGCGGCCGGCGAGCTCCTCGGCCGGGGCGGCCGCGCGCAGTGCCTCGGCCTTCTCGAGGTCCAGGCAGAGCAGGTCGCAGCGATCGTCGGCCATCCGGTCATCCTAACGACCGTTGTGGTGTTGGGCAGTGCGGCGACTAGCTCGCGGCGTCGTCCCGGCGCGCGGGCTGCGCGTCACCCGAGCGGCCCGGATCGTCCAGGACCTGCACCTGGAACATGCTCGTCGTGCCCGGGCCGGCCGCTCGGCAGGCCGGCGGTGATGCCGACGCGCTGGCCGGCGCGGCACCAGCCGAGCTCGACGACGCGGCGCGCGGCGTCGGCGATCAGCTCCTCGGTCACGTCGTGCTTGCGCATCGAGGCGGCGCGGACGCCCCACATGAGGCCGCAGCGCCGCACGGTCTCCTTGCCGGGGGAGAGCGCGAGGATCGGCACCGTCGGCCGGTGCGCGGAGACGAGCCGCGCGGACCGCCCGGACAGCGTCGGCACGACGATCGCGTCGAGCTCCAGCTCGCGGGCGGCCTCGACGACGCTGTGCGCGATCGTGTAGCCGGGGTCGCGGCCGGTGCGCGCGGACGCGGTGCTCGTTCCAGCGCGAGTAGGGCGCCTCACGCTCCGTCGTGCGCGCGATCGAGTCCATCATCGCGACGGCCTCGACCGGGAAGGCGCCGACGGCGGTCTCCTGCGAGAGCATCACCGCGTCGGTCCCGTCGAGGATCGCGTTGGCGACGTCGGCGACCTCGGCGCGCGTCGGGCGGGCGCTGCGGATCATCGAGTCGAGCATCTGCGTCGCGGTGATCGAGATCCGGGCGTGCTCGCCGGACAGGCGCAGCAGGCGCTTCTGCACGAGCGGCACCTCCTGGATCGGCAGCTCGATGCCGAGGTCGCCGCGCGCGACCATGATGCCGTCGCTGACGCGGACGACGTCCTCGGCGCGGGCGACCGCCTGCGGCTTCTCGATCTTCGCGATCAGCGGGATGCGCGTGTGCTCGCGCACGAAGAGGACGTCCTCGGGGCGGCGGACGAAGCTCAGCGCGACGAGGTCGACCCCGATCGCGATCCCGGCGGCGAGGTGGACGAGGTCCTCCTCGGGAACCGCCGGCAGCTCCTCGGCGCCGCCGGGGATGTTCAGGCCCTGGCGCGAGGCGACGACCCCGCCGAGCTCGACGTCGCAGTCGAACTCGCCGTCGCCGGCGCGCACGTCGGTCACGCGCAGGCGGACCGACCCGTCGGCGAGGTAGACCGACTCGCCCGGCTCCAGCGCCGAGGCGAGCCCGGGCCAGCTCACGGTCATCCGCTCGGCGGTCCCGGTCAGCGTGCCCGTCGACGTCGGTGGTGAAGGTGACGGCGTCGCCGCCGCGCAGCATCGCCTTGTCGCCTTCGAGCGGGCCGATGCGCATCTTCGGCCCGGGAAGATCCTGGAGGATCGCCACCGGCCGCCCGGCGCGACTCGACGCCTCGCGCACCAGCCGCGCGGTCTCGGCGTGCTCGTCGTGGGTGCCGTGGCTGAAGTTCAGCCGGGCGACGTCCATGCCGGCCTCGACCAGGCGGGCGAGCACCTCGGGGTCCCGCGTGGCGGGGCCGATCGTCGCGACGATCTTCGTGCGGCGTTCCATGGACACGTGGTGACGGTACCGTCCCGGGCCGCCGTGCCGCTGCGACGCGATCGCCTAGGCCATCTTCGCCGCGACGTCCTTCTCCAGGTGCCCGACGCGCGGGGCCATCGCCTCGCCCATCGCCATCAGCGCCGACAGCGGGCGGATCATCACGGTGAACTCGGTGACGAGCCCGTCGTCGCCGAGCACGAGGTGGTCGAGCCCTTCGAGCTCCTTGCCGTTCACGCTCGCGCGGAAGATCAGCGCGTGCGTGCCCTCGCCCTCGAGCTCGTCGGTGTAGCGGAAGTCCTCGAACACCTCGAAGAGGTTCCAGAACAGCTCGTTCACCGCCTCGCGCCCGGCGAACGGCTTGAAGGCGACGGGGGAGTAGAAGCGGATGTCCGGTGCCATGCACGCGGTCATGGCGTCCGGGTCGCGGGCTTCGACGGCTGCGCGGAAGGGGTGCATGGGCCGGACGCTCGCAGCCGCGGGCGCGGCGGTCAAGCGCCGCCGGGCAGGCCGACGAAGCGCCCGTCCTCCAGGACGACCTCGCCGTCGGCGGTCAGCCGCCCGCCCGCGCGCAGGTCGCAGATCATGTCCCAGTGCAGCGCGCTCTCGTTGCGGCCGCGCGTCTCGGGGTAGGAGCGGCCGAGCGCGAGGTGCACGGTGCCGCCGATCTTCTCGTCGAAGAGGATCGCCCCGACGGGCCGCTGGATGCCGAAGTTCGTGCCGATGCCGATCTCGCCGAGGCGGCGCGCGCCCTCGTCGGTGGCGATCGCCTGCAGCAGGAACTCCTGGCCGGACTGCGCGCGCGCCTGCACGACCTCGCCGTCCTTGAAGGTCAGCTCGACGCCGTCGACGTCCACGCCGGACGGGGCCGAGCGGATGCTGAAGCGGATGCGGCCGTTGGCCGAGGTCTCGTGCGGGCCGGTGAAGACCTCGCCGCTGGGCATGTTGCGCTGGCCGTCGGAGTTCACCCACGTGCGGCCCTTGACGCTCAGCGTGAGGTCGGTGCCCTCGGCCTCGATGCGCAGCTCGCGCGGCGCCGCGCAGCCGCTCGATCAGCGACTCCTGGAACAGTGCCGAGCCCCGCCCACGCGCGGACCGGGTCGGGCTGGTCGAGGAACATCGCGCGCCGCACGAACGCGGCGAAGTCCTGCAGCTCCATGCCGGCGGCGGCCGCTCCGGCCGGCGTCGGCCACAGCGTCGAGCACCAGCGCTTCTTCAGCGTGCGCTCGCGCACCGGGCGCCGGGCGCGGGCGACGCGCGCCATCCGCGCGGGGTCGACGCCGGCGAGCTCGCGCGGGTCGTAGGGCGCCTGGATGCCGAGCACGGCGTCGAGGCCCTTGGCCTCCGCCATCGCGAGGTCGTCGAAGTCGTCGAGGTGCAGGTCGCGGGCGTGCTGCGTAGAACCCGCGCGACTGGCCGGGCAGCTCGACGTCGAAGCGCACCCAGGCGTCGCGCTCGAGG
This sequence comes from uncultured Actinomycetes bacterium, assembly GCA_963721255.1. Taxonomy (GTDB): domain Bacteria; phylum Actinomycetota; class Thermoleophilia; order Solirubrobacterales; family Solirubrobacteraceae; genus F1-60-MAGs163. The sequence continues at coordinate 115,499 of CAVRIM010000012.1, forward strand.
ATCGCGCGCTGCAGCTCGAGCAGCAGCGGCGTCGCGAGCACGCTCGAGCGCACGATGATCTTCTGGCGCGGCTGCACGTCGAGGCAGTAGCCCGCGAGCAGGTCGGCCATCGGCGCGGCGTCGAGCGCCTCGGCGACGACGCATGCGCCTCTTCGGTGCTCAGCGCCGTCATCACGGGGCCTCGACGTCGGGGAACCATTCGGCGCAGTGCTCGCGCAGCGCGCCGCGCACGAAGCCGCGCTCATCCGCCGTCGCGGCGCGCAGCCGCAGCAGCAGGTCCTTCTGCCCCTCGGTCACGACGCCGCTGATCGTCCAGCGCACGCGCGAGGCGCTCGAACAGGAACTCGACCGCCCGGTGCCAGGCGTCCTCCTGCGAGAGCGTGTTGCCGTGCAGCACCTCGGCGTACTGCGCGCGCGTCTTCAGCGTCAGCACGCAGCGCAGCGTGAGCACCTGGCCGTCGGCGCCCGGGTAGTCGGCGGTCGGCGCGTCGGGCAGCGCCGCCGGGGCGTCCGGCGCGCGCTCACGGCGGCGGGAGCGCTTGCCCATCTGTCAGCGGCCCTTCACTACGTCGTCGCCGCGGCGATCTCGAGCTGCCCGCGGACGTCGCCGGTGAGGGCGTCCGTGTGGCCCGGGAACGCAGCGGCCGGCTCCAGCGCCGCGAGCTTCAGGATCGACGCCCGCGCCTGCTCGGTGTCCTCGTTGAAGGCGGCGTGCGGGACCCGCGGCTTGCCCTTCAGCCCGGTCTGCGGATCGAGCGTGTAGAAGCAGTCGCTGGTGAGCGCGACGCGGTCGGACTCGCGCCACAGGCCGATCATGCCGGGCGCGTGGCCGGGGAGGTGGATGACCTTGAAGCCGGCGATCTCGTCGCCCTCCTCGAGGGTCTCGGAGATCGTCACCGGCCCGCCGTCCCAGCTCGGCAGCAGCCGCGGCAGCAGCAGCCTGCCGATCGGGTTCAGCCGGTCGAAGTGGAAGTAGTGCTCGCCGCCGTCGCCCTCGGCGTCGGCCTTCTCCGCGGAGTGGCAGAGCACCGGGACGCCGAGCGCGGGCGCGACCCCGCGGTGGTCGGCGTGGCCGTGACCGAGCACGACGCGCGTGATGCCGCCGAGCTGCGCGCCCGGCGACGCGCGCCGCGTTCGTCATCGACTTCACGCCGGCGTCGAACAGCATCACGCCGTCGCCGTCGCGGACGAAGTAGATGTTCATCGTCTTGCCCGGGAAGCCGCCGCGCAGGAGCCAGACGCCGTCGGCGACCTGATCGGGCCCGCTCGAGCCGAGCTTCGCCGAGGCCTTCGTCTTGGCGTTGAAGGCGCGCTTCATCGCCAGCTCCTGCTTGGACCCGTCCGGCGGCATCAGGCCGAGCTGGCGGGCGACGGTCATCGCGTCGGCGTACGCGTTGTTCTCGACGATCAGGCCGTCGCGGACGATCAGGACGTCCGTGCCCTCGAGGTCGAGCCGCGCGCCGTTGGGCTCGACGCCCTGGAACGGCGTGCCCGTGAACGTGCCGCGCGCCTCCCAGCGGTAGGCGGCGCGGTCGTCCTGCACGGTCTTCTCGACGATCGTGAAGACGAGGTCGGGGAACGGCCCGAAGAGCCCGGAGAGGAACGCGCGCACGCCCTCGGGCGCCGTCGTGTCGACCTGTCCGCGCACGTTCTCGCGGCCACCCGGCCGCCACATCGCGACCGCCGCCTCGACGTCGTGATCGGTGATCGCGGCGAAGTAGGCGTCGGCGACGCGCTCGGTCTCCTCGGCGTCGATCGCACCTTCGGTGATGCCGGCGGGCTTCACATCGGTCATGACTGGCTCCTGGTCTGACGTCGTCTCCGGCGCAGGCTACCGCTAGGTTGCAGCGCGTGCCGGAGCCCACACGCAAGCGCGAGCTCGGCCGCGGTGAGCGCGTGCTGCCGGGGGTCTGGCGCCTGCGCCTGCCGCTGCCGTGGCCCGGGGTGCCGCACTGCAACGCGTGGGCCGTCGCGGCCGGCGACGGGATCGTCCTGTTCGACACCGGGATGCACGAGCCGGGGTCGTTCGCGCACCTCGAGCGCGCGCTCGCGCAGGTCAACCTGCGGGTGGAGAACGTGAAGCTGCTCGTCTGCACGCACGCGCACTCCGACCACTACGGGCAGGCCGCGACGATCATCGAGCGCACGGGCTGCGAGCTGTGGATGCACCCCAACCACGAGCACATGACCGCGGCGGCGCAGGATCCCGACGCGGCGCTCGAGCGCCGGATCGAGATCGCGCGCCAGAGCGGCGTGCCCGACGCGCCGCTGCGCGCCTACCAGGAGGCCCGCAAGGGCCAGGGGTTCGGCATCGCGGGCATCGTCGAGCCCGACCGCGACCTGCTCCCCGGCGTGGAGATCGACACCGACCTCGGGACGTTCCAGGTGATCGAGACGCCCGGCCACGCCCCGTCGCACGTCTGCCTCTACCAGGAGGAGCGACGGATCCTGATCTCCGGCGACCACCTGCTCGGGCGCGTGTCGATCTACTACGACTACGGCTGGTCGCCCGATCCCGCCGGCGAGTTCCTCGAGTCGCTGAGCCGCGTCGAGGACCTCGACATGCGGCTCTGCCTGGCCGGTCACGCGCGCCCGTTCACGGACGTGCAGGCGCACATCACCGCCAACCGGGTGATCGTCGCCGAGCGGCTGGAGGCGTGCCTGCGCGTGCTGCGGCGAGAACGGCCCGATCACCGCGTTCGAGGCCGTGCCGCTGGTCTACGGCGAGGCGATCACGGCGGCCAACGCGAACTGGTGGCTCAGCGAGACGCTCTGCTACCTGACGCACCTCGAGGTCACCGGCCGCGCGCAGCGCGCGGAGGCCGAGCTCGAGGGCGAGCCCGAGCGCTGGCCGCCTCGCGTCCTAAGCTTCCGCTCGTGCGCATCGACGAGATCCTGCGGGGCAGCGAGGAGCCGGTCTTCTCGTTCGAGTTCTTCCCGCCCAAGACGCCCGCCGGCGAGGCGAACCTCGAGCGAGGCGCTCGCGCGCGCTCGGCCCGCTCGACCCCGCCTACGTCTCGGTCACCTACGGCGCCGGCGGCTCGACCCGCGACAAGACGATCGACATCGTCTCGCGGATCAGGGCGAGACTCGGCCTCGAGGCGATGGCGCACCTGACCTGCGTCGGCGCCACGGTCGACGAGCTGCGCGCGACGCTCGACCAGATGCGCGACGCCGGCATCGACAACGTGCTCGCGCTGCGCGGCGACCCGCCCGCCGGGCAGGACGCGCTGGACGAAGACCGAGGGCGGCCTCGAGTACTCGCACGAGCTCGTCGAGCTCATCCGCGAGCGACTACGAGTTCGCGATCGGCGCCGCGGCTTCCCCGAGACGCACATCCACGCGACCTGCGCCGAGGACGACCTGCGCCACCTCAAGGCCAAGGTCGACGCCGGCGTCGACTTCCTCGATCACCCAGCTGTTCTTCGACAACGCCGCCTACTTCGACTTCGTCGAGCGCGGCGCGCGCGATCGGCATCGACGTCCCGATCATCCCCGGCATCATGCCGATCACGCAGCGTCGACGAGATCGAGCGGATGACCGCGCTGTGCGGCGCCGATCGTCCCGGAGGCGCTGCGCGCGAGCTCGAGGCGCGCCGACGGCGACGCCGAGGCGGTCGCGAGCTTCGGCGTCGCCTACGCGACGCTCCAGTGCGCCGAGCTGCTCGCCGGCGGCGCGCCCGGCATCCACTTCTATCACGCTGAACCGCTCGCCCGCGACGC